>CAYNVS010000004.1:0-163789 GCA_964400725.1 uncultured Myxococcales bacterium
GTAACTTTCTCGACGCGCCTCATCGACAGCAACTACCCGAATTACGAGGTCGTAATTCCGGCGTCCTACAACCACGAGCTAGCTATCCGCCGCTCGGAGCTCATCGAAGCTATGAACCGCGTCGCGGTTTTGCACGAAGAGCGCGGCCAGCGCGTCGGCTTCGACATTTCGCAAAACAAAGTCATTATTTCGTCTTCCTACTCCGAGTACGGCAAGAGCAAGCAGCCCGTCGCCGCGGAGCTTACCGGAATGCCGATTAACATGGGTTTCCCGTTTAACACGTTCATGGACGTTCTAAACTCCTTCAAGCAGGAGAACATCACGATTAAAATCGTTGGAGACGAGACTCCGGCTCGAATCGAGGCCGACGGAGTATCCAATTATTTCGGAATAGTCATGCCCGTCAAGGCTGACGAATAAAACGCTAAGCTAGGGCGGCGGCGAGCCGCCCTTTTCAATTTGATTTGCTTGGTTTTGCCCAAAACGCAACTTTTTTCCGATAAGAAAGTAGGGGACGTTTACGGTCGTAAGTTTATCTCCAAGCACGACCTTCGCGTCGTTCTCGTAAACCCCGAAATACCGCAGAACGCAGGAAACATAGGCCGTCTATGCGTCGGTTTCGGCGCGTCGCTGCATCTTGTTCATCCGCTCGGCTTCAAAACGGACGCGGCGCAGCTAAAGCGCGCCGGGCTCGACTACTGGGAGAATTTGGCGGTTTACGAGCACGCAAGCCTCGACGCCTTCTTCGAGGAATTTCCGCAGGCGGCGGAAAAAGGCTGGGCGCTGACGACCAAGGTCAAAAGGCCTTTTACGTCGGCGGAATTTGCCGCGGGCGATTTTTTATTTTTCGGACCGGAGACGAAAGGGCTTTCTTCGGAATTTTTAAAAAAATGCGGCGATCGCTGCCTCACAATTCCCATCATGGGGCCGATTCGCAGCTATAACCTCGCCAACTCCGTCTCAATAGCGCTGTTCGAGGCGGCGCGCAAGGTTCAACCGGAGGCGTTTGAATGGAAGAAATAATTAAAACCGACGAGCGGGCGGCGGACGACGCATCCGCCGAGCGCGGCGACGAACAATTGAAATGGACGAGGCCTGAAGGACGAAAGCGCGTCGTTTTCAGCGGAATGCAGCCTACCGGCGCGCTGCACTTGGGCAATTATCTGGGCGCGTTGGTAAACTGGATAAACTGCGCCGACGACCCCCAGTACGACTGCATTTACAGCATCGTTGACTACCACGCGATAACGATTCCGTACGACGTTTCGGCCATGCGCCGCCGAGTGCTGGACATGGCGCGGGACATGATTGCGGGCGGGCTTCCGATTGATAAGTGCTCGCTGTTCGCGCAATCGCACGCGCCGGAACACGCCGAGCTTGCGTGGATCTTTTGCAGCTTGGCGATGATGGGGCGGCTGGAGAACATGACGCAGTTTAAAGACAAAAGCAAACTCGCCGAGCAGCGCGAGGGGACGAACGCGGGGCTGTTCGTTTATCCGGTGCTTCAGGCGGCGGACATACTTTTATATAAAGGCGAGCTCGTCCCCGTCGGAGAAGATCAGGAGCAGCATTTGGAGCTTTCGCGGGAAATTGCGCGGAGGTTCAACTTCCGTTACGGTCCGACCTTTCCCGAACCTAAAACGATGTTCTCGACCACTCCGCGCATTATGGGGCTCGACGGCGCAAGGAAGATGAGCAAGTCGCTTGACAATCACGTCGGCCTGCTGGAAGAGCCCGCAAGCGTGATTGAGAAGTTCACGCGCCGCGCCGCCAGCGATCCGAGCCGCGCCCGGCGCAAAGATCCCGGCAACCCCGACGTCTGCTACGTTTATTCGATGCACAAGTTCTTCACGCCCGACGCAGACCGCGAACAGATAGCCTGCGACTGCCGATCCGCCGCAATCGGCTGCTTCGACTGCAAGAAGAAGCTCGCCGAGAACGTGATAAGCAAGACGGAACCTATGCGCGAGCGCGCCCGCGAGGTCGAGAAAGACGACGATTACGTCTGGGACGTTTTGCATGAAGGCGCAAAAAGGGCCAAGGCCGCAGCCGAGGAGACTATGGCCGAGGTGAAAGGAAAAATGGGGCTTCTTCCGCCGTGGGGAAACAAGCTCTGAAAACTTTTTAAAGCAAAAACGCGCGGTTGCGGCTGTTATTAGCTTCGTCGCGGCTTAAATCGTAAACCCGAAAGCGAACATAAGCGGTAAATCGGGTTTACCGCCGCATGACGCCAAGGCAGGCACATAACAGTTCTCAAAAGTTATGTCCGTAATTCGGAGTAATGCGGCGCTGATAAACGCAGCAATAGCGCAGCTTATCAGTTAAAAAAAAGCTGACAAATTTCGCATTCGCTTCATGTATCAGCGTTATCAGGCAATTAAGATTTCGGACAATATTTTTTAAGAAGCGGCATAACAAACCGTTCGTCTCAATTTATTAAAAACGCGCGTAAAAGTCAAAAATTGACGGCGCTAATCTTCGGGAAAAATAAATGTTTTCTTAATTGGACAACTACGCCGCGGAGATTTATTATAAGACAGTTTGAAAAGTTGAATTTAATATAATATAAGTTTATCGTTATTTAACCGAATTCATCGCGAGCGAATAAAATGGACAACGCGGAACAAACTAGAAACAAGCGGCACCAGTGGGCGAAAATCGGCTGGATGCTAGGCATCGTCCTCCTTCTGGGCGCGGCTATCGTCGTGCTGGGAAACCTCCTAATGCCGGTCGTCATAGCTTTCTTCGCGGCTTATCTACTCGACCCGATTATGAACAGGTTCGAAGCCAAAGGGTTCAACCGCGCCGCGGCGATTCTCGTCTTCCTCGCCCTAGTAGCCGTTTTCCTCACGGCGGCGTTTTTCATAATCGTGCCGATGATTCAGGCGCAGGCGGAAGACTTCTTTGCAAACCAGCCCAAATACGCCGAGAGGCTGCGCGAGTTTATTCTTACGCAGGTCGTCCCTTACCTCGAAAAACTCCGCGGCAAAAAGCTGCCCCACAACTGGGAAGGGCTGATGAACGAGCTGCCCAACCTCACCGGCAATATGCTGGCTCAAATGCAGGGCTCGCTCGAGAACGCGCTGGGCGCGATGATGCTCAGCGGACGCTGGCTGATGACCGTCTTCATTACCATTGTTCTGGTTCCGGTTTTTACGTTTTATTTCCTGCGCGACTTCGACGGCCTAAAAATTTGGGTCGCCGATCTATTTCCTAAAAAAACCAAGTCTAACTGGATCGCTTATTTCGTCGAAATAGACCAAACGATGTCGTCCATCATCCGCGGGCAAGTGATGATATGCCTGATTTTGGGGTCGCTTTATTCCGTCGGACTGACGCTTATCGGCCTGCCGATGGGGCTGCTGATAGGAATGATTACCGGCGGTCTCGCGTTCATACCGTACGTCGGTTTCTCAATCGGGATGTTCGCCGCCGTTGCGATGTCCATCTTTGCGTGGAACGGCCCAGGACTGCTTGTCGCGACGCTTGCGGTCTTCGGCGTAGTGCAGGTCGCGGACGGTCTTTTCATAACGCCGCGCATACTGGGGCAGAGGCTTCGCGTAAGCCCCATGGTAGTCATTATAGCGCTGTTCGTCGGAGGCAGGCTTTTCGGATTCGTCGGAATGCTTTTGGCGGTTCCGGTTACGGCCATAATGAAGGTTACATTCAGCCACCTTATCGCGGCATACCGCAAGAGTCCTTTCTATCTCGGCGAAGAGACGCAGGACTGTCCGTGCAAGGAAGAAGGAAAAGACGAGGCCAAAGATAAAATTGAGAACGAAACGCAGGCGGACGCAGTCAAGCCGCAGGCGTAACGACAGGCCGCGGTCGTTTTTTGAATTCAATTTTTAGTTCCGCCGCATATTTAAGATAATTATCGCCGCCGAAGGGGTTCTATTAGCGCAAATACTGAATTTAATAAGATAAAATTCTCTTGCAATACATATCTATAAAGCTATTATTATCCGCGTTAAGAGTTTTTCGCCTTCTTTACACCAACCAGGAGGTAGTTAATGAGCGACAGAGAGTTTAAATATCCGGGAATTCCCACAACGTCGGACGGTTCCGATTGCGTAGTGTGGGTAGAAACTAGAGCGTGTCAGGGAGCGGCGGCTTACCCTATTACTCCGTCCACCAACATGGGCGTTGGGTTTCAGGCGGCGGTGGCCGACGGCCAGCGCAACGTATGGGACGAGGAACTCGCGTTCGTCGAGCCTGAGAGCGAACACTCCAGCGCCAGCGCTTGCGAAGGTTTCGCGCTTGCGGGCGGCAGGGTTACGAACTTCACTTCAGGCCAGGGCCTCCTACTGATGAAAGAAGTTCTTTACACCATAGCCGGCAAAAGGCTTCCCGTCGTATTTCACATCGGCGCCCGCGCCATGACGGTGCACGCGCTTAACGTTCACGCCGGACATGACGACGTCATGGGCGTGATAGATTGCGGCTGGGGCATGCTGTTTGCCCGCAACAATCAGGAAATCGCGGACTTTGCGCTCATCAGCAGACGCGCCGCGGAAGATTCATTCAATCCTTTCCTAAATATACAAGACGGCTTCCTTTCCACTCACACCGTCGAGACGGTGCGCCTGCCGGAACCGGATCTGATTAAAGAATATCTGGGACATCCGTCCGAGAAGCTCATAAATTTGATGGATCCGAAGAACCCGATTATGAGCGGCACGGTTCAGAATCAGGACGCGTACATGCGCGGCAAGCTGGGTCAGAGAGCCTTCTATGCGCCGCTTAAGAACAACCTTAAAAAGGCTATGGCCGAATACGGCGAACTCACCGGACGCAAATACGACCTCATCGAGAAATACTATATGGAAGACGCCGAATACGCCGTCGTCGGCATGGGCACTTTCATGGAAACCGCCAAGGCGACCGTCAAGCATCTGCGCGAAACGCAGGGCGTTAAAGTCGGCGTCGTTACGGTTTTCTCGTTCCGTCCGTTCCCCGGTCCGGAGTTGGTCGAAGCTCTGCGCAACTGCAAGGTCGTAAGCGTTTTGGAGCGCTGCGACGAAATATGCTCGCCGGAAAACCCGCTTGCGGGAGATATCAAGGCGGCGTTCGCCGACGCTATGTGGGGACACCCCGATTACGAAAAAACGACCCGCGTTCCGATGATCCAGCACGGCGCCGGCGGCCTCGGAAGCCGCGACGTCCGCTCCAACGACTTCATCGCAATCGTGAACAACATGATAGCGGGCGAAAAGGGCAAAATCCGCTACTGCGTCGGCATCGACCACGAAGACGCGCTTTCTTTCGGCGGCGCGGAGCCCGACGTCCGCCCCAAGGGCGCCTTCTCGATGCGCGGCCACTCCATCGGCGGATACGGTTCGGTAACGACGAACAAGGTCATCGCTACCGTCTGCGGCAGCCTCTTCGGGCTGGACGTTCAGGCGTACCCGAAATACGGCGCGGAGAAAAAAGGTCTTCCGACCACTTTTTACCTTACCGTAGCGCCCGGCCACATCGACATCCATCAAGAGCTTTCCAAGGTCGAATTCGTTCCGGTGTTCGACACCAACGCCTTCTTAGGCGGCAACCCGTTGAAGGGGCTCGTCCCCGGCGGCGTCCTTTTCCTGCACACGGAAGAATCCGTTCCGCTAAAAATCTGGAAGTCGCTCCCTTCTTGGGCTCGCAAAGAAATTAAAGAGCGGAATATAAAGGTGTACGGCCTCGACACCGTTAAAGTAGCGCGCGAAGTCGCCAGCAAGCCCGACCTCGTTCAACGCATGCAGGGCATAGTCCTGTTGGGCGTCTTCCTTAAAGCCACCCCGTACGCGGCGGAAAAAGGGATGAACGAAGAAGTTCTGATGGCGGGCGTGGAAAAGGGATTGAAGAAATATTTCGGAAAACGCGGCGAGCAGGTCGTCAAAGACAACATGACCTGCGTTGTTCGCGGCTACAAAGAGGTCGTCGAAATCCCCGCCGAAATTATGGCCCAAGAATAACCGATTTGCATTGAGGAGCAAACCCGATGACTCAAAATTATAAATGCAGCAAAGAAGTCAGCAAGGCGAGCCTTGCGCTTGAAAAATTCGACGATTTGGTGCTCAAGCCCTACCTTGAAGGCAAGGGCGAGCACGACGTCAAGGCCGACGAACTCGCCGCCCGCTCGCTTATTCCCGCCGGCACCGCCGCGAAAAGAAGCTTCGCCGCAGTTTCGCCGTACATCCCCGTTTACGATCCGTCCAAGTGCATCGCTTGTATGGAATGCGTTATACAGTGCCCGGACGTCGCGATACGTCCCCGCGTAAATACTCCGGCGGAAGTCGAAACCGCTGTCGCAAAACTTGAGGATAAAGAGTTTGCCGCTAGCGTCAACGCCCAATTCGCCAAGACTGTCAAGTTCTACAACACTTACGAGAAACAGGGCAAAACCCCCGGTCTGTTCTCCCTCTGGATCGACCAAACCAAGTGCAAGGGCTGCGGCGTTTGCGTAGAAGTCTGCGCCGACAGGGGCGCCCTTAAAATGGTCTCCAAAGACGACGCGTTAATGACCGATTACGGCAAGAAAATCGCTTTTATCAACGAGACGCTGCCGAAGACCGACAAAGGTTACGTAAATCCGAAACTGCTGACCGACATTTTCCTAGACGAAAACAACTGGTTGTACGTCGGCGGCGCGGGCGCTTGCATGGGCTGCGGCGAAATCACCGCTTATAAAATGGTTCTTACCGCTGCGGCTACAATCGCCGGAGACAACCAGGTAATCGTCGCCAGCACCGGCTGCGACACCGTTTACGCATCCACCTACCCGTTCAACATTTTCAGGGTTCCCTGGACGAACCCGCTGTTTGAAAACAGCACGACTACGGCTATGGGCGTTCGTTTGCGCCTCGACCAGCAAGGGAACAAAGACGCGGTCGTGTGGGCGGTCGGCGGAGACGGAGCCATGAACGACATCGGCTTCCAGCCTCTTTCCCGCCTGCTTGCCAGCGACATGAACATTAAGGTTCTCGTGCTCGACACGCAGACCTATTCCAACACCGGCGGCCAGACGAGCACCGCGAGTTTCCTCGGACAGAACGCCAAACTTTCCTATCACGGAAAGAAAATTCCGGGCAAAACCGAGCGCCGCAAGGAACTGGCGAACATCGCCATGATGCACCCGGACGTTTACGTGGCGCAGGTTTCGCCGGCTTATCACAACCACTTCCTCCGCTCGGTAATCGACGCGGTAACGTATCCCGGCCCTGCGATTATAATCGCGTACAGCCCATGCATGCCGGAGCACGGCATCGGCGACAACGAAGCGACGGCGCGCGCCAAGGCGGCGGTCGTTTCCCGCGCGTTCCCGCTTATTGTTCACGATCCGCGCAAGGGCGCTACGTTGAAGGAGCGCATCTCGCTGGCGGGCAATCCGTCGATCGATCAGGATTGGCATACCGACCCCAAGACGGGCGAAGTTCAAGACTTTTTATGGTTCGCCCGCAAGGAAGGCCGCTTCGCCAAGCACTTCGACCGTCATGGGAACGTAAGCGAAGAGCTGAAGTCGAGCATGGAAGACCGTTTGAAGAACTGGCGTTTAATCCGCGAATTGGCGGGCAAACTTTAAACCGCAAGTTTGAATTGAAAAGAAAGGCAGGCTTCAAGCCTGCCTTTTTTATTTGATTTATTGTTTATAAATTAATGTTAAAGGTTCAGCCCTTTCAAAAAGCGTTGCCAAACGACGATTCTGATATAATATTTTATTCCTCCTCAATAAACTTTTTCTTTTAATAGGGCGGAAAACGGCGAGGATAAAGACGATGCATATTATAAAGCCTCCGGCGCGCGCAAACCACGCCACCCCGCAGAGGCGTCCGCTCGCTCGGCGCGAAAAAACGGCCGGTCGCGCATATTCGGCGGGCGGGAATACGCTAATATTTTTAGGTTGTTCTTAAAATTTTCTTGTCTATAAAACGCGCATATGCTACTTATTTTCCGCAGGAGGCGAACATGACCGCATACAAAGATTTTAGAAAAGGCATCCTCGGAGATTTGCTGGGGCTTTACGAGGCGAAGGTCGCCGAGCAGCTCAACGAAATCTTCAACAGCGAGCGCGTGGTTAAGACGCTTCAAACCGTCCTCGCTACGAGCGAAGAGTTCCGCAAAGTCGTCGGCAAAGGCATCGAGACCGCGCTTACTAACCTCGAATTCCCAACCGGAGCCGACTTCGAGAAGCTCGCAGAGCGCATCGAACACCTTGAAAACACGCTGTTCGACGTCAGAAGCGAAATTCACGGCCTTAAAAAAGCCCTCGAAAAGGGGGAAGGCGCGGAATGCGGCTGCGGCTGCAAGGAAGAACTCGCCGCAATAAGCGAAAAACTAGACGTCGTGCTCGATTTGTTCGAGCTGGTCGAAGTTGAAGGCGAAGACGACGGCGTTTGCGGATGCGGATGCTCGGAATACGACGAGTTCGAGGAATTCGATTTCGAGCCCGCGAATGAATCGCGCGCTTCGGTTCGTAAAGAGGCCGAGGCCAAGCCTAAAGCGGCGGAGAAGCCCGCCAAGGCCAAAAAGGAAACGGCCGTCAAAGAGGCTGCGAAACCAAAAGAAGAGCCTAAACGTCAAAGAAAAAGCGCATCCGGCAAAAAGGCCAAGTAAAGGCGGAGTCAGAAACTCCGCAAATAGAAGGGACGCGAAATGAAGCGGATAGCCTTCGCCAACCAAAAAGGAGGCGCCGGCAAAACTACGCTGGCGGTTACGTTTGCGGCGTACTGCGCGCTTTTTAAAAAATCCAAGGTTCTCGTCGTCGATTTGGATCCGCAGGGGCATGCGGGCAAGTCGCTTGGCGTAAAGGTCGACGAAGTCGAATACGGAACCGCGGAAATTCTATTAAAAAAAACGGACGCGAAAAAGCCTCCGGCCGCGCCGACGAGGCTTGAGTCGCTCTATCTCGCGGCGTCCAACGGACGTCTCGCTGAAGTTGCGGTAAAGCTCGATATGTCGCCGGATTCGGTTTTCCGCCTCTCGAAAAAGCTCGACGAGCTTGAAAAGGCCGGAGAATACGATTTGGTCGTCATCGACTCGCCCCCCAGCATGGGGCCGCTTATGCTCAACGCGCTCGCCGCGGCCGACGAAGTGGTAATTCCGGTTCCTCTTACCTATTTGGCTCTCGAAGGATGCGCGGAGATGGCCAACACGATTGAAACGCTCAAAGAGCGCTACCCGCAAAGCCAAACGAACCTCGGACTGCTGGTCGCGACTTTTTACCGGCGCACCAACCTCGCCGACGAAATTCTGAAGGCTCTCGACGACCGGTTCAAAAGCAAGCTGGCGCGCACGGTAATAGGTTACAGCGTAAAAATCGACGAGGCGCAAAGCCATGGCCGAACCGTTTTCGAATATGAGCCGTCTTCCGTCGGCGCGCGCTCGATGACCGCGCTGTGCGAAGAAATGTGGCGCAAGCTGGCCGTTAAACCGAAAAAATTGAAGGATTGAAAAATTAATTTTCAACGCATACATCAGGAGTCCTACAATGAACAAATTTCAAATTAAAACTTTATCCGCGGTCTTGGCCGCGGCGGCGGCGTTTACGCTTGCCGCGGGCTGCGGCTCGTCCGAAAAGAAACTGGTTCCGCACACCCTCGCAGTGCGCATAGGCGGATTTTACTCTCTGACCAGCAAGGAGGCGTCAGACGAAGAGAAAAACATGCTTCGCACAGCGGCGATGGGATTGGACGAAAAGACGAAACAATGGGTCGAATTCGCCGTCGCGGCAACGACGCCGAACCCGGAAGACTCAACCGTCTCCGAAGCGGTTCTTTTTCTCGATAAAAAAGTCGAGGGAAACATCAGAACCGAGGAATCGGCTTTTAAAGTGAAATATTATAAGCTCGAAGTCCGCGCCTATCTGGACGCAAACGGCGACGGTATGTACACTGCAGGCGAAAAGTTCGTTGACGGCTATTACAATAACGATTACGACAACCGCGCAGGCGCGCTTTACTTTTTTGTGGAAGACTCGATTTCCGAGGGCGCGACCTACGGCTGGAACTATAAAAAATCTGACGGCGCGTACACCTCGGATTTAGAGCTTATAAAGTCCAACCAGCCGGTTCTGGTTTTCTCCATTCAAACCATTCAGGCCGCGGCGAAATAAATAGCCGAACGGCCAAACGGAGGTCGATATGACGCTTCTGGAGCAGATTGAAGGCAGATTGAAGGAGGCCATGCTCAAAAAAGACGCGGCGACGGCGTCGGTTATGCGCATGGTAAAAAGCAAGATTCAGCTTAAAAAGGCCGAGCCGAATTTTAAGGGCGAGCTCGACGACGCGGTCGTGCGCGACGTCGTAGTTTCTTATTACAAACAGCTTGAAAAGGCGGTCGCGGAGTACGCGGCCATGAACAGCGAACAGACCGCGGGGCAGATTGCTCAGCTTAAAAGCGAAATGGCGCTTATCGAATGCTACGTCCCTAAAATGTTGGACGAGGAATCTACAAAGAAAATCGTGCAGGACGCGATAGCGGCCGTAGGCGCGACGGAACCCAAACATATGGGTAAAGTCATGGGCGCGGTAATGGCGAAGCATAAGGGCGAGGTCGATCCGGAAACGGTGAAGAAACTTGCGACCGCGCTGCTTGGCGGCTAAGCGCAGCTCTGATAAATTTAATTTGCGGGCAGGAATTCCTGCCCTTATTTTTTTCTTTTCGCAAAATAAACGTCCGTTATAAACGACCCGCGCCGACGGCGTAACCGATGATACCGATAAAAGATTTAAACAAATCGGGCTCTTTTCCCTTCGTCGTTCTGATTATAATAATCCTGAACGCTTTGGTTTTCGCTTACGAGCTTTCTTTGCCCGACGCGGCGCAGGCTGGGTTCTTCAAGGCGTTCGGCATGACGCCCAAGAATCTTACGTACATGGCGCTGGGAGAGTCGGGCGAAGGCGTTATTCCTTGGTGGGCGACTCTGTTTACTTACATGTTTTTGCATGGCGGATGGCTTCACGTCATTTTCAACCTTTGGTTTTTATGGATATTCGGCGACAATGTTGAAGACATGCTGGGACACGCGCGGTTCGCGCTGTTTTACGTCGCTTGCGGGGTCGGCTCGGCGGTCGCGGAAGCGTTCTTTTCCGCTAACGCGGACGTCCCGATAATCGGGGCTTCCGGGGCCATTGCGGGAGTTATGGGAGCTTATTTGTGGCTTTTCCCGACGGCGCGCATCGTTACTCTTGTGTGGATAATCGTAATCTTCTTTTTCGTGCGCATACCCGCGGTTATCTTTTTAGGTTTGTGGTTTGCGCTGCAAGTGTTCAACGGTTCGGGGAGTTACGCCGCGGACGCGTCGGGCGGGATCGCGTGGTTCGCGCACGCCGGAGGCTTTATAATAGGCATCGTGTTGTTATTAACGTTTTTTCGGCCAATTAAAAAGAAAAAGTTTATTGAGGAAGAGTAGCAAAAACATAAAATCCCGCCTGCGGCGCAAGCGGGATTTGCGCTTTATTACGCTATTAATTGTTTTAGAATTCCAGCTTTTCCGGCGGATTTTTCCACAAATCAACAGGGAACTCGACGTTTTTCGGCCTGAACGGAAGCTCTACGCTCTTATGCGTTCCGGCGGAGTAGTAACCGGCGAGCATTATTTCCAATACGGCGAGTCCGTCGTCGGCGTTCTCAACCGGCTGTCTGCCATGGCGAATCGAGTCGATGAAGTCTTGCATTTCTTGCGGATAGCCGTTGTTCCACAGCCATTCGTAGTCGGGCGTCGTCCAGCCTACAGTCTCCGGTCCGCCCATCTGCGCCTTGCTGAAAGGCATCGGCGCAAAGCCTTCGGCGGAGAACGCCTTAAGCCCCATGCCGCGAAGCAGGTCGGCGTAAATAACGCCCTTCGTACCGTAAGCCTCGGCGACGCTGTCCATGCCGCCTTGCAAAGCCCAGCTGCTTTCCACCTGCCCAATCGCGCCGCCCTCGAATTCCATCGTTAAAATAACGTGGTCTTCCACCTCTCCAAAGGTATGAACGTACGTGTTCATGTGCGCCGTAACGCGCTTGACCGGCTTTTTCCCCATAAACCAGCGGCAGAATTCGATGGAATGGCACCCCATATCCATTAAAATGCCGCCGCCCGCGCCAGCGCGCGTAAAGAACCATGGCGAGTACGGCCCGCCGTGCTTCTCGCACTGCTTCACCATATAAACGTCGCCGATGCCGCCAGCGTCGGCCATCTGCTTCATCCGCTCGAACTTCGGCACATAGCACAGCTCCTCGGCGTAACCGACTATGCGGTTGTTTTTCTTTGCGAGCTCTGTTATCTCGTACGCGTCCTCAAGCGTAAGGCAAAGCGGCTTCTCGACTATCGCGTGTTTGCCCGCCTTGAGAACGAGCTTTGCGTAGTGCGCATGAAAGCTGTTGGGCACCGCTACGGTTACGACGTCGATGTCGTCGCGCTCTAATATTTTCATCGGGTCGGTGTATTGCGTCGGCACGGGGCGCTCGGCGGCGAACCACTTAAGGCGGTCGGGGTCGGGGTCGGCCTGACAGACAATTTCTGCGCCGTGAACCTTTTTAAACGAGTCGTAATGCGTGGTGGTAATCCACCCCGCGCCTATCAAACCAATGCGGACGGGTTTATCGCATGACATTTTCGGCTCCTTAATTCAGCAAAAAGGGCAAACGCGAGGTTTGCCCAAATTATCGGAAATAAGTAAGATTTACAGCAGCTCGTCGAAGTTGTCCTTCACTTTGAGGATGGCGGCCACTATGTCGTCGATGTCGCGCTTGGTGCCCATAAGGTACGGGTAGTGCAGCCAGCAGGTTTGATTGTACGCCATTTCCGAGGCGACCGGAGTGTCGGCTACGCCCGCGTGTATGCCGCGCGGATAGCGATACTTCAGTTCCGGCCATTCTTCCAGCCGCGGCCTGAACAGCGGTCTGTTTTGTATCGGCTCGTAAAAGGCGCCGTCCATGTCCACGCCTTCGGCGTACATCGCTTCGATGAACTTGTCGCGCGTCAGGCCGTTCCAGAACTCCGGCTTGAACTTGAAGATATACTGATAGTGAGCCGTCTGCGTAACCGACGGATGCGGCTTAATCGTTTCCACGCCTTCGATTTGGTCGAGCTGGCTGGTCAGATAATTCGCGTTTTCGGCGCGCAGCTTGGTGAATTCGTCAAGCGTTTCCATCTGTCCGATAAGCACTCCCGCTTGAAACTCCGTCATGCGGTAGTTGTATCCGAAGACGTTTCCTTCGTAGCCGTCGTATCCCCATTCCTTGCGTCCGCAGTTGACGAGGCTCCAACATTTTTGCATATACAGGTCGTTGTTGGTGGTAATCGCTCCGCCTTCGCCCGCCGTCATCAGTTTGCTGCTTTGGAAGGAGAACGATCCGAAGTCGCCCCAGCTTCCTACTCCGCGGCCATTCCATTTGGCGCCGTGCGCGTGCGCGCAGTCTTCTATGTAAATTAGGTTGTGCTTTTTGCAAATGCGGATAATTTCGTCGTTGTCGGCGACGGACGAGCCGAGATGAACCGCGATGACCGCTTTGGTGTTGCGGGTAATAAGCGGCTCGATGCACGCGGGGTTAAGCGTGAGGTCTGACTCTTTTACGTCGGCGAAAACCGGCACGGCGTTGACGTAAACGGCGCAGCCCGCCGTCGCGAGCCACGTGAGAGTAGGGACGATTACCTCGTCTCCGGCCTTGATTCCGGCGGCCTTCAGAGCGACTTCCAGAGTTACTGTGCCGTTGGCGCAGGGGATTACGTGTTTCGCGCCGTGATATTCGCCGAAGGCTTTAGCGAACTGCGAAGTCTTAAGGTTCGGCGCGGGGAAACCGCCCCAGTTGCGCGATTCCAGCGTCTCGATGAGCTGCCTGCGCTCGGTTTCGCTGTACGGAGGCCATTTTGGCCACGGAGCCTGCTCGACGTCTCTTACCGGTATTCCGCCTTTGATTGCCAGCTTTGCCATTGTGCGTTTCTCCTTTAAGTGCATTAATTAATTTGGCCGCGCAAGCCGCCTTGCGCGAAAACAGTCGGTAAAATAAAATTATATAACCGCGCGCCTTATTCTTTACTTTCGGCGGCCGGCTCCGGCTCGTCGCTGCGCTTGCTTTCTACGAAGTTGCGCAGAAGCAGAACCAGAATCGGGCTGGAAATGGAAATAATTCCAAGCACGAGCCACATGAACTCCGGTCCGTTCCAGAAGGTTCTTACGCCGGATTGAATTCCTTCCATTACCCCTTCCGGACAGTAGCTTTCGAGCAAGCGGCCGGAAATGGCTCCGTTAAGCGGTTTGGCGACGAACATCGGCAGAACCGCGAGGCTCATGTACGTGCCTTCTTTGCCTTTTGGCGCTATGGTTACGGTGTATTCCGAAAGTCGCGGCGACCATATGACTTCTCCGACGGCGAAGACGATAATCTGCGCGAGAATTATGGAGAGATAGCCTATTTCTATGGAGGTTCCCATCGCGTCGCCGACCATTTTACCGGGGATAACGAGGAAGAAAACGGAAATGGCGGAGAAGAAAGTTCCGACGATAATTAGTTTGAATATGTTGAAGCGTCCGAGAATTGGGATGAAAAGAATAAGTCCGATGACTATAATCATCGGGTTTATCGCGTTTAAAATTCCGATTTGAGCGTAGTCTCCCAGCACGCGTTCGTAATACTTTGGCATTACGAGAAACTGATGCGTGAAGACCAGTTTGACGCCGACCAAAAGCACGAGGAAGAGCATGAAGCGCCAGAAGGCTTTTTCTTTCATAACCGACAGCATAATGCCGACCGGATTTTCTCCTTTTTCGCCGTATGAGTCGGACTCGTGCTCTACGACTTCGCCGTCGTCCTTGACCTCGATGTTGGTGCGCAGCTTGAGAGCGGCAATCGTGCAAATTACCGCGCAGCCAGCCCCGAAGAGAAGAATCGCCTCGTTTCCGGCAAGCGTGCCGAAGTAACCGCGCATCGAGTCGATAGTGAGGCCGCTCATAATCGCCGCGATATTCATCGAGAGGTATTGGAAGTTAAAGCCGGTTCCGCTGGTGCGCTTGTTTGTAAAACGGCGCAGAGCGATATAAATGGCGGGAACCATGAGGCCTTCGCCGAGCGCGAGAAGAATCAAGGTTATAAATACGATAGGATGAAGCGCGGTGTTTATGGAATACTTTTCGCGAAGGCTTTTAAAGGCCATAATGGTTGCGGCCAAGCCTTCGTTGAGTTTGTCGCCTTGCAGCGCGTCGAAATCGTAAATGTATTTTTCTTTGAGTTCCTTTTTGGAAAGGACGATGTCTTTGACGGCTTCTTTGTAAAGTTCCGGATTTTTGAAAGCTCTATCCAGCTTGAAGAAAAACTCGCCGCTCTTTTCGAGCATTTCCGCGTACTGTTTGAGGCTCTTGCGCCACGCCTCGTAAGCGTCTTTGTTTGAGGGGCCGGCCTCGAACGCCTCGCGCATATGCGCTTTGAAAATTTTGTTGTACGCCGCCGAAATGTCGTACTGCGCCTTTTCGTTTGTCTGCGCCTTTTTGACGTAATCTTCAAGCTGAGCGATCTTTTCGTCGACGACCGAAGCGACGACGTACTTATCGCTGGCTTTTTTTTCTTTCAAACCGGCAATCGCCGCGTCGAACAATTTCTTATCTAAGAAAGGATAGCCGTATTCGCCGCTGGATATTATCGTTTCAACGATTTCCTCTTCCGTCTCGGCTTTAATCGCCGCCGTTTTTGCCGCCGCCGTCTCTTTTACAGCTTCTTCGCTCTTAAAATTGGACGTAAATTTCTCCCAGAGTCCGGTTTTGGTATAGTAAATTTTAAGGCGTTTTTTAAACAAATTCATATCGAGGGCTTCGAGCATCTTGGAGTCGAGGTCGGCTTCCCACTTCGGACGAAGCTGCGGGTCGTTCATAATGCCGAGAGCCGTTCCGAACTTAAGAATTTCGGGCTCGTCCTTAATCGCCTCGTTCAAGTCGTCGTTGGGAAACTGTTTATTGTAATAAAGGTATATGTCGGCCTGCGCCGCGGTGAATTTTTTCTCTTGTTTGGTGAAGGATTTTATATGGTATTCGCCTTTTTTAATCGCCTCGATAACTTCGGGCGTATTGGCCTTGGCGGCGATGTACTTCTCTTCGATGAAGTTTGTGCTTCCCAAGAATAGCCTCGTCGGGATGAGTATCGCCATGCTTATGACGAGAGCCTTTTTAACTCCGATGGTGTCGATTATCGGGCCGGAAATGAAAACGATGACGGAAATGAGCAGCGTGAAGACGCCGACAATGTCGCCGGTCGCGGAGTCGGAAATTCCGAGGTTGTTGGTAAGGTATAACGTAATGATGGTGATGAAGCAGAAATACGCCAGCATCTCGAAGAAGTTGACGATTAAATTGAGATTCCAAAATTCGGCCGGAACCGTTTTTAGAATTTTAAACTCTTCAAAGTAGCCTTTAACCGCCGTCCATACATTGCGAATTGTGCTCATTTTTGTCTCCTCGTTGCGCCGTAGAGCCTAATCCCGGTTGTGTTATAGCGCGTCGAATTTTCGCAGCCGGATTAATTATTAAAAGGAGAGGACCGGCCTCTCCGCGTTTCTTACGCCGCCCGCTTTTCTTTTAGGCCGCGCCGGACGTTTTCGCAATTAGAAGATAATTGCGGCCATCGCCTGGAAAGCCTGCGCTACGCCCGTAGCCGGATGCCACAGAGCGAGATTCTCGTTGTTCGGGTCTTTTTCGAGTTTTCCAAGTCCGGCGCCGGGGAATAGAATTCCGTATGAAACGCCGAAATAGTATTTGTCGGACGAGGTGTATGTGATGTGCAGATCGAGCTCGAAGCCCAGTTGTTTCGAGTCCGCCGCCTTTTCCGCTTCCTTTTGCGAGAAGGACGACGCGTAGTAGGGGACGCTCGCCGCGTTCAGAGCCATTGAATAAATGCCTTCGAGTCTCGCAGAAAGGCCGGTCGCAGGACGGAACTCCGCTACGCCTTTGAAGTAAAGCGCGTCCGTTACCGTGCCGATGATTTCGCGGAAGAGAAGCATATCGACGCGGTAATCCGGGTCGAAGCGGAAGTTGGTGATTTTATGGTCGCTCTCGAACTGTTTTCCGCCGCTGTAGTTGTCTTGGTTGTTCATAACGGGGTAAACGCCCCAGCCCATATCGGGGTCGCCGCTGGCCATGCCAAGCTCCAGTCCGGCGACAAGTTTGTTGTCGAGGAAGCCGTAGTCGGCCTGAACGACGAATCCGTATTGAAGGAAATCGCAGCCGTGCGGATCTTGGTTTTGCGCCATAATGTTGTCCACGGATCCGGTTACGAGAACGCCTTCGAATTCGAGGCGGAGATTTTCGTAAAGAAGTTTGCCCCAAACGTCGAGTATATAAAGGAAGAGACCTCTATCTACCAGTTCGACGTTCGCTTTTTCCGTAGGAGTTCCATAGGACGAATTGCTGTTGGTTACGCCCGCGGGAATTTCGTAATTCTGATTGCGCAAAACGTTAAGAATGCCGTAGTTAAGCACGAGCTCGCCGTTGTGCAGCTTTTCGTCAATGTCTTCCTGTTTGTCTTTTTTGGCGAAACCGAACGTCCATTGCCCGACGTCGTCAAGCATGGTGAGGTTCTTTTCCTGTCCGTTGCCTATCAGGCCGTTGTGGGCGGTGATGCCGTTGTTGGGCATGTCCCACGTTACAAAGACCAGATGCTCGAACAGTTTAGTGGCGAACATAACGCGGTCAACGAAGTCGCCGTAATCGCTGTTGATGCCGCTGCCGTTGTTGACGTTTATTCCTAAGCCGAACTGAGACGCCATGCGTCCGAAGCGCAAAACGCCGAAAGGCAGTCTTACGTCGCCGTAAAGAGATTTGACGGCGATCGCGTCCTGCCACGAGTTCATGCCGTACCTCGGCGTTACCGCTGTGGACGCGAACGAAGTGTAGCCGGAGCTGTTCGGCGAGCCCGCGCGGAAATCGAGGGTATCGGGGGTGCTTCCCAGAACGAGGTTGTCCATTACGTCAACGCGCATGACAAGTTTCACGTCTTCGGAGACGTTTATTGTCGGGTTTAGCGAAAGTCTCATGTTCGCGCCGCTGAAAAGGTCGCTGCCGCATTTGGAGTCTTTGCTCTTGTTGACGCTGTAACAATCTTTGGGGTAGGGCGCAAGCGGCGTAATCTGGCCGAGGTCGAGTCTGTGGAAGAGCTGATAGCGCATGCGGTAATAGCCGTCGAGCTGGAAGAACTTAAGCTGTTCTTTTTCCTTAACGATGGGCGTCTTGGGATTTAAATCGACCGGAACGTTCGGGACGTTGACTTCTTCTTTGACGCTTTCTTTCTCAATTTCCTTCTTTTCTTCTTTTTTTACTTTATCGTCCGGTTTGGGGGCCTCTTTTTTTTCCTCTTTGACCTCTTTTACGTCCGTCGGCTGTTTGGTTTCGGTCGTTTTATCTTTGCCGTCAGCGGTCTTGGGCGGCTCGTCGGCGGCCTGAGCGTACGAACAAAAGAGTAGAACCAGAAGCAGCGCGGCGGTCGCGCCAAGCGACAATAAAGCTTTTTTCATTCCTTGTTCCTCCGTCAAAAGTCAAACGCCGAAGGTTAAAATCCTCCGACTTTCCGCTTTTGGCCGCGGCCGCAATGCGTCCGTCCGGCCTTTATATAGCCCGGTTAATCGGACTACTTCTTTACTCGCTCCAGATATTCGCCCGTTCTGGTATCGACTCTGATGTATTCGCCTTCTTCTACGAACAACGGAACCTGAAAGACTCCGCCCGTCTCGACGGTGGCGGCTTTGGTTACGTTGGAGACAGTGTCTCCTTTAACGCCCGGCTCGCAGTGCGTTATGCGGACTACCACGTGGTTCGGCAAATCCACGTCGATGGCTTTGCCGCGGTGGAAAAGCACGTCGCATTGGAGGTTCTCAAGCAGAAACTTGCTCTTTTCCTCTACCGCCGGACCTTCGATTTCCAGCTGTTCGTAGTTTTCGTTGTCCATGAAATGGAAAACGGATCCTACTTTATATAAAAACTGCATGTGGCGGACTTCCAAGTCGGCGCTGTCGATTTTATCGCCCGCCTTGAACGTGCGGTCGATGACGTTGCCCGTGATAAGGCTGCGTATTTTGGTGCGCACGAACGCCGACCCTTTGCCGGGGTTGACGTGCTGGAAATACGTTACCACGAAAGGCTCGCCGTTGATTTCCAGTTTGGCTCCGTTTCTAATATCCTGAAAGTTGAACATTTGCTTCCTCGCGTTGCTAGTAATCCTAAAAGTTTAAAAATATTATAAAGTTAAAAAATCGGCATTTTGGCCGGTCTTTTGGGCGTTAAAACTTCGTAGCCGTCCTTTGTTACTAAAACCATGTCTTCGACGCGGACGCCGCCGAGACCTTCTATATATACTCCCGGCTCCACCGTGATTACCATTCCTTCTTTCAGGACGGTTTCCATCATCGGCGAGAATACCGGCATTTCGTGAATTTCAAGCCCTACGCCGTGCCCGAGCCCGTGCGTGAAGTATTGTCCGTAACCTTTGCCCGCGATGTATTCGCGCGAAATCGCGTCGATTTTAGTCGTTTTGACGCCCGGCTTGACCGCCGCTATGGCCAAGTCGTGAGAAGTTTTCACCACGTCGAAAATTTCTTGCATCTTCGCGCTGGGCTTGCCGATCGCTACCGTATCGGTGCGGTCGGTGCAGTAGCCTTTATAAACAAGGCCGAAATCTATAATAACGCATTCGCCCGATTTGAATTTGCGGTTTGACGGCTTGGCGTGGATTATCGCCGCGTGATCGCCCGTCGCGACGAGCGGATCGAAGCTCATTCCGCTAGCGCCCCCTTCGCGCATCGCCTTTTCGAGCTCCCACGCGAACTTCGCCTCAGTTACGCCCTCTTTAAGCCATTCCGCCGCGACGGTCTTAAAACTCTTCGAGGCAATCGCAATCGCTTGACGCATTATTTTAAGCTCGTCTTCCGTCTTGACCATGCGGAAGGTTTGCAGACTCGTTTCGCTGGGAACCGCCTCGGCTTTTCCCTCGAAGAAATCGACGACAGCCTTGTACTCGCGGTGCGTGAAGTTGTTGGCGTCTATCGCTACCTTTTTAAGCCCGCGGGATAAAAGGTTTTCCGCGATGCTGGTAATCATGCGCTGGGGTATGGTTACGGCTTCGATTCCGGCGCACTCCTTTTTCGCTTGAAGAGTGTAACGACCGTCCACGAACAGGACCGGCGCGCCTTTTTTCAGCCAAACCAGATGGCCTGCGCTGCCGGTAAAGCCGACCGCATGGCGAATCGCCGCAAGGTCGTGCGTCCATAAAGCGTCGCAGCCCGTTTGTTTCATAATTTTAAGCGGGTCGGAAATTTCCAGTTTGAAAGGCTTCGGGGCCTGATTTTCTGCCATGTTTCCTCTTGATATATTTTGCGGCTCAACCGCGGCTAAGCCGTTAGACTAAATCGCTCTCCAAAGCTTCCCTGTGCAGTTGCAGCGCGAACTGCCCCTGACCGATGTAGGCCGATTTGTCGAAAAGCAGCGCTATGAAGTAATCGCTCGTTATCGGAGAAACCATAATTTTAAAGTACTTCGTTACAATCCAAAAATGTTCGATATCGCCCAGAGCCATCGTGTTGGAAACCATGACGATGTTTTGCAGAAGGGCGGACAGCTCCGCGCCCAGTTCCGCCGGATCGGCCTCGACTCCTTCGATTAAATAGAAATCGAGAATTATGCCGTCGTTTCCAAGCAGCATTCCGCCGATGCTTCCGGGAACCTTGTCGATAATCTTTTTAATTTCCTTACTGAAATCCATCGTCGCCTCGTCTTTTTTACAACGGGTTTATCGGCCGCGGCCTTTTCGCCGCTCTCATCGCTCGCTTTGCGCGCGCGCGGTCTTCGCCTTCTGAACGTTTGAAAGAAGCCTCTCCAGCCTCTCTTTTATAAATTCGCCCTTCATAGCCTTCAGCGCTTCGACGTGAGGGGAATTGGTCTTTTCAAGCTCCGCGACGACTTCGTCGAAGGCGTCGATTTTGCCTTGAGAAAATAAAACCCTGGCCAGCGTCGGAGTATAAAACGGAAATTTCATTTTTGCGTTCCGCGCGTTTGCATTTTCTTTGCCGCCTCTTACTAAGCGGCGTTTTTAATCAAGAAGGAGACGCCGCAAGACGCCTCCTTTGAACCGTTAAATTAGGGCTCGGAATTAATATTTAATTTTATTCCTTGGCTTTATAAATGTCCATTATTTGATGCAGTAATTTTATAGCGTCTTCCTTGGGGCGCTGGAAAGAGTTGCGTCCGATAATCGAGCCGAACGCGCCGCCCGCGGCCAATCCGCGTATCTCTTCGAGCACTTCTTCGTCTTTTTTCGCCGCGCCGCCGCTGAAGATAAGAATTCTTCTGCCGCCGAAAGCCGCCTGAACCACGTGCCGCACTCTTTCCGCGAGCGTATTCATGGGGATGCCGTATTTTTCGTAAACTTTTTTAGCTTCGCCCTGCTCCAAGTCCGCTGTGGGCGGCTTGACTTTTACTATGTGCGCGCCCAGCTGGCAGGCGATTTGCGCCGCGTAAGCCGCTACGTCTAAAGCCGTTTCGCCGACTTTGGTAAGCTGCTCGCCGCGCGGGTAGCTCCATACCACGACTACGAGACCCTTGGCTTTGGCTTCCTGCGTAATCTCGCGCAATTCCTGATACATTTCCTTGCGGTGGGACGAGCCCGGATAAATCGTGAAACCGATTGCGGAGCAGCCGAGTCTCAACGCCTCGTCAACGCTGCCGGTAACCGCCGGAATCGGGTTTTTATCGGAATAAAGCGTGTCGCTGTTGTTGAGCTTGAGAATAGTCGGCACCTGTCCGGCGTATTTTTCGGCTCCCGCCTCGATGAAGCCCAGCGGCGCGGCGTAAGCGTTGCAGCCGGACTCGATGGCGAGCTCGTAATGATAAAGCGGGTCGTATCCGGCGGGGTTGGGCGCGAAACTTCTTGCCGGGCCGTGCTCGAATCCCTGATCGACCGGCAGAATGACCATTTTGCCGGTGCCTTTAAGGCGTCCGGTCATCATCATTTTGTAAAGGTTGGCCTTTACGCCGGGGTTGTCGCTTCCGTACCAGCTTAAAATCTCTCTAACTCTCTTGGTCATCGTTTCCTCCGAATAGATAATTATGCCTTAAAACTTATGTAAAAAGAACATTAGCCGAATATTCGCAAAGCATACTAGCACGCCGCAATTTTTATGCAAGTGCAACGGCGTATAAATTACATTAAAACTATGACGCATAGCGTCCCAGTTTTATGTTCGCGTCGAGTCGGTCGTCGGCGCGTTGTTTTTGTCTGCGCGGCAAGCTGTTCCGTTATTTTTCCGAATACTTCGGGTCGTATTGCAGAGCCTTGCCTAGTTTGTAAAAGTCGTGCACTTTCTCGCCCGGTTTCGCGTTCGTATCGGTGATTATATGGCGCAGTTTGGTGCGGCGCTTTCCGCCGTCTTTCTCTATCAGCCCTTCAATTTCGCGCTTGTCGAGCTCGAACTGACCGTTGACCGTAACCATATAACCATACGATTTTTCGTTAATGAGCTTTGCGGCGCCGTAGCCGAGCTGGCTTGCCAGTATAACGTCGTACGCCGTCGGATCAACGCAGCGCGTAGTGTAACCTATCGTTCCGGTCTTGACGTTCAGCTTCGCCTTTTCGCCCTTAACGTCTTTATATGCCTTCTGCATTCTGCTAGAAAGCTGATCGACGAGTTTGAACTCGGAGAGAATGGGGTTGTTGTTGTTGTCGAATTTCACATTTAGCTTCTTGTAATCCTCGTCGGAAAGTAGGTAGCCCAAACCTTCGGCGATGCAAATTATGCCGTAATTTTTTCCCGCATTTTTACGCGCCAACACAAAATCAAGCAGTTCTTTCGAAAGCTTGTCGAAATCGAGCTTTCCTTCAATCTCTTCGGGAACGACCATTTTTGTCGCCATTCCCGCGATGCCCGCGCCCATGCAGTACCAGCCCGCGCTTCTTCCCATCATTTCCAGCAAAAAGAAAGTCTCCGTCGTCTTGGTTTCCTCGTTGTAGGTAAGCAGGTCCTGACGCGCGCGCTCGATGGCCGAAAAGTAGCCGAAAGTCCAATCTATTCCGAAGTAATCGTTATCTATCGTCTTGGGCACATGCACGACCGGAACGCCGAATTTGCTTAAATTCGCCGCCGTCTTGAGCGTGTCGTCTCCGCCGATTGTAATAAGCGCGCCGACGCCTAAATATTCCAAGGCGTCCACGACTTTGCGCAGACTCGACGTTTTTTCCGCGTCCGAGAAATCCTCGTCGCATGAAATTTCATGCTTGCCGACTTTGCTGGGGTTGGCGCGGGAAGTTCGCAGTATTGAGCCGCCTTTGGAGCGGATGCGGCTGACGTCCGAGTATTTAAGGTTAATATAATGCTTTCCTTCGACGAACGAACCTTCGGGAGAGGTTTTGTCGAAGCTCTGTAAATTCTGGTAGCCGTCGTAGAAGCCGACGACCGAATAGCCCATGTTTAGCAGCGTAATTGTCGCCGCGGAAATGACGGCGTTAGCCGAAGGCGCCGGACCGCCCGAAAACAGAATGCCTACCTTTTTAACGTCTTTGCAAGTTGAACAGGTCATTTTTCCTCCTTCGCGGTTTTAGTTTTTTACAAGTATAATTTGTAAAATCAGCTAATTTTTATACATTTACTATAATATTTTGGAAGTTTAAGTTGTCAAATAAAACAACTTTGACGGCCTAAGAACAAGGCTTCTAGACGCTCCGCCGACGCGTCGCTCGTCAAAAATGCGGCTGTACGTTTTGCATCTCTGAAGAAAAAACGCGAATTATTTTTTGTCTCAAATGGCGAATGCGCTTGACGGGGTTATTAAAATGAAACGGCGGAATTAATTTTTTAATCTCCGCGTTCTCGGTCATTCTCGGTTTCATTTCTTTTTCAGCTCGAACGCGTCTATCCGCTCGTGCTCGCCGTTGTAGGCCGTTACGCTCAGCGTTTCGCAGTCGGCGCGGGCGATTACGTAATTGCTTTTATCGCCGTCGATATTTACGACCGTCAGCTCTCCGCCGCCGCTTTTGTAGCTTTTTTTTGAGTAAAACCCGCCGGAAATTACGTAAATCGTCCCTTTGCCTTCGGGCGCGGCCTTTCCGCCGCAAATCGGCTTCGTTCTCTCGTAGTTGTGGTCGTGGCCGGAGAACGCGACGGCTACGCCGTATTTGTCGAACAGCGGCGAGACTAGTTTTTTTACGTGAGCGACGTTGCCGTGTCTTCCCGAAGAATAAGCCGACTGGTGATCGACGGTAATTATCCATTTAATATTCGGGTCTTGCGAAGCGCTTTTCAAGTCTGACTCAAGCCAAGGCAGCTGCTCGGTCAGCAGCTTTTCGCTCGTCGCGTAAAAACCGACGAAATGAGCGCAGCCAAAATCGAACGACCACGCCAGCTCTTTGACCTCCGGCGGAAGCGCGTCCATCTTCGGCAGGCTGAAGTCGGCTGTAAAAACGTCGGTAAAAACCTCGTGGTTTCCCGCCACAGGCATAAGCGCGTAATAGCGCAAAAGGGGCGCGAAGGCCTCGAACCACTGACGCGTTGCGGGCGCCAGGTTCAGCTCGACCAAATCGCCGCCGAAGAGCCAAAAGCGGACGTCCTTTCCGGTAGTAGTTTTGATTATCTCGATATTTTGCGACGCCTCGTTCTTCCACGACTGACTGTCGCTGCCGAAGGCGAATACAAAGGGCGTTTGACCGCCTTTGGGGATGCCGGTTTTAAAGTTGTAAATATCTGAAACAAGCCATTGCAGCTTTGTTTTGACGCTCTTTTCCGCTTCGAAGGCGTATTTTTCGCCGACCGCGTAATAATAGTTCGTATCAGGCAAAAGACCGTCGAGGCGCGCCGACCAAACAAGGCCGTCGAGGCCGCCGCCGCGGAGCTCGCATCCGTCTTGATTGGCCTGTTTGCATTCCGGATAGCCTTGTTTGAGCGCCGACTCGGTTTTGGCGATTAAAACCGCCGGCTTGTACTTCGCCTCGTCCATTGACTCCGTTTTCCATTGGACAGTAATAGAGCTCGACGGATCGCCCTCGTATGTAAGATGTATTGCGCCGGGTTTGAACCCCGTCGATTTTTGCGGCTCAAGCGAAGTTAAAAATTTCGCCGCCTCCGAGCCCGTCCGGGTCGCGCAGCCCGCAAAAGAGGCGATCGTAAGGGTTATGCAAATCAGCGCCGCCGTTTTTATTTGAATTTTATTCACTTTTCCGCCTTTCCGCGTCTTGCAGCCGCTTAAAATCTTAGTCCTATCCAAGCCGAAACGGTCGGCGAAATTACGTAAGTTTTGTAAACTTCGTCCATGTAGTTGTTAATTTCCGATTTCAGCGCCGTCTCTTTTCCCGCCCTTTGCTCTTCGGTCATACCGTTAATGGTCGGCAGAACAATATCGGCCGAAGTGGTGGACGCTATTGTTTTAAAAAATCCGACCGACAAACCAATAAGCAAAGTTTCCGCTAAAAGAAACTTGTAACCGACGTCGAATTGAAAATTGTGAAGCGTCGAACTTATAGGAACGGTTTCGTCCTTCATAAGCGCAAGCAGCGCGTTGTTCTTTTTAAAAACTTGCTGCAAAATTGATTTGCCGCTTACGTCGCCGCCCAGAGTCATCAGGGAGTAGCCGAAGTCGATGTAGAGTCCGCCCGGCGAAAAAGGAGACCAACCGAAAAGGAAGCTCGCTTGAAGCGAGTTTGAAAGAGACTGAACGATTATCTCGCCGGTGTTTTCGTCGTAAGCTCCAAGTTCGACAAGGGTAAAATTGATTGTTTTAACGTAGGCTTTCGGCATATAGCCGAGCTGCCCCGTAAATTGAATCCCAAGCGGGAATTCCAGCGTCATGCGGCCGCCGACGCTCAACGGAAACTGAGTTCCTCCGGAAAGTTCGAACCCTTTAATAAACGAAGAGTCTTCCTGCTTCTCCGCCGCTTCGGCGCGCGTTTCAAAAGCCGCAAAGGCGAAAAGCGCCGCCGTCAAAACTGCGGCAAGCGCCGCGCGCTTCGTAATATAAGTCAATGTAAGCATTACAGCCTCGACCTTCAGAAATATCTCGCATTGCCCCTTGCTTAATTATAATACATAAAATAAAAAAAGCCGACCTTTTTCAAGGCCGGCCTTTTAAAAAGAGAATCAAGCTCAAACTTGATTATTTTTTCTCTTCTTTTTTCTCTTCTTTCTTTTCTTTCTTGCCTTTCTTCTCTTTCTTTTCTTCCTTCTTCTCCTCTTTCTTCTCCTCTTTCTTCTCCTCTTTCTTTTCTTCCTTCTTCTCTACCTTTTTCTCCTCGGCCTTGGCGTCGGGAGTCGGCGCGGCGTCGGCGGAGATTACGGCGGCGTTAGAGCCGGCGGCGGAAGCGGTTCCGGAAACGGCCATTACGGCCACGAAGGCCAAAGCCAACGCGAAAAGCAACAAAGCTACCTTTTTCATTTTGCGCTCCTTTCAAAAAAGTTAAACTGACTAAAACAGTTAAAGTTTTATCCGCCCTTTGCGGACAAAACATAGCCAAACGTTTTTTAACAGAACTTTTATTCCAGCGTTAAAGTTTCTAACCTATAAACGGTATTTTGTCAATATCGACAATAGCCAAACCAACAAAATATTAAACGCCGGGCGATTTTTCTTTTTTCAAAGCCGCCTTAAATAAGGCTACGCAAAATAAAACAAAACGGCGTTAGAAAATATTCCCGCAGACTGATTTTTTTGTTCTTTTTTTACAAGGCGAAAATTTTTCCTTTAAGCCTGAGTTTCGGGCTTGTTCCCTCGACCCAAAGAGCGAGAAAATATCCGCCGCCCAGATAAGTCAACGAGGGCTGGTAAGACAACGCGGGGTTTTCGTTGATTTTATACGGGTCGCTTTTTTTAACGAAGCTGCCGGTCGTATATTTAAAACGCTGCGCGAAGAAATCGTTGCGGAAACCGCTGATGTTTCTAAACCAGCCTATCGCCGCGCCGTCTTCCGTCGCCTGCGATACCGCGGAGTATTCGGCTTTGCCGCCGCCCGCCGTAACGGTTATATACCCCGAACCGGGCGCTCCCAGCGTCGTAACGTCGGTTAAAACCGGTTTGGGCGAAGTTCCGCCGGCGTTTCCTGATAAATAAACTGTTCCGCCGACTGGGTCGGCCGCGAGGAAGACGTATTCGCCCGCCGGATCGGCTATGGCCGTATAACGCTTGTCAACCGGAGGCGTGAAATTAAACGGGTCGATTGCTACCGCCACCGCGTAAGACGAATCGTTTGCGCCCGCTTCTCCCCATGCGATAAACAGTCTGCCGTCATCGGCCTGCGCTAGGTGCGGGTAGAGCTGACCGTTCTCCGGGTCGGCGTAAGGGCGTATAAGGCCGCCCTTTAAAACTCCGTCGCCCCCTATTATTTGAGCGAAAGTCTGCCACTGTTTGGCGTCGGCAGGAGCGTAATTGCCTACGATTGCAAACGAATCGTCGTTTAGCGCCGCGGCCTTTACCATCCACGCGTTGCTATCTTCTTTATCGGTCGCGCTTTTAGCCGAAAAGCGCGCGTCTTCGCCCGTTAAAGGAACGCCTTCCTTCGTAAAGACTCTGTAATAAATATCCAGGTTGCGCGGAGCGACTCCGTTGTCGGACGACCACGCGATTAAAATTCCGTTTTTAGAGGCGGCGATTGTCGGGTCTATGTCGTTGTAATCGGTGGTATTAACAAGGTAAGGCTTAATCCTTGGGGAGCCGTCGCATTCCAACGCCGTATAATAGACGTCGAACTTGTTGTTTTTGTCTGGCTTATTGTAAACTATCCAAACAGCGCCGTCGAAAACGACCGCTTCAGGATGAATTTGGCCGTCCGCGCCGTCGGGGTCAACGTCGAACGTCGTATCGAGCAGCGGCGGCAGTTTGCATTTCGCGGCAATAATCTCAGAGTCGCTTTCTTTTTCAACTTCGCTCTCGGCTTCTTCTTCTTCCGGCTGTTCTTCCGCCGCGTCGTTCTGCAAATCTTCTTCGGTCTCTTCGTCGAGTTCGTCCGCTATTTCATCTTCCGCCGAAGTCTCGTCTTCCAGAGCCGTTTCGGTTTCGTCTTCAACCGCCGCTTCTTCTTCGGCGTCGGTCTCTTTCGCCGCGTCGTAGTCTCCGAGCAGGTTTTCGTCTATTTTTTCGCAGCCTAAAATCGCCGCCGCAAACAAAACCGCCATAACTGCGGCAAAAAGCGCGTCTTTAAATGTTTTTTTCATTCCGCGTCTCCTTGACGTCAAAAAACAAATTAACGCCAAAATAATATATTTATTTTCCGTTGTCCAACCGCGTTGCGACGCAAAACGATTTTAGCCGGACAACTACGCCTATTCCGCTAAAGCCGCGCCGCGCATTGCGGGTTTTGAAGCTCGGCTTGTTATGCTCCGGCGCGCCGCAAAGCCGCTAAGGAACGATTCAACGCCGAGGACGTAGTCCGCGCCCGTTATTTAACCGCGCGTTAAATATTTTATTCCGATGCGGTTACCGGGAAAAACTTGACGTGGTCAAGACCGAAGCCGTAACCGCTTGAATTGGAATTTTTCGTAACGACTTCTACTTTCAAATAATGTTTGCCGGCGGTTAAGAATACGTTGTTCCCGATGGTTTCAAGGTTGCTGCGGTAATACGGCTTGTCCATCGGCAGCGTGGCGCTGCATTGGTCTTTGCAGCGGGCTTCCTGTCCGGTCGGGGCTTTCGTGTACATATCCACGTCCGCATCAAGCGGGCTCATAGGCAAATCGTCGATGTAAAATTTGACCTTGCCGAAGAAGCAGGTCATAGGATAGTACGCCTTCATCGTGTATTCGCCGGGATGTTTCACGTTAAACATGAACGTCATTTTAGATTTGAGCGGAACCGTCTTCGCCTCGACGCAGTCTTTTGCAAGAACAACGATTTGCCCGATGGGAGCCCCCCAGAATGGGGGGGACGCGGAGTTGCGGATGTTCTTATCGTCGAGCGTCGTAACCAATTCTTTGGGCGAACATTGGTCGAGCTGTAAAATCTGATCCTGCTCGATTACGCCTTCGGCCTCGAACCAGAAGCGTTTGCCTATAGGCAAGTTTTCGTCCGCGGCTTCTACAAGATCTTTTTCCAAATCTATCTCGACGACGTCGTTTTCGGGTTGTTCCGCTCCGTCCGGCTCGTCCGGATCGTCGCCCGGTTCGTAATCTTCCGGCAGTTCGACGTTGGGGTCAATCTCTGTTGTTCCCTCCTCGTCCGCGTCGTCGCCGTCTGTTCCGGCGGCGTCGTAAACGCACGGCACGTTGGGAATGCCTATAATCGAATCGCAGGTAAAGCAATTTTTCTTCGCGTCGTATCCTTTGCCGCAAATTTCGTCGTGAAGGGTCGGATTGATTTCGTAACCCACTCCGGGCAATACTATAAGTTGTCCTCTGTTAATGCGGAAATCGGAGGCGCGCTTGTTGCGGCAGCTGCATACATGCCCGATAGGCTTCTTCGACTTGTCGTAAACGACCATGTGCAAGAAGAGACTGCCTAGTTCTCCAACGTAGTCGGTGGTAACCCATATAGGCTGCTCGGCGATAGGCTTGCCGCCGCTCTTCTGAACCGGCGTTTTCTCCGTCTGGTTTGGAAGAATTACCTCTCCGTTGTTGTTGAACACGTAATAGCCGGTAATAATTCCTTCGTCTCCGGGCTCCGCGCATCCCTGCTTTTCGCCGCGCTGCTCGCATACCTTGTTGACCCAGAATCCGTTTGTGCGCAGCGACGCGAGATCGTACATTTCAAGCGAAACGGTTTCGGCCGAGTCGGGGAGAGAGCGCGCGTTGACGCGGAAGTCCGCGTCTTTCGGAAGTCTGTCGTACGATACGGTGCAGGATTGCGTCTGAGCCGCTAGAACGACGGCCGCCGCCGCCAAAACAAGTTTAATCGGTTTAGCGAGCATGGTTAAAACCTCACGTCTATCGAGGCTGCGGCTCCGCCGGGAAGCGGGGAAAACGCCGCGCTGAATTTATTTTCCTTCTCATCGCGTCCAATGTCGAAGTAGTCTAATAGAAAGAACGTAGTCGCAGCGGCCGCAAAAACCGACGTTACGCCGATTAAGACGTTAGTTGCGAGAGCGTAGTTGTCGGCGTCCTTCTTTGCGGTCATGTCGAAATCGCGGTATTTCTTGTTGAAGTCGTTGTAGTCGTCCTGACGCTTTTTTGCCATTACTCCGGTGAAAATCATCGCGCAGCCGAGCGCTCCTGTCGCTCCCAGCGACGACCATTTTGCGTAAGTAATCCACGTCGCCTTTTTCTCCGGCTCCATATTGAGGAAGCTGTCTTTTTTAGGCTCTTCTTTCTTCTTTTTCTTGTCTTCCTTCTTTGTTTCGGCAGGGGTTTCTTTTTTTACGACCGGCGGCTCGACCAACTCTCCCTCGAAAACGTTCGCTTTCTCCGGTTTCCAAACGAGCTTTTTCGGTTTCGCCTGAAGCATTCCGACCGTTTTTTCCGTAAGCGCCTCAAGCGATTTGCTAACGCTGCCAAGGGGAAGCGAAATGTCGTCCGAGGCTACCGCGGCTTCGTCCACCGCGTCTATTAAAACTATTTTAACCTTCAGGTCGGAGCCTTCCTTTTTAGCCTCGAAAACAAAGAGATAATCGACTCCCATGGCTCCGGCGGCCTTATTGAGGCACGCCAAATCCTTGCATTTGCCCTCGTCCAGCTTATCGGCGGTTTCGTCGTCAAGACTTGAGTTCATTTTGCGGGCTTCAAGAACGTTGAACTTTTTTTCTTTCAGCGCGTCTCGCAGCCCTTCGGTAAACTGCTCGCAATAGTCGGCGTCGTCCGCGTTTGAAAACATCTCCAGCGCGGCGACGCTCGTCTCGCCGGCGGCGGCGGCGGCGGAAACGGCCGTCAAAGCCGCAAAAATCGCCGTAAGCATTATTCTTTTGGTCGTTTTCATACTAGCTCCTTGAACAAAAATAAGCCTTCAAAAAAACTTATACCAAACCGGCCGATTTTACAAATTAAATGATAATATATTTGCGAAAAGGCGGATATGCGATTGCGCATCCGCTTTCTCCCCGTCTTTGGCTTTGCCTGCTTCGCGGAAGCGCTCGTTAGTCGTCCGCCCGGATTAAAACGCTCTCGCCTCTTGCTATTTGAGTTATTAAAATTCAATCCATTTCGGATTTAGTAAGAAAAACTGCCTCATTTTATTTGAGGCGGCTCGTTGTCGTATTCGTTCTTTTTGTCTTCTTTTTTTACGGTGAAGGCTCCTTCGCCTAAATCTATTACTTCGTCGGACGCGCCTCCGCGTTCGTCTTCGCCAAAGCCGGAACCGCGCCCCGCGCCGAAAGCGGCGTTAAAATCGCCGCCGAGACCTGAAACGGCGAACTTTGCGGTCATTTTTTTCTTTAAATAACGCGCAAGCGTTCTGCGCAGCGGCGGAAATATCAAGACGGCCAGCGCGAGCGCGTCGGAGACTACGCCCGGAGCGATGAACAAAAGGCCGCAGATAAAAACGGCTATTCCCTCGAAAACCGAATCTTCGGGAATTTTGCCTTGTTGTATTTGTCTTTGAACCTCGGTTAGAATGCCCGCGCCCTTGGAAAACGCGAGCCGGGCGCCGAGAACGCCCATGGCGATTACGAACGCTATCGTCTGAAGAACGCCGTACGTTTTGCCGAGCTTGACCAGTACGTAAAGCTCTATCGCTGGCGCGGCTATTAAAGCGACGACGATTTTCAGCATTGCGGAGCGCGGGAACGGCCGAACCGCAGCCGCTCCGTAAAAACGGCTATACGGCCTTTACGACCTTGCCGGAACGAAGGCAGCGGCTGCAAATCGTAACGCGTTTGCTGCGCTCGTCGGTTTTTATGTGAATGGTGTGAAGATTGGGCATGCTGAACTTGCGGGTTTTATTGTGAGCGTGGCTTACGCTGTTCCCTTTGAGAGCCCCTTTGCCGCATATTTCGCAACGGAAAGACATGAGTTACCTCCGATTTATCTTCAATCGCTCAAAAATCAGACAAGTAAATATATTCAAACTTTTAATAATTGCAAGATTTTTTTCTTCGTTTTAATTTTTACTTCGCGGCAAGGCGCGGAATGCGTAAAACAAGCCGCCGATTTGAGCTTTTTACAGTTGCAATAATTTTTGCGGATGTGTTAATATTCTAACCATGGGTTGTACAAATACAATAACGCTTTACTAATCGCGAGGTAATAGTAATGTTGAAAAAATCCGGTTTGACTCTTTTGCTTCTTATTATTATGACGCTTGGAATTTCAGGCGTCAATAAAGCCGACTACATCAAGGGCGGCAAGTCCATAACCGCCGACAACCAGCTCGTAGCCAAGCGTTTCGGAGGCATCAGCCTCGAAAAATGGCTCAAACGACCGCACGTCCGTCTTTTGGCCGTCGAGTTCTTCGGCGATTTTTGCGAGCCGTGCAAAAAGGCTATTCCGGCGTGGAAGAAATTGACCGACAAATATCACGAAATGGGGCTTCGCGTCGTGGTCGTCGCGGTTCAAAGCTCAGGCCGCTGTCTGTACGACGTCGGCTGGTCTCCCGACGAAATAATTTGCGACGAAGACGGACAAATTTCAGACCAGCTTAAAATCCGCGACCTGCCGCAAGCCTACCTATGGGACTTCCGCGGCGACCAGCTCGTCGCCAACGGCGACGTCGATCACGTAAAAACGGCGGTCGAAAACTTCTTTCAAAAAATTCCCCGCGTAACAATCGGCGAAATAGACATCTCCAAGACGGTTCAAAACGTCGATAAAAAAGGGTTGAAGCAGACCATTGAAGGAAAACTTCAGGGCGCGACCAAAGAACTGATAATGGTAACCGACCCCGAAGAGCTGAAAAGCATGATGAGCAAGCTCAAGCAATTCGACTCGCCAGAATATTCCAACAAAGGGAAATGCAATATCGGCGAGGCGCTTTCAGCCACGTCGTTCCTATCGGTGAACGTTTACAAAGAGCGCAACATTACGCAAATCACGCTCGCGCTGCGCAGCGCCGAGAAAGGCTGCCTGCTGGGCAAAGGAACCGCTTCCGTAGGCAAAGAGGCGGGCGGCATAAAAGTGGCGGTTGACGAGGCGATTTCAGACCTTGTTCATTCAATCGGCGGCGAAGGAGGAAACGAAAACGTGGCCGAGGGCGACGGAAAAATCGAAAGCAACCAGCAGCTCTCCGCGGCGATTAAAAACCCGAACTCCATTTACGAGGGGCTTAATAAAATTCCGTCCAACATCAAGCAGCAGGACTTTGAAAAAATGGAAACCGGAGAGGCCGCCGACAAACGCAAAGCGTGTAAAAACGGCGACGGCTTAAGCTGCACCAATCTTGGGTACATGTACGACGTCGGCAACAAGGGCGTGCCGCAGGACTTCAACGAGGCGGCCAAACTGTATCAAAAGGGCTGCGATTTGGGCAGCGCGGTAGGATGCGGCAACTTGGGCGACATGTACGTCAAAGGAGACGGCATCGAGCAGAATTACAATAAAGGTTTTGCGCTCAATAAAAAAGGATGCGAAGGAAACGCGAGCGAAGCGTGCATCGGCCTTGGATACCAATACGAAAAAGGTTTAGGCGTTCCGGCCAACAATCAGCAGGCTTTTACCTTTTATAAAAAGGCTTGCGACTTGAACAACTCCAAAGGGTGCCGCAATTCGGGTCTTCTTCACGAAAAAGGGCTGCTGGGGGGAGTCAACATGCAGGAAGCGAGCGTTTTGTATAAAAAAGGCTGCGACATGAACGATCAGGACGCCTGCAAAATGTATTACGACATGACGAGCAAGATGGGCGTGCAGCACGAAACGGGCGAAGCGGCCAACAAGCGCGCGAAATGCAACGCCGGCGACGCGGCCGAATGCACGAACCTCGGCTACATGTACGACGTCGGACAGGGAGTCGCGCAGAACCTTAAAGAGGCGGCCGCGCTTTACACAAAGGCTTGCGATTTGGGCAACGCCATCGGCTGCGGCAACATCGGCGACATGTACGTCAAAGGAGACGGCGTTCAGGTTAATTATAAAGAAGGCTACCGCTATAATTTGAAAGGATGCACGCTGGGCGCCAGCGAGGCGTGCCTCGGCATGGGGCTGATTTTCGAGAAAGCGCGAGGCGTGGCCGAAAACATTAATGAGGCGATGTATTATTACAAAAAGAGCTGCGAACAGAACAACGGCAAAGGGTGCCGCAATCTCGGCCTCGTTTACGAATACGGCAAGGGCGGCGTTATGAAAAACATAGGCGAGGCGCACTACTGGTACGTCAAGGGGTGCAACCTTGGCCACAAAGATTGCTGCGCCAGCAAAGACCAGCTCGCCTCGCAGGTGCCTTACGGCTATCAAGGCGGCAAACTCGGAATAGGCGGCGGCGGCGGAACCGGCGGAGGATTCAACAATCCTCCCAACTACAATAACAATAATAATCCGCCCGGATACAACCCGCCGATGAACAACAACCCTCCGGGCTATAATGGCAACAAGGGCGGCGGATTTAACAATCAGCCTCAAACGAACGTCCTGCCGTGGTCGGCGCCTAAAACCGAATACGGCGACCTGCTGGAAAAACGCAATAAGTGCAACGCCGGCGACGCCGCGAGCTGCACGAACCTCGGCTACGCCTACGACGCGGGGCAGGGCGTCGCGCGCGATCTTCTGGAAGCGGCTAAACTTTACATAAAAGGCTGCGAGCTTGGCAGCGCGGTAGGCTGCGGCAACATCGGCGATATGTTCGCGAAAGGCGACGGCGTTCCGATGAATTATCAGCAGGGGCTTTATTACAACGAAAAAGGCTGCGGTATGGGCGGCTCGGAGGCTTGTCTGGGCGCTGGCATCATGCACGAAAAAGGGCAGGGAACTGCGGTAAATTACTCCGAAGCGATGAACAGATACGAGAAATGCTGCAACCTTAACAACGGCAAAGGATGCCGCAACCTCGCGATTATGTACGAAGACGGCAAAGGCGTTCAAAAGAACGTTATTATGGCGATGGTTTATTATAAAAAAGGCTGCGACAACAAAGACCAGAACAGCTGCACCTATTATCAGCAGCTTCTAAACTCCGGCGGAGGAGGTCAAGGCGGAGGACAGCAGAACTACAACTACAATCAAAATCAAAACTACGGCCAGCCGCAGAACTTTAACGAGTATGGCGAAGCGGCCGACCTGCGCAAAAAGTGCAACAACAACGACGCGATTTCATGCGTAAATCTCGGCTTCAAATACGACACCGGCCAAGGCGCGACCCAGAGCTTCCCTGAAGCGTTTAAACTTTACAAACGCGGCTGCGAGCTGGGCAGCGCCAAAGGATGCACGAACGCGGGAAGCATGCTCGAAAACGGCGACGGCGTAGCCAAAAACTTTTACGACGCCTTTAATTATTACAAAAAAGGGTGCGACGGCGGAGATAAAAGCGGATGCAACAACCTGGGCGTAATGTACGACGAAGGAAAAGGGACGACAGCCAACTCTTACGAGGCTTTCAAACTCTATTCCAAAGCCTGCGATCAAGGAAGCCCCGTCGCCTGCTTTAACATGGGCAGAATGTACGAGCTTGGAAAAGGGACGAACGTCAACATAGGTCTGTCGTGCCAATACTACCAAAAGGGATGCGGCATGGGCGACCAGAAGAGCTGTCAATCGGCTCAGAGCAAATGCAATTATAAAACGTATTGACGCGATCTCGGCGACCAACTATACGCCGAACGTAGAAAAGCCCGAAGGAAACTTCGGGCTTTTGTTTTGAGTTTTGCGGAGCTTCTTATGAAGCGTTGATAATCAAAGCTAAACCGGCTTGTACGACTGACGCGCCGTCTTTCGGATTTAACGAAAGAGGCAATGCGTCGCGGCTTTATATCAGCTTCGCAACGCTTTCTTTCGCGTCGCCGAAAAGGAGTATCGCGTTTGGCGAGCTGTACAGAGAGTTTTCGACGCCGGAGTAGCCGGGGCGCTCGTCGAGGTTGCACACGATTGCGCGTTTGGCTTCGTGCGCCAGAAGTATCGGCATGCCGGAAATCGGCGTCCCTTCAATCTCAATCGCGGCGGGGTTCACCACGTCGCACGCGCCGACGATAATCGCGACGTCCGTTTCCTTAAATTTCGGATTTGCGTCGTCCATTTCAATAAGTTTTTCGTAGTCGATGTCGGCCTCGGCGAGCAAAACGTTCATGTGGCCGGGCATTCTTCCCGCGACCGGATGTATTGCGAACAAAACTTCCTTGCCCGCTTTTTCAAGCGTATCGGAAAGCCGTTTGACCTCGAACTGAGCCTGCGCCAGAGCCATGCCGTAACCCGGAATAAATATGACCCGCTTGGCGGAAGATAAAGCGTCCCTCGCCGCGGCGACCGGATCGACGGCTTTTGCGGGCGTCTTAGGCTCCGGAGTATCCGCTTGCGCCAAAGAAGCGGCTGCGGGAGCCGTCTCGGATGCGGGCGGTTTTTCTTCGGATGAGGAGCGCGGCGCAGGCGACGGCTGGGGTTTGGCCGTTTTGCTCTTAATTTGAAGCAGAACGTCGAAGAGACCGCGGTTCATGGCTTTGCACATTATATGCGTAAGTATGGAGCCCGAGGCCGCGACCGTCGCGCCGCACGATATTAACAGCCTGTTGCCTATTGCCACTCCGCAGAAAGCCGCGGCCAAACCCGCGGCGGCGTTAAGAAAAGAGATGAGAACCGGCATATCCGCGCCGCCGATTCTAACGGCGAAAAGCGACCCGAATACTGCCGAAAAAAGTATCAGAGCGGTCAGAATTAAAGGCAGAGCCGATTTGTCGGCGATAAAACAAAGCGCGAAAAATACGGCGTTTACCGCGATTAGCCCTAGAAGCCAAAGGCCGTGAAGCGGAAGAATCGTCGGCGTCTGCTTCATTTTGCCGCCGAGTTTACCGGCCGCAATCATGCTGCCGCCGAAGGTTGCGGCGCCGATGATCAAACCGAGAGCGCCGGACGCTTCCGCAAGCGCGGAGACTTCTACGCCCTGCCGAGAGAGCTCGACGAACGAAACTAGAAAAGCTGCGGCTCCGCCCGCGCCGTGCTGGAAGGCGACCATTGCGGGGATTTGTATCATGTTTACTTTAAACGCCGCCGCCGCGCCGAACGCGGAACCCAGAAGCATGGCCGCGGCGACGACAGCGGGCGAGAGCGTTCCTTCGTTCGCGAGGACGAGCGCCATTCCGCCTGCAAGAGCGGCCGCGGCGCAGTAATTGCCCCATTTAGCCGCGGCGGGCTTTTTGAAAAGTTTCAACCCGAAAATAAGCGCTGCAATGATGAGAATTTCAATCGCGAGATTTGCCGTAGAGTTCATTGAGGAGCATCCTTAATCAAGAAAAAAATGAAGCCGGCCTTGCTAAAACTTTAATCAGCGGAGAAAGATGCAAAAAGCTTAATCAAAGAGACAAAGCCGGCTTTGGTAAATGAAACGCTCGGTCGGGACCGTTGGCGGCGCGAGATTAGTCCTTTCCGCTCGTTTCAACTACTTCGTCAGTCGCGCCTGCTTCTGAACAGCCGCAGCATCCTGTCGGTGATTGCGAATCCTCCGACAAGGTTGAACGCCGCGAATACGAGCGCCAGAAATCCGAGCGCCGTTTCGACGCCGGACATCGGCGCCGAGAAGAGAAGCAGCGCGCCTAAAATCGTTACCGCGGAAATCGCGTTCGTCATCGACATCAGCGGCGTGTGCAGAAGCGGCGGCACTTTAGAAATCAGAAAATATCCGATTACGAAAGCCGCGGCGAAAACGGAAATCATAATTAAAAGCTCGGTCATTTGTTTGCCTTTGCCGCTGCGGACGAATTATTTAGCTCCCATCGCCTTCAGAGCGCCCTCGAAAACGATTTTGCCGCCGATGGTTACCAGCGACGCTTTGACTATTTCGTCGTCCATATCGATCGTTCCGGCGCCCTTCTTGTAAAGGTTTTCCACGTAGTAGAAAATATTGTTCGCATACAGCCAGCTTGCGGGAAGAGGCATGCTGCCGGGGATATTCTGTATTCCGCTGATTAGTACGCCGTGTCTTATCGTTTCTTTTCCGGCGACGGTTGACGCGCAGTTGCCGCCCTGATCGATGGAAACGTCGATTATGACGGAGCCGGGCTTCATGGACGCGACCATCTCGTCTGTAATAACGACGGGCGCGAGTTCGCCGGGGACGAGAGCCGAAAGAATTATTACGTCCGATTCGGCGACTATCGGGGCGACTGCGGCGCGTTCTTTTTCAATCCATTCCTTGCTTAGCGCCTTAGCGTAGCCGCCTCCTCCTACCGCCAGATCGCTTGGAACGTCGAAATCAACCGGTTTGGCGCCAAGGCTCGCCGCGGCGGTCTTGGCTTCGCCGCGAATTTCGAGAGCCTTTACCACTCCGCCCAGTCTTTTTGCCGTGGCGACGGCTTGAAGGCCGACGACGCCCGCTCCGACTACGAGAAAGTTGGCCGGTTTAATAGTCCCGATAGCGGTTCCGGTCATGGGGACGAACTTGGGAAGATGCCCGGCGGCCATAATGACGGCCTTGTAGCCGGTAATCGTGCTCATCGAGGTCAGCGCGTCCATTCTTTGCGCCCTGCTGATTCTCGGAATGCCGTCCATGGTGAACGAAGTGATATTACGGGCCGCGAGCATTTTCACCATAGCGTGGCTGTCGGGCGCTGCGGGATGAATGAACGTTACCAGCGTAGTTCCGTTCTTCATCATATCGACTTCGTGCTTGTTTTTAGTCTGATTGAAAATGGGCTGTTTGACTTTTAGAACGACGTCGGCTTTTGCAAAGAGTTCCTCCACGTCGGAAATTATCTTGGCTCCGGCTTTGGCGTAATCTTCGTCGGAGCTGTAAATGCCGGCTCCGGCTCCGCTTTCCGCCAAAACTTCAAATCCCATTTTGCGGTATTTTTCTACCGTTTCGGGAGTCGCCGCGACTCTTTTTTCTTCGTGAAGTATCTCTTTCGGTATTCCGAGTATCATGGTTGCCTCCAAATTAAATAGTTCGATTTATTCGGGTTCGGCGCGCCGCCGTTCGCGGCGCATTACGCTTGCAGCCTCTCTATGCTCATTCTTGCCGCGTCCTTAAGTATCGGAGGAGCCGGGTTGAGCGTTACCCCGCGCAGACTCTCAAGGAGCAGGTCTTTAGTTATCGCTCCGCCGCGGATCCCTTCGCCCATTCTCGCGCCCAAAGCGCCAAGCGCGGCCGCGGCCAGTATTCTATCGTCGTAATACGCGGCGTCGTCCATAAGCGTTTTGACGATTTCTTTTAAAAGCGCGTCGGTCGGTTTTTTAACGTCGGCGGCGTATTCCAACGCGGTTTCTCTCAATCTCCAGTTGTCCTTGTAGCGTATCAGTCTGGCCAGCCCTTCCTGATGCTCGTCCAGCTTTCCGGCTTTTCTTAAGTCGTTCAGTTTGTCCAGCGCGTCTCCCCACTCCATTAAATTTCCAAAAATATCAGCGCTCATAGTTTTCTCCTCGCGTCAACGATTGGTTTGGAAAAAAAACTGCGGCCGCTTCGCGCCTTTATGCGCTTAATTGCGGCTTCAGCTCGCGCCGCATAGGCTTAATGCAATCATGGCGCCAAAGCGCCAAACCCCTTGCTAATGTTTGTAACTATTTAAATGCTTTGAATTATTTTGCGCGACGCGAAACGCGCTCAAATTTACGCCGTCCGCAAAAACGTTGCTTTTTGCAACAAGGGCGCTGCGAGACGCAACGGCGCCGCTAGTCGCCGCTTTTATCGTCCAATCCGAGGCGTTTCATAATGCGCCACAACGACGTGCGGTTGATTCCTAAAACTTCCGCCGCTTTCGTTTTATTCCAATCGACGCGGTCGAGGACTTCCAAAATATGCGCCCTGCCGACGCCTTTAAGAGTCGCGTCCTCCTCGGCGTTGTCTTCTTCGCTTTTTTTATAATCCCGCACGTTTGGCGGAAGGCTTTGCGCGGTAATAACGCCGGAAGTTTCAAGCAGGACGGCGCGCTCGATCGCGTTTTCAAGCTCGCGCACGTTGCCCGGCCAGTCGTAGCGCTCGACGGCTTTTAGAGCTTCCGCGCTCATCCCGCTGAATTTTTTATTTAGCGGCGCGGCATACTTCTCTATAAAACGCTCGACCAGCGGCGCAATGTCTTCTTTACGGCTGCGCAGCGGCGGCAGCTCGACGGCTACTACGTTAAGCCTGTAATATAAATCTTCGCGGAATTTTCCCTGCGCGACAAGCTCCTTCAGATTTTTATTAGTCGCGGCGACTACCCGCACATCGACCTTTTTAGGCTCGGTCGAGCCGACGGGCTGAATTTCTCCGTTTTCCAGAACTCGCAGGAGAGTGGTCTGCATCGCCGGATTGACGTCGCCGATTTCGTCCAAAAAAATCGTCCCGCCCTCCGCAATCTCGAACATTCCGCGCTTATCGCTCGCGGCGCCGGTGAACGAGCCTTTTAAGTAGCCGAACAGCTCGCTGGTAAGAAGATTTTCGTTGAGCGCCGCGCAGTTGACGGGCAGAAACGTTTTATTCGCTCTTACGCCGTCGTAATGCAGAGCGCGGGCGAACAGCTCCTTGCCGGTTCCGGTTTCGCCTAGAATGAGGACGGTCGTCTTCGAGTCTTTAACCTGATTTATTAGTTTGAAGACGCCGACCATCGCCTCGCTTGAGCCGACGATATTATCGAATCTGTATTTCGTTTTGAGCTGGCTTTTAAGCAGCTCTTTTTCGGTTATAAGCTCTCGTTTTTCCAGTATCTTTTTTATCGCGATGCGTATTTGATCGACGTTGAAAGGCTTTGCGATGTAATCCTCCGCGCCCGCCTTCATCGCCGCAACCGCGGAATCGACCGCGGCGTAGGCCGTAATCATAATAACGCTGGCGTTCGGCTGCGAATCTTTAACCGCCTTTATTACGTCCAAACCGTCGATTCCCGGCAGTTTGAAGTCCGTAATTACAATGTCGAACGAATCCTTATTCAACGACCGCAGCGCGTCCTCTCCCGATTTGGCGCCTAGAACTAAGTAATTTTCTTTTTTGAGAATATAGCAAAGGGCGTCCCGCATCTTCGCGTCGTCCTCAACCACCATAATAGAAGCCTTGTGCACGAGCGCCTCCGTTATTTTTCCGTTTTTTCCGCTCCGTTGACGGTTTCGACCGGCAGTTCTACGGTAAAGACCGCGCCGTGCCATCCGGTCGTTCCTTTAACCGCTTCCTTCGTGCGGCTTACGACCCTTATGTTTCCTCTGTGCCGCTTGACTATGCCGTAACTTATGAAAAGTCCAAGCCCGACGCCGCGCTCTCCTCCTTTGGTAGTGTAAAACGGGTCGAAAATTTTCGCGAGAATTTTTTCGCTTATTCCGGGACCGGTGTCTCCTATATCGACTTTTAATTTTTTCACCGCTTTTACATAACGCGATTCAATCGTAAGAGTTCCGCCGTCCGGCATCGCGTCTATCGCGTTTGCGATTATATTCGTGAAAACCTGCTGCAAAGCCGTCGGGTCGGTTTTTATGCGCGGCAAATCTTCCGTCATGCGGAGATTCAGCTTTATTTTGTTGTTTGACAGAGCCGTTTCGGCCAAGTCGATTATTTTGCGCAGCATTTCGTTTACGTCTATTTCTGCCTCTTCGTTTCGCGCGCTCCGAGAGAATTCCAGCAGATTGCCCACGATTCTTCCGCTCTGTTTTATCTGGTCTTCAATCACCGCTATTTTCTCTCTGCTTTCTTCGCTGGCGTCGGTGGTTTCTTCTTTTAAAAGCTGGGCGTAAAGAAGAGCGTTGGCGAGCGGCGTGTTAAGCTCGTGCGCAAGCCCCGCGGTAAGAAGACCCATGGCCGCGAGTTTCTCGTGATGAAGAGCCTGCGCCTCAAGCTCCTTTTCCCGGCGGTACCGATCGTCCAAAAAGAGCGCGAGCTTATGCGAAATGAAATACGTAAGCGCCGAAACAAGAGCCAAGGCCGCGAGAAATAAAAGCATTATTTCGTTGCGCAAAACGTTTATAACGCCGAACGCCTCTTCGACGTCCTGCTCGGCGATAAGCGTCCACATTCCCTCGGCGACCGCTTTTTGCGCGGAGAGCGTTTGCTTGCCTCTGTAGTCGGCGCGCTCGTAAACGCCGTCGGGGAGTTTTAAGTTATCCACGGGCATCGTCTTTTCCTGCGCTTCGGCGCCAAGGCGCGAACCGGTAAGAGCAAAGCCCGCTTTATTTACGAGATAAGCCTCTCCGGTGCGTCCGAAGTTCACTTCGTTTAGAGCTTTGCCGATGTAGTCGAAGTTGACGAATGCGGCGAGAGCGCCCGTTTTCATTTTTCCGTCCGCCTCCTTGTAGGCTGAAGGCTCCGCGAGTAGAATTCGCGGAGATTCCCCTTTTTCTCCAAAAAGCACGTCGCTCATATATTCGCCTCCGCCGTTTATCTTTTCCATAATCGCGCGGGATAAAGACGGAGCGAGGTTTTCAGCGGCGTTTTCTCCCGACGACTCGCCTACCTCTCCGTCCTCGTTGAGAAGAAACAACGCTATGTAAACCTTATACTTTTCGTAAGCGTGATACATAAGACTGCCGGAGTAGCCGCCTCCGCAAAAGGGCTCTTTGGAAAGCGTATCGGCCAGCAGCTTCACATCCGCTTTGCGCTCGCGAATGAAGTTATTGAGAAGAATTTCGTTTTGGCAGACCAGCGCGTAAAGCTGCGACGATACGTTGCGCTTTGCCGCGGCTTCAACGGCCGTTTCTATTCTCGCCCCGACCAGCGCCAGCGGAACCAGCGAGATTGCGAGCATTGAAAAGAATAATATCGTTCTGATTCGTTTTAAATTCATTTATCGCCTTAACTAAATGCTTTACATTTACGAAATGCGGCTGTCAAACAAACTTTGAAAACGCGCAATCCCTTTGCGCGCCAAACTTTTTCCGGTTTTGATAAAAAACGCGGAGAGCGCCGCGCTCGCGGTCAAATCCACAGTCTTCTTATCGCTTTTTCCAATCGGCGCATTTATTGCCAATAAAACTAAAATGGCGTATTCTTCGATTTTAGAGTCAACGGCCATTCTTCAGAACGGAGAAATTACCATGGAAAAAAGCTGGCTGCCTAAAGTAGGAACGTGGAAATATTACCTCATGCTCGCGGCGCTGACGGGGCTCGTGTTCGGGCCGCTGGGCGGGTTGGCCGCCGCTTACATGAACTTCTCGCTCGGTTTCTTCGTCGGCGGGCAGGTGCTTGTAGGCATTCTGGGCAGCGTAATAACCATTAAATACGGCGCGGAAGGACGCCACGGAGCCAATTATATGCAAACCATGGCCGGCGTAATGTCTTCCATGTGCGGCATGGCCGTGCTGTTGCAGGCTATGTACTGGCTCGGCAAAACGCCGCCCCCGGCGTGGCAGATGACGGTTTTCTTCGCGTGCGCCGGCATGTTCGGCATCGGTTTGGGCGTGCTTTACACTCCGCTTCTGGTAGATAGGCTCAACCTGACGTATCCCTCCGGCGCGGCGGTGGCGACAATCATACGCGCGCTCACCGATAAAAAGCTGCTCAAGGCGTCGATCGCCAAACTCGGCGGCGGCATCGCGCTTGGAATTGGCTGCGGAGCGGCAAACCTTCCGTGGGGCTTCTCTGCTTCGACTTTGGGCGCGGGAATGATAGTCGGCCAGCGCATCGCAATACCCGGCCTCGTTATGGGTTTAATCGGCTGGGCTCTTACTCCTTCGCTGCAAGCCGCCGGGTGGATAGGGGAAAAGGAACCGTTCCGTAAAATCGGATTTCTAATCGCTCTCGCGATGATTTTAGGCGCGTCGCTGGTCGATTTATCTATTATATTCTACGAGGCGGTGCAGCGCATCCGCGGAGCTATGAAGCAAAAACAGGAAGAAGCCCCCGCATATCAAAAAATAAATACGAAGCGGTTTATCGGCTGGACGCTGTTTTGGGCGGCAGCTACCGTAATCGCCGCGAGTTTCGCGCTGGGTCAGCCGGTTCCATTCATTCTCCTCGCGCTCGGTTTGGTTGTTTTATTTTTAATCGTCAACGGAATTTCAACGGGAATATCAGACTCGAACCCGATTTCGTCGGCGTTCGTGCTGAGCGTCCTTTTAATGTCGCTGCTGGGGCTGAAAGACCCGACGGTCGGCCTGTTCGCGGCTTCCATACTGTTAATAGCGTGCGCGGTCGGCGTGGATATGCAGCAGGCGCTCGCCACCGGCAAACGCCTCGAAACAAACCGCCGCATTCAGTTTCACTTTCAATGGGGCGGCGTCGTTATCGGAGCGATTTTATCGATGCTTATCGCCGCGTTATTCTTTAAAGCGTATCCGGAACTAACAAAAAACGCCGTTCACGAGGAAGTGCCGCGCTGGCAGTCGGCGATGACGTATAAAATAGTCGGCATTCTGGAGGACATCGGCAACCTGAAGCCGCATCAGTTCTACGCGCTGTTCATTGGATTGTCTTTTGGCGTCGCGGTGCAGATTGCCCGCAAACTTATTAAAGGGAGCAAAAAATACGCCGCCTATATAAGCGGACTTAAAAAGAGCGAAAGCTTCGCGTCGCGCGGCTGGGGGTGGTTTGCGGACTTTGCGGTGGACGTATTCATATTCAGCAGCCCGTACGCCTTCTCGTTTGGAGGCTTCGTGGACGTAACTACGGTAATGTGGTTCGCGATAGGCGGCATGGTAAGTTCGGCGATAAACTACTACTCGGCGCGCGCGGCTGCGGCCAAGGCAGCCCCTGGCGAGGAAATGCCGGAGGAAATAGGGACGACGTTCCTTGCAGGCGGCGGCCTTATAGCGGGCGACGCGTTGTGGGCTCTGATTATAGGCGTCGCGGGGCTTGTCAGTCTGTTGTTCTAAAAATAAGAGGAGTGGAAAATTCGGATGCCGCTCATCCGGCGACGTTGCAATTCCTTCGATTCATAGCTGATGAGATATTAATTATTTTACCGATTTGTTTTATGTAAATATCCAATAAAAACTTGACATGGGGGGGGGGGTGGGGGTACAATAAACTTTAAGTCAAAGAATTTTTAAAATTCGTAATGTTAATGGTTATGTTAAATGGACAACAAGTGAATAAAAGGAGGACGAGAAATGGTTTCTAGGAAACGTAATTTGCCTATTAGTATTGTTCTTTATTTTTTTATGACGGCGTTTTTATTGGGTTGCGGTTCTTCTTTAACGCCGGAAGAGATAGCCGATAAAGCGCCAAAAGCATGCAAGAATATATGCGATGACTTCGTTGACTGCGAGTTTAAAACTTCGCAGGGGAAACTGGTTGACGATGCGTCTGATGGAGCTAAAAAAGCCTGTTATGCCGTTTGCTATTGGGCTGCCGAGGAAGGAACTTACGGTTACTCTGACGACGGTTACGGAAAGTCTTTTGAGGTTAAAGTATCAGGGTCAGCGATTAAGGAATATATTAAGTGTTTGGACGATAACAGGTTATATACTTGCAAAAACAACTCCTTTTTCATAGACGCTTCTAGTATGAATCTACTCTCGTGTGTCTCATTGGATCAGTGTATTAACATTCTTGAAATCGACTTGAAGACTAAATGGATTGATTATAAAAACGGCTATACAGAATGTGCGTTAACAGGAAGCCAAAACATTTGGCCAGATATTTTAGGGCTTTACTGGGATAACTATTAATAACTATGTTTTAACATCCGTTGGTTACCTTCATCTGGTAATTTTGCGAGCGCGTTTTTTTTTGCAAGAGGCGCGCTCATTTTTTCTATAATGTATAGTATATTCCCAAGCCGATAAACAAAACCGCCGTGAATACGCGCGCAATGCGTTCGACTTTTTTAGCGGCGTTGTAAAACCCGCTTATTTTATTCGCCGCGAACGACAGTATAAGCGCGGCGGCAATAACCGGCAGCGCTGTGCCAAGGCCGAAGACGACCGGAAGAAAAACCGCCGAGTTCATCTTTAAACACATCGGCAGCAGACTGCCGAAAAAAATTACCGCGGAAATGGGGCAGAACGACAAGGCGAAAATAACGCCTATGGCAAAAGCCCCTAGCGTCCCCATCCCCTCAAACGTCTTTTGCGCCTTTTGCGAAACGCTGAGACCGCCGAAGGACATAGGCAGAACGCCCAGCAGCAATATTCCCACAACTATCATAATTGGCCCGACGTAAGCGTTGAAATCGGTTTGGAAAAACGTCGCGATTGACGGAATAGACTCGGATATTTTTACCGCGACCGCCGCGACTCCTACGTACGCCGACATCCGGCCAAGCGCGTATATCGCGCCCGCGAGAGCGGCCTTTTTCGGGCCGTCGGCCTTGCGCCCGATGTAAGAAACTGCCGCTATGTTTGTCGTAAGCGGGCAAGGACTTACCGAATTTAACAGCCCAAGCCACAGCGCGCCGGCGGCTGCGGCTAAAAATTCAAGCATCAGTTTAACCCTTGCAGAGCGGTTTTTGTTTTTTCCGCTACGAAACCGTCGAGTTTTACGGCGTTGTCGGCGAAGTCCCACGCGTCTTCAAGGCTGATAAAGCCCGTTTCCTTGCCGTCTTTCACGCTCGCGAGAATGGCGGTGGGAAACATCAGTTTGTAATCTTTGCGGAAATGCGCGTTGGCGGGCTCGTCGTAATTAACTTCCCGCCAGATTATTTTCCCCGCGTCTAGTTCCGCCTTAAAATTTTTATTAAGGCTGTTGTAAACCCATTCCTGCATTTGAACGCAAGTCTTGCAGCGTTTATTGCCGTGAAAATAATATGCGACGAGCGCCGTCTTCCCTTTGGCGAGGGCGGAAGACGAATTCGAGTCGGTCGCCTCCAGGCTTTTAGGTTCGCCGTTCGACGCTATTTCGGATTTGCTTTTGCCCGCGTCCTTCTGACATCCGGCTAAAGAAAATACTATAAGGAACGCGCACGCGAATAAGCGCGCGAACTTTGCTAAATTAAAGTTTTTCATTACTCATCCATTAATTCGAGAAGTTACCGCAACAGCTCTTGCGCTTTAATCGCGACGACCGAAATGTTCGCCTCGTTGACCGGAGATTTGCCCTTTATTAAACCGAGATCGCTCATTCGGAGATGGATAAATTCCTTAAAACCCTTCTCTTCAAGCGTTTTCTTTGCGCAATCCAAGGGGCAGCCGTCAAGCGCGAGAATTTTCTCCGCCGCTTCCGTTGTGGCGATTATTCCGCTGACGGAGCCGCCTATTCCCGCAAGGCAATACATTTTTCCGACGCCTTTTTGCGTCAGTCGGCGGGAAACCTGATCGGACAATTCTCCTACGTCGGAACCGCCTGAGCAAGAGAAAATGAGAGAAGGCGAACTGTTGCAGCAACATGCTTTATCAGACATTTAAGACCTTCCTTACCCGATTAATTTCTTTAATTCTTCTACGGAAGGGACTTTGCCGACGAGCTTAACTTGGCCGTCGACTGCCAGTCCGGGGGTCATCATTATGCCGTATCCCATTATTTTTTGAATGTCCTCAACTTTTACAATTTCCGCGTCAATGCCCATTTCGCTTGCGGCCTTCCGCGTAGCCTCATAAAGACTTTTGCATTTAGCGCACCCCGAACCGAGTATTTCTATTTTCTTTTTCATTTTTACCTCACATTATCGCGTTAAATAAATATCCTACGACAAGAATGCCGCAGGCGACAACTCCGAAAAATACCGCAATCAGCTTCCACGTTAAAACCTTGCGCAGAATTATCGCTTCCGGCAAAGATAACGCTATTACCGCCATCATAAAGGCAAGAGCCGTTCCCAGAGCCGCGCCTTTGCCTATTAAAGCCTGAACAATCGGCACTATTCCCGCCGCGTTGGAATACATCGGCACGCCCAGAATTATAGATGCCGGAACCGCCCACCACGCTTCGCGCCCCATGAAAGAGGCGAGGAAATTTTCGGGAACGTACCCGTGAATGCCCGCTCCGGCCGCAATTCCTAGGAGAATGAACGGCCACACCTTGGACACGATGTCCTTCACGGCGGTAAGCCCGTACATTATACGGCCGTTCAAATCGGAACTTTCTTCCGCTTGAAGGCCGCCGACTTTTATCTCGTAAACCCACGGTTCGACCCATTTTTCAAGTTTGAGTCTGCCGATGACGAATCCCGCGATCATCGCTATTAACAGTCCGGTAGATGCGTAAATCAGGGCGATTTCCCAGCCGAAAAGTCCGAACAGCAGCACCAGCGCGACCTCGTTAATCATAGGCGCGGCGATAAGGAAGGAAAACGTTACGCCGAGAGGAATTCCGGCTTCCACGAAGCCGATGAACAGCGGCACCGCGGAGCAAGAGCAGAAAGGCGTAACGACGCCTAAAAGAGCCGCCAATACGTTCCCGACGGCTTCGCGTTTCCCCGCCAGCATTTTACGCGTACGCTCCGGACTGAAGAATGATCGGACTATTCCGACCGCGAAGACGATTAGAGTAAGAAGAAGCAGCACTTTGGGCGCTTCGTAGATAAAAAATTCAACCGCCATCGCCAGCCGAGTTTGACGCGTCAGCCCTAATAAATCGTATGTAATAAGCTCCGAAAGCGGTTGAATTATTTCATATAATACAACCCATACTATAAGCGACGCCGCGACCAAAAAAAGAAGTTTTCTATTGGGCGCTTTTTGCTTTATATCGGGTTCGTGAATAATAGCATTTTCCATTTTTGCCGCTCGCTTTTTAAACCGTTTAAACAGGTTTGGCAAACAGAAAGGAAACGCGCTTTATTAATTCGTCGCGGCAATTCCTGAAGGCTTCGAGTCTATCGCTCTCCGGCTCCACTTTTGCGGGGTCGGGAAGAGGCCAGTGAATTCGACGAGCTTTTCCTAAGAAGACGGGACAGACCTCTTCGGCGCATAACGTAATTACCGCGTCGATTCCGAGCGGGTCAATAGCATCGACGGACTTTGAGTATAATCCGTTAGCCGATATGCCCGACTCGGTTAATACCGCCGCGACTTCTGGACGCACAAACGAAGGCTCCGAACCGGCGGAAATAACGACGACGTTTCCCGGCGCAAAATGTCTGGCTATCGCTTCCGCCAATTGGCTTCGCGCCGAATTTTTGACGCACATGAAAAGAATTTTTTTAAAGCCTTTTTCCGCTAATTCGCGCGCTTCGGTTTCCCATGTTTCCAACGCCATAGTTTTCCTCTATTGTTTTGTCGCCGTTATTTTCGCGCTCCATATTTTGCCTGTAAGCTCTTTGGCGAGACCATTTACAATGTCCGCCGATACTCCGATTACGCCGCCGCAGCATGAAGATTCGTTCTTCGGTATCTCGCCGTAGATTATGCTTTTAAGCGACTCTTCGTCGTAAACCGTACGGCTCGTTACTTCGACGCCGGTAAGCCCGGCCATTCTCATCCCCTCAATGTAATCGTCCTCCGAAATAGCGCCCGCCACGCACGACGAATAAAGCGTCGCGTTTTCTAATATCCAGTCGGGCAGGTCGTTGGCCACAATATCGGACACGTTCACTCTTCCGCCCTTTTTAAGAACGCGGAAAATTTCATGGAATACGCGGTCTTTATCCGGCGAGAGGTTTATAACGCAGTTGGAGATAACGCAATCGACGCTGTTATCGTCAACGGGCAGCTGCTCGATATACCCTTTTCTTACGTCGATAATATTTTCAAATCCGGCGGCCTTGGCGTTGGCGCGGGCGCGCTCTATCATTTCGTCGGTCATATCGACGCCTATCGCTTTGCCGGTCGGGCCGACAATTTTCGCCGCGATAAGCAGGTCTATTCCGGCGCCGCTGCCGAGGTCGAGAACGACGTCGCCCGGCTTGACGTTTGCAAGCGCGAGCGGGTTGCCGCACCCGAACGAATTTGTAACCGCGTCGGCGGGCAAACCGGCGAGTTCGTCTTTCGAGTAGCCGGCGCTAATAACCGCGGCTCCCTTCGGCTGATCGCCGCAGCCGCAGCCGCAGCCTTTTTTAACGGCTTCGGCATAAAACTTTGACACGTCCTTACGAACGTCTTTTTTATTATCGGGCATTTTCTCTTTCCCTTAAATTATGCGGTTTGTTTGAAATAATTCTTCTTTATATAAAGAGCCGCGCCGACAAGCGCTATCAATACCGGAACTTCGACCAGCGGCCCGATTACCGCCGCAAACGCGGCGCCGTGATGTATTGTGAAAGTCGATACCGCCACGGCAATGGCCAACTCGAAGTTGTTGCTCGCCGCCGTAAACGAAAGCGCCGCTGACTGCTCGTACGTCGCGCCCGCCTTTTTGCTTAAGAAAAACGAGACCAAGAACATGACGACGAAGTAAATAAGAAGGGGCGCTGCGACGCGGAGAACGTCGAACGGCAGCTTGACGATGTTTTCGCCTTTGATGGAGAACATCAGGACGATGGTGAACAACAGAGCCGCCAGCGTCAGAGGGCTGATTTTGGGGACGAATTTTTCGACGTACCATTTCTCGCCTTTAGCTTTAATGAGCGAGAAGCGCGTTATCGCTCCGGCAATGAACGGAATGCCGAGATAAATGAAAACGCTCTTGGCAATGTCGGCCATTGAGACGTTGACCGCCGCGCCTTTTATGCCGAAAAACGGCGGAAGAACCGTAATGAATAAATACGCGTAAACGGAGAAGAACAGAACTTGAAATATCGAATTGAACGCCACAAGTCCGGCGCAGTATTCGGCGTCGCCTTTGGCGAGGTCGTTCCAGACGATAACCATCGCTATGCAGCGCGCCAAGCCTATCATTATAAGTCCGACCATGTATTCAGGCTTGTCGGGCAGAAAAATTACCGCCAAAGCGAACATTAGAGCGGGGCCGATCATCCAGTTTTGGACGAGCGACAACGCCAGAACCTTTTTATTGCGGAACGCTTCCGGGAGGCGTTCGTATTTAACTTTCGCCAACGGAGGGTACATCATTAGTATAAGGCCGACGGCTATCGGTATCGACGTCGTTCCCGCGCTCATATTGTTAAGAGCCGCGGCAAGCGGCGGATAGAGATACCCGGCTGCGACTCCTACCGCCATCGCGGCAAATATCCACAACGTCAGGTAACGGTCTAGGAACGAAAGCCGTTTTGCGGAATTATTTTCTGTCGTCATGGTTCTCTCCATAATCAGTTCGCTCGATTATGATAAATCTTTATGGCTAAATGTCAATATAGCCATGCCGCATTTCAAAAAAATTTTATTTTTTTTCTTTTACGTTGTCGATGCAGCAGAAAATATCCAGAACGCAAGGGGTTGCCAGACGGTAGAATACGACGTTTCCTTCCTTGCGGTTTTCGACGATTCCGACGGAAAGCAGCGCCGAGAGATGCTTGGAAACCGTGGATTGGTCGAGGCCGACCGCCTCCGTCAGTTTGGTTACGGAGCATTCGCAGTCGCGCAGGCATTCTATTATCATCAGACGCGCTTCGTTCGCAAGCGCCTTGCAAATGCGCGCCTGCTGTTTAAAATCTTCTCTCGTCGTTTTCTTTTTAGGGTTGCAGCATTTCATACAAGTTACATTAATGTATGGCGCGCCATATTGCAAGAGCGGCCTATTTTATTTTGCGCGTAAAAGTAATTATGCTACTATTCGTTTGGTTCCGCAGGCATAACTTATTTAATTTGCGAGGCGCGTTTCATGAATAGAAAAACCAAATCAGTCATGGTTTCTTTGGTTTGCGCGGTCGCGCTTTTAGCCGCGGCGGGCTGCGGCGGCTCGTCCTCGGACGAAGCGAAGCAGACCAAGAACGCTTATAAATTAACGCTCGACCCTGCGGGGCTTACGCTTACGCTTTACCGCAACGCCGAACCTCTGCTCGCGTTCGACTCAAACTCGATTCAACTAGGCCGAGTTGACGCGCTCGAAGAGAAGAAGAACTACTCTCCCACGTTCTTTTTTGTGGACGACGGAGTAACGCAGCCGCCCGAAGGTTTCAAATGGCTTAAACTTACCGGCGCGCAAATCGCCGAGAATACCGCGGCGAAAATTACCGCCAACCTGCAATTCGAGGACGGCAAGGCGGCGACGTTGACGATCGAGCCGAAGAGCGAATTCAACTACAAGTTGACGCTTACTCCCTCGGCGAGCGGAGACGCGATAGCGTACATTCGGCTGGCGCCTAAAGCTGACGCTGACGAAGGGTTTTATGGCTTAGGCGGCTTCCTCGACCAGACCAACCACCGCGGTAAGGTGCGCGCCATGCAGCTTGAAGCGGAAACGGCGCTTGAGAGCGGCTACAATGAAATGCACGTTCCGGTTCCTTTATTAATCGGAACGAAAGGGTGGGGAATGTTTTTAAAAACGCGCTTTCCGACGACTTTTTCCGTTGCGGCTTCCTCGCCCGACGTCGTGGACGCGATTGTGGGAACCGCGTTCGGCAGCGCCGACGGTTTGGAATTTTATCTTTACGCGGCGGACAAGCCTATCGACATAACAAAGCAGTATTACGAATCGACCGTTTACCCGACGCTTCCAGCCGCGTGGGCTTTAGGGCCGTGGATTTGGCGCGACGAGGCTTACGGACAGGCGACGGTGGAAAGCGACCTTAAAAAAATTAGAGAGCTGCGTCTTGCGACCAGCGGTTATTGGATAGACCGGCCGTACGCCAGCTGCGTCAATTCGTTCGATTACGACCCCAAAGATTATACCGACTCAAAGGCGATGATAAAACTCGCCCACGATTTAGGCTTCCGTATGGCGTTATGGCACACGCCTTACATCGAAGACAATTGCGCGGCGAGCGCCGAGCTTCTCAAGCGCGCCAACGACGAGGGATACTTTCCGCCGAAGAGCGGACTGCGCCTGAACAAATGGGGAACGGCGCTCGATTTTACCAATAAAGCCGCCTACGACTGGTGGCAAAGCCTAATCCGCAACTATACCGACAACGGCATCGAAGGGTTCAAGCTGGACTACGCGGAAGACGTGGTGCCGGGGATTTTCGGCAGCCGCAACGAGTGGAAGTTCGCCGACGGCTCCGACGAGCGGACGATGCACTCTACCTATACTCTTCTTTATCATAAAGTTTACGCGGAGACTCTGCCCAAAAGCGGATATTTTCTGCTTGGACGCGCCGGCAAGTGGGGAGATCAGCAGTACGTAACCGTCATATGGCCGGGCGATTTGGACGCGACTTTTTGGGCTCACAGGCAGGTAAAGCCCGACGACGGCAAACTTGCGGTAGGCGGTCTTCCCGCGTCGGTAATTTACGGCGTAACGTTAGGCCCGTCCGGCTTTCCGTTCTTCGGCGCGGACACCGGCGGTTACCGCTCGTCTCCTCCGAATAAGGAAGTTTTTACGCGCTGGTTCCAGCAGACCGCCCTTTCGAGCGTGATGCAGGTAGGCACGAGCACGAACGACGTCGCGTGGGAATTCAGAAAAGACAACGGCTTCGACGAAGAGATGCTGGGCTGGTATAAACAATTTACCAGCCTGCATTTGCGCCTATTCCCGTACGAATGGACGCTTGCGCAAAATATTCTTAAGGACGGACGTCCCATTCAGCGGCCTCTTGGGCTCGCATACCCCGAACTCGGCTCGCATCCGTCCGATCAATATATGTTCGGCGACGACCTTTTGGTAGCTCCGGTCGTGGTTCAGGGCGCGACAACAAAGGACGTTGTATTCCCCGCGGGCGGCTGGGCCGACTGGTTTACGGGCGAAGTTTACGCCGGCGGTCAAACGATTAACGTTTCCGCGCCGCTGTCTAAGCTGCCGCTTTACCTGCGCGAAGGCGGAATAGTTCCGCTTCTTCGCCCGTCGGTCGATACGCTGGCTCCTACGACCAAACCCGGCGAGGTCGATTCTTACGAAACCGACGCCGGCGTTCTTTATCCGAGAATTTACATCGGCGCGAAGTCGTCCATTAATTTGTTTGACGGCTCGTCGCTTTCACAGGAAAAGACGGGAACGGGCGCGACCCTTTATTACAAAGACGGCGCGAAATTTAAATCAGGCGCGCTCTACGAATTAATTGCTTACGGCGCCGCCGAACCGGCCAAAGTAACCGACAACGGAACCGAGCTCGTCAAAAAGGCGAACCTAGACGAGTTGGAGAAGGCGGCTTCCGGTTATTTTTATACTAACGCAAACAACGGCTCGCTGTACGTTAAAGTTGGCTCAGGCGAGCATGCCGTTAAAATTTATAATTAAGGGGCGAGAGATGGCGAAGAAAACGGTCGTTAAAATTGCCGACGTGAAACCCGACGAGCACATTGCCTCGTGCGGGCTTTTTTGCTCTAACTGCGGCGCGTTTAAAAAACAAAAATGCCAAGGCTGCATGGTCAGTCCGATGTATGCGAGCTGCCCGATAAGAAAATGCGCGATTGAAAAGGGAATTATAACGTGCGCGGAATGTTCGGATTTTAAAAGTCCGCGCAGTTACAAAGAATGCAAAAAGATGAATAACTTTATTTCAAAAATTTTCGGGCTCGTATTTAAGTCCGACCGGCCTGGCGGGCTTGCAACGCTTCGCGATAAAGGCAAAGAGGCGTATTTGGCCGAAAAACGCAAAACCGGAAAGATGTAAATTATGCGCCGCGCCGCTAAACCAAACCGCGATCGCGGCCGTAACCTAAAAGAGCCTCCACGTTGGCGTAAACGCGCCCGTTCGCGTCTTTTTTTACGATCGCGTTAAGCTCTTCGTCTTTTTTTGTCCATTTTCTCACTGTTTCTTCGCTTCGATTCAGAATGGACGCGATTTCCTTGTAACCGCGTGCGGTTTTCGTCGGCGCAAAGTAAGCCGCCAGTTCGCGCAAAACTCTGTCAACCGGCTTTTTAAGCGCGTCGGATGCGCGCAGCGCGGCGATTCTCACCACGTCCGGCATGTCCGCAAAGTCGGTTCCGTTATGGCTGTATTTCGACATCTTCGTCTCCAATCATTTCGTCAAGCTCGTCCGTAAAATGAAACGCAAGCTCCAACTCTTCGCACGTTTCGTAACGCCACCTGAACCAAAGCCGCCTGTTTTTGAATTTTTCCGGCTTTTTCTCGGCGGTAAGGCTTAAAAATTCCTCTTCGGTTAAATAACGCTTAAACAAAATCGAAAGCGCGAGCGCGAAAGCGGCGTCGGAACCCATGCGCTCGTGCATGGCTCCGGCGTCCGGACTTGTTTGAACTTTTTCGCTTAAATTGGAAGGCGAAATATAGGTTGGTTCCGATCCGTACCTGCGATAAGCCGAAAGCCAGCATGCGAGCTGATATACCGATAATCTTTTTACTTTCATTACAAAGCTCCTTTGTTTGCCGCAAAATACTATCAAGTAATTACCTATAAGTATATTTTAGAGCAACAGAGCCAGCATTGTCAATACCTATTATTCATCTTGCAATATATTTTTTGTATATTATTATAATCCTTAACGACAATGCGTTTTTAGAATTGATTTTGAGGTAATAAAATGGAAAGACTTAAAGACGTGGGTTCTATAGTTAAAAAGGTAAGAACGTCCAAGGGGATGACGCGGCGCAAGCTGTGCGCTATGGCCGACATTACCGAAAAGCATCTTACGCTTATCGAGAACCAAGGAGCGAATTTCAGCGTTTTAGTGCTGATAAAGCTGGCTAAAGCTCTTCAAGTACTGCCGCACGAGCTTCTTGAGGAAGATCCAAGCGCGAACAGGGAAAAGGCGGCGATGCTGCATTCGTTTTCGGAGGCGATGGAAAAAGGGCTGATGGACGCAAAGCTGCGTAAAAGCATCGCGCTTTCCGTCGGAATTAAACCGGAAGAACTTGAATCTTACTTTGAAAACGTGAAAGAAAAACCGCTTTTAAAAATGGCCTTCAAACTGCTTGAAACGAACGACGAAGAAGTTATAAAAGAGGCCGAGGCGTTCATGCAGTTTCTTGCGAACAGAAAGAAGCCTAAGGCCGCTAAGTAAAGCCGCGCATTTAAGAATTTACAAAAAGCGAGATTTAAGGCTCGCTTTTTTTATTTAAGCGCAATAAAAAAGCCCTCCTTTCGGAGGGCTTTCTTTTGAACTTGCGTAGTTCGATTACTTCGAGGGAATGGTAATCGAGAACTGATCGGTTACGTAGTTCATCATGTTCATGTTGCTCTCGTTGAACTCCATGAGTTTGTCGTAGGTGATGCCGCTCTTGGTGCCGATACCGCTGATAAGCAGGTCGGATTTGTCGGCCGGCAGAACGTCGCTTCCGATGTCCGCGGGGACGGTCGGGAAGGTGAATTCGCCGTTCTTCGCGAAGATAGCCCATTTGCCGTCGAGCATGATGCGGGCTAATTCGCCGTAGCCGGTTCCTTCGACTTTAATCTTGCGTTCCGCGGCGGTGTAGGTAACCGTCGGGAATCCGAGGAAGTTCGGCAGAGAGATCGCGTTGGCGGTTGTGTCCGGAGCGTTGTCCATCATGGTAAGGACGCCGCCGAAGAACATATCGCCTTTGCCTTCGCTGCTGATAAGGCCGTTTACGTCCAGAGCCGCCGAAACCAGCACGTATTTGTAGCCGGTAACGCCGCTGTGCTGCGGAGCGTAGTTAAGGTAAACTTTGCCGGCGTCGCCGACTTTGCCGTCGAATTTGCCGTCCGCGTCTTCGTCAACCGCGAGAGTGAAGCCAAGGGGAACGATTCCCACTCCGGGAACGTCGGCGCCGAGAATGGCCACAACGCCGATGCCGTTGTTGTCGGCTTTGCCCGGGAACGAGGGCAGGCTGTTGAAGTTAATCAGAGCCTTTTTGTTCATGGCTACGTTGAGTTTCTGAGAATCGTTCAGGTTTTCAAACTTGCTGAAATCGCAGACCAAATCGTCGGTTTTGCCGTCGCCGTTGATGTCGGCGGTGTCCGCGACTTTCGGGAAATACTTAACGTCCAAGCCGGGCTTGAGGCCGTGATAGAAATTGTCGAAGAAGGGCATAATCTGGCTGATGACTTTGCCGATTTTGATGTTCTTGATGTCGCCGCCGCTCATGGCGTCGGTTACGATGGAGATAAGGTCGTCAAGCGGGAGATAGCCGCCCAAGCTCCAGAGAATGCTGGGGCCGCCGGGGCCGGTCGCCTGATAGCCCTTGCGGACGTCGGAGCGGGAAATGAACAGCTCGATGCCGGACGGAAGGTTTACGTCTTCGTCAACCAGACCGGTGCCGATTTTGATGTGAGTCTTAACCATTTCGCCTAAGAGCGAAAGGAAGTCGATGTCGAGAAGGTTGCCGGCAACCTGCATCGAGGTGATGGCGAGGTGGACGTCTTTTTTCTCTTTAATCGCGTCGGGAATCGGGGCGAAATCGACGTTGCCTTTTACGCCGCCGCACTGCGTCGTATCTTTTTTCGGCTCAAGGGAGACGAACAGATCGTTGCTGGCGGTTCCGTAAATGGATACGTAAGTGTAATCTTTCGCGAAGACGTGAACGTTGAACGGAGCGGTGGCGCCCGTGATGGTTACGGTGCCGTCGTCGCCGGTTACGCCCTCTTTGTCGTTGACCATTACTTTGGCGTCTTTTACGCCGGCGTTGGTCTTGATGTTGATTACGAGAACGCGAACGTCGCCCTCGGCTACCGCGCCGAAGTTCTTAACGTTCAAAGTGCCTTTTTTCTCGCTGCCGGTGAAGGTGGCGGTGATGTCGGCCGCGCCGTTGGCGTCCTGTCCGGTTACTACGCCGTTGGCGTCAACTTTAACGATGGTATCGTCGCTGCTGGCCCAGGTGAACTTCGCCGGGTCGCTCTCGACGACGGCGCCGTTTTTGTTGTAGGCGAACGCTTTAACGGTGATGGTCGAGCCTTTTTTGGTGAACGCGCCGGTCGCCGTCATGGAGACGTGATCGATGTCGCTGGCTACGAAGCCGGTAAGGCATTTGCCGCCGTCGCACATGAATCCCGCGGCGCAGTCGGCGTTCTTTACGCAGGCTTTTTTGTAGCAGATGAGGTCGGTCTTGTCGCAGGTGCAGTCGTACTTGCGGCCGTCGTCGGCGGCTCCGCAGGCGTCTTTGCAGCCGGCGTCGTTTTCGCAGTTGGACTCTTCGCACTTAAGAGTTTCTTTGTTGCAGACTTCAACCAGTTTGCCGGTCGAGTCTTTTTTGCCGACGCACTGGTCGGTGGTGGAGCAGTTAAGGTTGAATTCCTTGTCCGCTTCGATCGCTTCGGTCGTTTCGGTCGTTTCGGTTGTTTCCGTCGTTTCCGTCGTGTCAGTGTCGGTGTCGCCGGGGTTGTTGTTGTCGTCGCCGCTGCTTCCGCAGCCGACGCCCGCCATCAGCGCAATGAACGCCGCCGAGACGAGCAGGATTAAGAACAGACTCTGTTTCTTCATTAGCAATCCTCCTTTTTTAAAAGTACAAAGAAAATAACAAAATTTACCTTCTCATGTCGATATTCCAACATTTGTAGATATTTATACAATCCTAAAAATTTGTCAAGGTATAATAGCTTTTTAAATTGTTAAAATCGGGAAAATACCGCGCGAAATTCGCATGAATAAGCGGATTTCATAAAAAAACTGCCGCAAAAAAAAATATTCGGCTTGATGATTATTAAATGTTGAACCGAAAATGCACTATATCGCCGTCTTGAACGACGTATTCTTTTCCTTCGAGCCGCATTTTTCCGGCCTTCTGACAGGCGGCCTCGCTGCCAAGCTCCATTACGTCGGCGTAATGCGTTACTTCGGCGCGAATAAACCCTCTGGCTATATCGGTGTGAACCTTTGCCGCCGCCTCAACCGCGGTCGCGTCGCGCCGCACCGTCCACGCGCGGCATTCGTCCTCGCCGGTAGTAAAGAAAACAATCAGGTTCAACGCGTCGAAGACGCCTTTAATAAGTTTGTTTACAGCGGGTTCCGTAATGCCCAAATCTTTCATAAACTCGGCGCGCTCTTCCGGCGAAAGGTCGTTGAGCTCCATTTCGGTTTTGGCCGACACGCGCAAAAGAGGCAGCCCCCGCGCCGCCGCGGCTTTGCCGCATTCCGGAAAGGCGTCTTTGCCTATGTCGTCCTCGCCGTGATTGAGCGCGATTACCAGCGGTTTTACGCTTAAAAAATTAAAACCGGAAAGACGCGCAAGCTCTTCGGGTTTCAGCTCCATAGAGTTGAGAGGCTTGTCGTTTTCCAAATGCGTCTTCAGACGAAGCAGCAAAGCCTCTTCTTCCTTTCCCTTCGCGCCTTCCTTTGCGACGCGCTCAAGCCTCTTTTCTATCGGCATTAGGTCGTTCAGCATCATCTCGCTGATGATATTTTCAAGCTCCTTGGCGGGGTTGGCCGCCGAGGACGCCAGCGGAGTCTCGAAGCCGCGCAGAACGACGACCAGCGCGTCGGCAACGCGGATGTCCGCTACGGTCTGCGGATCGAAGCCCTGCGTAGAGTCGCCCATCTTGTGGCCTACGAAGTCGATGAAGCCGATTTCCGCGTAGGTGAGCTTTTTCGGGTTGTGCATTGCGGCCAGCTTGTCCAGCCGCGGGTCGGGCACTTTAATTTGTCCGAGGTTCTTGTTCCCTTTGCTGGAAAATCCGCCCGTTTCCGCGTGAAGACCCGTAAGGGCGTTGAAGAGCGACGTTTTGCCGCTTGCGCTGTAACCGATGATTCCGACTTTCATTTATAGCCTCGCGAATTTTCGCAATAAATTATTTTTTGCCGGCTTTTTTCAACCGGGGAAGTTTATGCTTTTCGAAGTAACCTTCGCGCGTTTCCTGCGGCGTCCGCGATAGAGCGAGCGCTCCTTCGGGGACGTCTTTGCAAACCGTCGTTCCCGCCGCGATGGTCGCGTTTTTGCCCACGCGCACGGGCGCTACGAACTGCGTGTCGCTGCCGACGAAGACGCCTTCTTCTATAATAGTTTTATACTTGCCGATTCCGTCGTAGTTGCAGGTAATGGTTCCCGCGCCGACGTTCACGTTCGGTCCGATTTCGGCGTCGCCCAAATAAGTAAGGTGGTTTGCCTTGCTTCCTTCGCCCAGCGTCGTCTTCTTCATTTCAACGAAGTTTCCGACCTTGGATTTTTTCAGCATTACGCTCGCGGGACGCAGATGCGCGAACGGCCCAACCTGAGCTTTTTCGCCCACGTCCGACTCTTCTATTACGCAGTAAGGCTTAATCAGCGCGTCCGCGCCGATTTTCGACGCTTCGATGTACGCGCCGGTTTGAATGACCGCGCCGCTTTTAATTTCGCAGCGCCCGCGTATTTCGACGTTTGGGTAAATCGTAACGTCCCGTTCTATCGCCGCGTCTGGGTCGATGTACGCCGTTGCGGGGTCGATAAGCGTTGCGCCGTTCTTCATGTATTCCTTATTAATGCGCATTCTCATTATGAAGTCGGCGTCCGACAGTTCCGAGCGGTCGTTGACGCCGAGTATTTCTCTTGGGTCGGCGGAAATATAAGCCGCAACGCATCGTCCGGCTTTGCGGGCGATTTCGACCATATCGGTCAAATAAAACTCTTTTTGCGCGTTGGAATTTTCAATTTTATTTACGACTTCCCGCAAAAACGGCGTTTTTACCAAATAAATTCCGCTGTTTATCTCGGCAATGTTTTTTATCGGACCTTTCGCGTCCTTATCCTCTATAATGGCGGCAATCTGTTCGCCGTCGTCTTCGGCCTCGCGCAGAACTCTTCCGTAACCGGAAGGGTCGCTTACAATCGCGGTCAGCATTACAATCTCCGGCTCTTTTTTTCGCGCAAGTTCCAGCGTCGCCTTGATTGTCGCCTCGGTCAGAAGCGGCGCGTCTCCTACCATTATTAGCGTATAGCCTTCGTTGAAGCCGGGAATTGCCTCAAGCCCGGCCCTTACCGCGTCCGCGGTGCCTAGCTGTTTTTCCTGATAGGCTATCGTTATTCTTTTTGCTTTTTCGCCGAAATTTTCAACGACGCTTTTTTCGACGAGTTCTTTGCCATGCCCCAAAACCAGCGCAATCGGACCGTCAACGACGGACATTGCGAGCTTTGTTCCCCAATAGAATAAGGGCTTTCCCGCGGCTTTGTGCAGCACCTTTGGGAATTGCGAATTCATCCTCTTGCCTAATCCGGCGGCGAGAATTATCGCGGCGAACCGGTTTTTATTTTTCATTTTCACACCTCGTAAACGGCCGTTTTCGGCGCTTATGACTTTTCGGCGCGTAAAATAACAGCGCGCGATGGAAAAATCAAACCCAATCGCGTTTGCCCGCGGGCGAAGGGCGTTATTTTATCAGCGTCGCAAGCGGCTTAAGGTCGAGCCTTATCTCTTCGGCGTTCTGGTAGCGCGAATCCCGCTCCTTCTCTATGCACTTCAATATAACCCTGTCGAGCTGTTCGGGTATCGACGGGTTGAAGCTGGAAGGTTTGGGCGGCTGCGTGTGAAGGTGGTGGTACATTATTTCGCCGGTCGTGAACGGCGGCGCGCCGCACACCATCTCGAACATTGTAATGCCGAAAGAATAAATGTCGGCTCTGTTGTCTATCGCCTCGCCTCTTATTTGTTCCGGCGACATATACAGCGGAGTTCCTCTCGCAACGGTCTTGTCCTGCATCGCGTCGTCGATGATTTTCGCGAGCCCGAAGTCCATTATCTTTACCTCGCCCTGCGCCGAAATCATTATGTTCGACGGCTTGATGTCGCGGTGGACGACCCTGCGCTCGTGCGCGTACTGCAGACCCGACGCTATTTTGGACGAGATGATAATCGTGTTTTTAAGGGAAAGTCGCCCTTTTTCGGTTATGAAATCCGACAGGTTCATTCCCTCGATGAATTCCATTACGATGTAGTAGTTCCCTTCCTCCTGCCCGATGTCGTACACGCCGACGATGTTTGCGTGATTCAGCGCGGCAAGGCTTTTCGCCTCGGTTAAGAAATATTGAACCGCGGCCGGATGGTTTTTCAGGCTTGACGACAGCGTTTTAAACGCGACGATTCTTTCCAGCAGCGTGTCTTTCGCTTTAAACACTACGCCCATCGCGCCGCGTCCCAGCTCTTCTATCACCTGATAACGCCCGCTTGAACCCAGCAGCGAGCCGCCTCCCAAAGGAGCGCCGTCCGCGTCGAAAAATCCCGATTTGTTCGGCAAAGATTCGGAGATTTGCGTTTTCAGGGTTTTGAGCCTGTCGGAAACGTCGGAATAGTTGTAATGCGCTTTTTGAATTTTCTCGAACAGCTTTAGCGAGGAAGTAAGCGCGCCGCAATCCTGCGCCGCGATCGCCAAATCGTACGCCTCTTTTATGAACTTCGGTTGAACGTCGATTTCGTCGGCGCAGCGCTCGAATGTAGAGAATAGCATGTCCTCGTCTTTTTTCTCGCGGAAAATTTCGACCAAAAGCTGAACTCCCTTTACGTAGTCTTGACTTGTGGACGGTATTTGCTGAGCGACTTGAACCGCCTTGTCGTACATCTCGTATTTTACGTAGCCTTCGGCGGCTTTTAAGAATTCGCCGGCCTTTTCGAGCATTTTGAAAACCTGCACGTTGGCGCCGAGGTCGCGGTACAAATCTGCCGCTTTAATGAAATGCCCTTCCAAGTCGTAGCATTCGGCGGCGCGCTCTTTTTCGCCGGAGGCAAGATAGCAGTCGGCGGCTTTGATATAAAGCCTCGCTTTAAAGTACGCGTCGGCGGCGTCCTTGTAAGAGCCTTTTTCTTCCATGATTTTGCCGACTTTGTCCCACGAATTCGCCTTTTGGAAATAAAATACGGCTTTTTCGACGTTCCCCTGCTCCGAGTAAAATTCGCCGCGCAGCTTGTTCGCCTCGTCGTGCATGCGCAGCCGCTCCATGGCGTCGGCCTGAAGCAGTATCTCGCCGGCGTATTTGAACATTTCGACCGCCTCGCGGTAGTTGCCGTTGTCCATGTAGGAAAGGCCGTAAATTTTATACGTCAGCGGTTGATTGCCCGTCATCTGGCAGGCCGCTATGGCGCTGTCGTACTCGCCGGCGCGAAGGAAACACTCGGCCGCTTCGTCGAATTTGCGCGCCTGCATCAAACGCTGGGCGTCTTTTATGTACGTATCCTTTTTGGGGTCGTCTGAACGGTATTTGTGCTCTTCTTCAATAGCTGGGGGTTTCGCCGCGTTAATGTCGGCGAAGAGGTCGTTCAGCGCGTCCTCGTTCAGCGGCCCAGCGCCTTTGGGCGGCGAGGCGTTCATGGACGAAACTTTAAACGCGCTTTCGCCTAATTGGCTGTCGCTGAAATCGAAGTCTATCTTGGCTCCGCCGACGATGTGTTTGTCGTTCTGCGGTTGCTTGGATTTCACGTTGATTTCGGTGTCCGCCTTTTCAAACATTTCGGTGTCGGAAGGTTTCGCGATTAAATCCTCCGGTTTGAACTTCGCCGACGAACCGTCGGATGAAATGATTGTATGCGCCTTGGCTCCGTCGGCGAGAATATCGTCGATGTTCGTCTGCGATTTTTTGGGAATCGAGAAAACTCCGGTTTGGGAAGAATGCAGAACAAGGTCTATCAGAAGAGGCGTTCCGTCTTTGATTTCGACGTATTCCTCCGCGCCCATTCCTTGGTAGTAGGCTTTCAATACGTGCTGGCCTTTTTCCAAATAAAAGGTCGTCTCTTCGCCTTCCTTGGTAACTTTCTTCTCGGCTTCTTTGTCGTCAACGACAACCGTGGCGCCGAAAATCAGCTGGTCGCGGGATTTTACGCGCACCTCGACGAAGGCTTCGTTGACCTGAAGGTTAATTTCCACGTCTTCGGTTTTATTGCGCGAAACCTTTATTTTGCGCTCTATTTCATACGTTCCTATCGGCTGGCCGTTGTCGATGTTTACCATGATTCCGGTTAAATAAAGGTAATAGCTGCCGGTGGGAACCTTCGTAAACTCCGCCTTGTTCTGCGAAACGATTTTTACGAGCGGATTCCAAGAGGCGAATATTTTTTGGACGATTTCCGCGGTGTCGATGTGCTGCGAGCCGTCGAACTTTTTAACCATCGCTTTCGTCGTGTCGAACGCCTGCGAGAGCTTCCATTTGCTCATTTTAACGCCGAAATACCCCTGCTCGAAGCGGGTGTCGTATATTACGCGCACCTGAACCCGGCCAAAACCGATTGCGAAAATAAGCAAAATGAAAAATCCGCCCAAGGCCGCGATAATCAGCGGAATCATGATGATTTGAACGTTGAGGCGCTCCAGTTTATCGAGGTTTTCGTTTATTTCAATTTTGAGCGTAACAAGCCCGTCGTCCCCTTTTTTAAACACGTATATCATAACTTCGAAGTTCGTCGCGCCGGAGTTTCCGACGCCGCCGGAGGACATTGCGAAAGCGGCGACCGCGTCGACTTTCAATGATTTTGCCAGCCCTGAAAACGATTGGTAGGCCGCCTCGTCGTATTTCGTTTTATACGGCTCGAAGTTGTTTAAAAGGTCGAGCGCTTTTTCGTGCACCGCGTCGCCGCACTTCGTTACGAATTTTGTCGCGAGAGCTTTGCACAGCTGCTCCGCAAGAACCGACGTGTCTCTTATTTTTATGCGAAAGAAACTTGGGCCGCCTTCTTTCATTTCCTTGAGCTTCTGATAGTCTATTAAGGCGATTGAATTAAAGTCGCCTTCGAAAGCCTTGACCACGTTGAAAACTTCAGGGAAGAAAATTTCGGTTCCTTTTATTGTCGGCATCGAAGGCACGGCGGGTTTTGTTTCTTTTTTTGCTTCGGGCTTGGGCGCGTCGGTTTTGTCCTCGCCGCCGACGACCGTTTTATCCGTTATTTTGTCGCCGAAGGAAAGTTTCTTCAGCTTGCTTTTAATTTTTTCTCCGTCCGAAGAGTTTCCTATATTTACGTATAAATCGGCCAACGCCTTGTTCGCGTCCAAATCGTCTGGGTCTAAAGCCAGAATTTTTTCGTACAGCTTTATCGCTTTTGAATTGTTTCCGGCGGACGAGTACATCTGCGCGAGATGCTTTAAAACCTTTTTATCGTTCGGATTGACCTTCAAATATTCTTCGTAGTAATTGAAGGCGCTCTCGTTAAGCTGCGCCTTTTCGTTGATTTCCGCCAGCTTGAGCGTAGATTTGGCGTCAAGGGGCGAACTGACCTTCGCCTGTTTGAAGTGCTTCATCGCTTGGTCGAGGTCGTTTTTATTTTCGTAGTAAATTTTGCCTAAAAGTTTGTTCGTTTCGGCGTCTTCTTTGTTGAGTTTAAATGCGTTCTGGGCGTACTGCTCGGCTTCGGCAACGTTTCCTTCGCCCAGTTTGAATTCGCCCATGGCTCTTAGGTAAGAGGGGTCTTCGGGCTTTTTCGCCTGAAAGCCCTGCATGATGGCCATCATTTTTTTGCGCTGCTCTTCCGACATGCCGCTAATGGCCATTTCGCCTATTTCCACCTGCTTCGGGTCGAGTTCCATCGCTTTGACGAAAGCGTCGTTCGCCTTGTCCATCTCTCCCATTTTCGTAAAGAGTTTTCCGGCGGCGTTGTAAAGCCGAGCGGCTTCGGAGAGCTTTCCTTTTTGACGCGCCGCATCCCCCATAATCACGTATAGGTCGGGGTCGGATGAGCCTGCGTCTATCGCTTTCTGCGCCGCTTTGTACGCGACGTCCTTGCGTCCGGCCGCGAGGGCTATTTTCGCCTTCAACGAGTTGGCTTTGGCGTCCGACGGGCGCAGTTTCAACGCCAATTCGACGGTTTTAAGCGCGCCGTCGTATTTGCCGTCCGCGTGCTCGGCTTCCGCGCGGGTGATTAGGAAATTAAAATCTTTCAGCTTGTCGCCGGATAAAAGGTCGAACGTCTGGACTTTACCGATTGCCGATTCTTGAAATTCCGCCTTCCAAATTCTGGCGGAAGACTCGCTCTTTTTTTCAATGAATGGAATAAATTCCGATTCTATCGCCGATCCGGAATAATCGAGTCCGGCTCCTTTCGCCCTGCGCAGCATCGACATGGATCCGCTGAAGTCCTCTTCGTCCTTTAACAGCGAAAACGATTTGCCGAGAGCGATTAACCCCGAAAGTGTGGCTTTAAATTGTTCTTTGGAAGGCTCTTCGGACGCGAAATCGGATTTGGTTATGTCGGACAGTTTTTTAATCGCGGCTCCGATGAGGCCGGCTAAATCGCCCGCCGAGCTTATTGCGGCGTTTTTGATATTGTCTCCGCTTACGCCGTCGTTTACGTTTAGAACGAGCTGAAAGTTGCCTTTGTCAACAGTAAGGTCGCCCAGAACGACTAATCTGGCTTTTGCGTCGAGCGCCAGACCGGGGATGTCGTTGACGAGAATTTTTTTCGAGTCCGTTTTGAGAAGATTGCCTTTTACCGCCGCGTCGTATATTGACGCCACCGGCCTGACGGGAGCTCCGGGGTATTGGCGTATTTTGTCGGTTAAGTAAAGGCTCAGACCAACGGCCAAATCCCGGTAACGGTCGTCCGACGAGAAAAAGACTACGAAGGAGCCTTTCGCGTCAGATTCGGCTTTGGCGTATTTAGGCTGCGCCGAGTTTACGAACCAGCACGCCATAACGGCGAGCGCGGTTCCAACGGCTGTAAATAACCTTTTGTTTTGCATTTGTTTTCCGGCCGAACTTTTAGCTGTCATGTTGAAACCCTCTATCTTGAGAGCGAATAATTGCAATTTTCACAGATAAAAATATACTTTCTATGAATATCACGGGTTTGCGGCCGTGTCAAAATATGTTGACCGCAAATAATAAGGTTATAAATTTGGTTTCAAAATGAGAAACCGCAAGCGAGACGGCGGAGAAAATGAAAGAAGCTAAGTTTTACCAAACGACGGAAAGAGGCGCGGCGGTCTGCGGACTATGCGCCCGCGGATGCGAGATAAAAGAAGGAAAAACAGGAGCTTGCGGCGTTAGAAAAAACGTCGGTGGGGCGCTTTTTACCGCGGCTTACGAAAAAATCGCGGCGAGCGCCGTCGATCCGATTGAAAAAAAACCTCTTTTTCACGTTAAGCCCGGCTCGAAATGTTATTCGATAGCGACGTACGGCTGCAACTTCAAATGCTCGTTCTGCCAAAACTACGAGCTCAGCCAGCCTTTGGCCGAAGGGGAATTTTCCTTCGAGAACGTTCCGGGCAGAAAGACTACGCCGGAGAAAGTAGTGGAAGAGGCGCTTGCTTTGGGCTGCGAAACGATGGCGTTTACCTATTCCGAGCCGACGATTTTTTACGAGCTGGCGTACGACTGCTGCGTTTTGGCGCGCAAAAAAGGCGTTCTTACAGTTTTTGTAACCAACGGGTACATTTGCGAGAGTCCGCTTAGAGAAATCGCGCCCTATCTTTCGGCGGCGAACGTCGATTTGAAAAGTTTTTCCGACGAATGGCTCCGCAAAATTTGCGGGGCAAGGCTTGCGCCGGTATGCGATACTATAAAATTAATGAAGAAACTTGGAATATTCGTCGAGGTTACGACGCTGCTGATACCCGGCGAAAACGATTCGGAAGAAGAGCTGTTCCGCTTGGCGTCGTTCGTCGCCTCGGTCGATAAGGCCGTTCCGTGGCACGTTTCGGCTTTTCGCCCCGATTACAGGATGCTCGACCGCGCGGCGACTTCGGCCTCTCAAATCGAGCGGGCAATAAAAATCGGCAAACAAGCCGGATTGAAATACGTTTACGGCGGCAACGCGCGCGGACGAGGCTTCGAGGATACCGTCTGTCCTTCCTGCGGCAAAACGCTTATCGCCCGAAACGGGTACGTAATTCTGCGAAACGACCTCGCGGACGGAAACTGCCCCGCGTGCGGCGCTGAAATTGAAATGCTTTTTTAATGAAACGCCGCGGAATTAAACGAACGTCCAATTTTTTTACTTTTCCTCTCCGCCAACGCGCGTTCATCATTGAAAGCCAGACCGGAAACGGCTTGTATTTCTTACGGAAAACGCCGTTTTTCGGACTCGGCTCCGAGGAAAAAATTTTATACAATATTGTTCAATTAATTTGTTGACTCACGTGGGGGGCTATGCTATTTTCCGTTTTATTGATTAAAAGGGGGTTAGTTTATAGGCATTAAAATTCAACAAGTACGGTGAAGTTATATATTCTTTATATCAAGAGGAGTAACCATGCGTTCAAAAAGATTTTCAATTTTGAACAAGGCGCTGGCCTTTATGATCGCATTCTCGCTGGTGTTTGCCGGAACGCCTTTCAAGCTGGGAATCAAATCCGCCTCCGCCGCGGGTAAAAAGACGATTCTCATCCTCGGATTCGAGCCGCTGGGCTCCTCCGATGACTACAAGGAAAAGCAGACGCAGACGCTTAAAGCGATGCAGGCCCAGCTTACGATGTCCTTCGACGATTTCAAAGGATTAAACATCGTGCAGGCTAAAGATATGGCCAAGAAATTCGCCGCGCCCAAAGAGGAAGGCTCCGATATAGCTCCCAGCGCGGGAACGAAGGGAAGCGAAAAAGACCTCAAAAAGGCCAAGCGCTTCATCGACGACGGCTTGGACGCGATAGACAATAAAGAGTACGCCGACGCCGCAGCAAACTTCGACAAAGCCGAGAAGCTGATTAAAAAAGCGCCCGACTTGATCAACGCCAAATTTATGAAAAACTTGGTAAAAATGTACGAGCAGTGGGCGTTTGCGGCTTATAAGTCGGGCGGCGACGAAGAAGGCGCGGCCGCTTTGAAGAAGCTGCTGGCTCTTTCGCCCAATGCGGAGCTTGAGGACGACGGAGCTCCCGCCTCGATGAAAAAAGAGTTTAAGGCTCTTAAAAAAGGCAAAGGAAAGGCTACGCTGAAAATTACCGCGTATCCCAAAAAACGCGCGGCCATATTAATTAACGGCGAACAGCAGAAAGACAACCCCGCGACGCTAAAAAACGTTTATCCCGGCGTTTACTTCGTGGAAATTTCCGCCCCCGGCATGGAAACCTACACCGAGGCGGTGGAAGTGCCTGAAAGCGGCGCGGACGTTAAAGTAAGGCTCGGCGGCGGCGACGAAAAGGCCGAAGGCGGCTCAAAGGGCGCCAAGGTCAGCGTCGAAGATTTGACCGCCAAACTTACCAAAGGCGAGCTCGATAAAGACTTTCTGAAAGGCATGAACGAACTGGCCGAGGCCGGCAGCGTCGATTTCGCGGCGTTCGGTCTATTCTACGCCGAAGGCAAAACCGAAATAGGCTTCCAAGGTTTCCTATACGCTAAAAGCGCTCAAGCCGTGGTAAAACTCGAACCGATTACCGCGGACAAGAACAACTTCGTTGACGGAGCCGAAAAAGCTCTGAATCAATACGAAAAATACTTCAACAAATTCCCGAAGGGCGATTCGGCGGCGGTTTGGAAGCCGGGCGTTTTCGCGGCTCCGGGCGGCGGGAAAACGGTTGAGAAAGTTGCGGTAAAAGAAACGTCCGAAGACGAAAGCATAACCGGTAAGGCCGATAAAGAAGAAAAGGCCGAGAAGAAGTCTAAAAAAGGCAAGAATGGCAAAAAGCAGGTTGAGGACGAAGAGACGGTCGCCCCGGTGAAGAAGGACGAAGAAAAAGAAGTTAAAGAAGAAAAAGAAGACGTCGCTCCGGTCGTAGTAAAAGAAGAAGTTCAAGAAGAGCCGAAAAGCGAGACCAAGCCCAAAGAGAAGGTTGTGGAAAAAGAGGACTTGGACACCGACGTCAGCTTCCTGGTGGATAAATCCGATAAAATAAAAGCGCAGGAAGACATGAGCGAATCCAAGGAAAAATCGTTCGGACAGGAAGAAGAGCCGCCTTTCTATACAAAATGGTGGTTCTGGACGGCGATAGGCGTCGTAGTCGTGGCGGGCGGAGTTACCGCGGGAGTGCTTCTCGCGCCTTCCGGCCCCGACAACACCAGCACCGTAACGATGCCCCGCTAAGAGTCGCTAATTCTAGATCTTCCAAGGAATAAGGAGATTCCAGATGTATAGATTAACTCACGTTTCAATTAAAAACGCTTTATCCGCGCTTATATTGACGCTGCTTGTCGGCTCCGCCTTCGCGTGCAGTTCCGGCAGCAGCACAAAATTCGATTTGCAGGTTTACCTAAACAACGATCAACGCAGCGAAATTTGCGACAACGCAGCGGCGTTCAGAATCGGCGGCTTCGAGATGACCGCAGACGGATTTCCGTCCAGCACGATTTTGTGGCAGTCCAAAACCAGCGACATCGCGAGCCTTTGCGGCGGAGCTTCTTTGGTAATCAATCCGGCAACAACCGGCAAACCGACCGTTATAGCCATCGAGGCGTTGAACTCCGCGGGAGCCTTCGGCAGCCTGCCCGACGCCAAAACCTCGGTCATCGCGCGCGGGCTTAGCGAAGGAGTAATTTACGAAGGAACCGAAGACGTAAAGGTCGAGATTGTAATGGGCGAGACCGCGAGCTTCACTCAAGTAAAAAGATGGCGCGAAGAAGTAACCCTTCCCATGGGCGTCAAAGGGCACACCGCCACCGCTCTGCTTGACCACAAAGTCTTAATCGTCGGCGGCGTAAGCACCAAAAGCGGCTATCCTCAGTATTTTGCCAACGCCTACCTATACGATCCGGCCAAACTGACGGTTACCGAACTGCCGAACAATCCCGGCAACCGCGCCTATCACACCGCCACACTGCTTGACGACGGAAGAGTTCTAATCGTCGGAGGCGAGCGCCGTTTGGGCGCCGGCGTCGGAACTAACGTTGACGTTTTTATTTACGATCCCTCGACCTTGACCTTCGAAAAAGTCGGAACGCTTCCGGTCGGCCGTTTCGCCCATCAGGCGGTTAAATTGCAGGACGGCACGGTTCTTATAATCGGCGGAAAAGGTTACGACGAATCGGGAGCAATCGTCTTTTTGAACGACGCATATTTATTCATTCCGCGCACCGAAAGCACGGGCGACGGCATTAATCCGAACCCCATTACTATGACCAAAGCCAGATCAGACTTCGGCGCAACGCTTCTCGCAAACGGTAAAGTAATGGTTCAGGGCGGCAAAACTTTTGGATACGAGGACGCCTCTTCTGTTGGATACGAGGACGCCTCTTCTGTTTACGTAGAGCTGACCGCCAACGTCGAAATTTACGATCCGAACACAAATTCATTCACGCAAACCAAGGATTACGACCAGGATCCGGAGCTTAAAATAGGATTGTCCCGCTACGGCCACAAGCTAGCTCATCTCGAATACATACAATACGATGAGAGCAACAATCCGATACTGATCGAGAAGGTGGCGGTAATCGGAGGAGCAATTCAGCAGACCGCGGGCGTAGAAAAATTCGACACCACCGTTTATATACTCGACCTCGACGGAACGAAGTACTGCACCCCCCCGATTCAGAGCGAAGGAATTTTCGACAGGCGCAATTTCACTCTTACGTCGTACGTAGTCGATAAAAAAACGGTATTCCTCGCGGCGGGCGGTCAGGATGCGGCTTCGTTCAAGGCCGACGCGGTCATCTTTTCTTTCGACCCGAATTCCGCCAAACCGTTCTGCGAGTGGTCTAAGAACCGCACGCACAGCATTCTGCAAACCGAAGCCAAGGCTACCGTAGTTCCGATGAAGTTCAGCCATTCCTTTCACGCGGCCGTTAATATGAACAACGGTCAAATCCTCGTCGTGGGCGGAATCAGCCAAAACAACGACGACAGCGGCGGCGAAACTCCGAGAATGGAAGTTTTCATCGCGCCAGTCTCCAACAACGACCAGCAATTCTCGGCCTACGAATATTAATTAACCCCGTTTATGTCTGCGATACGGCGGCGAGGTTTCTCGCCGCTCGTTTTATTTAGGGCGCAAAATTAAGCGAAAGGCGAGCCATGAAGATAACCGATAAAGAAATCGAGCGTCTCGCGTCCCTTGCGAGATTGTCCTTCGAGGGAGAAGAAAAAGAGCGGATAAAAAAAGATCTCAACGCAATAGTGAATTACGTTGAGCAGTTAAGAGAGCTCGACGACTCGAACGTCGAGCCGACCAGCCGCGTAATTGAATTCGCGGACGCCATGAGGAAAGACGAGCCTAAGCCTTCCATGACCAGAGAAGAGGCTTTGGCCAACGCCGCCGCGCGAACGGAGGACTTCGTAAAAGTTCCCAAGATTTTATCCGAATAAAATTATACGGAGGAAGACGTGCCGGATTTTTTTAAAAAATTAACGCTTCTCGAAGCTAAAAAGCTGATAGAAAGAAAAGAATTAACCAGCGTAGAGTTGATAAACGCGGCTATCGAGCGGATACGCGAAACCGACGATAAAATCGGCGCCTATTTATGGATTAATGAGGAGCAGGCTCTTGAAGAGGCGCGGCTGCGCGACGAGCGGCTTGCCAAAGGCGAGCCTGCAAGAGCGCTGGAAGGGCTGCCGATAGGCTTCAAGGACTTGTTCATTGTAAAGGACGTTCTTTCGACCGCCGCCTCGAAGATTTTAACCGGTTTCGTTCCGCGCTACGACGGAACCCACAGCCGCAAAATTAAGGAAGCGGGAGGTATTCCGCTTGGAAAGCTGAACATGGACGAATTCGCGATGGGTTCCAGCAACGAATTCTCGGCGATTAAGCCGTGCCGAAACCCGCTCGATCTTACGCGCTCGCCCGGAGGCTCCAGCGGAGGAAGCGCGGCTGCGGTCGCGGCCGGAAGCGCGCTTGCGGCGCTGGGCAGCGACACCGGCGGCTCTATTCGCCAGCCTGCGGCGTTCTGCGGCGTCGTAGGCGTTAAGCCGACTTACGGCAGAGTCTCCCGTTACGGAATGATAGCCTTCGCCAGCTCTCTGGATCAAGCGGGCGTTTTCGCCAAAAACAGCAGAGACGCCGCCGCGGTTCTGGGCGTTCTGGCGGGCTTGGACGAAATGGATTCGACTACCGCAGACGCGCCGGTTCCAGATTACGTCGCTCTATGCGAAGGCGGCGTCAAAGGAACGCGCATAGGTCTGCCCAAAGAATATTTCGGCGAAGGGCTCGATTCGGAAATCCGCGACGCGGTTTTAAGCGCGGCGAAAACATACGAACGGATGGGCGCGGAAATCGTCGATATAAGCCTGCCGCATTCAAAATACGCGGTGGCCGTTTATTACATCATCGCAACGGCGGAGGCGAGCTCCAATCTCGCCCGCTACGACGGAGTGCGTTACGGCGCGCGCTCGCAATCCGACGATTTGACCGAGATGTACGTAAAGACCAGAAGCGAAGGATTCGGCGCGGAAGTGAAACGCCGCATAATGCTCGGCACGTACGTTTTAAGCGCGGGATATTACGACGCCTACTACAAGAAGGCGCAGAAGGCGCGCACCATTTTGCGAAACGACTTTAACGAAGCGTTTAAAAGCGTGGACGTCATACTTTCGCCCGCGACTCCGACCGCGGCGTTTAAAATCGGAGAGAAAACCGACGACCCGCTGCAAATGTACCTCGCGGACATTTACACAATTTCCGTCAATCTGGCCGGTTTGCCCGGAATGAGCGTCCCTTGCGGCAAAACCGCCGACGGGCTTCCGATAGGAATGCAGCTTATCGGCAGGCCGCTAGACGAAGGCGGATTGTTAAGGATGGGCGCCGCATTTGAGGACGAAACGGCCGCGGCGGACTGGCGCAAGAGCGCGTTGAAAATTTAACCGGAAGAGGCGACGAAATGGCTGAATACGACGTTGTTATAGGACTGGAAGTTCACGCGCAGGTAAAGACCGAAACGAAGGCGTGGTGCGGATGCAAAAACAGCTATGGGGCGCCGCCGAATACGAACGTCTGCCCCGTCTGCATGGGAATGCCCGGAACCCTGCCGGTAATGAACGAAAAGGCGCTGGAACTCGCGCTTCGGACGGCTTTAGCGTTGAATTGCGAAATACAGCCCGTAAGCGCGTTTGCGCGCAAAAATTATTTTTATCCCGACCTGACGAAAGGGTATCAGATAACGCAGTGGGAGCAGCCGGTCGCGCGCGGCGGATACCTTGACGTCGAGTTGGAAAGCGGCGTTAAACGCGTTACCCTTCACCGAATTCAAATGGAAGAGGACGCGGGGAAGAACATACACTTGGAGGGAACTAACGTCTCGCTGGTCGATTACAACCGCTGCGGCGCGCCGCTGCTTGAAATAATTTCCAACCCCGACATATCAACCGTTGAGGAGGCGACGGAGTATCTCAAGACGCTGCGGCAGCTGCTCATGTATCTGGACGTATGCGACGGAAACATGGAAGAAGGGAGCTTCCGCTGCGACGTCAACGTTTCGCTCAAGCCCAAAGGCAGCGATAAACTAGGCGTTAGAAGCGAAATGAAGAATTTAAACTCTTTCCGCTTCGCGCAGAAGGCGCTTGAGTTCGAGATTGCGAGACACAGACAAATTCTCGAAGCGGGCGGAACGGTGCGTCAGGAGACGCGGCAGTTCGACATGACGACCGGCGAGACCAAGCCGATGCGCGGCAAAGAGGAAAGCCACGATTACCGGTATTTTCCGGAGCCCGATCTCGTAACGGCGACCGCGTCGGCGGAGCTGGTTTCTAAAATTAAAGCGGGCATGCCGGAACTTCCGAAAGAAAAACGAGCGCGTTACGAGTCGATGGGACTTTCCGCATACGACGCGAAAGTATTGACGGCGGATAAACGGCTCGCCGACTTCTTTGAAAAAGCGGCCGCAAAATGCGACGCCCCGAAAAAGATTTGCAATTACCTGACGACCGAACTGTTGGGCGCGCTTAACGCCGACGGCAAAGACATAACGCAAAGCCCCGTGTCGCCGGATGCCCTTGCCGCGCTGGTAAGCATGCTTGAGAAGGAAACGATTACAAGCAGGCAGGGAAAAGAAATATTCGAGATAATGTACAAAACTTCCCGCTCGCCCGAAGAAATCGCCGCCGACGACCGCTTTAAAAAGGCGGACGATTCGTCCGTCGCCGCCGCGGTGGAACAGGTTATATCTGAGAATCCGAAGGAAGTCGAGGCTTACAAGGCGGGCAAAAAGCAGCTTATCGGCTTTTTCGTCGGCCAGATTATGAAAAAAACCAAGGGAGGAGCGAAACCCGACGCGGCGCAGAAACTTCTGCGCGAAAAGCTAGGCGGGTAACTTTTTAAAAGGAACCGGAAAATGAATCTGACATGGTACGGCAACGCCTGCGTCGCGGCGGAGGCGGGAGGGGCAAAAATAGTATTCGATCCGTTCGTTTCGAGAAATCCCTCTCTTCCCGCGCTTAATAAACAGCTTTTAAAAGGCGCCGACGCTATTTTTATAACTCACGGACATTTTGACCACGCGGCGGATTTGGAGAAGTTTGCGCGGTTCGAGCCGCCGGTTTACGCGCCGCCCAGACTCGCGCAAAGTTTGCGCGAGCGTTTCGATTCCCGCGAAATTAATTTTAGGGAAGCGGAATACGGCATGACGGTCGAGTTCAACAACCTGCGCGTTACTCCGTACCGCGCGAAACATATAAGGTTTGACGCGCCCCTTATCGCGTCCACGCTTTTCAGTTTCATTAAAAAAGCCTCGCCCCAAAGCGCCGGCGCTTTAATTTCGCTTCTAAAGGCGCACGCCGTTTCGCCGATGATAGAGTGCGCCGCGTATCGCGCGTGCGACGGTCAAAGCAGCCTGCTGCATTTTGGAAGCCTGGCGCTTGACCGCGGCGAAAAATACCCGAAGGGAACCGACGTCTTAAGTCTTCCGATTCAAGGTCATAGTAAAATTGCGGACAAAGCGTTTGAAATTATTGAAGAATTAAAACCGAAATCCGTATTCCTGCATCATTTCGACGATTCATTTCCTCCTTTGTCGCAAACTATTGAAACGGACGAATTGACCTCTTCCTACATCGCCGCGGCGGGGCTGATAAAAATTATTAAGCCTGAATTTGGAAAAACAATCAAATTTTCTTAATATTTATTACGAATAGTAACAGTCAAGTTGACATCAACGCGCTTAACGGTATAATCTTTATTGCTGTAGTATAATCAGGCGTCTTAACGATGGAAGTAAAGCGACATGGATAAACCTACAAGGCTGTCAGGGTTAGAGCTTGTCGATAAAGGGCTGCTGACGAAGGACCAGCTCGAAATCGCTCTGGCGGTGCAGAAAAGGACCAACGACAGACTGGGGGAAATTCTGGTCGGCCTCAACTTCGTCCCGGAGAGCGAGATGCTGAAGTATATGGCCAGCCGCCTGCACACGCGCTACATAACCAGCGAAAAATTGTCGCAAGTTAAAATAACGAGCATGATTTTAAACATCGTGCCGCTGGCCTTCGCCGAAGAAAAGAACGTCCTGCCTATTTTGTACGAGCCGGATAAAAAAATATTATCCGTACTAATGTGCGACCCGCAGGACGAAGACCTTAAAAACGAGCTGAAACAACGCACGCGAAGCGCCGACGTAATCGCTTATCTTGCTCTGCGCCGCACCATTAAAGCCGGCATAAAAAAATTCTACAAAGGCGTTCAAGACGCGTTTGAAAAGATGAACGACGGCAGTCTGCTGGCGATGGTTCAAGGCGGAGCCGGAGCGAAGCTGACCGACACGCAGGAACGTCAGATTACAAGCTCTAACAAATCCGCGTCGCAAAGCAGCATGGGAATGATGAGGCTCGCCGACGAGCTTCAGTCTTCCAGTCTTTTCTCCGATAATATTTATATAGAAACTTTGAACATTCTGGTGGGTTTGCTGGAGCAAAAACCGGAAAATTTCCGCGGTCATTCGGCGAGCGTGGCAAAATACACTAAAAATATCGCCGAAAAAATGGGCTTGCCGCTGAACGAAATATACATGTTCATCATTGCGGGATATTTGCACGACATCGGCAAAAAGAGCGCGCCGCACCTTACGCTCATAAGCCTTCGCTCCGAAGAAGACCTTGCCAAAGCGAAGAAATATTACCTCGCCCCCATAAGGCTTTTCGAGTCAATCGGCCTGCCGCAGGCTGTTCTCAACACCATTACGCATCTGTTCGAGCGCTACGACGGACGCGGGTTCCCCGACAGCCTTAAAGGCGACGCCATTCCTGTCGGCTCAAGAATAATAGCGTTGGTTGACAGTTTTGAGGAAGTTCTAAGAAGTCCCGCCTACGCCGATAAATCGCCCATAGACGCTCTCAACGCGCTCAAACAGTACGTCGGCATTTTTTTCGACCCGAATATTTACTCCATCCTTGAGGCGATGCTTAACGAGAACGTTAAGAAGCCGGCCGAAGAAGAGCTGTCAAGCCAAATCATTTTAATAGTTGACAACAACCAAAACGATATACAATTTCTTCAACAGCGTTTTAGGGAAGCCCGCCTTACCAGTTTGGTGGCGACGTCAAGCGATGAAGCGTGGGAAATAATCACCAAAACCAACATTTCCCTTATTATCAGCGAAAGCGTCATCAAGCCGCAGGACGGCTTCGATTTGTGCGGCAAACTTCGCAACGATCCGGCGCGCGCGCACATTCCGTTTATATTCCTGTCGCGCTCCGATTCCGCCGAGCAAATTAATAAAGCGTTCGAGGTCGGCGCGGACGATTTTGTTTCAAAGCCTTACCGCTCCGAGGTGTTGATGGCCAAAGTGAGACGCTTCCTAGCCAAGAGCAAGGCGAGCGAGGCGAAGCAGGCGAAGAAGGAAAAGGTCGCGGCCGTCGTGGGAGTGTCGGGCAACCTCAAAGAAATACCTCTGCCCGATCTCGTTCAACTTTTCGCCACCGGACGCAAGAACGGCGTTCTTACCCTCGCGCAAAACGGCGAAGAAGGCTCGGTCTTCTTGGAAGGCGGAGAGATAATCAACGCTAACTTCAAAGGTATGACCGGCGAAAAGGCGTTCTATCAGCTTATACGCTGGGAAGAGGGAACTTTCTCTCTCAACCCGGACGCGCAGCTTCCCAAGCGCGAAATTTTCGCGCCTACGCCGCATCTAATAATGGAAGGGTTGCGCATATGGGACGAAGAGCGAGCCGGCAAAATTCCGGCGTCCTCTTAAATTTGGGCGTTCTTTAACAAACAATCGGCAAGGCGCTTAAAAAGTTGGGAACGACGACGCTTTTGGCCGACCGGCCGGAAGACAAAAAACGATTAATTATTTTGGGGATAATAATCTTTGCGGCCGCTTTTACAATAGCGTGTTTTTCGCTGGGAGGCTTCTTTTGGGCCGACGACTTCTGGCTTATACGCATAGCCAAGCGCGGAGATTTTTTCTCGTATTGGAAAACGACCGCGGAAGATTTTCAAGGATTTTGGGCTTACGATTCCGTCCATTTCCGCGACCGCGACAATTCGTATTACTGGTATTTCAGGCCGCTTGAAACAATATCGCTTTTTATCGACGACGCGGTTTACGGCTCTAAGGTTTGGGGGTTCCATCTGACGAATTCTTTTATTTGGGGCGCGACGGCGCTGTCGTTCTTCGCCATGGCGAGCAGGCTTTTTTCTCTGCGCGCGGCGTTCGTCGCGGCGTTTATTTTCGCGGTCTTTCCGCCGGCGGCGGAAGCGAGCGCGTGGATAGCTGCGCGCAGCGGCCCGATGGCGGCGGCGTTTGCGTTTTTAGCGGCGGCGGTCAGCGCGGGAAAGCTCGTCGACGAGCCGAAAAAGTATTACGCCGCAATGCTCGTTATTACGCTCGCCGGGCTTTCGGCGCAGGAAACGGCTTGGTTCGCGCTTCCGTGGACGGCGTTCGCCGCTTACAAGCAAACCGACCCGGCGAGGCGCAAAACGATTATGCGCGCGGTCGCTTTATGCGTCTGTTTGTGGCTTCCCGCGTTTATTTTCGTAAAGTTAGGCGCGGCTCCGCCCGCAAAAAACCGCATCGAGACGCTTCATTTGCTAAACGTCGCAAGTCCGGATTTCATCGCCTCCTATTCGTCCAATCTCGCGAACTATTTATTGAGCGTTCACGCCTTTTTACCCCTTCTGCCGACGCAGTTTCTTACCGGCTTATGGATTATAGTCATTCCGGCGATAATAGCCGCGCCTCTTTTATACGCTTGGGCGGGGCGGAAGGCCGGCATGGGTTTAACGGCCGCATGGCTGTTCGGATTGATGTTTGCGCCTCTGCTTATGTATTCCATAACCGCGCCGACAGGCCGGTACCTGCTCTTATCAACCGCGGGGTCAAGCCTTTTATACGCCTGCGCCGCCGACGGACATTTAAACAAAAAAAGCGTAAAAGTAATCGTTATTGCGGCTTTGGCGTTCCTGTCGCTTTACGGAGCGTGGCAGCGCAAGGCTATAAGCCTTATCGGCGGATTGGTTGAAAAAAGCGCGACGGCGGCCGTCGAACAATGCGGCAAGCCCGAGTCGGGCAAAACGTTATACCTGTTGAATCTTCCGTGGAACCTTACGTTTTTTGATAAGACGCTGCAAATCGTAGCGGGCGACGAAAACCTTAAAGCGATGGTTCTAACTTATTCGCCGTCCGCCCCCCCGAAGGATTACGTCGGTCTGCCGTTCGCGTACGAATTTTACTGCGCGAGCGACTTTTACGGCTGCAAAAAAATAAACCACGTTTACAGCTACGATAAAACCGAAGGAGTTCTGACGTCCGAGTTGGAAAACGCCGCGTTTTTTAGTTCGCGCATCGACCTCTTCACCGGCTTGACCGCTTGGGCTCTTACCGCCCGCGGAACGCTTTATAGAAACCCCGAAACGTTTTGGGCGTACGAAAACGGCAAATACATGAACAATTTGCCGGCGTCTCTTTCGTTCGACTTTTACGAAAAAGACCCGTATATCTGCGTTTACGAGGAAGGGAAATTTTACCCCTTGAAATAACCGCTAAATGTCGAACGTAAAAGAAAAAAGCCAAACCATCATATTGTTGGACCCTTCGTCCATCGCTTGCGCCGCGACTGAAAACAGCGCGCCAAGCGAAAGATTGTATTCGACGAGCTGAACGTCCAACCCGAAAGACCAAGCCGGTTTGGCCGCTTCCAGCCTTTCTCCTTCCGTGAAGGCGACGTCTTCCCAGTCCGTAACTCCTCCCCATCCGTCCTCGTCTCTTTTCTTTCCTTCCGCCTTATATGTCGCGTAACCGGTCAGCGCCGCGTTGACGTCGATATACGGAACTAGGCGGACTTTGTCCCAGATCATAATTCCGGCCTGCGCGCCGAACCTAAGCCCGAAAGTAAAGCCGTAAACGTCCAAATCGCCGCTGCGAAGCGGGTGATTTACCTTAAGGAACATAAAAATAGGGACTATCGCCGGGCCGGCGTATAAGACGACGCAGTTCGAGCGTTTCGCGTCGGTCTCTTCGCCCCACTTGAACGCTTTAAAAACGGCGTTTGCGTTAATAAGCGGCAGAACCATGTGCATGTCGAGGATGTCTGAGTCGGCGTAGGCGTAAACCGCGCCGCCGAAGAGAGAAAGGCCGAGCCAGTCGTTAAAACCCCACATGTAATCGCCGATTGCCGCTCCGCCGTACATTTTAACTTTTTCGCGGCTGCCGGTCGAGTAGGCGTAAAGCAGCGAAAGCTGAATTTGGCTGCGGCTGGAGCCTTCTTTCAGCGCGGTCATATCCAAAGGCGGCGGGGAGACGCTCGCGCCGTCCGAGGCGTTTGATTTGGAGGGGTAAACTAGCGCCGCGCAAACCGCCGCAAGCGCGAAAACCAGAAAACGGCGGAAGATTTTTGTCATTTTGCTTTCCGTTCGTCGTTAAAAAAATTTTATTTGAGATGATTTTATATGGATTTTTATTTTTAACAAGACAATTTACAGCCGCCGTTTAAAGTTTTAACGGATCGACTGTTTGCGTCAACGCCCCGATTAGTCCCTTAAGACGCGGCTTTAGTTTACTCCTTGCCCAAGTCTCGGTGGCGTATAAAAGTTTTAATTTTAGGTTCTTTAACCTGCTGCAAATCTTCGTAAAAGCGGCGCGCAAACGATATTGACCGGTGCTTGCCGCCGGTGCAGCCGAAGGCCACGGTGAGGTAAGCTTTTCCTTCGTCGTAAAAATGCGGCATTGTGAAGAGCACCAATTCCCGCACTTTTTTGTAATAGTTCTCCGCTATACGGTTTGAAAATACGAAATCGTAAACCGCTTGATCCAGTCCGGTCTTGTTTTTTAATTCCGGGTCGAAATATGGATTGGGCAAAAAGCGCAAATCAAAAACCAAATCGGCCTCAAGCGGTATTCCGTTTTTAAACCCGAACGACATAACTATTACGGCCAGCGACTTCTCGTCTGTGATTGTGTCGATGAAATGAAAGACGCGCTCTTTAAGCTGGTGCACGTTAAGCGCCGAGCTGTCGATGATGAATGTGGCGCGGTTGCGCATATCGGCCAGCAGTTTCTTTTCCTCTTCAAGCGCGGCTTTGAGGTCGCTGCTTTTTTCGACTAGCGGATGCGGGCGGCGCGTTTCGGAAAAGCGGCGGAGAAGCACTTCCTCGGAGCTTTCAAGGTAAAGCAAATCCACGTTCACGTTCATATCGGCGATTTTTCGCGCCGTATCTTTAAACGAGCTAAGGAACTGCTTTTCGCGGATGTCTATACCCAGCGCGACGTTTACCGTTTGAGGCGTAATGGAATTTATTTCGTTCACGACGTCGGGAATCAGCGGCAAAGGCATGTTGTCGATGCAGAAAAAGCCTCTGTCTTCGAAGGCGCGCAAAGCGGTCGTCTTGCCGGAACCGCTGATGCCGGTTACGATTACGACGTGTTTAACCGCTTCGGCCGCTTTTTTCGGTCCGCCCTCCGGCGCCTTTTCCTTTGTCTTTCGAGGCATCTCGTTCTCCTTTTCGCTGCAATCCCGTCAATAAGCGCCGCTTTTCAAAATTCTGTAAACCGCGCATGCAAGGCTTTAAAGCCAAACCGCCAAATTACCAATTTTCAAAAAAATCTCTCGATACCGTCATCGCTTTATAGACGTAATAGCCGACGGGAAGCTGAATTTCCCAAACTTTTTCCTTGTCGCGGGTTACTTCCATAATGCGTCCGTTGATGCCGTCGGTAATAAAAACGTTGCCGTTGTTCAAAAGCTGCGCCGAGCCCAGCGCCGTGGCCATCATCAGCGGATTGACTACGTATTCCCAAACTATCTCGGCCGTTTTGGCGGCAGGATCGTATTCGACCTCGATGACGCGGGTAAACAATCTTCCGCCGGGGCGCTGAAAACCGTTATCGTAGATGAGAAAACGGTTGTCGGCAATCCATTGGGGGTCGTGCGCGTGCGCGAAAAGGCCGTCGCCGAAATCTCCGCCGTCGCCAAGCGTCCACTCGACCGCTCCCGAAGGATAATTTATTTTATAAATTTTGTTAAGGTTGCGGCAGTTTGCGTAAATCGCGCTTTCTTTTTCGTTGAAATAAATCGCGTTGAAATGCGTCCAGTCGTGTCCTAGGGCGAACAAATCGACCTGCATGTCGATTACGTTCATTTCCGACAGCGGGATATGGTCTCGCGCAAGCCAAAACCAATCGACGATGGAGCGGTCTTGACTCAATATGGCTATGCCGTCGCCCAGAATGTTATAACCGGAGCCGGGCGCGGACTCGAACTGATCGAAATATAAGAAGATAAAACGTCCGTCGCTCGTTTGATCGATGTCGTGATGCGCCATATGGCCGGTGTATTGAAATAAATTCTGACCGTCCAGACCTAAAACGTACAACCAGTACATTTCTCCGACGGCGAGAGTATGATCTGGAAGCGGCTGTATTTCCGTAACGACTCCGCGCTCGGCGCTGTAATACTCCCATACCACCTTGCCGTTCCTGTCCAGCGCGGCTATTTGGCCGGCGATTGTGGCGACGCCGTAATTCGTTACAACGCCCATTAACGCCAAATCGTCGTCGGTTCCGTTTGGATGCACCTGAAGATTTATTTCAGGCAGCATCGACTTGGGCGTTATTACCGGATCTGTTTTCATCCCTTTCTCGCAAACCGTTCCGCGGCAAACCGTAAGAATATACTGATATTTTATTTCCGGCATCAGCGACAAATCGAGAAACCGTCCGTGATCTCCCGATTTCTGCGCTATTTCCTCAAACGCCGGGTGCGCGTCGGAGTTTCTTTTAATTTTAACAACGCTGCCGGCTTCCAGCGGCGCCCACTTTATTACGATATTATGCCCTGAAATAGCGTAAGCCTGAATCCATTCTATAGGCGGCTTCTCTTCCGCGTCGGCCTCGGTTTCTTCTTCGTAGGGTTCGGGCTCCGACTCCGGAAGAGCGTCTTCTTCGGCGGGTTCTTCGGCTTCTTCATCCATCGCCGCCTCTTCGACCGCGGACTCTTCAATCGGGGTTTCGTCCGCCGTTTCTTCTTCGGGCTCCAATTCGTCGTCGTAACTTTCAGCGATTAAGTCGAAGTCGGCGTCGCCGCTTTTTCCGGCCGCGCCATAGCCGCAGGAGAGCGAGGACATTAACAATGCCGCGCATAACAAATAAGACGCGAAAAAAATGGTTTTCTTCATCTTACAAGACCTTTCTGCGCAGATTTTGCGACAAATAAAAAACATTGTCCAATATTTTTACGATTTGTTTACATTTGCCTTGACGCCTCTTTGGTTTGAAAAAACTTAAAGTCCGAGGATGGGCAGGGCTTTATGCAGCGGCGTTACCGCGCGCCCTTTTATTGCCGGATTGCAAATAAAGCGAAAGAATCGTCGACGCCTGAGACGCGAGCCGGCGCGCTTAAGCAAGCCCCGTTTTTATTTGCCTTAAAACTATAAATATATATAGTGTGTTTTGCCTTAAAAACAACGCCCGGTCAGGGCTTTTCAATTTAGGCGTAAAGTAGAATGACTTTAGCGGCGTTTCATAAAAATTTCGACGCTCTTTTGACGAACGACGACGGTATTTCGTCTCCGGCGCTGGCGGCTTTTCGCGAAGCTCTCATTGGCGCGGGTCTTTGCGTTCTTACCGTGGCGCCTTCAGGCGAAAGAAGCGGAGCGTCTCACGCCATTACTCTCGATCGCCCTCTGCGAATCGCCCAAAGCGCGTTGTTCGACGACGCTTACGAGGTGGACGGGACTCCGTCGGACTGCGTTTACATGGCGAAAGCGGCCTTGCTGGGCGGCAGACTTCCTAAAATAGTCGTCGCCGGCGTCAATACCGGCCCGAATCTTGCCGAGGACGCGACTTACAGCGGAACCGTCGGCGCGGCTATGGAAGCGGCGGTCAACGGCGTTCCGTCCGCTGCCTTCTCATGCCTGAAGCGCGGACTGCCGCGCAACCTTCAAACCGTCGCGGAAATATCGGCTCAAATCGCCCGCATTCTGTTCGACTCGGCGGAACAATGGGAAGACGGCGTTTTCCTAAACGTCAACCTTCCGGACAGACCCGATCTTACGCTGGACGACGTTCGGTTGTCTTCGCAGGGACGCAGGCGTTACGGTCAGGAAATAATCAAAGGCGTGGATCCGCGGGGAAAAGAATTCTATTGGATAGGCGGCGCGCCGGCGTCTGGCGAAGGCTCGCCGGATTCTGATTTCGTAATCGCCGCTTCTGGAAAAATTTCCGTCAGCGCTCTTTCTTTGGATTGGTCGGCGCGAAACAGGCCGGCGTTTTTATCGAATTTAATTAAAAACAAAGCGGTATCGGAGTAAAAATGGAGTTAATTAAGTATTTCATAGACATTTTTCTTCACCTCGACAGTTACTTAAGCCTGATTATAGTCAGTTTTGGGCTTTTGACCTACCTGATACTTTTCCTCGTTATTTTTTGCGAAACGGGACTGGTCGTAACCCCTTTCCTTCCCGGCGATTCCCTGCTTTTCGCGGCGGGAGCTTTTTCGGCTAAAGGCGTTTTGAAACTTTACGTTGCAGGAGGAGCCGCGGCGGCGGCGGCGGGCGCGCCCGGGCTTCCCGCGCCGGACGGAGCCTTTATGGAAACGCTAAAAGTCCTCGACGTAAACCTGCTTGTCATACTGCTTATTATAGCCGCCTTTTTGGGCGACACCCTGAATTTCCATATAGGCGCCTACATAGGTCCCAAGGTTTTTTCGGCGGAAAGCTCGCGGCTGTTGAATAAAAAGCACCTCGAAAGAACGCACGAATTCTACGAAAAACACGGCGGTAAAACGATTATTATCGCCAGATTCGTTCCGATTATACGCACCTTCGCGCCTTTCGTGGCGGGAATAGGAAAAATGACCTACCTTCGCTTTATAAGCTATAACGTAATCGGCGGAGCGGTATGGGTCGCTTCGTTCATATACGCCGGCTACTTCTTCGGCAATATTCCCTTTGTTAAAAAGAACTTCACCATGGTCATCATGGCGATTATCGTAATTTCGGTCATGCCCGCGATAATAGAGGTTATTCGGGCAAAGCGCGAATCCGCCAAGGCTAAACCTACGGACGAAGCGAAATAAAAAATAAATTTTAATTCTTAATTAGCTTTAATTTAACCTCGCTGCTTGTATTTTTGGCTTTTTTGCCTTATAATTACAATCAGGAGGCTGTCGGCAGTATGGAAAAAAGACGTTTTAAACGGTTCGACGATAAAATACCGGTGAAAATACGCGGCGAGCTGTTTTATTCAGAGAATATTTGCAGGGGCGGATTGTACGTCGCCGACGAGAGCGGCGCGGCGGCGGCCCAGCCGGATTCGGAACTTGACTGCGAAATCATACTCCCTCCCATAGGCCGGACGGTGCGCGTTAAAAGCAAGGTGGTCTTCGCCATCGACGCCAACGCCGGAGCGCAATTAAACCGCTCGCCGGGTTTCGCGCTTGAGTTCAAGAGTTTCGAGAGCGAGGAAGACGGACGGTGCATGTCGAGCTACGTAGAGCGCGTAGCGATGCTTTACAACTTCGCCAGAAGCGAACGATAGCGCGCAAATTAAATTAACAAACAACGGCTCTTAGCCGCGGGGCATTTTTTTATTTTCGCGAAAGCAAGGTTTTTTTATTTGGACGCGCATTTTTACTTGCTAACCGAATGCGAAATTTCTAATATTATTTTCATAAGCCTATTAAGTTTATTAATAAATTATAGGCGAATAGCGTTATATTGATAAATTTAGCGGCATCGTTAAGGACGTCTTTGCGCGCAGTCTGATTTATTTTAAATTGAAAGCGAGCCGGCGAAGGTAATGAGCGAAGATAAGGATCGTCAAAACAGAGATCAATTTAAAATCAAACTCGAAAACAGCCGTATAATTTTCAACCGAAAAGAATACGACTCGCGGGAAAGCGAGGATTCGAGGCGGAAAAAAAGAAGAAAAAAAATTTCGTCTAACTTTTTTACAAACGTTTCCAAAATTTCAATTTTGTTTCTCATAGCCGCGTCTCCTTTCGCGCTGGGCGTTGCGCCAACTCATCACGAAGTCGAGCTGGTTTTCAGAATTATTCTTTCCTTTAGCATGCTTTCGTTTTTTTTAGGGCTGAAAATAGGAAAAAACGCGCCGATTAACCCCGGACCTTTTTTTTGGATTTTAATGGGAATAGGCGTTTTTACCCTTCTTCAAGCGGTTCCGCTTCCGTATTGGCTCGCAAAAAAGCTGGCGCCTATGGCGACCGAGATGCGAGACGTAGTTTACTTAGGCCTCGCGGAATCGGCGAGCCGGTATTACGCGGTTTCAGCCGACTTGGTGGAAACGATTGACGCGGCCGTCAGATGGTTTTGTTTGGCCATGATTTTTTTAATGGGCGCGAATCTTTTTTCGTCCCGCGGCGGAGCTTTGCTTTTGTTTAAGACGCTTGGGCTTACGGCGGGCGGCGTCGTTCTGGCGGGGTTGGCGCATCTTATTATAGGAATGGAAGAGCTTTACGGCTTCGTAGAATGGTGGCCTTTTGCAAGAGGCTACACCTTCGCCAGCGTTCTGAGAAACGGCAACGCGCTCGCGATTTATCTTGCAATAGGCTCGATTGCGCTTGGTTCCGTCGGCCTGATGACGCATTCAGAGAAAGAAAAGCGCGTTTTATGGCTTTTACTAGCTTTGACGCTGGGTTTTTTCTCGATTATTTCCGTTTCTCGCGGGGCGATAATAGTTTATTTTGCGGCGGTATTAGCGGCTTTCGCGATAGATTACAAACGCGGCCCGGATAGAAGAATCCTTAAATGGTGGGTTCTCGCTCCGCTTACGGCGATTGCCGCAGGCATTTTCTTTGCGGCGCCCTTTTTAAGCAAAGACGTCGCGTCTATTGCCCGCGCCGACAGCATTACCCATATAAGCAAATTTCCGATATGGCAGAAGGCGTGGCCGCTTCTGACAGAAAACCCGATAATAGGCATAGGCGCCGGCAGTTTTCAGTTTTTATACTTCCAACTTTCAAGCGGACTTCACGAAATTCAGCGCACTATCAGCGTAGAAAACATGCCGTACCAATGGATGATAGATTTCGGAATTCCGGTCGGTCTGCTCATTTCGGGACTATTCATTTATACAATTTACAAGGCGTTTCAGCCGGGCTCGCACACCTATCAAAAGTTCGCCGGACTTTTAATTGCGACTATTTTTATTCATAACTTTGTCGATTATAATTTAACGCTCGGCGCGGTTTATCTCCCCATATTTCTATTAATGAGCTTAATTTGCGTTACAACCAGGCAGGAGCGGCAAAAGACGAATTTAGAAGCCGCGAAAAAAATTCGCAGGCTGCGCCGCTGGGCCACGCTTTACGCGCCGCTGACCATGTTCTTTGTGCTTATCATTATGAGCGTTTACGCGTTTTTCGCTTCTCTTCCTCGCGCTTGGGCCGAAGCCGAATTGCTCGGTAAAAGAATGATTTCGGAGGAAGAGTTTAAAGGCGGAATGGCGAAACTGATTTACAGGCACGGCCTCGACGGCGTCATTTACGACTTCGCCTCCAAATATTATCTAGATCCGGCGAATAAGAAATCGTTGGAAAAGCGGGCGGCGATGCTTGAGAAAGCGCTTTATTTGCAGCCGAATCAGCCTCAGATAAACATGCGGCTTGGGCTTACCTATCTGCGTTTGAAGCAGGAACGCAAGGCGTCTTTTAACCTAATGGCGGCGTTCGCCCACTCCAACATGCTTAAAGACGGCTACAAGTTCAGACTCGAACTTTACAACGCGCTGCGCTCGTTCAAAATGGACCCGGTTAAAATTTTTAAAACTTTTCCGGACGACAAAATTCTTGCAAGCGTCGCCTTGTCGGACGTTATTTTCAAAGATAAAAATTACGAGGCCGCGTTGGAAATGATTGCGCACGGCAAACGCATTTACGGCGAAGCTCCGTTTTTGCTCGTTTATTCGGCGGTCATTCAGCTTAGGCAAGGAAATGCTCAAGAGGGAATTAATTTATTGAAACAAGCGGAAGCCGAAGTTCGGAAAAAAGGCTCGAAGGCCGAAATGGCGGACGTTTTCGCGCAGATTGCCCGTTTTTACGCCGGATTGAAAATGTACAAGGAGGCCGAGCAATTTTTTAAAGACTCTCTGATGGCGGATAAGAAAAACGTAGATACGTGGGCGTCATATATAGTAACTCTTGCCGGTTCCGGTAAAATAAAAGAAGCTAAGGAAACGATAAAGGACGCTTTGATTCATTCAGAAAGACGCGACATTATTTTCAAAACGTCCGCAGACATACTAATGCGGGAAGGCGCGTTTGCAGACGCCGTTAAAACTTACTCCATATCCGCGTCGCTGGCTTCCGCTGCTTACAAAACCGTTCCTCTGGAAGGTTTGACGAGGGCTTATCTCAAGCTGGGAAACGTCAACGAAGCGAGAAACTATTTGCGCGAGCTTAAAAATCTAGGTTTTGACGAGCTGATTATCAAGGAGTTGGAGAACAAAATCGCAGAGGCCGAGGCGGACAAGAACGACAAGAACGGAATGAAGGCGCTTCCGGAGCTGCTTGAAAATAACGACCGCTTCGGCAAATAGTCTTGCGCTCAAAGCCGCGGTTCAACGACAAGACCGTTTTTTCTTCTAATCATTAATAATAAACTTTTTTCTCCGCGCTCGAACTAATTCTCTTGACGGCAAGTTTTATTTTTTGCAAAATTTTAACTGCGTTGGTTTATTTGCTTTTCATAAGATATAACGACTTGTGATTATTATTTTTTTACCTTTAGACGTTGCGAGGTTAGAAAATGATTAGAGGAAATAACTTTTTCCGGGCGCTCGCGCCGGCGGTTTTTGCAATCGCGCTTGCGGCGGCGTTTGCCGGCTGCAGCTCCGACAGCGCCGGAGGCAAAGGCTGCAAAAGCGACAGGGATTGCGCCGGAGTAGGCAGCAACTCCATATGCAACCTTCAGTCGCAGGTGTGCGTAGATAAAGGCCCTTGCTCGACGAGCCAGCAGTGCGCGCTGTTTTATCCCGATATGCTGGTTCCGTTCTGCAACGCGGGGTCTGGCGCGTGCGAGGAAAAAGGCCCCTGCGTAGCTTCTACCGTCTGCCCCATTGACGGTCAGGTCTGCGACGTTAAAACCGGAGCCTGCAAAAAAGCGTCCGGTTCCGACGGCGACGAAACCGAGACAGAAGACCCTGTCGCTGACGGAGACGAGAATGCAGTCGAACAGGAATTGGAAGAATTCGGCTACTGCGTAAACGTCGCCGGCAATTACGACGTTACGGTTAATTGCGACGGAACCAACGCAAACGGAACCGCGACGATTATTCAGCCGTCCGACGACTGCAACGTAATAATTTACGTCAACGCCGGCTCGTTCAGCGTCGTTTTAAAAGGCCGCGTGGACGAAACGGGCGCGATCAACACCGTCAAAGATAAAAAGTGCTCCGGCGGAGTCGCTGCAGGCGGGCTTAATCTTACCTGCGAAGGCGGATGCTCGTTTGCCGGCGGCAAAACGCCGACCAGCGGCGAAATTAATGTCGATCCGACCGAAATCGACTTTGGAAGCGTAACTTCCGGCGAGCCGACGACGAGCAAAAAGGTTACGATTATGAATCTCGGTCAAGGGGCGCTGACTATTTCCAACATAGTAATCGACCCGTCCAGCCACCCGGATTTCGGCTTCAAACTGCCCGACGGCGTTACGCTGCCGAAAGTTCTCGCTTACGGAGAGGCGCTGCTTTTTGACGCCACGCTTACCGCGACCGACAATACGCGCAAACGCGGCAACATGCTTATTATCAATTCGTCGCAAACCGCGCAGGTTATAGTTCCGATGAAAAGCGACCCGAAGGGCGTCTGCATGCTGGAACTTCTTCCTAACGACGTTTCCCCTCCGGAGCTAAATTTAGGCCGCGCTCCTTACGGCGCGGTGAACGCTAAGGCTTTCTACGTTAAAAACGTCGGCGAGGCGGACTGCCTGCTTATTAACTTTTCGCTGACCGACTCCGCGAACAACGCCTTTGAAATCGACCCGTTGTCGATGGGCGTAATTCAGCCAGCGCCCAACTATTTCACGCTGGGCGTCAAGCAGTCGGTAACGGTGAACGTCTTCTTCCATCCATTTGCGGGCGTGCACCAGATGGGCGTAATCCAAGGCGCGGCGAAGGTTGATTACACAAACCCGCAGGCTCAGGGAGAGTCGAGCGTCTCGATGATTCTGCTGGGCGAAGTAAGCGAGCCCGCGCCCAAATGCCTCAACGTCGATCCGCTGGACGGCCTCGACACGCTTTTCCCGTGGGGAAACTGCAACCAAGGCTGCCCCGGCATTAAATTCGGAATGACGGAGCTTCGAAGCACGACGCCGCGCCAGCTTATTTTAACGAACTGCGGCGACGAGGACGTAACCGTCGGCTTCCCGCCCAACTTAAACGGCATCGAGACCGGCGCGCTGCCGATGACCTGCTGGCTAATGCCCCCCTGTCCGCCCGAATTCCTTTTCAACCCCGGCCTGCCGCTTGCGCAAACTGTAATTCCGCGAGGAGGAACCTTTACGCTTGACGTAACATTCTCTCCTACGGTTGAAAGCCAGATTCAGTCGTGGACGCTCAATATCTGGTCGGACGCAATTAAAAGCGAAGTTCCGTTTATTCAGAACGCGTGGAATAACCCCAACTCCGGCTGGCCTCCCGGATACGTTTCCTTCGGCATTTCCGGCACCGGAGCCAAGCGCGGCATCGACGTTCTTCCCAGCAAAGTTGATTTCGGGCTAATTACTCTGGGCTGCTGCTCCCGCGCCCAAACCATCACCATTTACGATACAGGCGAACTTCAGATGGACATAACCGCCATCCGTCTAAGTCCCGGTTCCAACCACGGTTTCGAGCTGGTGAACGTTCCTCCCTTGCCAACAACCGTTCCCGGCGGCGGAACAGCTCGTTTCGGCGTCCGTTATTGCGCGCCCGACGCGGGCCCCGAAGGCCCGGCGTACGGAACGGTCGAAATCGTTTCGCAGGCTGGAACCTTTACCGTGCCCCTGTCCGCGGAAGCGACGATTATTTCGCATCAGGTCGATAAGTTCCACCAGAACGACAAACCGACGGTCGATATTCTTTTCGTGGTTGACTGCTCCGGCTCGATGAGCGACGATCAGGACAACATGGCCAGAAACTTTGACTCGTTCATAAACTTTGCGATTAGTTGGAACGCAGACATTCAAATTGGCATAACGGCCGCCGACGACGCAGGGGACAGCTCCTGCCGCGGGTGTTCGCAAGGAAACCTAAAAGGCGACCCGAAGGTTCTCAAATACGGCGGGGCTAACTCCATGAACCTCAACGACGTTAAGAGCCTGTTCAAAAGCCACGTAAAACTCGGCTCAAGCTGTTCGGGCAACGAAAAAGGGCTTGAGCCCGCGCACCTCGCTTTGTCCAACCCGCTGATTAACGACCCGAACGGCAACGCCGGATTTTTACGCGACAACGCAAGCCTCGTAATCCTTTTTGTTTCCGACGAAGAAGACCAATCCACATCCGACACGTCGTATTACATCGACTTCTTTAAAAACATCAAAGGGTTCCGCAACCTTGAAATGTTGCAAATCTACGCCGTTATCTTCGACTGTCCCCGCGGATGCAGCTCTTCAAGTCAGGGTTCTGAAACTCCCGGCTGCCGTTATCAAGACGTCGCGGCAAACTGCGGCGGATTTACCAGAAGCATCTGCGATACCGACTGGTCGGAAGTTTACCGCGATATAGCCAACCGCTCGTTCGGTCTTCGCACGCAGTTCTTCCTCTCCCGCGAGGCCGACCCGAATACTCTGGTCGTTACGGTAAACGGGCGTCGAATGACCGAAGGGAACGATTACGTTTACGACTCCGACTCCAACTCGATAGTCTTCAACACGCCGCCCGCGGCCGGTTCCGACATAGTCGCCGAATACGACGCTTTGTGCAGAAGACATTAACGGCGAGCAGAGCGTCTCAAAGTTAAGCAGGGCAAAACGCCCTGCTTTTTTTGTTGTTGCCAAGCTCGCTAAGCGCGTTTATATTTATAAAAGCAAAGCGATTAACCTCTTCCGCTTTGGGCCGGCGATAAGAAAGGATTGTCCAAAACAATGGCTAAAAAGGCTTTTATACTTTTAGCGATAGCCGCAGTCGCCGCAGCGGCGATAGTTTTCTGGCCTTCCGGCGCCGGCAAACCGCCCGGTATGGGCAAATACTCCGCTCAACTCGAACCGTCCAACGACGCGTCAAAAAAAAGCGAGCCGAAAAAAGACGCCTCGAAAGAGCTTTTGGAAACTTTCGAGTCGCTGGATAAAAAAGTATTCGACGAGCAAAACGATTTGAAACAGGGATACCGCGGGGCTGCGTCCGATTTCGCGCCGCAAAATTACGCGCAGTTTTGTCCGGCCGTTAAAAAAATTTTTGCGGAAGAAGAAATAGACGCGGCGTTTTACGAAAGGCTCGCGGCGACCGACGCCGGGAAAAATTCTTACGCTTTTTTGCGCGCGTTGCCGCAGTATTACGGATGCGAGGCTCTTAAAAAACATTCCAACGCCCCCTGTTTTAAATTAAAAAACTACGACGAGGTTTTATTCCGCGAGTGCATGCAAAACTACGCTTGGTTTGAGTTTCCTATTTACCGTTATTTTTTAAAAAAGGAGCCGAAAGAAAAAATTTTGGACGATTACGCAAAAAACGAAAATTTTTACGGAATTTACGCGTTGGACAAAAAAGAAATCAAATATCTCGATTTTGTAAAAATGATTTTGAACAACGTCGATTCGATTAACGGCAAAGCCGCGCCGGAGAAATGCTCCGCCGACGAAAAAAACGACGCTCTGTTCGAGTCGAAAGCTCTTTGCGAGCTTTTATCCAAACGCGACATCGCCGCCTGCTCGAAGATAAGGGACGCAAACAAAAGGGGCAGAATGGTCTGCGAAACGCTTTTCACGTCCATTATGTCGCTGCTTGAGAAAAAGCCGTACGAGCTGAGTTTCGGAAGAGAGAACTTCCCTTATCTTTTTAGAAACTTTATGAAACTCTTCGATTCCGCTTCGGCGAAAACCTTGGAATGCAGGGACGCGGCCAAGGAATGGGTCGATTACGTCTGCGAGAACGGAAAGACGCCGTACAATTTCTGATGACTTCGATTTCTCCCGCGATTAAAGCCGCGGCTTTGGCCGCGCTGCTTACGGAGCTCGTTTTCTCCGCGGCTTGCGGCAGAGCGCGAAGCGAAAAAGCCGCGGTTCCCTGCGCGGGCGACTGGGAATGCGAAAGCGGAAGAGCGTGTTTTTACGGCGCCTGCATGAGCGCGGGCGACGCCGAAAAAGCCGAGGAGAATTTAGCGTATTTTGCGCCGCGGCTCTTCGAGACCCTAAAAAACAAATCGCAGAACGATTTGTACGACGACGTTCTTACCATTATAGAATACGCCCGCGCATTCGGATTCGAGTTCCCGGCCGACTCTTATTACGTTTACAACGCTTACCTTTTAGCCGTATGGAACGACTTTTCGACCTTGGCGGAAACCGAGAGTTTTTCAGGCTGCGAATACGCGGGAATTGAGGGCTGCAAGCCCGGCTACATGATTGGCGCGGACGAAACGTGCGCCTTCGCGGCTTTTTGCAAAATTATGGCGAACTGCGGCGGAGCGGAACGCTCGCTGGAAATAAATTCTTTGATATGGACGGGGCAGCGCTTCGCTTTATTCCGTCTTCTTCGCTCGGATTTTGTATTGGAGCCGAAATAGGTTTACGCGGCGCGAAAGGAACCGATTGTTATGGACGAAAAGACGTTGTTAAATCTTTTAAACCGCTTTAAAAGCGGCGAATTGACGGAAAAGCAGGCGCTAGCAGAGCTGAAAACGCTTCCGTACGAAGATTTGGGATTTGCAAACGTAGATCATCACCGCGCGGCTCGCGCCGGATTCCCCGAAGTAGTAATGGCGCAGTTCAAAACGCCCGAAGAAACCGTAAAAATAGTCGAAGCCGTTATGAAACGCGGAGGGAAGGCGATAGCCACAAGAGCCGACGCTCAGACCGGGGGGCTTTTGCTGAACGCCGTGAAAGGCGGTTTTTACGACGAACGGGCGAAGATATTCGCGGCTCCGTACCCGCCGCCGAAGCCTAAATACGGCAAAGTCGCTGTTGTAACCGCGGGAACGAGCGACATTCCGGTCGCCCGCGAAGCGTCGGTAGTTTTGAGCATGATGGAATGCGAAACGGTTGAAATATACGACGTAGGCGTGGCGGGCGTTCACCGGTTGTTAGATAAACTGCCCGTTTTGACCGACGCAAAAGTCGTAGTCGCCGTAGCGGGCATGGAAGGCGCGCTTCCTTCGGTCATAAAAGGGCTTATCGCGGCTCCGGTAATCGCGGCGCCTACTTCGGTAGGTTACGGCGCGAGTTTCGGCGGCGTATCGGCGCTTCTTTCCATGCTAAACTCGTGCGCGTCGGGAGTGGCCGTGGTAAACATAGACAACGGCTTCGGAGCCGGGTTCATGGCCGGCTTGATAGCCCGCTTAGGACGCGAAAACGAAAATTAAGAAATAAATTATAAACGGCGGAAACTCAAGCCTGCGCCTTGGCGCGCTCCTCGTCCGCCTTCTTCTTTAGAGCTTCCTCCATTTCGGCGAATTTCTCTTCTCTAAGTTTACGCTCCTTCTCTTTGTTAGACCCGTTCACGAACATCCATATCGCGATTGCGACTCCTCCGATAATGGTCATCCAAAACCATTCCATAACGGCCTCCTTTCATGCGAAATTTTACTGCTGTTTACGGCGGTTTGCCGTTTATTTCCTCTATGGATCGACGATAAGGTTGACAGGTTCATGCAAGAAACCTTTTTTAACGCAACCAACTTCGTCTTAATCGCATCCTCTAATATGAATTATAACGACGTTTAATAGCAATGTCAACGCTAATTAAACCCGCCGCGCCAAGGTTCCGTCATCATAGGTTTAATTAAGCGGGGCGGCGCGTAGATTAAGCCGAGTTATATTTTTTCCTCTTTTAAAGGCGTTCAGCGTTTAACGGTTGCAAAATAAAAAAAATCTAATAGTGAGAATGATAGGTTAATTATTGCATTTTCCCGAATAAAAAATTTTGACCCGAACGCCAAAAAATTGTTATACTTCAACCTATATCTGTGCGCGAAAGACCGGAACGGAGAAAAATTATGCTTGTATGCCTGAATTGCGGAAAACTCAACCCCGAAGGTTTCAACTACTGCCTCGAATGCGGCGCGGAAATTCATCCGGAAAAAGAACATTCAGCCGAGTCTAATTTTCTGGCCGGATTATCAGCCGAATCGCCCGAAATAAAGAAATTAAAAGAGGAAATCGAGTCTCAAAAAGCGAACGCGTCCCAGCCGCGCCACGGCGATTCCGTAATTGAACTTACGCCCGAATTCGACGAGCCGGTTATAAAGGCTCAAATTTCGCCGAACCTTACCCCTAAGCCGCAGCTTAAATCGTCCGAGCCTCCCGTTTACGCGTCGGGCGACGCGGAACCGTCGGGCGACGTAATAGAACTGGAGCCTATAGACATAGAAGACGTTCCCGAAGTTCCGACCATCAACATGGTTGACGCGCCGGTTGAAATAGTGCGCAACAGCTTTCCGGTCGAGCCGGCGGTTAAGGAAGAAGCGCTTTTGCAGCAGCCTAAAATTTTGGCGAAAAACGATCCGCTCCGCTTCTCCGACCACGCAACGCCCCAGCTGCAAAGCAAACCTAAAACGCCCGGATGCCCTTCATGCGGGGCTCCGATTCTCGCCAGCGACAAATTTTGCGGAAACTGCGGCGCGCCTTTGACGGCGGCTCCAATTGCGGAAAAGGTCGGCAGAACAATGTTCATGGCTCCGCAGGACGCGGCGGCCGTCGTCAAGACGTTCGGCAAACTCGTCATGCTCGATCCCGCCGGACGCGAAGGAAACCGCTACAACCTTCTTGAAAAAACGACGCTCGGACGCGAGTCGGGCGAAATCGTAATATCCGACGACCAGTACATTAATCCGCTGCACTGTACTTTTTACGTTAAAGACGGCAAAGTCTTCGCTCACGACGAAGACAGCTTAAACGGCGTTTTTGTCCGCATTACAGGCGACGTTCCGGTTTATTCCGGCGACATTATCCGCATGGGACTGCAAGTGCTCATGTATCTTGCGCCCGACGACTTCGAGACGATTCCTGAGGCCGCAAGCAAGGACGGAACTATATTTTGGGGTTCGCCGAGGGATAGAATCTGGGGTAAGCTGGTTCGCATCACCAGCCAGCGCACCGCAGCCGAACAGTATCTTCTCAAGGGGCAGTTTGTAACTCTAGGGCGCGAACGCGGAGATATACTTTTTTCCACCGACGGCTTCGTTTCGGGCAGCCACGCCAGAATAACCAATAACAACAACCAAATCATTCTATCGGATTTGCGTTCGTCCAACGGAACTTACGTGCGGGTTACAAAAGACACGCCGCTTCCGTCCGGCTCCATTCTGGTTATTGGGCGCAAGCTGTTCAAGGTGGAAATTCCCTGAGCGAATGAAACAAAGGCGGATACTTCTAACAATCGCGGGCTTCGATCCGCTCTGCTCGGCGGGAATATGCGCGGACGTCAAAGTTTTCGCCGAGCGCGGCTTTAAACCGTTCGCCGCGATAACCTGCCTAACCGCTCAAGACGCGGGCGGAGTAAAGGCGGTAAAACCGACCGATGCAGGATTGCTGCGCGACCAGCTTGCGAGACTTTTCGCGGTCGCGCCTGTTGCGGGCGTTAAAATAGGGCTGGTTCCCGACGAGCCGACGGCGGAAATAATAAAAGAAACGTTGAAAGGGTTTGGCGGCGAAGTCGTATGCGATCCGGTGCTCGGCGCAAGCGGCGGGCAGCCGTTGGTTGCGAGCGATTTCAACCGCTGGATGCCGGCAAATCTCTTCTCGGTTTCTACCGTAATCACGCCGAACGAGTCGGAGGCGGAGCGTCTTTTCGGCGACGCAGCCTTTCGCGAAATTTTTGAAATGCCGCAAATCGCTAATGGACGGCTTAGCGCGGTTTTAATTAAAGGAATCAAGTTCGAGGACGCGCGCCGCGGAGAAAAAATAATTTCGCGGTACGGCATAGAGGTTGATTTGCCGCACGATTACAAACGGCCAAAGGAACTTCATGGGACCGGCTGCCATTATTCCAGCGCGCTGCTTTGCGCTCTCGTCGAAGGCAAACGCCTTGAAGAAGCCGCCGTCGAGGCCAGGGAATATTTATTCAACAAGGCTTTCGCCGACGCGTACGAGCTTGCGGGCGAGCCTATGGATTTGCTTTAATCAATTTTTTCGACTTTATCGGCGTAGGGCAGCGCGGCCAGAAGCTCGGCGCAGGTTTTATTAAAAACCGGATGCCGCCACTGCGGAGCGATTTCCATAAGCGGGACGAGCGCAAACCTTCTTAAATGAAGGCGCGGGTGAGGCAGCGAAAGGGCCGGGCTTAAAAAAACGAGCCCGTCGTAGTCGAGAACGTCGATGTCGATTTCCCGCGGGGCTTTCGAGCCGTCTTCCGGCCTCGTTCTTCCAAGCGACGCCTCGATTTGCAGGCAGAGAGTTAGCAGCTCGAAGGGCGAAAGCGCCGAGCGGATAAGATACGCACGGTTAAGAAAGTCGGGCTGGTCTGTTACGCCGACGGGGGACGTTTTATACGTCGAGCTTGCCGATATAATTTCAGCTCCTTGCTCGTTCAACGAGCGCTCGGCTCGTTTCATAGCCGCGGCCGGGTCGCCCGCGTTGCCGCCCATTAAAAGAGCCGCGCCGGCGCTTTCTCCGCGTCCAAGCCTTGTAAAAACGTTTTTCATTATTTTAGTTCTAATCAAAATTAAAAGGCTCCCTCGGAGCGCCGAAGGAGCCGTAATTGCGATAACTTGCGCTAGACGAATTTTATTCTTTGTCGCCGTCGAAATCGTCGTCGTCGTCGTCGATTTCCAACGAGGAGTGGCTTGTCGCGTCTTTCAAGGGATTTTTCAGCGGAACGTTTATCATTTCGCTGTAAACCTGCGTAGTTGTGATGGACGCGTGGCCGAGAAGGCTTTGCACGAAGCGGATGTCGGCTCCGTTTTTAAGCAGCATGGTGGCGACGGTGTGGCGGAGCGCGTGCGGCGTTACGTGGCGGCCGATGTTCGCGTGGCGGACGTACTTGCGGAAAATGTTTTCAATCGAATGGATTGAAAGGCGCGTTTCCTTCCGGTTGAGGAAGAGCGCCGGGTCTTTGGTTCCGGTCTTGATTCGTACGGTTATGTACGCCTTGAGAAGTTTTTTCACGTCGTCGGAAACTATGTATCCGGTGCGCTCGCGGTCGCCTCTGCCCATAATGCGTACGGTTTTGTCGCGCAGATTGACGTCGTCAACGTTTAGCATGGAGAGTTCGCCGATGCGCATTCCGGTGCTGTAAAGCAGCTCTAAAATGGCGCGGTCGCGCAGATAAAAGAACCAGCGGCGCTTGAGTTTGTCGTCGTCGGGGTTGCGTTTCAGCTCTTCTTCAACTTTCTTCAATCTGTTGGAAGGCGACATAAGGAGCTTTCCGACCTCTTTGGGAGTAAGAACGTCGGGAAGATTGCGCTCTTCCTGAAACGCGATTTTAACCTTGCGCAGCGGGCTTACGGTAATGTGATCGTTAAACTCAAGGTAATTGAAGAAGACCTTGAGAGAGGCTATTTTACGTTTAATCGAAGCGTCGGTGAAGTCTCCTTCGCGCATCCACTCGACGAACTGGCTCACGTGGTTGGGGCCCAGTTCGTTGATGGACATGGCGGCGTCGCACACTTCAAGAAACTGGTATAAATCTTTTTCGTAGGCGGACAAAGTTCTTTCGGACAAAGCCTTTTCTTTGGGATATTCCTTAAGAAAAAGGTTTAAAGCCTCTTTAAGCGTGGTCATCATTCTCTCCTTTCGGTTAATGTATCTTCGACTTATTTTAAAATAATTTCCGCTAACCAAAGCATAGGCGGAAAAGGACGATACCCTTCCGACCTTGAAAAAATTGTAAAATTTCAAATGTTCTTTGTCAAGCTCCGAGAGCTGAAACGCAAAAATTTATTAAAAGAAACGGCGAAACTTCTCAAAATGATATTTTTAGAGCTAAACGCGCAACACAGCGATATTGCTGTCTCTAAAAGAGTTGAAAATCGGAGCCTCGCTTTTTAAAGCCTTTCTCGTTTTTATGACAATCGTTTGAATGTAAAGTAAAATAACGCGCGGAAATGCGTAAAAGCGGTTTTTTCATTAAATACTGAACGAACGGCGGCGGCGGATTTAAAAACTTTATATAATTTACGTCGCATTTAATCGATTTGGCGCGTACATGTCGGAGCTTTCCGGCGCTTTGCGGTATTTGTAAAATAGTTGCAAAATTCTTTGCAAATATTATATTTTTTACCAGTCGGTAAACGAAAGACTTTTTCAACGGAAAGGCCGCCGAGAATACGGGCGGCCGCTCAATTGAATTTGAAAGGCAGTAAGAATGAAAGCCGGTTATTTTAAAATCGTTTTCCTGACGATGGCGGCTCTGGCCGCCGCTTCGGCATTCGGCTGCGCAAAAAAAAGCGACGAGAAAAAAAACGTAAAAAAAATTCCGCAGACGGTAACCGCAATCGCAGCGAAGGAAGACGTCGAGTTTAAGCGTTCTTATCTTATTTCCCTTATTCCGTACGCGCAGACTAACGCTTTGTCTAAGGCGGCGGGATACGTGGCGGCGATATACGCCGACGTGGGAGACCGCGTAAAAAAAGGCCAGCGGCTTGCGACGGTTGAAAGCGAGGAGCAGAGGCAGTCTATCGCTCTTGCGGACGCGCAGATCGATTCGGCGCAGGCGGCGTACGACAACGCCAAGCTCAATCTCGAACGCGTCGAAATTCTCGCGGCGAAAAATTTCGTTTCGCAGGCGGAGCTTGACGCGGCGAAAAACGCCTTCAAATCGGCCTCTGCCCAGCTTCAATACGCCCGCGACGCCCGCAAGCTGGCCGTTACCAAAGCCTCTTACGCAGAAATTACCAGCCCGATGGACGGTTACGTCATTTCGCGCGGAGTGGATATCGGCGCGCTTGTCGGAACGAGCGGCCCAGCGTTGTTTTCCATTGGAAATCTCGATAAAGTCAAAGGAATAGCGAGCGTTCCTCAACCCGACGCGCCTTATATGAAGATAGGAAAAGAAGCGGTAATGCTTCTAAACGGCATTGAGGATAAACCAATTAAAGGGAAAATAGCCAGAATCGCTCCGGCTTTAGATCCGCTTACGCGCAAGCTAGATATTGAAATTCGATTTGAAGAGGCGGGCGAGAATTTTCTCAAGGCTGGAATGTTCGGAAGGGTCGAAATAGTGGTGGAAAAAGCGGCCGGAATCATCGCGCTGGATCCTCTTTCCATACTTCGCAGAGCCGACGGAATTTTCGTTTACGCGGTCGAAAACGGCAAGGCCAAAGAGATAAAAATCACTTTGGGCAGAACTTTGAACGACGGAAGATTCGAGGTTTTATCCGGGGTCGCGGAAGGAATGGAAATAATTACCGTAGGCCGCGACTTGGTTAAGGACGGCGCCGAAGTTAAAACGGTTAAGCCTGCGCGCTGAATTTTAAATCCACGCCTCGACGGAGAAACCAATGCTTACCCGCACAGCGCTCAAAAACAAAGTCGCCGTTCTTATGATCGCGATTGCGGCGGTCGTTCTTGGATACGTTTCGTTGAATAAAATTTCGGTCGATTTATTCCCGAATTTTACTTTCCCCGTCGTCGTCGTCGGCGTAGTTTACCCCGGCGCGGGGCCGAAGGACGTTGAGGCCTCGATTACGTATCAGCTTGAGCGGGCGATTTCCTCGGTTCCGAACGTCGCTTATATCGAAAGCGCTTCGAGACAGGGAATTTCAACGGTTAGAGCTTACTTCGACTGGGGCGCGAACGTTGACGTGGGAGCCTCCGACTGCATTCAGCGCGTTCAGCAAATTATGAGTTCTCTGCCGTCGGGCGCGCAGTCTCCGTTCGTTATCAAGCTCGACGTTACTAACATGGCCGTAATAGGTTTGGCGCTTTCAAGCGATACCCTTGACTCGCGGCAGATGTACGATTTGGCTTATAATACGATAGGCCCCCAGATTGAGCACGTCAACGGCGTGTCAAACGCCAACATATTCGGCGGTTTGGTAAGGCGCATCAACGTTTTGGCCGACAGAGACGCTTTGGTCGCGGCCGGAATTTCGACGAGCGATTTATCGGGCGCCATTTCGAGCGCCAACTTTTTAATGCCGTCGGGCAGCATGAAAGTCGGCAAGATAGACTATAACCTTTACACGCAGACTCAAATAGACAAAGTCGATGAGTTAGGCGACATAATAGTTAAGCAGGCGACGAAAAACGGATCGCCGGTTTATCTTAAAGACGTAGCGACGGTGGAGGACGGGGGCGAGGACGAGAGCAACATCGTCCGCGTAAACGGCAAGTCGGGCGTTTCTCTGTTCGTGCGCAAGCAGCCCGGCGCCAATACTATCGAGGTGGTGGATGCCGTGCGCAAGGCGCTGCCCAAACTTTACGGAATGCCTCAAGGCGTAAAACTTGAGCCTATATTCGACCAAAGCCAGTACATACGCAACTCAATCAACAGCCTTATTCACGAGGCTCTTATGGGCGCCGTTCTCGCCATAGCGGTAATTTATTTCTTTTTGAGGACTTTCCGTTCGACGGTAATCATCGCCGTTTCGATTCCGCTGTCTATAATGGCGACGTTCATAATGCTTTATTTTATCGGCGGACAGACGCTAAACATTTTTACGATAGGAGGGCTGGCTCTAGGCGTCGGCAGACTTGTTGACGATTCAATCGTCGTTTTGGAAAACATCTACCGAAACCGAAAAAATTTTACGACCGCCTCGCAGGCGGCGCTGGAAGGCGCCAATCAAGTCGCTATGCCGGTTCTTGCAAGCACGCTTACCACCATTGCGGTCTTCTTTCCGGTCGTTTTTTTAACGGGAATCGCGAAACCGCTCTTCATACCGCTCGCGCTGGCGATAGGTTTTTCTCTTACGGCTTCCTATTTCGTCTCTATGACCGTCGTTCCGATTTTGTGCGAGCGTTTCGTTGAAAACGAGTCGGACCCGTCTCTTTCTTCGGCGAAATTAAGCGAGAGAATCGCGGCGCGGTGGAAGCGGATGTTCGACTTGATGGACGAGTTTTACGCACGCCTTCTCCGCTGGGTTCTGCGAAGACGCGCCGCCACTATAGCGGTTCTAGCGATCATTTTCGTCTTATCGACGCTCATGTTCGGCAAGGTCGGCTCAGAGTTTTTCCCGGCGACGGACGAAAGCCAGTTTTCCGTAAACCTCAAGCTGCCGGTCGGCGCGAGAGTAGAAGACACAAACGAGGCGGCGAATAAAATAGTGGAAACGGTTTACGACGCGCTGGGCAAAGAAAACGTCTCGGTTATAACTCAAGACTCCGGCGTAAGAGCGTCGGGAACGGGCGGAATGTGGTCGGGCAACCCGGGTCCTCACGCAGCCAACGTCAGGGTAAGTCTAGTTTCGCCCGAAAAGCGGCCGTTCAGCGATTTGGAAGCGGTCGAAATCGTCCGCAAAAAGCTCGCGGGTAAAATGCCGGGCGTTCAAGTTTATTTTTCAACGGGCGGAATGATGAACCGAATTTTAAACTTTGGTTCCGAAAATCCGATCGAAGTTCAGATTATCGGGTTTGATTTTGAAGAGTCCGGCAAATTAGCGAGGACGATTCAGGGAATTGTCGAGGACGTCAAAGGGACGGCGGACGTACGCATTTCGCGCGAGGACAATTACCCCGAACTCGACGTCAAAGTTGACCGCGATCTTGCGTCGAGGATGGGGCTTACGGTAAAGGACGCCGCGCAAACGATACTGACTTCTATTACCGGCAGCGTAAATATGCCGAGCATTTACACCGATCCGATTACGGGCAAAGAGTACAACATCGTCGTGCGTTTTAAAGAAAAAAACCGCAACTCGATAGAAGACTTGGAAAACGTGCCGCTTTTCTCAAAAACGGGGCAGATAGTCGATTTGCGCACCATCGCCAAAGTGGAGGGGGCGGCGGGGCCGATTCAAATCGACCGCAAGTACCAGCAGCGAATAGTAAAGGTTACGGCGAACGTAGTAGGCAGGCCGCTTGGCGACGTCGCCGGAGAGATTGAATCTAAACTTGCCGGGCTTGCTTTGCCGCAGGGTTTTGAGGTAACAATGGCGGGGCAGCGCGAGCAGCAAAAGGAGTCGTTCAAAAGCCTATTAATGGCTTTACTGCTTGCTTTGATGCTGGTTTACATGACCATGGCCTCGCAATTCAACTCGCTGCTTGAGCCGTTTATCATCATGTTTTCCGTTCCAATGGGGTTAATCGGAGTCGTTTGGACGCTTTATATAACTAGTACTCCGCTGTCGATTAACGCTTACATGGGCATTATTATGATGGTTGGCATAGTCATCAGCAACGGCATTCTTCTGGTGGATTTCGCCAACAATCTTTTCAAACAGGGCTGCGACGTATTCGACGCCGCCGTCGAGGCCGGACGCATAAGGCTGCGCCCTATTTTGATGACCACCGCCTGCACTCTGTTTGGCTTGATGCCGATGGCGATAGGCATCGGCGAGGGAAGCGAGTCGAACGCTCCGCTTGCGCGCGCGGTCGTAGGCGGTTTGGCCGTTTCTACGGTATTTACGCTGCTGCTTATTCCGGCGCTGTTTACTCTTTTCCATGGAAACGATAAAAAAGCGGCCTAAAATTACTTCGGTCAGCGGCGTTTTGCGCCGAATAATATTGATTTGACAAATCCGCCGCAGGGCGGATATATAACGAACAGTCGCATGGTCTCTTCCGTTCCGCGAGGAACGGAAAAGGGAAACACGGTTTAAATCCGTTGCGGTCCCGCCACTGTGAGCAGGGAGCGACCGTCAGAGAAAGCCACTGGCGAAAGCCGGGAAGGCGGACGGAAGCGTCGATCTGCAAGCCAGGATACCTTTTGAGACCGGTTTATATCTTATCCTTCGCGGAAAAGGGATAGGTAAAGAGCATGCCGCCGTAAAATTAAATAACGCAAAATAATTACGCGCGGGGGGCGTTTAACTTTTATCTTACGGTTAAAAGAGGATTTATTATGAAAAAAGAAACTTTTATTATCGCGTTTGCCGCGGCGTTTGGCGTCGCAGCCTTGTCTAATTTTGCCGGCTGCTCCGGAACCGAAAACGAAATCGTTTTATCTGACGCGGATTCGGAGAACGAACTAGAAGAGGGCTCCGCCGAGATAGAAGGCGAAGCCGAAAGCGAGAGCGAGCTTGACGCGGAAGCCGAACTAGAAGGCCGGCTTGAAAGCGAGGTTGAGGCTGAAACGTCCGCGGAGTTTGAAGCCGAAGATGAACCCGCGGAAGAAACGCAGTCCGAATACGACGAAGAGAGCCCCGCGGAGAGCGAAACGGAGGCGGTCGAAGAAGAGCCTGCAGAAACCGAAATAGAGTTTGAAAACGAAACGGAAACCGAGGTCGAACTCGATGCGGAAGCGGAGATACAGAGCGAGCTTGAAAGCGAAGACGAGGGAGAGAGCGCAAAACCGGCCGCCGGTCTTTTGGTTTATTTCACTAACTTCGTCGATAAAGCCTCGACGCGCTTTTACCCGATTGAGTCGGGCGCTTTCGGCGCCGAGCGAATTATAATTCCGTCGCTTCATACCGACGCCGCTTTTGCGGGAGGAGGCGGCTCCGCCTTCGTAATCGAGCGCATGGGCGCTGATAAAGTTACGATTCTCGACGTTTCGACCGGCTCGGTCGCGGTGAAAAAGACTATCTTTGTCGGCGACGGCAAAACTAACGCGCAGTACGCGCTAAAGGCCGCGCCGGGCAAAATTTACGTTTCGGGTTTGGCGAGCCCCGAAATAGCCGTTTACGACGCCGAAAGCGGAGAAAAGATAAAAGGAATAGATCTGAGCGCGTTTGCGGACGACAAAGACGGCCTGCCGGAGATTGCCGGAATGATTATGGCTGGCGGAAAGGTTTTTGCGCAGGTTCAGGCTCTCGATTCCACGGCGTATTACGCCCCTTACGGAACGAGTTTTCTGGCCGTAATCAACCCTGAAACGGACGAGCTCATAGACGCCGACCCGGCGCGGGACGGCGTTCAAGGAATTCAACTGCCAGCGCGCAACCCTAACGGCGATATGCGCGTGATAGGCGGGCTGATTTACGTAAACATTTGCGAAAACGCCTACTCCGCCGACGCGGGCGAGGCGGGAATATGGACGATAGACCCTGCGTCTATGACGACGGTCAAGCGTATAATAAGCGAAAAGGCTCTTTCAGGCGGAATAGTGGATTTCGCCGTTTACGACGAAACGCGGGCGCTGGCTATTATTTCAAAGGTAGATTTCACGGTAAAAGTCTGCGCGTTCAACCCTTACGCCGGCGAATTTATTAAAGACGTTTACGATAATTCCGCGTGGGACGCGAACGACGTAAAGGCCGACGCGGCGAACAAACTCTTCTTCGTAGCCACCCAGAAAGCGATTCTTGCGTTTGACGCCGAAACGTTTGAAGAAAAAAACGATATGAAACCCGCGATTTCGTCCGACGCCGGGCAGCCTGTGGACATGCTGGTTTTGCCGGCGGAATGAATCCTTAAAACTTGAAGCGCGCAATTTGCGGGTTATTAATACTAGTTCGATTTTTTGCCGACATTATAAAGAAAGAAAAAATAACGCTCATTTTTTGGCGGAGAGGCCGATTTTACTTTAAAAATAAAACTCGTATAGTATTATTTTATTATCAACGGTTTGTTCGTCCGAAAGGTTTATTGTGAGCGTTAATTTATATAAACCGGAAGAAATTCCGGTCGTCATTTTAGCGGCGGGGGCGGGAACCAGAATGCGGGAAGGCGGCGTGCAGACGCCCAAGGCGCTTCTTCCGATTCGGGACGTTCCGCTTATCGGACTTCAGGCCGCGGCCTTTTATATGGAGGGTTTCCGTAAGTTTCATATAGTCGATAATCAAGCGGAAGAGTCGCTTATAGAGGACGCTTTCGCCGCGGGAGTGAGGCTTGCGGACGCGAAGCTGAAAGCCAGAGCGCGGAAGAGCATAAACGAACCGCCCGACAAACTTAAACCGCCCTCGGCCGCCGCTCTTATGCAGCACGCGCAATATCCGCCCGCCGGGCATGTTGACGCGCTAATGAAGGCGCTGGACTTTTGTAAATTTACGACGCCGTTCTTCGTCGCTCTGGGCGATATTTATTTCGTCGCAAAACCCGCCGGACTGCGCAAAATGCTCAAGATAATGGAAAAGACGAGCGCGGTTTCCGTAATCGCGTCGCGATACGAAAAAAGCATGCGCGCCGTGCGCGAAAATTTTTGCATAGAAGCCAACGACGAAGGCGACGTGGTGCGCGTCGCGGAGAAACCGGCCAAGCCTAAGACCGCCATTAAAGGAGTCGGGATTTATCTGTTCGATCCGAGCGTCGCTCAGTTTTGCAAAGACCGCAGACCCGAAGGGATGACCGACCTTTTGGCGGAACTGCTCAAACGCAACAAGCCGGTCATGCACGACGAAGCGGTAACCATAGACGTCAACGTAAACTCTCCTATCGATTACTGGCGCGCTAACCTTTTGAGCGCGAGCGGCTCTTACACAGCGTCCGACGCCGCCGTTTCGCCGGAGTCTAAGATTTATCAAAGCGTCGTCATGCAGGAAGCGCAGGTCGAGGGCGCCGGCGAGCTTATACGAAGCGTGGTTATGCCGTATTCAAGGGCGCCGCTGAACGGCGGACGGATTATAAACTCGCTGGTCGCTCCCGGCGGAATTATTAATTTCCCGAACGAAGATCCCTTCGGATAAAAATGGAAATAAAAACCGTCCTCGTAACAGGAGGGGCGGGGTTTATCGGCTCTGCGCTCGCAAGAAGGCTTTTAGCTCGCGGCGCGAAGGTTAGAATCCTCGACAACTTGAGCGTCGGACGGATTGAAAATGTTCCGCAGGGAGCCGAGTTTATTAAAGGAGACGCGACGAACGCGGCGGACGCGGAGTCGGCGCTTGAGGGAATGGACGCGGTCGCGCATTTGGCGGCGAGAGTTTCGGTGCGAGCAAGCGGCCAGAACGCGGCGCACGACTGTTTGAACAACGTAGTAGGAACGGCTATGACGCTTGAGCGCATAAGGCCGGGCGCGGTTAAAAGGTTCGTTTTCGCGTCGTCTATGGCCGTTTACGCCGAGCCCGAAAGAGCGCGCGCCTTGAAAGAAACCGACGCCGCGGAGCCTTTATCGGTTTACGGAGCAAGCAAGCTGGCGGGCGAAAGAATTACGAAGTTGCTTTGCGCGGAAAAAAAAATACAATATTCGATATTGAGGCTTTTCAACGTTTACGGGCCGGGTCAAAGGAGTTCCGACGAGGTGGGAGTAATTAAAATCGCGCTAGAAAAAATAAAAAAAGGCGAAACTTTCGAGACGTTTGGAGACGGCTCTCAACTGCGCGATTATTTGTTCGTGGAAGACGCCGCCGCGGCGTTTGAATTCGCGCTTTTTTCCAGCGAGGCCGACGGGCTTGTTTTCAACGTAGGCACAGGCGTTCCTACTTCGCTTTCCGATCTTCTCGACGCGATTGAAAAGGCGGCGGGTCGCAAACTAAACCGTGCCTGCGTTCCGGCTAGAAACGACGAACTAGCCGTCGCATACGCCGACGTCTCTCTTGCGGCGCGGCTTGGATTTACGGCGCAAACCGCTCTAGCCGAAGGGCTTGCGGCGACTGCCGCATTTGAAGGGCTCTGTAAAAACGGAGGTTGACTTGGACGGCCCCGACATTTTCAGGCATAAAACGGGGTTTCCCTCTTTATCGCTTTGCGCGCCATGCTTCAACGAGGCGCACGGAATTGAGAGCGTCGTTAAAGGATGGCTCGCAGCGCTTTACTATTTGTGCGAGTCGTTTGAAATCATCGTCGTTGACGACGGCAGCTCGGACGGAACCTACGATATTTTAAACGAGCTTGCGGCGGACGAGGCGCGGATGCTGGTTTTGCGATTCGACGAAAATCAAGGTTACGGCGAAGCGATTAAAACGGCGGTTATGGCGTCCCGCGGCAGCTACGTGGCGACGATAGACAGCGACGGACAATTTATTGCCGACGATTTGGAACCGATGCTGGACTTTATGAAGGAAAACAACCTAGACCTGCTTAACGGCATTCGGCGCAAGGCCGACGACAGGCGAAGCGCGCGCGGCGGCGACAAACTGCTGCGGGCGATCGCCAAAACCCTTTACGGCTGCAAAACGACCGATCCGCAGTGCGCTCTCAAACTATGGAAAGGCTCGTTCGTCCGCAATATCGCCAATTCGGTGGGGCACGCCGACTACCTTACGCCGACGCTGTGGGCTCTGGCGGCTCAAACGATGATGGGAAAGATGGGCGAGATGAGCGTACGCCATCTGCGGCGCGAAACGGACGAATCCAAGCTGAGGCCGTTCAGGGACGGTTTTAAGATGATAAAGGACATGTTCGGGCTGAAAAGAAAGCTTAAGCCGGTTAAAATGATTTAAAGCGAAGACTTGCGGAAGCGGAAGCGTCCCTTTGTGAAAAAAAATTCAATTTGCGTCCGAGTGGGAATTGCGGCGCTCTGCGCGCTGATATTAGAGTGCGGCTGCCGCGGGAACGACGCGGCGGCGTGGGACAAATTAAAAAAGGTCAAGCTGTTCGACGTTTGGCCGGAGTTTCTGCCGCAGCCCGAAAAGAGCGAGACAATAGAGACAGCCTGCCGAACGCTTCACGGAAAAAATTTTCAGCGCCTCCGGTTTTCTTACGACAAAGCCGATTTCTTCATATGCGGCGGCGCCGCCGAAGAGCCTCCGCTGGCGTTCCGCCAAACGGGCTCGCTGAAACCCCGCGTCATATACGACGCATGGAATTGGAAACTTCCCGCCGGAACGGCGTTTCCGCATCCGATAATAAGTTTTGCCGCCCTTAAAATTACGCAGGGAGACGCGGGCGCGGCGAACCTTGCGGGAGCGTTGAAAAATATATCGGGCAAAACAATAGTAAAATTTTGGCTGCGCTTCGATTTTAAAACGCCCGAAGGCGAGGACGTTCTTTCGGGAAAAAGCTGCGTCAAAGGCGCAATCGCGGAAGAGACGCCGTTTAAAGACGGTGAGAGACGGCTTATAAGCTGCCCGGCTGACGCGGCTTCGGCGTACGGAGACGGAAAAGGCGGCGAGATTTACGCGGTGTACGGCTACAGATTTGAAGGCGAGCCCCCAGGAATTGAAAAGTTGAGAATAGCCCCGCTGAAGCTGCCGCTTGTTTTGACGGAGACTGGAAAGACCGGCGGAGAGGAAACGCCCTACTCGGACGTAGCGCTGGTCGGCGCGGGCAGAGCCTACCGCGAGTTCAGAAAGGAAAGGCCGTATAAGCCGTTTGAAATCGAAACGCCGACTTTAGTAAAAATTGATGGAACGACCGAAGGCGGGAAATATTATATTGTTTCGCCGCTTAATCCCGACGGCAAAACGCCTCAGACGCTATATATAAAGTCCAAACGCGAAGACGGGAAAGCGTCGATTAAGATGCGCTTTAAAAAGTTCGAGGAGCCGCGGACCGCGCTGGGCGAGGCCGCCGACAATCTTCTGTTCGTTTACGACGAGAATTTCGCGCCTCCTTCGGGCTTTTCGGGCTTCAAGCGAAAAGAAAACTTTGCGGCAATATCCGGCGGCAAAAAATTGAAGGGCGCGAAAGCTCTGGGATTGGAGCGGTTCTCGGCGCGTCCAGCGGAAGCCGCCGAGGAGGGCGAAGGAGAAACGTTGATAGTATGCGTTCTTCTGCAATTTGAGGACGGAACCGGCGCGATAGATTTTTTGCGCGGCAGGTACGAAAAAGATAAGTTCGTTTTGAACTAAAACAAAAAAAGCCGGCTTTTCGCCGGCTTTAATATTTAATTTCTATTCAACGCGCCATGAGCTGCCCGAATGCAGCAGCTTCATTATGTCGCCGTCTCCGGCGTTGGCGCGGACTTTGTCTTCCAAATACTTGTTGGCGTCCTCGTAAGTCGGCAGGCTGACTTGGCGGAAGATGCCCATCGGCTCCGGCTCAAGAGGATACTGAAGCAGAGAAAGCATGTAAGCCATGGTTTGATCGGGGTTGTACTGGTCGTGGACGATTATCTCTTCGGGTTTCACGCCGTCGGCGCTGATGCGGACGATTTCCGGCCTCATATTGCGCATGCGTATTCCCTTGTCTTTGTCTTTGCCGAAAATCAAAGGCTGGCCGTGCTTGAGCGTAATCGTCGTCTCGTCTTTCGTCTCTTTATCGGTGAACGGCTTGAAAGCTCCGTCGTTGAAAATGACGCAATTGGTGTAAACCTCGATTAGCGCGCTTCCGCGGTGCCTTGCGGCGGCTTCCAAAACTTCGGTCAGCATCGGCATGTCCCTGTCGGTAACGCGGGCGACGAAAGTCGCTCCGGCCGCCAGCGCCATGGTGATGGGGCGTATCGGCAGGTCGATTGAGCCGAAGGGCGTCGTTTTGGTCTTCGTTCCCTGCTGGGTTGTTGGCGACGCCTGCCCTTTGGTTAAGCCGTAAATTTGGTTGTTGAACAAAATCATTTTGATGTCGTTCTTGCGGCGGAACATGTGAATGAAGTGATTGCCGCCGATTGAAAGAGCGTCGCCGTCGCCGGTAATCACCCAAACCATCAGGTCGGGGCGCGAGATTTTAAGCCCGGTCGCAACCGCGGGCGCGCGGCCGTGAATGCCGTGGAAACCGTAGGTGTTTACGTAATACGGGAATCTCGACGAGCAGCCAATGCCCGAAACTATCGCGATTTTTTCGCGGGGGACGCCCAGTTTGGGCAGAACGCTGGTTAAGGCGCTGAAGACGCCGTAGTCGCCGCAGCCGGGGCACCAGCGCGGTTCGGAATCGGATAAAAAGTCTTTTCTGGCAAGTCCGGCAGGGTTTGTATTGTCTGTTTGCTGAGTCATGTTATTTCCCCAAAACTTCCAAAGCCTTGTTTTTAATTTCGACAACTTTGAACGGAAGCCCCTGAACTTTGTTGTAGGAGATTACGTCCGCGAGATACTGCGCGCGTATTTCATGCGCCAGCATCCCCATGTTGTTTTCGGGCACAAGAATTTTTTTGTGCTTTTTAAGCAGGCCGCCAAGCTGCGGATGCCACGGGTAAATGTTGCGCAGCACGACGCACGCGACGGAACGGCCTTCGGCTTCCAGTTCGCGGGTCGCCTGCATAATAGCGCCCCACGCGCTTCCCCAGCCGAGAATTAAAAGCTCGGCGTCTTCTTTGCCGCTTGTTTTCAGAGGTTCGTACTCCGCGGCGACGCGGTTTATCTTCTCTTGTCTGGCTTTGACCATTATCTCGTGGTTTTGCGGCTGGTAGCTGACCTTGCCGGTTACGTCCTCTTTTTCAAGTCCGCCTATGCGGTGCTCAAGCCCCGGAGTTCCGGGGATCGCCCACGGACGCGCAAGCGTTTCGGGGTCGCGCAGATAAGGGAAGAATCCTTCGGGTTCGGTTCGGAAGTTGCATTTAATTTCAGGCAGTTCGTCCAAACTGTCGGGGACGCGCAGCGGTTCCGCGCCGTTTGAAAGATAGCTGTCGGATAGAAGCATAACCGGCGTCATGTATTTGACCGCGATTCGCGCCGCCTCGATGGCCGCATAGTAGCAGTCCGCCGGAGAAAGCGCGGCGATTACCGGAAGGGGAGAATCGCCGGTGCGTCCCCATATCGCCATCGCAAGGTCGCTTTGCTCGGTCTTCGTAGGAAGTCCGGTTGACGGGCCTCCGCGCTGAACGTCAACAACTATAAGCGGAAGTTCGAGTATTACCGCTAGATTAAGGAACTCGCTTTTAAGGCACAGACCGGGGCCGGACGTCGTCGTCGCGGCTAGGCTGCCGCCCCATGACGCGCCAATCGCGCTGCCGATGCCGGCGATTTCGTCTTCGGCCTGAAATGTAATTACCGGGTAATTTTTGTACCCCGAAAGCTCGTGTAGAATTTCGCTGGCCGGAGTAATAGGGTAGCTTCCCAAAAAGAGCTTCACTCCCGCGCGCGCCGCCGCTGTTACCAAACCGAGCGCTACGGCCGAGTTTCCGGTAATATGCCTGTATGTGCCCGGCTTTTGCGGACGGCGCTTCTTTTTAATGACGTAAGACGTGTGGAACGCCTCGGTCGTTTCGCCGTAGTTGAATCCAGCCGTCATCGCGCGTTTGTTTGCCTCAAGAATTACCGGCTTTCCTTTAAATTTCTTTTTCAGCCACTCCATCGTCGGTTCCAGCGAGCGGTTAAACAGCCAGAACGTAAGGCCGAGGGCGTAGAAGTTTTTGCACCTGTCAACTTCCTTTGCGGTTAAATCGAGCCCTTCAAGCGCGTGGCGCGTCAGCGAGTTGATGGCGATTTCAAACGACTTGTAGGCGGACAACTCTCCGGTTTTCAGCGGATTTTCCGCGTAACCGGCTTTTTCGAGGTTCTTCGCGTTGAATGCGTCGCTGTTGAGAATGATGATGCCCTGCTGTTTCAAATCTTTGAGGTTCGCTTTGAGCGCGGCCGGGTTCATCGCCACAAGCACGTCCAGCTGATCGCCGGGAGTGTAAACCTCGTCGGAGCTCATCGAGATTTGAAAGCCCGAAACGCCGGCGACTGTTCCCTGCGGGGCGCGGATTTCAGCTGGATAATCCGGCATTGTCGCGACGTCGTCGCCCGCTATTGCGCTCGTCGTAGTGAACTGATCGCCGGTCATCTGCATGCCGTCGCCCGAATCGCCGGAAAAGCGAATGGCGACCGTTTCGAGCTCTTCTATGTGTTTCTTATTGTGGGGTTGGGGGGATTCTTGACTAGGGTTGTTGTGGTCATCGCTCATGTCTTATCATCTCTTTTAAAAGGTTTAGAAAAAAGCCGCAAGCGCGGCCTTGCGGGGCTTTTACCCCGTCTCTTGCCTCCGAAACAGAATATAACGATAGATTTACTTGTCAAGTGTTACTTTTTACGCCGCAAAGGCCCGCGGGCGAGGGCGTCAAATTTTTTTACGCCTTAAAAGGCAGCTTTATTTGCGGGCGTATAAATTGCGTAAAGAATAATTTACGAACTTGACAGCTTTTCTTTACGCTCTGCCGATTCTTTGCTGCAACAAACTGAAATTGTTGACTAATTAATACAAATTTTAAGGCGCCGATTTTGCTTTTAAGTTAAGATTAAGGTAAAAGAGAAAGCAGCTTCCAACGCCAACGGAGAAAAACGTGAAGACGCCGATAACCTTAAGAAAATTTATTTTTGCCGCCGCATTTGCGCAAATTGTCTGCTTTTGCGGCTGTTCTACGGAACCGATAATCAAACACGTCCGCGGCGACTTTGACGAATGGGAATCGTCCGAAGAAACCGAGGCGTTTGACGCCGAAATTTTTGAGGAAATGGAGAAAGACGCCGAAGGAACGCTCGGCGAGGTTAGAATTACCGTTAAAAACGTTGGAATCGACGCCGCGTACGTGAAATACGCGGATTATCAATCCATCGGCTTCGGAAGCATGGGCTTTACGATTTACGACGCAAATGGAAAAGTCGTCGAGCTTGACGAGTCGTGCACAATGCCTTGCAAAGAGGACGCTTGCGAAATAATCATGTGCGAGGCGCCCGCAGAAATGGTTAAACAAATTTTACCCGGCGGAGAGGCTAAATTTGTATGGGACGGAACCGCGTACGACTTCGAAAACTGCGAGACGCCGCGCGGCGACGTCGCGAGCTGCAACAGGCGCAAACAGGTTCCCTACGGGGCGTATAGGGCGCGCTTTTGTTACTCTTACAAGTTCGGCTTTTACGGAAGCGATTATCCGACGAGGAACCGCGAAGATACGATTTCTCAGGCTTGGACGGAAAATCCGCAGTGCGTCGATTTCGACTTCGAGATGGGCGCGAAGCCCCGCGATTACAACTTTGAAATAAACGCCGACATGAACGGAGCCGAAAAGGAGTTCGGTTATTGCGGGCAGGCGTGGACGTTTTCGATGCTGCCGTATTTTTACTTTTTGCCGGGACCTTACCGCGTAAAGGAAGGAAGCTCCGCCGTCCTATTTGTCGCGCCCGGGGAATCGGCCGTCGCCGTTTGCCTAAAATACGCCGGCATGAGTTATTACGTAAGCGAAGCTTCAAAAGAAATCTTGCTCAACGCCTCCGCTTTTATAGGTAAAAACGGTTGCGAGAAGGATTTGCGGAGCTATTCTTACGCCTATAAAATTCCGCCTTTATCAGCGGGCAAATACGCCGCTTACATCGAGACGTTCACGGACGTAATGCCGCCGTCGGCGGTCGTCAAAGTTGACGCCTGCGAAGACTGTCTGCAATGTCCGGACGGGGAGCATTCGCGGATAATGGAGAGCTGCTCGGCGGACTGCGGCTGTATAGACAAGGGCGCCGTGTGCGGAAACGCCTGCATATCGTACTGCCTTGCGTCCGACGACTGCGACGACGATTACCGATGCTATTACGGCCCATCGACTCAGATGGCGGTTTTCACCTGCGGCCCTTACGCCGAAAACGAATGCGATTACGACTGGCAGTGCGGCAAAGGTTTTATATGCGAAAAAGGGAATTCTCCGCATAAAAGATGCGTCCGCGACATTGACGTCCGCGCGATTGAAGACCGTTTAGGCAGAGGAATACACTGCGGCTGCGACGCCGAATGCCCCGGAACGCAGTCGTGCGTCAAGTTCGAGCCCAATTTTACCAAAAGTTTTTGCGCGATAACCTGCGCCGACAACCGCGAATGTCCCGAAGGATGGAACTGCCTTGGAATGACGCAAAGCGGACTGCAGGGAATCTGCGTTCCTCCCTACGACGATTAACTCGGCCGTTTGCGGCCGCACAATTTAAATCCAATTAATTAATTGTATTAAAAGCTGCGGAGCGCGTGCGCCCGGCGGGTTTATTAAAAAAGGCGGAATAAATTTTAAAAAGTCTCCGCGGTTATCCGCGGCGTCCTCTGTTTTTCCCAGGAACGCAGCGGGGTTGCGGATGAAACGCCGCATGGTTTATATACATGGTTTATATATACGTTTACAACCGGCAACTTGTGTGTTAAATTTATCGGCATCCTGTTTGAAGAGCTTTAACCCTTAACGCGGAGAGCTAAATGACTTTTACTAAAGACATTCTGAAAAAAGCGGCGTCTGCCTTTGACGGCGACAGGTTTAAAAGCGCGAACTGGGAAGGCTCGTTCGAGGATTACCTCGAAATTTGCCGCAACAAGCCCGACGTCGTAAGAACCGCATACCAGCGCGTTTACGACATGATAGTATCATACGGCGCCGGCGACTACGTCGATTTCCGCAAACAGCTTAAACATTATAACTTCTTCGACGACCCGATAGGCGACGGACGCGACGCGATTTACGGGCTGGACGTCTCAATCGACAAATTCGTCGAGCTGCTGGCCGCCGCCGCCGCGCATCTCGGAATAGAGAAACGCATCATTCTGCTTCACGGTCCTGTCGGAAGCGCTAAGTCAACTCTGGCGCGCCTGCTTAAAAAAGGGCTGGAAGAATACTCCCGAACGGACGGCGGAGCGCTTTATTCTTATTCGTGGCTGATTGAAGGAAAGGACGGAGCGTTTGAAGAGTTTCCCTGCCCCATGCACGAGGAGCCTCTTCATCTTTTGCCGGAAGAGGCCAGAGAAGCCGTCTTGGAAGAATTGAACGCCCGCAAAGCCCCTGAAAAACCTTATAAATACCGCGCGGAAGGCGGACTCTGCCCGCTTTGCCGCTACTATTACCGCGAGCTGTTGAAGCGTTACGAAGGAGACTTAGAGGCGGTAATTCAAAAGCACGTAAAAGTCAAGCGGCTTATTTTATCGGAGCAGGATAGAACCGGCATCGGCACGTTCCAGCCGAAAGACGAAAAAAATCAGGATTCGACCGAGCTTACCGGCGACATCAACTACCGTAAAATTGCGGAGTACGGCTCGGACAGCGATCCGCGCGCTTTTAACTTCGACGGCGAATTCAACGTCGCCAACCGCGGAATAATAGAGTTTATCGAAATTCTCAAACTCGACGTCGCGTTTCTTTACGATTTGCTCGGCGCGAGTCAGGAGCATAAAATCAAACCTAAGAAATTTTCGCAGACCGACATCGACGAAGTAATAATAGGCCACACCAACGAGCCGGAATTCAAACGCTTGCAGCATAACGAATTTATGGAGGCTCTGCGCGACAGAACGGTTAAAATAGACGTTCCTTACATCACGAAGCTGACGCAGGAAATAAAAATTTACAAGCGCGACTTCAACGAGAAGAAGCTGGGAATACACATCGCGCCGCACGCCGTCGAGGTCGCCGCAATGTGGGCGGTATTGACGCGGCTTGAAGAAATGCCCGGCGGAACGATGACGCTAGTTCAAAAAATGAAGTTGTACGACGGCAGAAATATTCAGGGTTTCAACGAGGAAACCGTCAAGGAGCTTCGCAAACAGGCCAAGCGCGAGGGAATGTTCGGCATTTCGCCGCGCTACGTGCAGGATAAGTTGTCAAGCGCGCTGGTGCGCCACGCGAAGGAGAAATACTTAAGCCCCTTCATGGTAATGACGGAACTGGAAAGCGGATTGAAAAACCATTCGCTTATCACGAGCGACAAGGAGCGCGAGCGCTACCGCGAGCTTATGGCCGCGGTAAGGCAGGAATACGAAGAAATCGTCAAGAACGAGGTGCAGCGCGCCATTTCTGCGGACGAGGACGCTATAAAGCAGCTGTGCTCTAACTATATCGAGAATGTAAAGGCGTACGTGCTGAAGGAGAAAGTCCGCAACAAGTACTCGGGCGCGCAGGAAGAGCCGGACGAGAGGCTGATGCGTTCCATCGAGGAAAAAATCGACGTCAACGAGTCTAAGAAGGACGATTTCCGGCGCGAAATAATGAATTACATCGCGGCGCTGGCGCTGGAAGGGAAGCACTTCGACTATCACATGAACGAACGGCTTGACCGCGCGCTGGAATTGAAGCTGTTCGAAGACAGGAAGGACGCGATTAAGCTGTCAAGCCTGGTTAGCAGCGTAGTTGACAGAGAAGAACAGGAAAAGATAGAAGTCATCAAGAACAGACTTATAAAGAATTACGGGTACAACGACAGAAGCGCGACCGACGCGTTGAGCTTCGTCGCCTCGATATTCGCGCGCGGCGACGCGAAGTAAAACCCGTATTGCGAGATTAGAAAACGCGAAGCGTTTATGCAGAAAGTAATAATTCAAGGCGGAAAAAAACTTTCGGGGAGCGTTAAAATAAGCGGCGCAAAAAACGCCGCGCTGCCCATTCTATTCGCGGCTCTGCTGCCTAACGGCAAGGTAACTATCGACAACGCGCCGCGGGTATGGGACGTAAATACGACGGTAAAGCTGCTTCAAACCTTCGGGGCGAAAGCGGAGCAGGACGGCTCGGTCGTTACGGTTGATGCGTCGAACGCGGACAACTGCAAGGCTCCTTACGAACTGGTTAAAACGATGCGGGCGTCGGTAATAGCTCTCGCCCCGTTGCTGGCGCGCTTCAGACGAGCCAAAGTCAGCCTTCCGGGCGGCTGCGCAATAGGAGCGCGTCCGGTCGATCAGCACATTATGGCTTTGAGAAAGCTCGGCGCGGAACTAGAAATAAAGCACGGCTACATTTCTGCCTCGCTGCCCAAAAAACGCTTTAAAGGAGCCCGCATTACGTTTGATATGGCGACGGTCGGCGGCACCGAGCAGACGCTAATAGCGGCCAGCGTGGCCGACGGCGTTACGGTGCTGGACAACTGCGCCCGCGAGCCGGAAGTGGTCGATTTGGCGAATTTTCTCAAGGCGATGGGCGCGAACATCGAGGGAGAAGGGACGCCGCGGATAATTATCGAAGGGGTAAGCGAGCTTACGTCATGCGAATATAAAATCGTTCCGGACCGCATAGAGACCGGAACCTACATGGCTGCCGCGGCGATTACCGGCGGCGACGTTTTAATAGAAGAAACCTCTTCCGATTTGGTTTTGCCGATCATCGACAAGATGATGGACGCCGGCGTTAAGATTGAATCTACAAGCGGCGGAACCATCCGCGTGCAGGGGCCTGACAGACTGCTGCCGGTAAACGTATCCACTCGTCCGTATCCGGGCTTTCCGACCGATATGCAGGCGCAGTTTATGGCTATGATGTGCGTGGCCGACGGCGTCTCGGTAATAACCGAGAACATATTCGAGAACCGTTTCATGCACGCGCTAGAATTGATGAGAATGGGCGCGGAAATAAAAATCGAAGGAAACGCGGCTTTTGTGAGAGGAGTTCAAAAACTCACCGCCGCGGACGTAATGGCGACGGATTTGCGGGCGAGCGCCTCGCTGCTTTTAGCCGGTTTGGTCGCCGAAGGCGAAACGACGGTGCGGCGCATTTATCATTTGTGGCGCGGCTACGAGAAGCTCGTGGAAAAGCTGTCGGCCTTAGGCGCGGACGTGCGTCCGGAGCAAGACGACGAATTTTAATCGGAGAATCGCGCTATGGCAAGCCTGTTAAACATGTTCAAATCGCCCGACGGAGGCGGCAAGGTCTTCCGCATTTACAAGCGTATTACGACGATTGGGGGCAGCCACGAGAACGACATCTGTATTCAGCATCCTTCCGTCGAGGAGACCCACGCGATAATAGTTTACGACGACAAAAACTATACAATTTCGGCGGCGGGCAAAAAGGGGATTACGCTGATAAACGGCGAGAAAATTAAAAGCGCGCAGTTGAAGCATCAGGACAACGTAACCATCGGCCAAATCAATTTGGTCTTCGACCTTTACGACGAACTATCGGGCGACGGCGAGAAGCGGCGCTTTGCGGAAATCGAAAACTACCGCAAGCTGTATTCTTTCACGGAAAAACTTTCCGGCAAGCACGACATCGAAACGCTGCTCAACACTCTCATCGACAGCATAATCGAAATTACCAACGCGGCGAACGGATTTCTAATTCTGCGTAAAGAAGACCAAGGGCTAAACTTTACCGCGGCGCGCAACTTAAACCGCGAAACTATAAGCAACGCCGACATGTACGTCTCCGACTCGATTATTTCGCGGGTGATTGAAACCGGAAAGCCGATTATCGTTTCCGACGCTCTGTCGGATCAGGAGTTTAAAACCAGCGCGAGCGTCCTTTCGCTAAAACTGACTAGCGTTATGTGCGTCCCGATAAAAGAATCGGGCGAGCTGCTTGGCATAATTTACGTCGGCAACAACAACGTGGTAAATTTATTCAGCCACGACACGCTGCAAGCGCTTGAAATATTTGCGGCGCAGGCGGCGTTGATTATTAAAAACGCTCTTCTGGTGCGGGAGCTTCAGCGCGACGTGGAGGAGCTGTCTATCAGCATTCAATCAATGCGCTTCGGCTCTCTCATCGGTTCGTGCGCCGGAATGATGGAGATATACAAACGCATCGAGCGCATAGCGGCGGTGGACGTTCCGGTGCTTGTGCTCGGCGAAACCGGCACCGGCAAAGAGCTTGTCGCAAGAGAAATACACCAGAAGTCGAACCGAAAGAACGGGGCGCTAGTGGTCGTCAACTGCGGCGCAATTCCTGAGAATTTGCTCGAAAGCGAGCTTTTCGGCCATAAAAAGGGGGCGTTTACCGGCGCGCTTTACGATAAAATCGGCAAATTCAAACAGGCCGACGGCGGAACGCTCTTTCTCGACGAAATCGGCGACATGCCTCTGACTTTGCAGGTGAAAATACTGCGCGCAATTGAAGAGCGGGTAATCGTCCCCATCGGCGGCTCCAAACCTGAAAACGTAGATATACGAATAGTCGCGGCGACTAACAAAGACCTTGAAAAAATGATTGCGGAAGGGACTTACCGGGAAGACTTGTTCTACAGGCTGAACGTAATTTCGCTCAATCTGCCGCCGCTGCGCGACCGAAAAGAGGACGTCGAATTGATTGCGCGGTTCTTTTTGGCCAAATATACCAGCGAGTACAAACGCCCAGAAATAAAAGGCTTCAGTCCTTCGGCGCTTTCGCTCATGCGCCGTTACCGCTGGCCGGGGAACGTGCGAGAGCTGGAAAACGCGGTTAAAAAAGGAGTAATCCTATGCGACAAGGCTCTAGTTTCGCCCGAAGATATGGGAATATCGGAGGAAAGAAGGGAAAATCTGTCGATTAAACCGCTTGCCGAGGCTAAAGAGGAATGGCAGAGAGAATATATTTTAAGAGCTCTTGAGGCGAACGACCAAAACCGAACCAAAACCGCGGAAATTCTCGACGTGGATCCTCGGACGATTTTCAGATATTTGGAAAAAGTGGACGCCGACAAGAAAAAATAACCATAAATTTTGTTGGGTTTTTCAATAAAAGCAAACGCCTCCCTAAGGGAGGCGTTTGTCTTTGCAAATCCCAAATAATAACGCGCTTTAGAACCGGCTCAAAGCGCGAATGTCGTCGAAATGCTTTTTGATTTCTACTTTTTTTTGTAAACGTTAAGGCCTATTTTGGTGTTTTCGTAACCGGGAATAACCGCGTTCCCTTCGGTGGTGGCGACTATAATGGTTTTGCCGCTGGCGGACGGACCGAACTCTTTGGCGAGGTCAACGGTGATAGTCATTATGTTGTTCTCAACCTTAATATCCACGTTCTTCATGCGTATTCCTCCGATATGTATATGTTATTTCCGCATTGCGTAAAATGAGTAAACAAATTTCACCGTTTTGACTTCTTTTGCTTTGCGCTCAAATTCTTATATGCCGTTCATACGATTATTTTATAGCTTAAAATGATAAAAATGTAAAGTTAGAAATATTTTTTTACCGCCGCGCCAATTTCTCTCGAATCGGCGTCCCTTCGGCTTCAAGCGTCTGGCAAATGGCGCCGAGCATGTAAAACGAGCCGGCTGCGACGATTAGCCCGTCCGGCGGGGCGACGGCTCTCGCAATAGAAAGAGCCTCCGATGGCGTTTCCGCCAGAACGACTTTGCTTTTGTCGGCAATAAATTCAAGCAGCTTCGACGGTTCCGAGGCTCTGTCGGAAAGCGGTTTGGCGAGTATTATTTTAGAAAATACGCTTTCCAGCGCCTTAAGCATGCTTTTTACGTCTTTATCGGCGAGAATGCCGATGATTCCGACTCGTTTATCGAGCGGATATTCGCTTAAATCGTCAAGGTAATTTGTAAGCGCTTCAATTCCGTCAGGATTATGCGCCACGTCCAATAGTATATGAGGGCGGCGGGTCGCAACTAGTTGAAGCCGCGCAGGCCAGACGGCGTTTTGCAGTCCGAAGGCGATTGAGTCGTCGTTAGCCCGCCAAACGCCTAAGCGGTTTCCGGCCGTTATGCACTCAACGGCGGCCGCCGCATTGTCGAACTGGCGCGCGCCTTTCAACGAGAGAGAGCCGGGCAGAACGACCGCATGACTTTCTCCGCCGCGCAGATTGGTCGAACGATAAAGCGACGGACGTTTCTCTGCGCGCAAAAAAGCCGCTTCCGCGCCGATTTTTGCCGCGAAACCGGCAAGCGTTTTAAGAGCTTTCTCGCTTTGAGGCGCAATTACCGCGGGAACGCCCCGCTGCATAGTTCCGGCTTTTTCCATGGCGATTTTCTCAACTGTATCGCCTAAATACTGCATATGATCCATCGCTATATGCGTAATTACGTTGATTTTTCGGTTTCTCAGCGCGGTAGTCGCGTCGTAACGGCCGCCCATTCCGGTTTCGATAATTGCAGCGGCGACTTTTTCGGCCTTAAACGCAAGCGCCGCCGCCGCGACCGTAATTTCAAAATAAGTCGCTTCGATTCCGTTCTTTTCCGCCGCCGTTCTCGTCCGGTCAAGCGCTTCCGCAAGCGCGTCGTCTTCGAGAAAGCGGAAATTGACGAGAAAGCGCTCCCTGACGTCTATCAGATGAGGAGATGTAAAAAGGCCGGTTTTTAATCCGGCGGCTCGCAGCGAACGCTCGACGAAAGCGCAGACCGAGCCTTTGCCGTTGGTTCCGGCGACGTGAACCGAAACGAAAGATTCGTCCGGTCTCTCCAGCGCGTCCAACAGCCTGTTGATATTGTCAAGCCCAGGCCGTACGCCGAACATCTCCTTGGACGCAAGCCACGCCAGCGCTTCGTTTATTTTCATAAAACGGCGGCCGTCAGTTCGTTTTGGTTTTCAGTTTTAACGCGGTTTCAATCAGACGCAAAAACATCGGAGCCGGAGCTTCGAGCCTGCTTGTAAGCTCAGGGTGGAACTGCGCGCCGACAAAGTAAGGATGACCTGGCAGTTCCATGACTTGCATGATTTTTTTGTCTTTCGTGTAACCGCTGAAAACCAGCCCGCCGCCTTTGGAAAGCGTAGCGACGTAATCGGGGTTGACTTCGTAACGGTGGCGGAACCGCTCGCGTATAACTTCCTTGCCGTAAATTTCCGCCGCCAGCGAACCTTTCTTTAAATAAACGTCGTGGCCGCCAAGCCGCATCGTCGCGCCCTTTTGCACCACTTCAAGCTGCTCAGGCAGAATGCAGACTACCGGGTCTTCTACCGTTACGCCGGACGCGTTGTCGGCCAGCACCTCCGTCGTGTTGGCTTTTCCTATGCCGCAGACGTTGCGGGCGTATTCGACGACTGCGAGCTGCATTCCGTAGCAGATTCCGAGCAGAGGAATATTATTTTCGCGGCAGCGGCGTATGACCTGAATTTTTCCTTCAACGCCGCGGCTGCCGAATCCGCCCGGCACTATCACCGCGTCGATGCCTTCCATCATTTTATCGAGCGTCGTCGCGCCGGTCTCAAGGTCTGTCGTTTCAATCCAAACGACGTCTATATTTGCGTCAACGTGCGCCTTGGCGTGGGCAATCGCTTCCAGTATGGAAGCGTAGGAATCGTGCAGCCGCACGTATTTGCCCGCAATCGCGAGTTTTATAGTCGGGCAGCCTTCGCATTTCTTTTCGTTATCGAGCCTATCTACAAGAGCGCGCCATTTGGCGAGGTTCGGGGGGGAATAAATTTTGAGTTTCTGATGCAAAAGTTCCGGAATTCCCTCTTTGTCGAATATCAGCGGAATGCGGTAAACCGTCGAAACGTCCAATCCCGTTACTACCGCGTCTTTATCGACGTTGCAGAACAGCGCTATTTTGCGCTTTATGTCGTCCGTTAAGTATTCGGAGCAGCGCGCAATAATAATGTCGGGCCAAATGCCGCGCTCGTTGAGAAGTTTTACCGACTGCTGCGTCGGCTTGGTCTTTTGCTCGTGCACGCCGGAAGGAATCGGAATGTAGGTCAGATGCACGAACGCTATATTTTCGTCGCCGACGTCCTGCTTGAGCTGGCGGACGCTTTCAAGGTAAAGCTCGTTCTCCATGTCGCCAACGGTGCCGCCGATTTCGATTAAAATAATATCCGCGCCTTCCTGTTTTGCGATTTTTTTAAAGTGCTCCTTTATAACGTCGGTTACCTGCGGAATATATTGCACGGTGCGGCCTAAATAGTCTCCGTTGCGCTCCTTGTCGAGTATCTGCTTGAAAACTTTCCCCATCGTGAGGTTCCACTCGAACTTCGTTTTAATTCCGAGAAAACGCTCGTAGTGGCCGAAGTCCATATCGACTTCGCCGCCGTCGTCCAATACGAAGACTTCGCCGTGTTCAATTGGGTTCATCGTTCCGGGGTCGGTGTTAAGGTAGCCGTCGCATTTTATAGGAACGACCTTGAGCCTGCTTTTCAACAGGTTTCCCATCGCCGCCGTAGCGATTCCCTTGCCCAGACCGCTCAACACTCCGCCCGTAACCACGATATACTTTGTTTTCTTAGTCATGCAGCCTGCCTGTAAAATGCAATTTTACCGTAGATGCGCAAATGTGAATCAAAGCCGACCCTTCTACTTTTTCACGGGATTATAAATATAACAAAGTAAGGGCGCTTTACAAGCGAAAGTGAACGAAAACGAAAAAATAATCTTACCCGTCCCTGATTCTTTCCTGACTCATCCCCGCTTTGCATAAAAAACTGGGGACGGATTGGCTCAGGCCGGAAGATAGAGTTTTTTGTTTGCCGTTGCTCTTTTTGTTTTTTAAGTTAAACTCTCTTTTAATGGGCGAGGGAGCCGTTTGGCGCGAATGCGAGGTTTTTATGTGGCTTGTATGGACGATATTGGCCTGTTTAGGTTTCGGCGTCGGCAGCGCTATGCAGAAACAAGGCATGGCGGCTAAGCTGCCCAAATTAACTTTGGCCGAGGCTTTAACGGGGTGGAAGCGGATAGCGGCGACGCTGTTGAAAAACAAAATTTGGCTTTTGGGAATGATAATTGATCTTTCCGGCGGAATTTGTTTTTTATTCGCCGTCAACGAGGGCGAAATATCTCTAGTGCAGCCGATAGTAAACGTAAACGTAGCCATAGCGATGCTTGCGGGCGTTATCGTTTTGAAGGAAAGACTGTCGGCGGCGGAATGGGCGGGCGCGGCGATAATGATGACCGGCGCGGTAATTTTGTCGCAGGCCGGCGGCGGCGAAGGGGCGTCCGCGCCGATTGCAGGAAGCCCGCATATTATGTGGGCGGTAGTCATCTGCTCGGCTGCGGTTGTAACTGCTTTGGCGTGCGCCAGAATTTTCGCCGATAAAATTGGTCCGGAGACGTTTCTTTCGGCGGCGGCGGGTTTGTCGTTCGGTCTTGGGACGGTTTTCATAAAATTGGCGACCGTTTCGCTTTCGGGCGCCGGCGAGAGTTTCTCCGTTCATTTGCTTCGGGAAATTTTCGCTAACCTTGCGGTATGGGGCATTATAATAACCAACGCAATAGGGTTCGCGTTGTTTCAGGCGGCCTTTTCGCACGGACGCGTGGCGATAGTCTCGCCGCTGACGACCAACTCGTCGGTGGTAATACCTGTAGCGATAGGCGTTTACGCTTTCGGCGAGCCGGCGGGCGCGCTTAAAATCACAGGAATCGCGGTAATCGTTTTCGGAACGCTTTTGTTGTTTCTAAAACCCGCGTCTGTAAAATCCGCCGACCATTGACGCGGTTGTTTTTTTAACGTTTTTATATATTAAAAAAAAGGAAATAATGGCTGCAAATTCTTTAATTATACAAGGCCGCAACCCATGAGCGACCCAAAGACCGCAAATAAATTCGGCGCCTTCAAAGGAGTTTTTACTCCTTCATTATTGACCATCCTCGGCGTCATTATGTATCTGCGGTTCGGTTGGGTAGTGGGGCAGGGCGGCATTATCGGCGCGGTCGTAATAGTCCTTCTCGCGCACGTCATTTCAATCGCGACGGGTTTAAGCGTCAGCTCCATCGCCACCAACCGCTCGATAAAAACGGGCGGCGATTACTACATGATATCGCGCAGTCTCGGTCTGCCAATATGCGGAGCGATAGGACTGGCGCTGTTTTTCGCCCTTGCCTTCAGCGTCAGCTTGTACATAATCGGCTTTACCGAGTCGTTCATAGACGCGTTGAAGATTGAAAATTCTGCCAATGCCAGGAGGCTTGTCGGGTCGTTGACCTGTCTCGCCTTGACCGTTTTAACCTTTTATAGCGCTTCGCTGGCGCTGCGAATACAATATCTCGTTCTTGCGGCCATAGCTCTTTCGCTCGTCTCGCTTTTTGCCGGCTCCTCGCGCGCCTTTCCGGTCGAAACGGTTCAGCTTTGGTTTGCTGACGGATCGGAATCTTTTGAAACCGTTTTTGCGGTCTTTTTCCCGGCTGTAACAGGTTTTACTGCCGGCGTCGCTATGTCCGGCGACCTGAAAGACCCCCGCAAGTCCATTCCCAAGGGAACGTTGTGGGCGATAGCCGTGGGGCTGTTGGTTTATCTCGCCGTGCCGGTTTATTTAGGGTTGAACGTCGATTCGGCGGCGCTTCGGAAAGATCAAATGATTTGGATGAAAATCGCATGGATTCCCGAACTTGTAGTAGCCGGAATTTTTGCGGCGACGCTTTCTTCTGCCTTAGGAAGCCTGCTAGGCGCTCCTAGATACCTTCAGGCTTTGGCGTTTGACAAGGCGGTTCCGTCTTTTTTAGGAAAGGGGCATGGAGCCTTAAACGAGCCTCGAATAGGCACGGTTGTTACATTTATAATCGCAGAAACGGGAATTCTTATTGGGGAACTCGATTTGATTGCGAGAATTATTACGATGTTTTTCCTATCCAGTTACGGCTTTGCCTGTCTGGCATGCGGCATGCAGACGTGGTCTAATATTCCCAGCTTCCGTCCCGATTTTCGCGTGCCCGCATGGGTTAGTTTCCTCGGCGCCTTGGTTTGCTTCGGCGTAATGTTTAAACTTGACGCAACCGCTATGGCATGCGCGACGCTGGCGATGTCCGCAATTTTTTTGGTTCTTAAAAAGCGCGAAAAGCAATCATCCGCCATCGACGTTTGGCAAGGATTTTGGACGGCCGTAGTGCAAAAAGGAGTTATTTATTTAAACCGCAGGCAAGCCGATGGGAAGAACTGGAAACCTAACGTTATAGTTTTCGGCGGCAATCCGCATGAACGGCGCCATATGGCGCTTATGGCCGACTGGCTGTTTCGCGAGCGAGGGCTAGTAACTTATTTTACTTTAATAAAGGGCGACGTAATGAGTCATTCGCAAAAAGCGCGCTTGACGGAAGATTACGTTCGCGACGCCTTGAAGGAATTATCGCCGCAAATTATGTCCCGCGCGGTCGTTGCCGACAACCTTTACGGCGGCATCCTTGACGTTGCTCAGGCGTATGGGCTTTCCGGACTTATTCCCAATACAACGCTTATGGGATGGGCGGAGGAATCCGAAAATCCCGAAGCGTTCGCAAACCTAACGCGCGGCCTTTTAGCCCTCGATAAAAACTTGCTTTATTTGCGCCATAACGATCAAAGAGCGTTTGGAAAATATAAAAAAATAGATTTGTGGTGGGGGGGACGCGAGCGAAACTTACAACTTATGTTGATGCTCGGCTTTTTTCTGCTTTCGTCAAAAGAATGGAGAAACGCCGCGATTAGAGTAAACGTAATCGTGGACGACGAATCTTATATCGAGACGGCCGAGTCAAATTTGAGAGGCCTCATTTCGGAAGCCCGCATTTTAGCCGAGCCGAACGTTATTATGCGCGGCAAACCGACTTCCGAACTTATTCAAGAGACTTCGGCGCAGGCGGATCTCGTTTTAATGGGGCTCCGCGAGCCCATGGAAGGCGAAAATGCTCAGTATGTTTCTCATGTGAGCGGGTTGCTTAGCGGTCTTGGCAGCGTTCTGTTGGTTCGAGCTTCCAGCAGATTCGACGCGGCGCGCCTGCTTCTTGACAAGGAATAAAAAAGTCTCTTCCGTAGCTCGGCTTACTGACGCGGCGGCAAAATTGCGGTTTAATATTTATAAACCCTGGGCACGCGGATGGAAACCGAAGTAAGCGTCTCGTACGGAATTGTTCCGATTTTTTCCGCGATTTCATACGCCGAGATAATCTCGCCGTTTTGTTTGCCCAGCGCAACAACTTCGTCGCCGACTTTGGCGTCCGGCAAATCCGTAACGTCCAGCATCGTCAAATCCATACATACTCGGCCTACTACCGGAACGCGTCTGCCCCGCACCAAAACCGATCCGCAGTTGGAGAGCCTTCGCGAAAAACCGTCGGCGTAGCCTAATGGAATCGTCGCGATGCGCGACTCTCGTTTCGTCGTAAAAGTTCGTCCGTAGCTGACGCTTGCGCCCGGCGGAAATACTTGTATTTGTATAATCGAGGTTTTAAGGCTCATCACCGGCGACAATTCGTATCTAGAGGAACTTTCTTGAGTGGGAGAAACTCCGTAAAGCGACAGACCCAGCCTTACCATGTTGAAATAAGCGTCGTCCTCGTGAAAAAGCGCTCCGGCAGAGTTAGCCGCGTGAACCAAAGAGGGCGAAATGCCGGCTTTTCGGAAAGCGTCCACCGCCGCCTTGAAAATTTCGAGCTGCTCTTTTGTGTAGGTTTCGTCTTCTTCGTCCGCGCTTGAAAGATGCGTCAACAGACCGGCCACTCTTATCTTTTCGCAGCTTTTCAAAACCTGAAGCAGCAGAGGAATCTGCCGCGGCAGGAAGCCGAGACGCCCCATGCCGGAATCTATCTTAACGTGAACCGGAATCGGCAGTTCGGCTTTTGCGTCGAGGTCGGCTATCGTTTCAAGATCGTAAACTACCGGTTGCAGCTTGCTTTCGACCAAGCGCCAAGGGTCGAGGCCGTACGCGCCCGACAACAGCATAACGGGAGCCGTAACTCCGGCGTCGCGAAGGTGCATTCCTTCTTCCACCAAAGCCACCGCAAGGTAATCTATGCCGCATTTTTCAAGCGTTCTGGAAACCATTACGGCGTCGTGATGATATGCGTCGGCCTTCACTACGCCCATAATTTTAACCGACTTCGGAATGCGCGACCGCAGGTATTCGTAATTGCGCTTAAGCGCGCCTAAATCGATTTCGGCGAACGTCGGTCGTCTTATTTCGCGGGGCGAATAGCCGGGCGTTATTTGGTTTTCATTATCCATGAACCGTCCCAGTCCTCGTCCGGATTGTTTTGCATAAAATACTGAACGCGTTCGATGAACAGCTCCGACGCGTAATCGACCGATCCTTTAAGCTCGCTGGTTATTTTGAAAAGTTCTACCGCCTTCCGCCAGTCGCGTTGACGGTAATGCATCAGAGCTTCCTCGTAAGCGTCTATCCAAGCCGACTGCTCGGCCGACGGCGCGCCGATGTCGATGAGCTCGTAAATTTTTACGGCTTCTTTCTTTCCTTTGACTTTTACCGCGTCGAGCTCGCGGGCTACCACTCGGCCTTTTACCGCCTCGTAAGTCGTCTCCGAAATGCAGATGAGCGTGCCGTACTGCTTGTTGATTCCCTCAAGTCTGCTGGCTAGATTCACCGCGTCGCCGATGACCGTGTAGTCGAAGCGCATGTCGCTTCCCATGTTTCCAACCGAAACCGGCCCTGTGTTGAGGCCAATGCGGGCGTTGAAATTTTCTACGCCGTGCTCTTTCCATAAGTCGCGCAGTTCGTTTATCTTTTTCTGCATTTCTACGGCGGTTTTGCAGGCGCGGAAAGCGTGATCTTCCTGATAAGGCGTCCCGAAGACGGCCATTACCGCGTCGCCGATATATTTGTCGAGAAGGCCGTAATTCTTGAAAACGACGTCCGTCATGGGCGTAAGATAACGGTTAAGCAGCTTGGTAATCGTCTCGGGCTGCATTTTTTCGCTGATGGTCGTGAAGCCGGCTATGTCGGAGAAGAGCATAGTTAGCTCTTTGCGCTCGCCTCCCAAGGCCATCTTCGACGGGTCGCTTTCCAGCTCTTTTATTACGTCGTCGTTCAAGTAGAAGCTGAACATGCCGCGTATCTTCTTGCGCTCGCGCTCTTCCGCGAAATACCTGAAGATGTAAGAAAGAGCGGCGATTGAAATTCCGGCCGTAAGAACAAGCATGCTGCGAATGACGTGGCCGTTCAAAAACAGGTAATATCTGTCTATTAATACAAAAGCGGCGATGGCGGAGGCGACGACTAAAAAGGAGTAAAGCGCCGGCAGCCTGTGAATCGCAAGACCGAAGATCAGCATGAAGAAGGCGATGCAAGAAAGCTCGAAAAACCACGCCCAGCCGTAAGGACGCACTAAAAATTGCCTGCCCAGAATGTTATCGACGATGTTTGCGTGAATTTCGACTCCGGGGAAGGTCTCTTCGAAAGGAGTAACGCGCAAATCGTAAACCGCGGTCGCCGTCGCTCCGATAAGAACGATTTTATCTTTAACGTCAACGTTGGGCGCGTCGCTTAATATATCCGCAGCCGATATATGGGGAAACGTATATTTGGGGCCGCGATGGTTTATAATCATACGGCCGTAATGATCCGTCGGGATAAGAACGCGCTCTTTTTTCTGCGTTTTTTGGTCGATGTAATTTATCGCGACCGATTGCACGCCGGCGTCGTAGTAATTTATTTCGATGTTGTGGCTGTCTTTGCCGAGATAAACGGCCGCGCATTTGAGCGACAGCGCGGGATAAAGCATGACTTCCTTCATATTGTCGCGCACATCGACTCTGTGGGCTAAAATAGCCCAGCGCATAGTTCCGTCTCGGTCGGGAACGAAAGTGAAATGTCCGAAGTAATCGGTTTTTTCCGCGAACATCGACAGCGGCGAGCGCAGCGCCATGCCCGACGGAAAGGGAGGAATCGGGGCGTTTGGCGTAAGAGGCGTTAGAAGCGTTATTTTGCTTGTCAGCATTAGGTTAAGGTCTTCTTTCAGCCTTGTCTGGTTGAGGCGGGAGAGCTCTTGAGTTAAAGTTTCTTCCTTTCCGGCAAAAATGAAAAAACCCAGCACGAGTTTTCCTTCGGCGTTTTCAATCGCCTCCGCGAGAGCCTGATCGCTGTCGTTCTGAGCTATAACCTCGTCGAGATGATGCGCTATTTCCTTTCGGGCGTTTAGTTTCGCCTTTTCTATTGCCGAAGGAGAAAGAGAGGCGTCCTGAGCCTTTTCCTTACCCTTCCCCTTTTCGTCCGAAAGAACGGACTCAATTATTTTATTGATAATTTCTTTGGCGTTTTCGTCCGGGTTGGGTTTGCTTTTAGCGTTTTCGCTCTTAGCGTCCGCCTTAACGTTTGCGGCCTTGCCGTCTTCCTTTTTTTCGTTCTCTTCGGCGGCTTCTTCCTCAGTTTCTTCTTCCTCGCCTTTTTCGGCTTCTTTCGTCGGGATGTCGGGGAATAGCTCTCCTCGTAAATCAATTAATTTGCGTTTAAGAGAATTTTTATCTTCCTCCGAAAAGATAACGTCGAATCCGATTACGGCCGCGCCTTTTTCGTTTAATTTATTTACCAGCTGGGCGACGAGTTTTCTGTCCCACGGCCACAATCCGTATTTATCAAGCGATTTCTCGTCCACCGCGGCGATGACGACCTTGTTTTGCGTAGGCAGCTGACCGCGCGATCTGAACTTTATGTCCAGCATTTTGTCTTCAAGAACGTCTATGAGGCCGAGTTCGGAGTTGTAGAATTCTTTTGAGAATTCTATTCCCAAAAAGACAAACCCGATTAGAATGGCGAATACGAACGTATTAAACCAGCCGCCTCCGCGGGTCTTCTTCTTTTCTTTCCCCTTGTCTTTTTCCATCGGCCCTGTCTTCCCCGTCGTTTGGTTTTCTATTTGAGTTCTATCGATTCTATTCCTTTATTATATTCGTTGATGAGCAGCTTGGAGAGCGAAGATTCGTTCAAGTCTTCCAGCTTGCGGTTATCAACCCTGATTTTGCCCAAAAAGGCTTGAACTTTTTCCGTCTTTCCCTTGGAAGTTTCGATGAGGAACATAACTTTCGAGTTGGTCGTTACTCTTAACGCCGCTTTCCCTTTCTTTTTCGTCGCGTTGTACTGCTGGTCGAGCGAGCATTCGCGGCGGTTTGCGTTGACTTCAAGATTGGTTGCGCAACTGATAAGGTTGGCTATGTGGTTTTCCATGCGCTCTTTCTGGAATTTGAAATCGAATTTAATCGAAACGACTTCGTTCCAAGAAATGTTTTTCTCGTCCACGCCTTCGGCTACGCTTAAGGTGTCAAGGGTTATCCACGTCCGTTTATCGGTGGTAAAGGCGGGCACTTCTTCTTCGAAGATGGCGAGCAGTTTGCCGGATACGACTTTCGGATTGCATCCCGGAACTTTTACCGGCTTATTGTTGGCGTCAACCAAATGATTAGGGATGGGACATTTAAACTTAATTGTAATATTTCTGTTCAGCGGGGCGTCGATATTCGGGATTACTTCCTCGGAGACCGCGAGCAGGTTGGGGACGTCGGCCGCTTGATCGGCCTTTTTCTCTTTTTTCTTTCCTTTCTCCCCTTCTATCTCCTCGTCCTCGTCGTCCGAGGCGCCGGAGCCTTCGCCAAGTTTGGCGGCGGCGTCTTTCTCGCTCTTTTCCTCTTCTTTGGCCGCGTCGTCGTTCTTGGCCTTTTCTTCTTCCTTCTTCGCGTCCTTCGCGCCGGTTTTATTCTCTTCTTTTTTTACTTCGGTTTTTTTTGCGTCGTCTTTCTTTGCGTCGGCCGCTAAGGTTACCGCTGCGAAAGCGAAAAGCGCGGCTGCCGCAACGGCGGCGGCCAAAACGGAAATGTTAAAGAAACGTCTCTTCATAATTGCCTCCTGTCTTACTTCTCCAATTGCGGACAAAATTCTGAAAATAAAATTTGTTTTTAAAAGAATCCTGAACCAAAACTGGAGAAGATTATGATATAGGCCGCCTTGTTTTGCAAATTAAATATTATTTCATAGGTCTTTTTGCAGTCAGGTCTTTAATTTTGCCCAAAGCCTTGCAGCGTAAAAACTTTACAATTTTTTTGCGGCGTGTAAAAATAATCTTCGCGTTTATTGCCGAAAGGATGCCAAGCATGAACGAAAAAGATTACATTGAGCTAGTAAGAATGGCTTTGGCCGAAGACGTCGGAGCGGGAGACGTTACGACAATGGCGACCATAGACCCTGACGCCATCGGCATCGGATATATAAAAACGAAGCAGGAAGCTATCGTTTGCGGATTGGAAGTCGCCCGCTCCGTATTTACCGAATTCGACCGCTCTCTTCGTGTGGATATACGCGCGCCAGAAGGCGAATGGGCGATTGCGGGAGACATATTGATGGCGGTGTCCGGCTCAATCGCCTCCATGCTTTCCGCGGAGCGTACCGCATTGAACTTTCTTCAAAGAATGTGCGGCATCGCCACGTTGACGGCGTCTTTCGTTTCGGCCGCAAGCGGCACGAGCGCCCGCATTACCGACACGCGCAAAACGCTGCCGGGCTATCGCGCGCTCGATAAATACGCGGTGAAAATAGGCGGCGGCTACAACCATCGGTTCGGCTTGTACGACGGCGTTCTTATCAAAAGCAATCACATCGACGCAAGCGGCGGCGTAAAGCAGGCCGTTGCGGCGGCCAAAATGCGCGCGCATCATCTTTTAAAAATAGAGGCCGAAGCGCGTACGCTGGAAGAAGCGATCGCGGCCTGCAATGCCGGAGCAGACTTCATTTTGCTGGACAACATGACTCCTCAACAGATTGTTCAGGCGGTTGAAGCTCTGAAAGGACGCTGCAAGCTGGAAGCCAGCGGAGGCGTGAACATTGACAACGTTGCGGAGTACGCGGCGACGGGAGTCGATTTCATTTCAATCGGCGCGATTACGCATTCGGTAAAGGCGGTCGATTTGCATATGGCGATAGGGAAGTCGTAGCCAAGCGGGCGCAGAAGCGGCTTTAAAATTAATAAAAACAGACCGCATGGGGCGCTCCGACGCACTCTCGTTCGAGCGGCGCCGATGTAATCGGAGAATTTGAGTTCTTCCTTGAAATTTCGGGCTGTTGCGACAAAATTAAAAATTTAAGATTGAGAAAATGGGTTTTCGGTTATATTATTTTCTGTGTTTGCAATACGGAAAGGCGGTTTGAAATGAACGCGAAAGAGAATAACGAAACAAAGAAGAATCAAAAGCGCGCGACGGCTCCGTCGGCGCAAGTTTCGCGAAGAGATTTCTTAAAAAGCGTTTTTTCCGCGGCAGCCTTGACCGCGACGGCGGCGGGAGCTTTTATGCAAACGCCGGACCCTTTGCAGAGAGAAGTCAACGCGGGCGGAGGAGCGGTCGAGGCGAAGTTTTACAAACAAGCCGACGATTTAGCGGGCTGAAACCGGCGGAGGCGGTCGGATGAAAAAATTCAACGCAATCCTCGCCGCGGCTCTCGCCGTCTTAGGGTTCATAGGGGCGTCGTATTGCTGCGCAGGCGCAAAAAAAAACGACAACGCGCTTGAGGCTCAAAACGCCGGGCAAAAAAACGAAGGGAAAGAGACGATGCAGAAAACTTACTTAAGGCCTAACGTAGCCGGAGCGTTTTATCCGGGCAATCCCGTCGAGCTTAAACAAACCGTTTCGCAAATGATCGCTTCCGGCAGAAACGTCAATATAACCGACGATGTTTACGCCATTCTTTCGCCTCACGCCGGTTATGTTTACAGCGGTCCCGTCGCCGGGTCGGGCTTCAAGGCGGTAAGCGGCAGACGATATAAAACCGTAGTGGTTATTGCATTTTCGCACAGCGGCGGCGGGGGCTGGCGCGACAACCCGATTGTAACCACCAGCGTTGACGCTTTTATTACCCCGCTCGGAGAAATTCCAACGGACGCCGAAGGCGCGAAAAAATTAGCGGCCTCCTCGAACGGACTTATCGGCGATTCTCCGCGTCCTTTCCGCGGCGAACATTCGCTCGAAGTGCAGCTGCCGTTCATACAGGTCGCTTTGGGTGAAGGTTACAAGCTCCTTCCCATTCTCTTTATTGAGCAGTCGCCCGAAAGCGCGGAGGCGCTTGCAAACCTTTTGTTTGCCTCATACGGCCTCGACAAGGACGTTCTTTTCGTCGGCTCCACCGATATGTCGCACTACTACGACTACAAAACGGCGCAAGCGATGGACGCGGAGGCGCTGAAGCTTGTTAAAAGCGGAAACGTCAAGCAGTTTTGGAACGTAATCGCCGCGGGGAAAAAGGCCGAGTTTTGCGGCCCAGCGGTCGTCGCGACGCTTATGGGGCTTAACGCTTTAATGGGCGGCAACGAACCGGTCGTAGCGGACGTCCGCAATTCCGGAGATACGTCGGGGCGTTCGGACAAGGTCGTAGGCTATTCGTCTGTTCTTTTTACCGTTAAGGCGGGCGTACGCGCCGATAACGCAAATAATGCGGATGACAAAATCGAGACGGACGCGCCGAAGACCGGATATACTTTGACCGAGAACGAAAAGGCTTATTTGTTGAAACTTGCGCGCAATACGGTAGAGGCGGCCGTTAAAAAACAAAAGGAACCCGATGCTTCAGACGCGCCCGCCAAATTGAAGGAAAAGGGCGCGGCCTTTGTTACGATTAAAAAGAACGGCGAGCTTCGCGGGTGCATCGGCCATATTATTGCGTATATGCCGCTTGTCGATTGCATAAAATCGGTGGGCGCAAGCGCGGCGCTGCAAGACCCGCGTTTTCCGCCTATGAAACCCGACGAACTGGCGAAGGTTGAGGTGGAAGTTTCGGTTCTCACGCCCCCCGAAAAAGTAAACGATCTCGAAAAAATCGTGGTGGGCAAGCACGGACTTATTATGAAGAACGGCACCAATCAAGGGGTGCTGCTGCCTCAGGTGCCGGTCGAATGGGGATGGGAAAAAGAGACTTTTTTAAAGCAGACGTGTCATAAGGCAGGACTTTCGCAGAATTGTTACAAAGATCCGAAGACCGAAATTTACGCCTTCGAGGCGATTGTCTTCAACGAAGGAAATAAAAAATGATTTCCTCAATCCGCCGCTTTATCGCTGTAACGTCAGGATTTTTAATAACCCTTTTTACGCTGGGTTTTGTGAGAATAGATACAAGCGGCGCGTACAATAAAACGGAATACGATCACGAGAAAAAGTCTGCGCATACGCGGAGTTACGACGGCGATGAAAGGGAATAGGACGCGCTGTGAAAATGCGATATAACAACCGGTTTAAATTCGCCGCATGAAAATACGATTTATCGACTTATTTTGCGGCATCGGCGGGTTCCGCGTTGCGGCGCAAAACGTTTTTACCCGTTTGGGAGCAAAGTGCGAATGCGTCTTTTCATCCGACATCGACGCGGCGGCGCGAAAGTCGTACGAAGCGAATTTCGGCGAGCGCCCGTTTGGCGATATAACCGAAGCGTCTTCGAATAAAATTCCAAACCACGACGTTCTTTTCGCCGGCTTCCCTTGTCAGCCGTTCAGCATCATCGGCAAGCAGAGAGGGTTTGCCGACGCGCGCGGAACGCTTTTTTTTGAAATCGCTCGCATTCTTGACGCTAAAAGGCCGTCCGCCTTCGTTCTTGAGAACGTAAAACGGCTCTCCACACTCGACGACGGGCGCACGCTCGACAAAATAATTCGGACGCTGAACGAACTCGGTTATTGGGCGGATTGGCGAGTATTGAACGCGCTCGATTACGGACTGCCGCAGAAACGCGAGCGGACGATAATCGTCGGCTTTAAAAGGGAAATACCTTACGAATGGCCTGCAAAAAAAGCGCAATATAAGCCGTTGGCGGAAATTCTTGAGCGCGACGTTGACCCGAAATTTTACGTCAGCGAAAACATCAGGCAAAAGCGTCTTGCGGCGCATACGCCCAAGACTACGCCGTCCATTTGGCACGAGAATAAAGCGGGAAACATAACCTCGTATCCGTACTCTTGCGCGCTGCGGGCGGGAGCGTCGTATAATTATCTTCTTGTCGACGGCGTTAGACGCCTCACCCCGCGCGAGGCTCTGCGGCTTCAGGGGTTTCCCGATTCTTTTAAAATAGTCGTCTCAGACTCGCAGGCGCGCAAACAGGCCGGCAACGCCGTGCCCGTAAATCTGGCAGAGGCGGCTCTAGAGAGGCTCGCGCCGTTCATTATTGAAGAAATACGGCTGCGAAAGTAATATAACTCCCCATTCGAGGAGCTTTGCGCCGCAAACCGCCTCAAATGACTCGGAAGCCGTAGGAGAATTTTTTTACAATGGCCGACACGTTTACGCCGACCGAACGCTCGCGCGTGATGCGGGCGGTAAAGTCGAAAGGAAATAAAAGCACGGAACTTCGGCTAATAGCGCTTTTTAAGCGATATAAAATAACGGGATGGCGGCGTAATTACAAATTGGAAGGAAAGCCCGATTTTGTTTTTCCAAAGAAAAAAATCGCTCTCTTTGCCGACGGCTGCTTTTGGCACGGGCACGACTGCCGCGGCCTCAAACCCGCAAGCAACGTCGAATACTGGACTGCGAAAATCGCCCGCAACAAAAAACGCGACAAAGAAGTCGCGAAGGAATTAAAGAAAAAAGGATGGATTGTGGCGCGGATTTGGGAATGCGAAATAAAAAAAGGGACGCTTCCGGCAAGATTAAAAAAACTATTTCAATAAAATACAAAACTTTTGAGAACCGCTATGAGCGCAAAAAAAAGCCCCTTTTTAAAAAGGGGCGAAACGACGAAAACGATAAAAATAAATTAAATTACATGTCCAAATCCAAAAGAGCGCGGGTGCCGTCCTCTTTTTTAATCTTTTCTATCACCATCGCTTCGAGCTGTCTGATGCGCTCTCTTGTAAGGTTCATCAGTTCGCCGATTTCTTCAAGCGTAATCCCGCCTTTGTCGGCTATGTCCAACGCGCACGATTCGGTAAGCTCCCACGGCTCTTTGTCGGGAAAATTGAATTTAATCGAGCCGGTAACGGGGTTCACGTCGAGGTAAAGGTTGTATTTGCAGCTTACGAAAATGCACGGGCGTATTCTCCGCTGGCATTCTCCTCGGCACGTCGGTTTTATTTTTCCGATGAGTTCTATGAACTCCGCCAACTCGTCGTCAACCGGAGAATTTTCCAGTTCGGTCAGAAGTTCCTTGCGCTGCTGAGCCTTAATCGACGTCTTGTGCATCCGTCCTTTTTTGGACTCGCTTTCGTCGTTCAACAATTCCGCAAAGTTTTCTTCCAGTGTTTCCGCCAGTTTACGCATGCCGTTCTCCCGTTTCCGTTAAATAAAAAAGTATATTTAATTTATAACAATTACATTATACTTTCATCAATTATTATTGAATGCACATTTTGATATTTTGTCAATCGAAAATTAGCCGATTTTGAAATAAAAATATCATTTTGATAAAGAGTCGGCAAAATCAAGGCGGTTTGCCGCAAAATACTCTTCGCCGGACGCTTTACGGTTTGAGTTTGGGGCGGTAATCGGTCGATAGAAAACTGTAAAGGTTGTGAGTGTGGAATTCCCCTTTCCAAAAAGCCTCGTCGCGCATCGTCCCTTCAAATTTAAAGCCAAGCCGTTCGATCGTTTTAATTGAGCGTTTGTTGCGCGGCGATATTCGCGCCGTAAGCCGGTGAAGCCCTAGTTCGTCCAGCGCGAAGTTCATTATAAGAACCTGCGCTTCGTACATGTACCCATTTCCCCAAAAATTGCGCGCAAGCCAATACCCTATTTCGGCGTGCGCGTAGCGGAAGTTTATGTCTGCGAGACTGATGACTCCCATAAACAGCATGTCTTCCTTGCGCCGTATCGCAAAGTCGCAGCTCAAATTAAGCTCGGCTCGCCGGGATAACTCTGCGATGAGCTCCCTCGATTCTTCCACGGACGCCGGAGCCGACCAAGGCATGAAATCGTAAATTTCCGGGTCCTGCGTGTAAGAAAACAAAAGCGGCGCGTCGGCGGGTTTCATGTAATCCAATAGAACTCTGGCGTCGTAATCGGTAAGTCTGTCAACTCTTTGGCGCAGATTAAGCATGGCGTCTCCTCATCGCTGCGCTTTTCTTAAAAATTTGGCTTTGAGCTTGGTCAGCGGGCGCCCCGGAAACTGCACGCTTACGTTTGCGTCGCTTCCTCGTCCTCCCGCGGTTTTCATTACTTTTCCCATTCCGAATATCGGGTGGTAAACCATGTCGCCCTGTTTGAAGTCCTGTCCTTCGCCCGCCGGAGCTCCGTCCGGGGGGGCCGCTTTTTCTATCACGGGGAAGGCGGCGCGGCGTTCGGGTATGTCGACGCCGCTGCGAACCATCTCCGGCGTTACGAGTTTTGGCGCGTAGGTGTTTACGCCGGTTTCCGGTCTTCCGGGCTTGGCGTGGCGGTATTTTTCCAGTCCGGCGAGATAGTCTTCGTCTTTACCGAACCCTTTATGTTGAGCTTGAGCGGGACGCGCGAATGCGGCTTTATTTTTTCCGCGCGCGTAATCGTCGTCGTAAACGATTTTTGATTCCGCCGCGCCTTCTTTTCGAGCGGCGTTGTTTCCGAAAAGATAAATATCGCCGTCTTTGCCGTCGTCCGCGCCCGGAAATTTCGCGCCCTTGTATTCTATCATTTCCTTGGGAATGCAGGTTAGAAACTGGCTGACGCCTTTGGAGTAGCTGCGCGGCCTGAACTGGCTCCACGACATATAAAGCCGCTCCTTTGCCCGCGTCATGGCGACGTAGGCGAGCCTTCTTTCCTCCGCTAATCCCCCTTCAGTCTCGGCGTGATGCCAGCTTGGAAAGAGTCCGTCCTCCAATCCGGTTACGAAGACGACTTTGAATTCGAGTCCTTTCGCCGAATGTATGGTCATCAGCGTTACCGCGTCCGTTTCGCTCATCGAATCGACGTCAGAGCGCAGCGCGACCAGCTCCAGTATTTCCGGTATCGACAACCCCTCGGCTTCGTGTTCCTCCATTAGGTTTATCAATTCCGCGATGTTCTCCATCCGGCTCTCGGCGTCAACGTCGCCGTCTTGTTCGAGCATGTCTTTGTAGCCGCTTTCGATGAAAATCGCCGAAATCAGCTTTGCCGGACCGGCCTTGTCTTCGGCCTGAGCGCGCAGCTTGTCGATAAGCTCTACGAATTTTGAGGCGGAATCGCGGGCTCTAGTTCCGAGCGCGCCGGTTTGTAAAATCTTTCGGCAGGCCTCGAAGAGGCTCGTTCCGTCCGCCTTTGCCGCGGCGGCAATCTTGTCGATGGCCGCGTCGCCCAAACCGCGCGCGGGCGTGTTGATAACGCGCAAAAACGAAACGTCGTCGCCCGGCGAAACAGCGCACCGCAGATAGGCGAGCATGTCTTTTATTTCCTTGCGCTCGTAGAAGCGGAAACCGCCTACGACCTGAAAAGGAATTTTACGAGTTGAGAGCTTGTCTTCAAAAAGGCGGCTTTGAAAATTAGCCCGGTAAAACACGGCGAAGTCGCTGGGCGCGTATTGTTCCGTTTCCATAAGACGTTTAATTTCCCTCGCGACGAAATCGACTTCTTCCATGGAGTCGAACGCCGAGTATATGACCGGTTTGCGTCCGTCTTTAATTTCAGTCCACAGCGTCTTTTTATGACGCGCATGGTTGGCTTCAATCACCGCGTTGGAGCATTCGAGTATTTGCTGGGTCGAGCGGTAGTTGCGGTCTAGGGTAACCACTTTAGTTCCTTCGTACAATTTCTCGAAATCGAGAATGTTGCGCACTTCCGCGCCGCGCCACGAGTAAATGGACTGATCGTCGTCGCCTACGACGCATATGTTCTGCTGGTCTTCCGTTAGATAACGCAAAAACTGCAATTGCGCGCGGTTTGTGTCCTGGAATTCGTCGACAAGAATGTATTTCCATTTGCGGTTGTACAGCCGCCTGACCTCTTCGACGTCGCGCAGCAGTTTTACCGCGACCATTATCAAATCGCCGAAATCCATGGCGTTCTGCCTGCGCAGCGAGTCCTGATAGCGGCCGTAAAGCTCGTAAGCGGTTCTGTCTTCGTCGTAGCGCGGGGGCGGAACGTCCTGCGGCTCCATCAATTTGTCTTTGAAGCGCGAGAAACGGCTTAAAAGCTCCATTGGAGGATGCTCTTTTGCGCTGACTGCAAGCTCGTTCATTATGCGCGACAATACGACCTTTTGGTCGTCGGTATCGAATATGTTAAAGTCCTGCCTGTAACCGGCGGCTTCGGCGTGGCGGCGCAGCATTTTAGCGCAAACGGAGTGAAAAGTTCCCATATTTACCCGCGATGCTCTTTCGCCCAGCATTGCGGAAATTCTCGCCTTCATTTCTTGGCTTGCCTTGTTTGTAAAGGTAACGGCGAGAATGTTGTCGGGGTAAATTCCTTCTTCGGCAATAAGGCGCGCTATGCGGTAGGTGATGACGCGCGTCTTGCCGCTTCCCGCTCCCGCCAAAACCAGAAGGGGGCCGTCCTTGTGCGTCGCGGCCTCAAGCTGCCGAGGGTTAAGCTTTTGCGCTATTTTACCCCATTCCATTGAGAAGCCGTCATGTTCCATATAGCCTCGCTGTCGCTGCCGCGTTTAAATAAAGGCTTAACCTAAACAAAAAAATTAAAATATTCAAATTTTTATAGCGTAAAACGCCGAGTTTGCGGAGAAACGCTGAGTTTTATATAATAAAATTCTCTTCTTTCCTTACTAATAAACCGGTAGGGCTGATGCGCCGCTCGATTCGAGCTTTGCGCAACCGCTAGGTCTGTACGGTCTCGCGCTCCAAGCATCGCGAGCGTTTTGCAGAAGGCAAAATATATCGGCGGACGCGACTTCTTTTGTATAATGCGAAAGCGGGAAAGGGGATGCGGAAAAATACGGTCTCAATTAATTTGAATATTTTAAGAGCCTTTTGTTATACTTTTTATTATCAATTCTTTAATTGTTTTTTTTGCAAACGCGCGGAGGACTGCATGAAACGCTTTTACAAAAACTCGTCCGATTTTAAAACCTTTGTTATGGCGTTATTTTGCGCTCTGCCGTTTTTTTTCGTCGTTTCGTTTGGATGCTCTAAAAGCGGAAAAGACGACCGTAACGCCAAAGACAAAACGGCTGCGGACGCTAAGTTTTTGGAAGATTTGAATCTCGAATTGACGATTGCGCCGGAACCGATAGAGCTTCCAGCGTCGATCGGCGTTTCGTTCGACAGATTCATATTTGCGCGGACAGGCGCGCTTACGGCCAATTCCGTCGTTTCGATTTCGCCTCAAACGCCCGGAACTTTCAAAGCGTCCAAACGCAACGAAATAGAATTCGTTCCAGACAAGCCTTTCGAGTTCGGCAAAAAATACTCGATTTCGATTTTGCAAGTCGAAACGAAGGAAGGAATAATAAAAAGCAAATCGGGTTCGCCCGCGGTTTTATCGTTTAAAACGCCTGAATTCAAGGCGCTCGACGCCGAGCTTCGTTATTTTGACGAAAAAAACGGCTCGCTTGAAATAAGACTTTGGTTCAGCGGCCCGTTCAACTTCTCGGAAGCCGCCAAAAAAATACGCGTTCTTTCGGCGGGCTCGGTTTTAGCCGCAAAGACTTCCAAAAGCCCCGGCGGCTCCGCGGTTGAAATTACGGCTTTCAACGGCGCTTGGAAAAACAAAAAAACGGCGGAAGTTTCAATAGAACTCGCAAAAGGGACGCCTAGTTTCGACTATCCGGACGTCAAAGCCGCCGGTTTTAAAAAGACGATTAAAGCGTCCGTCGAAACGAAAAAAGCGGAAATATACTCCGCCTATCTTTACGAAGGGCAAAGCGGTTTTCACGTTCGCTTCATATGCCGCGATTTTGGGGAAGACGAGGAAAAGGCGCGTTATTACTGGGATAGAAAAACTCGTCAAGAGTACCGTATAAGCCGAAAATGCCTTCCTTCGGACTCTTCGGTAAAAGCGTACATAAAAATACATCCCGAGGTTTCCAACGTTTCGGCGGCTTACGAATACGGAGGGTTCCGCCTGACCGGCGATTTCAAGCAGGGAGAATACAAACTTACGATAGGGGCGGGAGCGAAATTTGCCGAAGGAGGGACGCTTTTCAAATCTTTCGATTACGCCTTAGTCGTTCCGGCGCGGAAACCGGCGTTATCTTTCAACCTTAACGGCCGCTATCTTATTCGCTCCGCGCTGAAGAAGCTGCCGCTTCGTCATATGAACGTCGAGAGCGCGAAAATTTTTGTCCGCCACGTTCCCAAGGAAAACTTGGCGTTTTGGCTTGGAGCGTCTAAATACGACGAAACGACTACGGAATTCAACTCAGATCTTATTTTAAACAAAGAAGTCGCTCTAAAAGGGAGAGTCGATAAATCCGCGGTTACGCAGCTGGATTTGTCGGAAGATATAAACCCCGATTTAAAAGGACTGATTGAAATTACCGCCGTCGCTGGAAACGCGCGCGACTCTAAGAGGCTTTTGCTTACCGACATCAACCTCGCGGCGAAGTTCGACGCGAAAAGCGGCGAGACTTACGTTTGGGCGCTGAGTTCCGAAACGAATCAGCCTATGGCCGACGTGGAAATAAAGCACGTAGTTTACAGCGGAAGGGGCGTCGGTTCGTGCGTTACAGATTACGAAGGCTTTTGCAAACTGCCGAAATTCGACGACAAGCAGGTCGATAAGTCGCGCCCGTTCGCCATTTTTGCTTCCACAGCCGACGACGCAACATACCTTCAGTATTCAGACCTCAGGGAAGAGCTTGGCTCTTTGGACGTTTCCGGTCCAAATTACGGAGAAACGAGCGCCTATATAGCGGCGGTTTACTCTGACCGCGGGGTTTACCGTCCCGGCGAAACGGCGCATATCTCAGCCATTCTGCGCGGCAAAGATTCTCTCGCTCCAAAAGAAGGAATGCCGGTCGTTCTGCAAATAGCGGATCCTCGCGGGAACGTCGCAAAAAAAACTATTATTAAAACCGGCGAAACCGGATTGATTTCGATGGACTACAAACTGGAAGCGTTCGCGCCCACCGGACGTTATACCGTAAACTTTTCCGCGGGCGGCGTTTCCGCCGGAACCTACGCTTTCAACGTCGAGGAGTTCGTTCCGGAGAGGATGAAAGTCGCCGCCTCATTCGACAAAGAGGAATACTACGCATCCGAAACGGCAAAGGCTGATTTTTCGGCGGTTTATTTGTTCGGAGGAAGCGCGGCGGGAAGTCCTTACGAAGTAAACTGCTTTCTGTCTCCGTTCGCCTTTTCTCCCAAAAAGAACAAATCGTATTCTTATTCCATATTTAATCCGACCGATTTGCCGCCTCAAGGCTTGAAAATAGGCGCTGTCGCGGGCGAACTCGACAGGGAAGGCAAAGGAAAGGCCGAGTGCAAAATCGACGACCTCGACGAAAAGACGCCGCAGTCTTCGCTGATTGAGGCTCTCGTCTCGGTCTTTGAATCCGGCGGAGGCAGATCTACGGTTAAAAAAACGTCGGCGAAAATGCACCCGGAAAAGTTTTACCTCGGCCTGAAAACGAACCTTAAAAGCGCCGAGAGAAACGATAAAATTATAACCGAAGGAATTATTGCAGACTGGGAAGGCGAGAAACTTCCTATTTCAATCGACGTTCAAATAGACCTGAAAAAAGTTGAAACGGAATACGGCTACTATTACTACGAAGACGAATGGGACGGCGGTTACAACTCCGGCCGCTCGAAGCGGATAACGCTAATGAAATCGATGACGGTGAAAGCCGAATCGGGAGCGTTCAAATTTGAGCTTTCGCCCGACGGGGACGCGGAAACATACATAATCGAAGCCCGCGCCGGAAAAGCCAAAACGAGCGTCGGAGTGAAGGGGCGCGGTTATTACTATTGGGACGGCTATTACGAAGGCGGCGGCGGCGGCAATAGAATTACTTCCAAACCTATGGCCGCGGCCGATATTTTAATCGAAACGGATCCGGTCGCTTACGTGGGCAAAACGCTTAAGGCGTCTTTCGACGCGCCATACCCCGGCAGGGTTCTTATGACGGCCGAAACCAACGAGATAATCGCCGCGAAATGGATTACGGTAAAGACGGCGGGGAAGGTTGAATGGACGGTAATACCTACCGAGTTTGCGCCGAACGTTTATATAAGCGCGCTTTTTCTCAAAGATCCGCGGGCTGAGTCGTCTAAGGCGCATCTGCCGGAGAGGGCGATAGGAGTCGCCTCGGTTAAGGTCGATCCATCGCAGTACAAGCTCGCCTTCGAGGTCAAGGCGCCAAAGGAAATCAATTCCAATTCGCGGCTGGACGTAACGCTGGACTTCGGCGGCGCGCTAAACGGCAAAACCGAGGCGACCGTAGCTTTGGTTGACGAAGGGATACTTTCTCTGACTAGCTTTAAAACCCCCGATCCGCTTTCGCAGATATTCCAAAAGCGCGCTTTGGGCGTAATCACTTACGACACGGTAGGCTGGAACGTCGGACTGCCGCAGTCGGTCGGCGGCCCTATGGGCGGCGGCGAAGGCGGCGGCGAAGGAATGCGCCCCGGCGTAAAGCCGGTCGCGCTCTTCAAAGGACCTTTGGAAGTTCCGAAAAACGGAAAACTCGTCGTATCCTTCAACGTTCCGCAGTACCGCGGAAAACTGCGCGTTATGGCCGTAGCGGTTGACTCTAAGAAAAGCGGAAGCGGAAGCGCCGAAACGGTCGTATCCGATCCGATAGTCGTGCAGTCAACGTTTCCTCGATTTTTGCTGGCCGGAGACGAGGCGGTCGTGCCGGCAGCGGTTACCAACATGACGGGGAAGAACGATAATTTCAACGTCTCAATCTCTTTCGAGCCGATAAAAACTTTCGGAGCCGTTTCTTACGAAGGCGCTGAAAAGTCGGCGATGATTGAATTGGTAGGGACGACGCGCAAAACTTTATCGCTGGCTGGCGGCGCGGCTGGAAGGGCGCTGTTTAAAGTAAAAGCTCTGATGGAATCCGGCGCGGTCGCTTTTAAAATAACGGCCAAGGGAGGCGGATTTACTTCCGAGGAAACGGTCGAAGTTCCGCTGGAATCTACGAACCCGAAGTCGTCGGTCTCTTTCGGCATGACGCTCTCCGAAGGGAAGACCGATTTGACTAAATACCTGCCTCGATTCGTAAAAGGAACGGGCAGATCGTCGTTTTGGGTAACCAATAACCCTTACGGCGAGGCTTTTAAGCATCTTTCCTATTTGCTGCAATACCCATACGGCTGCATAGAGCAGACGACCAGCTCGACGCGTCCGCTTCTTTACGCGCAAAACGTAATAGGCGGCGTCGATTCGGCTCTTTTGCAAAAAGGCGCGGGCGTTTTAGAAGAAATGGTCGCCGCGGGAATAGCCAGAGTTCTAAGCATGCAGACTCCGTCGGGAGGGTTTTCCTATTGGCCGGGCGGACAAAACCCGACATACTACGCGACCGCCTACGGAACGCAGCTGTTAATTGAAGCGCAAAAGGCCGGTTACTCGGTCGCTAAAGAAAGATTGGACGACGCCGTTAATTTTATTGAGCGGCAGCTAGCGAACTCGCCGGAAGAGCGCGGGGACGATTATTACTACGATTACTTGGACGCCTCGACCGAGGCTTACATGCACTACATTTTGGCTTTGTACGGCAAAGGTCAGAAGGAAAAAATAAAAAATCTTCTTCTCAATTCGGAATATAAAAAGCGCGATTTCGAAGGCGAACGAAAATATCTGCTCGCCGCCGCGCTTTATCTTTCGGGAGATAAAACGGTCGAAGCCGATCTCAAACGCCTCGATTCGTCGCCAATTTCCGACAAGCGCCTTAACTATTGGTCGTACTTTACCGATATGAGAGCGCGATCGGTCATGCTTTCCGTCTTCGTCGATTTGTTCGGCGCCGATCCGGCCGGAAAACCGCTTGCGGACGCGCTTGCCGAGGCTTTGACCGACAAAAAACGCGGCTCCTATTACTGGAATACGAACGAACTCGGCTGGGCGATGGTCGGATTGGGCAAATGGACGAAAGCGGCGGGCGTCAAAGAGTTCAAAGACGTTAAACTTATCGCCGACGGCCGCGAAATAAAACAGACGGACGCAATGCTTAAGTCCGGCGCCGCCTCTTTAGGCTTTACGCTTGAACGCGCAAACGAGTACGCCAAACTGGAGATTGTCGCGCCAAAACTCGAATCCAAAGCCAAGCCGCTGCTGATTATAAATTCAGAAGGAATTTTAGCGGGAGAGTCTTACCCGGTCGGCGGGCGCGGGCTGAAAGTCGAGCGGAAGTACAAACCGCCCGACGACAAGGCTTTGAACGCGATAAATTTGGGCGATTTGATTTATTGCGAACTCGAAATTACGAACCTGACGAACTCTCCCATTCACAACGTAGTTCTGCTGGACCGCTTTCCTTCGGCGTTCGAGATTGAAAACCCGAGGCTCAACCGCGGCTACGCAGCCGACCAGCAGGGCGAAACGCTTTGGCGGCTCGATTACATGAACGCGCGCGACGACCGAATAGAGCTTTTCGGTTCGCTTAAGCCGAAAGAGACGCGGACGTACGTTTACGTTATGCGGGCGGTTTCGTCCGGCAAATTCATGTTTCCGCCGATAGAGGCGCAGGCGATGTACGACTCGACGATATGGGCGCGAGAGCGCAAAGAGACCGCGGCGATTATTGTGAAAGGGCCGTGGGATAAGGGCGTAGATTGAGCGGCGGCGGCTTGACCAGCGGGCTAAGAGCGGCGGGTCTTTACGTTCATTTTCCGTTCTGCGAGCGCAAGTGCCCATATTGCGATTTTTACAGCGAAACGGCGGACGAGGCGGCGGTTGCGCGCTTTTCCGAGGCTCTTGCCGCCGAGGCGCGGTTTGCGGCAGCGCGGTTCGCTGCGGACGATATAAGACCCCGCTTGGCGACGGTTTATATCGGAGGAGGCACTCCCTCGATTTGGGACGAGAGTCTTTTGGCGGGAGCTATGCGCGAAATAAAAACGATTTTCGACGCCGCGTCCGCGTCCGAGATAACGATAGAGGCGAACCCGCGCTCCTTCGACGAACGAAAGCTCGCCGCATGGCTCGCGGCGGGAATCAACCGGATAAGCCTCGGCGTTCAATCGCTTGACGAAGGCGCGCTGAAATTTTTAGGCAGGATTCACGACGCGAGGGAAGCGGAAAGAGCTTTGAGCGCGTTGGCGGAAAGCGGCGTAAATTTCGGCGCGGACGTAATTTACGGCTTCAAAGGAGACTCGCCTGACCGCGTAAAAAAGGACGTCGAAAAAATCGCGTCGCACAACCCGTCTCACATAAGCGCGTACGAGCTTACCGTGCACGAGGGAACGAGCTTTTATCGAATGCTTGAGGCGGGACGCTCTCCCTGCGCGGAGGAAGACGAAACCGCCGAAATCGCCGCGGCTCTCTTTAACGCCTTGGCCGCCGCCGGCTACGAAAGATACGAAGTTTCCAACTTCGCCAGAAATAAAGCCGCGTCGCGGCATAACTGTGGATACTGGTCGGGCGCGCCGTATTTCGGTTTGGGGCCGTCGGCGCATTCTTATTTTTACGACGAAAAATCAAAGACGGGGCTGCGAAGGCGCAACGTCGCCGACTCGGACGCTTATTGCGACGCCGTTCTTTCGGGGCGCGACCCTGCGGAAGAAGAAGAGAAACTGTCGCGGCGCGAGCTGCTGAAAGAGCGCGTAATGCTTGGATTGAGAACCAAGAGCGGCTTCGACGTCCGCGAAGTATGCGCCTACTGCGGAGTTGACGAAGAATTTTTCTTCGCCCGCTTCGGGGGGCTTATCGGCGCGCTCGAAGAGGCCGGGCTTTGCCGCTTTGAGCAAGGGCGAATCGCTCCGACGGATAAAGGGCTCGATTTTGCGGACTACTGCGCGGCTCGTTTTTTTGAAAAGATTTAAACGCGATTTTTTGTTTTAATTACGCGGGCGCGACTTAGTAAGCCGACCATGGTTTAGTCTGCAGTCGTTTATCGGCTCCGCACTCCAGCGCTTTTATTATCGCTTTGGCCAGCTGAATGTTGGTTATCAGCGGCGCGCCTCTGTCAACGGCGGTTCTGCGGATAGCAAAGCCGTCTATCCGCTCCGATTCGTTGCCGCCTTTGGGAATATTGACGACCATATCCACGTCCCGATTGACGATTACGTCGATGGTTGAAGGGCTTTTATTCTCCGACAGCTTGAAAACGGTCTTGCATTGGCGCCCAGCCTCGCGCAGAGCCTTGGCCGTTCCCGGCGTAGCGTAAACGTCGAGACCTAAATCGTAGAGAGCCTTGACCAAATCGGCGAAATCTTTTTTTTCTCGGTCGGGACCGACGGCGACGAGGACCCCTTTTTGGGGAATTTTAAATCCAGTTGAGAGCAGCGATTTAAGCAGAGCCTCGTGCAGGTCGTCGCCGAAACAAGCCGCTTCGCCCGTGCTGGCCATTTCGACGCCCAAAGTGGGGTCGGCGCCCGGAAGCCGCAGAAACGAAAATTGCGCCGCCTTAACCGCCACGTAATCGAGATCTAGCGCGCGGTTTTCCCCGGGCTCTACGCGCTCGCCGAGCATTATTTTCGTCGCCAGTTTGACGTAATTTACTTTCGTCGTCTTCGAGACGAAAGGAAGACTGCGCGACGCCCTTAGGTTGCACTCTATTACCTTTATATGGTTGTCGCGCGCTAGAAACTGAATGTTGAACGGCCCCGATATTCGCAGCTTTTCGGCCAAAAGTTTGGCGACGGCTTTTATTCTTCTGACCGTTTCTAGGTAAAGACGCTGCGGCGGCAGAACGAGCGTCGCGTCGCCCGAATGCACTCCTGCGTTCTCCACATGTTCGGAAATCGCCCACGCGGCGATTTTGCCGTCGTCCGCAACCGCGTCGATTTCAATCTCTTTCGCGCCCGTTTCGTAACGGCTTATCACTACGGGGTAATCCGGCGACACGAGCGCCGCGCGCGCCAAAAAGTTTCGCAGCTGCGTTTCGTCGTTCACCACGCGCATGGCCGCTCCCGAAAGCACGTAGCTTGGACGCACTAAGGCGGGATAGCCTATTTTCTCCCGAGCGAGCGCCAAATCGCCTTCCCCTTTGTATTCCATCCATACGGGCTGGTCTATGCCCGCGGCGTCGCACAGCGACGAAAATTTGTGCCTGTCCTCGGCGGCGTCAATCATTTCGGCCTGCGTTCCTAAAATTTTTACGCCGTTTTTTGCGAGTTTCATCGCGAGATTGTTCGGAGCCTGTCCGCCGACCGATATTATTACGCCCCAAGGTTTTTCGATTTCGACGATTTCGAGAACCGTTTCCAGCGATATTTCGTCGAAAATGAGTTTGTCGCAGACGTCGTAATCGGTCGAAACCGTTTCGGGATTGCAGTTTAGGAGAACGACGTCGAAGCCGAGCTCTTTGGCCGTTTGCACGGCGTTGACGCAGCACCAGTCGAATTCTACGGAGCTTCCGATGCGGTAAACTCCGCTGCCTAATATAAGAACCTTCTTATCCTTTCCGTCTATCGCCTCGTCGATCGTTCCGTCGTAAGATAAATACAGGTAGTTCGTCTGCGCCGCATACTCGGCCGCAAGCGTGTCTATTTGCCTTCTAACCGGGCGGACGCCGAACTCCCGTCTCAATCCGCGGACTTCGTCGGCGGTTTTGCCCGCTATTCCGGCTATTTGCGCGTCGCTGAAGCCGGTTTTTTTTAACTCAAGCAGAAACTCTTTGTCCAGAGGCCACGGCGACGCCTCGATTTTTCTTTCCAAATCTACGACGCGTTTTATTTGCGAAACAAACCAGCGGTCTATGCGAGACAACTCGCAGATTTCTTTTTCATCGAATCCTCGGCGCAAAGCGTTGGCGATTGCGAAAATTCTGTAAGGATTGGCCACGCTGATCGCCTCGCGCAAATCGACCGAGCGCATCGCGTCGCCTTCAAGCCCCTCTACGCCGATGGAAACCATTCTAAGCGCTTTTTGCAGAGCCTCCGCAAAGTCGCGGCCTATTCCCATCGCTTCGCCGACCGATTTCATCGACGAGCCGATGGTCGTTTCGACGCCGGAAAATTTTTCCAAATCCCAGCGCGGGACTTTTACGACGCAGTAGTCGAGCGCGGGCTCGAAAAAGGCGCTTGTTTTGCGCGTTATCTCGTTAGGAAGCTCCGTCAAGGAGAAGCCGAGAGCCAGCTTCGCCGCAACGTACGCGAGCGGGTAGCCGGTCGCCTTGCTTGCCAGCGCCGACGAGCGCGAGAGCCTTGCGTTTACTTCTATTACCCGGTAATCTTCGCTTTGGGGATCGAGCGCGTACTGTATGTTGCACTCGCCGATTATGCCCAGATGCCTGATGGTTTTCAGCGCGATTTCGCGCAGCATGTAGTATTCGGCGTTATTAAGAGTCTGCGACGGCGCCACGACTATGCTGTCGCCGGTGTGGACGCCGAGCGGGTCGAGGTTCTCCATGTTGCACACGGTAATGCAGGCTCCGCCCGCGTCCGCCACAACTTCGTATTCTATTTCCTTCCAGCCTTCGAGGCTTTCCTCGACTAAAATTTGGCTTACCTGCGAAAAAAGATTCGGCAGAATTTTTTCAAGCTGTTCTTCCGTCTTGACTATCGACGATCCTAGACCGCCCAGCGCGAAAGCTCCGCGCAAAATAACCGGCAGACCTATTTCCTTGACGGCGTCCCTTACTTCGCCGGGGGAGCAGGCCGCTTTAGAGCGCGCGATTTTAACGCCTATTTCGAGCATTTTTTTAGCGAAAAGCTCGCGGTCTTCGGTGTTTCGCACCGCTTCTATCGGCGTTCCGTAAACCTTTACGCCGTTGCGCTCCAGCGCGCCTCGGTCGTAAAGAGCCAATCCTGCGTTTAAAGCGGTTTGTCCTCCGAAAGCTATCATTATGCCGTCGGTTTTCTCTTTTTTGATGATTTCTTCGGCGGTATCGGCGTTTACCGGCAGAAAATAAATCTCGTCGGCCATCCCTTCGGACGTCTGAACCGTCGCCACGTTCGGGTTAAGCAGAACGACTTTGACGCCTTCTTCTTTCAACGCTTTTATGGCCTGCGATCCGGAGTAGTCAAACTCGCCAGCTTCGCCGATTTTAAGCGCGCCGGAGCCTAACAACAGAACTTTTTTCGGCTTGTTTAACCTGTTTAAAAACATTTTCGCCGCCTTATCCCCTCTTTAAAACGCGCGCGAATTCATCGAAAACCGCGCCGGATTCCATCGGTCCCGGGTACGCCTCAGGGTGAAACTGCACGCTCATCCACGGCTCTTCTCTGCGTCGTATTCCCTCGTTCGAGCCGTCGTTGACGTTTACGAACCATTCGTCGAACCCTTCCGGCAGTTTCTCTCTCTCGACCGCGTAGCCGTGATTTTGGCTGGTTATGTAGCTTTTGCGGCTGAACAAATCGTAAACCGGCTGGTTTTGCGATCGGTGGCCGTATCGCAGCTTGTACGTCCGTCCGCCGGCGGCGAGCGCTAGTATTTGATGCCCTAAACAAATTCCGAAAACGGGTTTGCCCCGCTTCAAATAAGCGCGAAGGTTTGAAACAAGCGGCTCCGCGTCCGCCGGATCGCCGGGACCGTTTGAAATAAATATTCCGTCCGCCCCAAGATCGTCCGCCGCGAAGTCGTAATTCATTGGAACGCGGATTATATTTATGCCGCGTTTCAGCAGGCTGCGCAAAATGTTGTGTTTGGCGCCGCAGTCTATCAGCAGCAAAGTTTTGCCGCATCCGTCCTCCGCCTCGTACCGGTCTATTCCGGGCCTTGAGACCAAAGACACCGCCCGCTTCATGTCTATCGTCGCCGGTCCGATTTGATCGTCGTCTTCCATCGGACACATCTTGCCGAGCATAGTTCCGCGCTCGCGCAGTTTTTGCGTCAACCCTCTCGTATCGACGCCGCATATGGCGGGCGTTCCGCTCTCGATAAGCCAGTCTCTAAGCGATTTAACGGCCGCGTGGTGAGAGTATTCATCGACGTACCGCGACGTTACGAGCCCAAGAGCGTGAATTGAGGCCGACTCGAAAGGATGCGGCAGACCGGTGCGGATAAGCTCCCGCGGGACGCCGTAATTTCCTATCATCGGATACGTCAGCGTTAATATTTGCCCTTTGTATGAAGGGTCCGAGAGCGTTTCGACGTAACCGGTCATTCCCGTATTGAAAACGACTTCTCCGCATACGGCGGTTTCGCATCCGAACGACCGGCCGGTATAAACCGAGCCGTCTTCAAGAACCAATTTGAGTTTTCGATTCATGTTTGCCGCGCAAGATAGATTTGTTTAAAACGGCGCGCCGCGCGCGCGAAAAGCCATGCAAAAAGCGCCTATAGTTATAAGTAAAAAATAAAATAAGTAAAGCGAATTTTTGCGCCGTCGAATTTTATAGCTGTTTTTAAAATTTTTGTCCGAAATAAGAATATATCGCAGCTCAAAACCGCGTAAAAAAAGCGGACTAAAAGTCCGCTTTTTAACGATATTTTTACGGAAACGCGTTATTTTTTATCGGTTTTATCCGCGTCCAGCGACATAATAAAATCGCCTTCTTCCGACAAAGAGGTTTTCCACTTGTCGTGTATTTCTTTGAATTTATCGGCGCAATTCAAAAACGCTTTGACTATCAGCGGATCGAACTGTCTATCGGCGGCTTTTTCAATTAATGAAACCGCGGTCTCGTGCGAGAACGCCTCGCGGAAATGCTTCTCGGTTACGATTTCGTCGTAAAAATCCGCAAGGCCGACGATGCGCGCGGCCATGGGAATTTCTGTCCCTTTAAGCCCGTCGGGGTAACCCGTGCCGTCCCATTTTTCGTGATGCGAGCGGGCGATTTCCGCGCTCATTTTTAAATAACCGGCCTTGGGATACTTTTTCCACGCTTCGTTCAGAGTGTTGAAGCCGATTATCGTGTGGTGTTTCATAATGCGGAATTCGACGTCGTTAAGCTGGTTGCCGTGCTTTAGTAAAATGTGATACGGAATGCCTATCATGCCTATGTCGTGCAGAACGCAGGTGCGGTAAATGCTGTTGGGGAACATTCCTTTGACTTCGGCGGGCGCTTCCGGCAGTTCGGCGACCGTCTCGGCGAGAGTTTTGCAGTATTCGCGCATTCTCTCCAAATGGTTGCCAGCGTCCGGATCGCGCGCTCCGGCTAATTTTGCGAGTCCGAAAATTACTATGTCCCTGCTTTGAAACGCGAGAACGCGCTCTCCGGCCTTTAGGCGGACGTTCAACTCTTCTTTGTTGAACGGCTTGGTGATGTAATCGTCGGCTCCGGCTTCCAGCCCTTCCACTACGTCGGAAACGCTGTCCCTGACCGTAACGACAACAATATAAGTGTAGTCGTCCCCCTCGTTCTCCCTGATTTTGCGAATCAGTTCCCCGCCGTTCATCACCGGCATGTTCCAGTCGGTTACGACCAGATTGGGGCTTTGTTTTTTCCAAATTTCAAAGCCTTCCGCGCCGTCTGAGGCGACTATCGCCTCGTGGCCGAGTTTTTTAACGAACAACTCAAGCGTTTTTTGGCTTGCGATTTCGTCGTCCACTACTAAAATCTTCATTCAACAGCCTCCTGTCCGCGCAAAGTAAAAAGAAAGCCGCGTTTTGTCCGCTTAACTTTCCCATTTACCGTCTTTAAACACCGTTTTGAAGGTCTCAAGCTCTTCCTTCAATCTATCGAATTCCTTCTTTGCCGTTTCTATATTACCAGATTTGCCCGCCTTTTCAAGTTCTAAAGCCGTCATTCGCAGTCTCTCGGCGCTCAAATAGGAAGCTCCGCCTTTTAAGGCGTGCGCCTGCTGAGATATTGCCGTGAAATCGGACGACTCCAGGGCCGCCTCAATCGCGCTTATGTGCTTGGGCAAATCGTCGAGGTAGCTTTGAACTATTTCTTTTAACATGTCGACGTCTTCGTCGTATCGTTTCAAAGCGTCGGCGTAGTTAAACGTTTGCGCGTTGCCGAAATCCGCATCCGGCTGCGCCGCGGCGCGTCCGCCCGCCTCGCTTTTTTCTCCTTTTTCGCTTCCTTCTCTTCTTTCTCTGGTCTTTTGCGCGTCTCCGCAATATAACGACAGTTTTTCGCCCAGCTCTTCGCGCCTTATCGGTTTGGGAATATAATCGTTCATTCCCGCCTCGATGCACTGTTCCTTGTCGCCTTTAAGGGCGTTGGCGGTCATTGCGATTATAGGCAAAGGCCGAAGCCCTTTTTCATTTTCCATCTCCCTTATTTTGCGGGTGGCGGTGTAGCCGTCCATTACCGGCATCTGCACGTCCATAAAGACTAAATCGTACGGTTTTTCCAAAACCATTTTAACCGCTTCTAGTCCGTTGTTGGCGATGTCCATTTTGACTTGATAATAGGCCAGCATCCATCCCGCGACCTTCTGATTTGTCGGGTGATCCTCTACCACAAGGACGTTCAGGTGAGGGAACTTGAGGTCGGTTCTGTGGCGCTGAACCGTTCTTCTTTGGCCTTCCGTAGGAGCGGATAGAACGGCGCGCATCGCGTCAATCAGCTTTGACGGATAAATAGGCTTTTGGACGTTTTCTAAAAGTCCGCTTTCAATTAATTCGCGCAGGCGTCCTTTCAAACTCACCGTAGAAAGCACCACTATGCCGGTTTCTTGAATGTCAAGCTCCGATTTGACCTTGGCGGCGAACTCCGCGCCGTTTATTTCCGGCGTTTGGTAGTTGGTTATGACAAGCCTGTAAGGCTCGCCGGCTTCTTTGGCTTTAAAAAGCATTTCAAGCCCGGCCGCCGGGTCGCGCGCAAAATCTTTTTTCAAACCCCAAGCGTTGAAATAATCTTCGAGGATTTTTCTTGAAACTTCGTTGTTTTCAATAATTAAATACCGGTGTTCCTTCAGGTCGGCTGGGGCGATTTGATTAATGTAAGACTGTTCCGGAACGGCCGGGGATTCCAGCGGAATTGTAAACCAGAATTGCGAGCCGTTTCCAACCTCGCTTTCCACGTTTATTTCGCCGCCCATCAGCTCGACCAGGCGTTTGCATATTGAAAGCCCCAAACCCGTCCCGCCGAATTGCCGCGTGGTCGAGGAGTCGGCCTGAGTGAACTGCTCGAATATGTGCGCGTATTTTTCTTTCGGAATGCCGATGCCGGTGTCGGCAACGGTGATTTTAAGAAAGTCTTTGTTCGCTTTAACGTCAACGCACTCCACCGAAACGCGGATATATCCCTTGGAAGTGAATTTAACCGCGTTGCCTACAAGATTAATAAGCACCTGTCCGATGCGGACGTCGTCGGCGATGATTTTGCGCGGCGCGAAGCCGTCGTAAGAGAGGGCTAGCTCTATCCCTTTCTCGTCGGCTTTAATGCCGAACAGCGAAAGCGTTTTGTCTATTTTATCGGGCAAATCGAACACGACCGGCTCGATTTCCAGTTTATTCGCCTCAAGTTTGCTCAAGTCCAGTATGTCGTTGATAATTGACAGAAGCATCTCGCCGGAGCTGACCAGCTGATCGACGTACTCCTTTTGCAAATCCGACAGCTCGGTGTCGAACAGCAGGCGCGCCGCGCCGATTACGCCGTTCATAGGCGTTCGTATCTCGTGGCTCATGTTGGCAAGAAACATGCTTTTCGCCACGTTCGCGCTGTCGGCTTCGTCCTTGGCGTTGCGCAAAAATTCTTCCATTTTTTTTGTTTCGTTCATATTGATGATTACGCCGACCACACCCACGACGTTTCCCGCCGAGTCGTGGAACGGTATTTTGCTGGACGAAATCCACATCATTTCCCCTTTGGGGTAAATTTTCGTTTCGACGTTGAGCAGCGGCGAGTCGTTTTTAATCGCCAAATCGTCGTTCGCCTCGAAAGCGGCCGCTTCTTCCGCGCCGAAAAGGTCGTACGCGCTCTTTCCGATAATTTCCGCCGGAGTTTTGCCGAGCATTTCGCAGAACGCTCTGTTCGCTTCGATATATTTTTTATTCATGTCCTTCAAGAAAACGCCCGCCGGAATGCTCGCCAAAATCGCCTTTTCTACTTCCGACTGTTTTTTCAGGTTCTCTTCGGCCAGCACTCTTTCTTTTATTTGGCTTTTCAACACCGTGTTGGCCAGTTCGAGCTCGTTCTTTTTGGCGTTCAACTCTTCTGTGCGCTCGCGCACTAATCTTTCAAGGTCGGCCTCTGTTTCCTTTCGTTTGGTTATGTCTCTAATGACGGTTACGACGTTCGCGACTTTTTCTCCGTCGAATATCGGCAGCTTGTAAGTTTCGGTGTAAACCGGCTTGCCGTTTTCGTAATATGCGATCTCTTCGTGGGAAATTATTTGACCGGAAGAGAAAACGCGGTCGTACTCGTCGAACGCCTCTTGAGGAAGTATTTTAAAAACGTCTCGCACGTTTTGACCGAGCGCGTCGGGGGGTACGCCGAGTTTGCGGTTGATTTCCTTGAATGCGCGGTTGATGAAAATAATTCTTCGGCGCTCGTCGATGACGTGAATCCATTCCTCCATCGCGTTGAGCATGGTAACCATAAGCGACTGCGAGGTTTTAAGCTCGTCTTCAGCCAGCTTCCAGTCGGTTATGTCTTTTATTAAATGAATTACCCTGACGACTTCGTCGCCGATGAAAACCGGTATTATTTCCGTGCGGGTTATCAGCGTTTCCTCGTCAACGCTCGTTTGGCTGTCGTATGAAATGGTTTCGCCGGTTTCAAACACCTTTCGGTACTCGCTTTCCATGCTTTCGCTCATAAGCGGATACGCCTCGGAAAGCGCGCGCCCTATCAAATCGCCTTCAAAACCCAGTTTGTCGTTGATGGATTGAAGCGATTTATTCATAAAGACTATTTTAAAGTCTTTATCTATAACCTGAATCCAGTCGTCCATCGAATCAAGCGTGGTGGAAAGCAGTTTTTGCGAGTTTTGAAGCTCCATCTGGCGCTTTCTTTCGCTCGTTACGTTGAAGCTCAAAACGAAAAAGCCTATCGCGGCTCCGCGCTCGTCAAGCTGCGGCAGCATGGTAGAGCTAAGCTCGAACGTCTCTCCGTCGGGGTTTGAGAACTTGTATTCGTACTCGGCTTTTTTGCCGCTCATCACTTCCATTATGTAGGGGAACATCCCCTTGAACGCCGCGTCGCCCGCCAGCTCTTTTATGGTCGCTCCGACGATGCGCTCTTTGGGCAGCCCCAGCATTTGGGCGTACGCCTTGTTTACGAATCGGTAGCGGAGGTTTGCGTCAACGTGGGCGATGAGCGCGGGAAGACTGTCGGTGATAAGCGACAGGTGCTCTCTGCTGGCTTTAAGCTCGCGAAGAGCCGTTTCGCGGTCGGTAACGTCCTGAACGCCGACCAGAATAAATTGTTTGTCGTCGATGGTTATAGCGCTAAGAGAAACGTTGCATTCTATCGTCGAGCCGTCTCTTGTCCAGTGGCGCCACATGAAGTTCTGCGGAACCAAATAAGCCGCCTCGATGTATTTCCCTCCGGCCGCCTTGGAGTCTCTTCCGTCCGGCTGAACCGGCGGCGAGAGCTCCCACGGGAATTTTCCTATCATTTCGCTTTTTGAAAGGTCGAATATTTGTTCGGCGCGCGCGTTGCAGTCAACGATTGCGTGATCGTCCAGCAGCAGGAACCCTTCGCTGGCGCTTTCAAACAGAATTTTGTATTTTTCCTCGTTCTTTTTCATTTCGGCGCGCAGGCGTTTTTTCTCGGTTACGTCCCTTATAACCGCGATTACCGTTTCGGTATTTCCGGCGGCGTCGGCGATGCGGGAAGAGTTTACTTCGCCTATGAACTCTTCGCCGTTGTTGCGCAGCAATGCGATTTCTTCCTGAACCAGATTGTCGCCGTCGAAGGCGGCTTTTAGTTTATCGAGCGTTTTGATTCTGTCTTCCGGCGAAATCCATTTTATTATATTGGTGCCTTGGATTTGATAATCCTCGATTCCGAATACGTGGTAAGTTTTGCTGGAAGCGTATTTGACGTTTCCGTTTTTGTCTATCAAAACGACGACGTCGGGCGAGGCGCTCATAAGTTTTCTGTATAAGTCTTCTGAAACGCGCAGCTGATCGAGCATCTTGATTCTGTCGGTAATATCTACAATCGCGCATTCCACATGCTTTTCGCCGGGCAGCGTTCTGGCCGAGAGCAAACCCCACGCCTCGGTTCCGTCGGTTTTTAGAAATTTAGTTTCAAAATCGCGGACGCCGTCTTTTTCAACGCAGGCTCGAAGCATCGTTTCGCGCTTCGATAAATCGGCGTAATGCTGAAGCATGCTTATCTTGCCCGCCGCCTCTGATTTGTCCGCGTAGCCGAAAAATTCCGCGAATTTTTCGTTGCATTCAATAACCACTCCGTCCTCGACGCGGGAGCGGAATATGGCGATGGCTGCGTTGTCGAATATTTGGCGGTATTTGGCCTCGCTGTTTTTAAGAGCCTCTTCAATCTCGCGCCGGCGCGTAGCGTCGGACGCCGCGCCTATTATTTTTACCGGAACGCCCGACTCGTCTTTTACCGCCACGCTTTTATCGCGCCAGTAGGCGTACGTTCCGTCCGGCCTGCGAAGCCTGTATTCCGTCTCGACCGGCGAGCTTTCTTCCAAAACGCGCTTCAGCGCCGACTCCATTTTTTCCGCGTCTTCCGGATGCGCTCTTTCGCGCCACTCTTCGAGCGTCGCGGGAAAATCCGCCTTTTCGTTTCCCTCCTGCGAGTTTTTGTCGAGGTAAAGCGAAACCGAGCCGTCCTTAAGGGTTCTTTCGTAAATCAAGTCGCTCGTCAGCAGCGAAGCGGTTTTAAAGCGTTCCTCGCTTTTCGCGAGCTCTCTTTGGGCGTTCAGCGATTCGGTTACGTCCTGGCCGACGGTTTGAATTTCCGTCAGCGCGTCGTCGTCGAAAATTCCTCTGACAATCCATTTTATCCATGCGGTTTCGCCGCTTTTCGCCGAAACTCTGCTCTCAGTCTCCGCGACTGGAGTTTCCTTCGTAATTCCTTTCAGCGTTTCGCCGAGAGGCTCCCTGTCATCCGCGCATATGAAATCAAAAAAATTGGTTCCCAATAAATGCTTGGGCTTCGAGCCTAGATATTTGGCCAGCGTTTCGTTGACGAACGTCGTTTCTCCGCCCGGCGCGAACCTTGCGATGAACGCGGGCGCGTCGTCCACCACAGAGCGGTAACGCCGCTCGCTTCGAAGTAAAGCGTGCTCGCTGCGCATCTGCTTTGTTTTGTCCTCGAATACCGCCATGACGTCGCCCGACGGCAGTCTTGAGACCGCGAACGTAAGCCAGCGTTCGATTTGCTTGTCTTTGTAAACGATTACCGGCGCGTACTCGGTGCGTCCGTTGGAGTAAGCCGAGTTGAACGCTGAGCAGAGAGCTCCTTCGCTGCAACCCGGAAAAATTTCCGTCAATTTCTTTCCAATCAGCTCTTCCCTGTTTCGTTCCAGTATTTTCGCCCCCGATTCGTTGAAATCGACGCTTGAGAAAGAACCGTCCTCGCGCGAGCGCGCAAAGACGCCTACTCCGTTGTACATTTTTTCAAAAAGTTCGCGGTATTTTCTTTCGCTGTTTCTAATCCTCTCCTCGGCCTTTTTCAAAGCCGCCTCGTTGCGCATGTTGTTTACGGCTTTGGTCAATATCTGAGGAATCATATCGGCGAGGTGCTGGTCTTTGACCAGATAGTCGATTGCGCCCATTTTCATCATTTCGACCGCGATTTTTTCGTTTCCCTTCCCGGTGATTATAATAAACGGACGCTCGATTTTATTTTTGGCGAGCTGTTCCACGACTTGAATAGCCGTGTAATCCGAGAGCTGAAAATCGAGTAAAATAAGCGAATTTTCGTTGGCGCGCGCAAGTTCAATCGTCTCTTTGCCGGTCGTCGCGCCGGCGGTTTGATACCCCATTCCTTCGACCGTCGAGCAGAGCAGCCTGTTTATGAAAACGTCGTCGTCCGCGACGATGACTTTTAAAATGGGTTCGGATACGGTCTCGCCGTTTGACTTGTCGATCATTTATAGCTCCGTTGCGCAATCCAACCAGACGCCGAAAGCCGAAACGTCCGCTCGCGCGAAAATTTTAAACCGCTTGCGGCGTTAGATTTAAAGTTTGTAGGAATTATATTCTATTGTATTTGCAAAATCTAATTTTTTCTTTAAACCGAGCGTTAAAATTTTAAATCGTTCTCAATTTTGAAAAAACGGCGCTTCTTTTACATTTTCAGCGAAGAATTGGCCGCAAACATAAATTGACTTAACGCGCGCTCTTGCCGATAATCTGATAAAACAGGAGGGCAGAATGAAAATTTATAAAGGAATTTATTTTAGTTTCGCATTGGCCGCGGCGTCGGCGCTCGCGCTCGCGGGATGCTTTGGCTCGTCGGGCTCCGACAATAACGGAGACGCCGATTTTGAGGCCGAAACGGAAGCGGAAAGCGAGACTATCGCGATAGATCCCGTTCCTTACGTCAACCAGTTTATCGCCACAGCCGGGCCCGGCTTTTCGGTCGGAAGCGCGATTCCTGGGCCGTACGCGCCGTTCGGTCAGGTAAAACCCTCTCCAGACACGCTTAACAAATACGGAGGAGCCGAGCAGTTTTATCACTGCGCGGGGTATTATTACAACGACGTTTACATAAGCGGCTTCTCGCATACTCATCTTTACGGCACGGGCGTTCCCGATTACGGCAACCTTTCGCTGCTGCCGGTAATCGGCGCCGATCCCGGCAAGACGAAACAGGACAAATTCAAACAGACCTTCGACCGCGATACGGAAATCGCCAAGGCCGCGTACTACGCGGTTACGCTTGGGAACGGAGCGCGCGCAGAACTGACGGCGACCGAACGCGTCGCGATGCACCGCTACTCCTATCCCGCTTCCGCGGGCGGAGATTCGTGCGTTTTAATCGACCTTGGGCACGTTATTACCGGCGGAGAAATTATCGACTCTTCGCTTGAAATAAATAAGGCGGCGGGCGAATTTTCGGGTTTCGTCAACGCCAAAGGCGACCTCACGGGGCGCGTGAGCGGATACACGCTGTACTTTGCGGGCAAGGCCGCGCAGACGCTTGAGAGCGTTTCGACGTGGGACGCCGATTACAACCTCGTCGAAGGCAAGACGAACTGCGGCGGCAAGGTATGCGGCGGCTTCATGTGCGCGGCCAAAGCGGAAAAAATTGAAATAGCATTAGCGGTTTCCTTCGTTTCAAAAGAAGGCGCAAAGGCCAACCTTGCGGCCGAGGCGGCGGGGATGGACTTCGACAAGGTTCGCGCCCAAACCGAAGAGATTTGGCGCAAGGATTTGACGAAAATCCGCGTTAAAGGAGGAACAGAAGAGGATAAAACCATTTTCTACACCGCCCTTCTTCACGTTCTTTCCATGCCTACGCTTATGAGCGACGTTGACGGCTCTTACATGGGTTTCGACGGGCAAAAGCACGTCGTCGATTGGGGCGGAAAAAATTACAGCGATTTTTCGTTGTGGGACACATACCGCACGCAGCACCCTTTGCTTACGCTCGTGTACGATAAGTACCAGCGGGACTTTTTGTACAGCCTTTACATGATAGCCAAGCTGGGCGGATACTTTCCGAAATGGGCGCTTGCCAACGGCGAAGCCAACTGCATGATCGGCTCTCCCGCCGATTCGGTGGTGGTTGACAGCTATCTTAAGGGGATTGACTTTCCGTATTACTCCGAGGCGTTCGATTACTGCATGAAGACCGCCTTGGGCGCCCCCGATCCGGGCAGCGGCTTCGGCGGACGCGGCGGCGTTTCGTATTATCTTGAGTACGGCTATCTCCCAAGCGATCTCGAAGGAGGCTCGGTCAGCAAGGTTCAGGAATACGCCTTCTCCGACAACGCGCTTTGCATAATGGGAACAGCGCTTGGAAACAAGGCGGAGCAGACCGCGAAAGTCTGCAAGAACAAGGACAACTGGAAGAACAACTGGGATCCGGATAAAAAGTTTTTCATAGGCAAAAAAAAGGACGGCGCGTTTGATTATACGAAGTGGAATCCGGTTGATTGGCTTGATTTTTACACGGAGGGGAACGCGTGGAACTACCTTACTTACGTCCCGCAAGACATGCCGGCGCTTATGGAGATAATGGGAGGCAGGGACGCCTTCATCGCGAGGCTGGAGGAGATGTTCCGGCTGTCGAAGGAGTACGAGGAAAACATAGACGACGCGGAAAAAAAGGCTCCGCGGCCGTACTATTGGGCCGGCAACGAAATAGACATTCAGGCTCCGTGGCAGTTTTCCGGCGCCGACAGAGTCGATTTGACCTGTAAATGGGTTCGCTGGGCGGCGCGTACGTTTTATAAAAACGCTCCGGATGGGCTGCCGGGCAACGACGACGCCGGAACCATGTCGGCCTGGTACATTTTTGCGGCGCTGGGCTTCTACCCGATAGCCGGAACGGACGACTATTTCGTCGGTTGTCCGCTGTTCGACGAGGCGCAGGTTGATTTGCCGAGCGGCAAAACGCTCGTAATAAAGCGCGAAGGCGCGGCGGGAGACGAAGCGGTTCCGTCAAAAATAACCATTAACGGAACCCCGCTCGAAAAGCCCATGCTGAAATGGGCTCAGATAAAAGACGGCGGAGAATTGAAGTTCGAGATGCGTTAGCCGGAAGCGATAATTTAGGAGATTTGCTTTGGCAAATCGCCGCAAGTTAGCGTCTACGCCCTCTCGTTTGAGCGGCGCCGGTGCAGTCGGCGGATTTGAGTTCCGCGCTCGAAGGGCGCCGCAATTAAGGCAATAAGCAATAACGCAATAACGCGCGATTTAAAAATAAACTTGCGTTTGCTCTTAGCTTGTGGCATATAACCTCTTCTAAACCTTGCTCCCGGCGTTTGACCGGGGGCTATTAACCATAAGGAGGAACGTTAATGGCAGAAATTCTTTACATGAGAGAGTACGAGACGGTGTTTCTTATCCGTCCCGACCTCGAAGACGCCGAAGTCGATAAGCTGGCGGAGCGCATTAAGGGCGTTATCGCGGCGAGCAAAGGCGTAATCGTCAAACAGGAAAACTGGGGAAAGCGCTCCTTGGCGTACGACATCAAAGGGCACGGAAAAGCTCAGTACGTCTTCATTTCCTTTGTAGGACGCGGCCAGATAACCGACGAAATCGAGCGCACCTACAAAATGCTCGAACCGATTATCAAGTTTATGACCGTCATGTCCCGCGACATGATAGACCCCGCGACCGTGGTCGCCGCCCCCGAAGCGGCGGTTATGTCCCTGCCGGTTACCGGTCCCGAAGCCGAATTTAAGCCGCAGTACGAGGCGCTGAAAAAGGTTGGACTGGGCGCGGACGACGAAGAGGACTTTGAAAACGAATACGACGCGGACAAGGTTCCGGCGGACGAAGCGAAGAAACAGGCCGAGCCCGAAACCGAAGAATAGCCCAAATAACGACGCATACATGCAAGGCATGTTTTAAAAAAGGAGAACGCAAATGAGCTTTATGATGAATAAAAAACGCGGAAAGATTAAGAAACGCCGCCGCTTTCGCCGCAAGAAGATGTGCCCCTTCAAGGCCAACGCAGAGCTGGCGAAGCAGATAAACTACAAGAACGTTGACCTGTTGATGCGCTTTATAACCGACAGAGGCAAGATACTGCCGCGCAGAATCACCGGCGTGTCGGCCAAATATCAAAGAGTTCTGGCCCGCGAAATCAAGCGCGCCCGCCAGATTGCTCTTCTCCCCTACACGGTCATCAACTAAGGGCTGGAGGGAAGAATGAAAGTAATACTCAAAGAAGACATTAAAGGTCTGGGCAGCGGCGGAGAAATAGTAAACGTCAAAGACGGTTACGGCCGCAATTTTCTCGTTCCCAAAGGTCTGGCCGTGGCCGCGACCGAGAAGAACGTGAACCAGGTAAAGCACGAGCAGGAAATTATCAAGCAGAAGATTCGCAAACAGCTCAAAGACGCCGAAGAAGTCGCCAAGCGCGTTTCCGACGTTTCGCTGACCATCGCTCGTCTGGTGGGCGAGTCCGAGCGCCTGTTCGGCGCCGTTACCGCCAAAGACATCAAAGAAGCTCTGCGCGAGGAAGGCGTCGTCGTCGAGAAGCGCCAAATTCTGCTCGAAGA
>CAYNVS010000005.1:0-142981 GCA_964400725.1 uncultured Myxococcales bacterium
TTAAAACCGCCGCGCCGAAGATAATAATCAGGGTTTGTTTCTTCATTATCAACCTCTCTGTTTATATAGCCGACTATAAATTCATAGCCTCTTTCGCCAAATTGGCCGCCTGCGTGTCGGGGTAATTTTCCATTACGAACTTCAATGCTTTTTCGCCTTCCGACTTTTTGCCCAGCTTTAGGTACGCTATTCCGATGGATAGCATAGCGTCCGGGGCGCGGTCGGAGTTCTGATATTCGAGCGTTTTCTTAAGCTCGTCAATCGCAAGCTCGTACTCGCCGTCGGCCAGATAGCAAAGACCGGAGTAATACGCCGCATCCGCCGCGCGTTTGCCGTCCGGATGCGTTTTTAAAAAATTCGAGAACCCTTTCACGGCGTCATTATACTTCTTTTGTTGATAAAACGAAAGAGCCGCTTTAAATTCTCTTTCTTCGTCTTCCTTTTTTTCTTTGCCTTCGCCACCGGACGCCGGATTCTGCGAGTTGTCTATCTTTATCAGCTTCGGCTGAATCTTCGCTTTTTTGTCCTTCGGCGGCTCTTGTTCGTTGTCGGACAACTCTATAACTTTGCCGCCGTTTTCGTACGTTTTCGGGGTGAGCTTCACCGTGGGCAGCTTTTTAATGTCGCCTTCGACGTCCTTCTTCGCGTCGGTTTTGGCGCCGGATTTCGACACTCCGCTCGTCTTGTCTTTTTCTATAATTAAAAGGCGGGCGTTAAGCGTTTCCATCATAATCATAGCGTCGTTCAGCTTGCGGTTGTTCTCGCTAATCTCTTGTCGAAGCGACGCGATTTCCTTATTTATGGCCGCGTCGGTCGCGGCGCATCCGCACGCGATAACCGCCAGCGCCAAGGTTCCCGCCGCAAAGACAATTTTGCGCGCTTCGAGCTTCATAATAAAACGACTCCATCAATTCAATTAAATTTTATATAAATTAATATAAAATTGTCAAGAAATTACGCCGAAAAATATTTTTATTCCGGTTTATCCGGTTTTGCCGCGAAAATAATTTCGATCTCAACGCTTTTTTTAGGCGCGCCGCCCGGCCTCAGCCCCAGTTTGTCCGCCGCGCTTCCCTCGTTCAGCGCGAGCTCAAGCTCGCCGCCGCTTCCGAACAGGCACAGCGGGGAGCGCGATTCCGCCTCCGAGTAGCGCGTTTTAAAAGGGAACTCGGTTCCGAGCGCCAGCGCGCGCTCAATTCTGCGCCCATGCGGCAAATCCGCGAGCTTAAACGTCGTGATTACGTTGCCGAAGGAATCGACCGCCGCCGCGCGCGCCGTCGCGCCCATCGCCGTCGTTTGGGGCCTGGGCGTTTTCGCCTCGATTAAAGGCTCCGCGAGCGGTTCGCCCAAAGAGTCTATCGAACCGGTTTTGGCCGCAACGGCAGCCGCCGGAGCGAAGACGTCGCGTCCGTGGAAAACCGGACATACCTCGCCGCGGGCGGCTTTGCGCTCGTCGATTGCGACGGCCTTAAGGCTGCGCGCGGAATTAAGAAAACCGAACAGACCGTTGTAGGGGCCGACGAATATTTTGCCGAGCGCCTCTACCGCGACGCCCTTTCTAGCCGAGCCTACGCCCGGATCGACGACGCATAAAAAAACGGTTCCGTCGGGAAACGAACCAATTACGCTTTGCAGTATTCGCGCCGCCGCCGCCGCGTCGAACTTCGGAGCGTTGTGGGTCGCGTCCACTATTTGGGCGTCCGGCAGTTTGGAAAGCAGAACGCCTTTAACCTGCGCGACATAGCCGTCTTCGTCGCCGAAGTCGGTGAGTAAAACTATAATCGGCCTTTTAACCTCGCGTTTCGCCATGCGGCCCTCAGGTCGTTGAGGCGACGAACGCCGTACGAATCAGCGAGAAGTTCGGCGGGACGTTTTTAAGCGCCCGCTCGAGCTCCGATAAAAATTCTTTGAACGCGGCCTTCGCCTCCGCGTAAAGCGCGCTTCTCAACCGCGGCTCCCAGCTTTGCGTTTCGCTTTCTATCCACTTCCCAAAATCGCCTTCCAACGATTCGTCGATAATTCCGTCCGGCGCGATTTTAGCCGCTAACGCCCGCAAATCTTTTTTATACAAACCTCGGAGGTAAAATCTGTCTTCGATTATCTTGAGAGCCGCTCCCGTATTAATTACGTGAGCGAAAGTCGTTTCGCGGGGCTCGAACGGATAAATTCCCTGACGCCTGAAGTTGGCGAACGTTTCCCGCGTCGCCTTCATCGTCTCGAAAACGAATTTGAACTGCGCTTCTACGGCGTCCAGCTCCGCCTCGCACGCCCTTACGTCGTCCATGCGGCGAAACGCCCTGAACGCTTTCCGCCCTTTCGCCGCGTCTTCTTCGCCTTCGGGTTTCGCCTCGTCGAAGAAAAGCGGATAATCGTTGACCAAGCCGCTTAAAAGTTCTCGCCGAGCCCGGTTCAACAGCGGAGTTTGAGCGGCAGAGCCGCCCTCCGCGTATTTTTTCGCCAGCGCGCGAGCTCTGTCGCGCAGTTCCATCGCCAAATTGTGCCCGACTCTGAAAATTCCTATAAGAGCCGTCGTCCGCAGTATATACTCGGCCTGTTCGAGCGACTCGCCGCTCAAATACTCCAATCCGAGGTTTACGCAGTCGGAAGCCCATTCCGCGCCTTCGCGCGCCAGCTCGAAGCTCGACTCGAACCGCCGCGCTATTATTATCCGGTTGCAAAGGTAAACAAGCTCCGTTCGCACGGCCGCGCTCCAATGCGCGGGCATAGCTTTTACCGCCGCGCCGAACATGGAATCTCCTTTTTCCGCCGCACGGTAAACCGCGGGCAGCGCATCGACTCCTTCCTCAATCAGAGCGTCGTCCTTGGGGAATTTTCCGCGCTTAATCTTCCCCAAGACGTTTTCCAACTTTTCCCGCGCCACCGCTTCAAGCGAAAAGTCGAAATCCGGAAATCCCAGTTCCGACATTCTGCCTTCCCGCTCTTTCAGACAAAGCTCTTCGTTCTCGGTCGGCAGCTCAAATATAGCCGCTTCCATAAGTTTCATGTAGAAATCGAAATCGCGTTTATAAAGATACGAAAGAAGCCGCCAAGTCGGTTCGTTGTCCGCGCTCGAATCAAGCCATTGGAAACTGAAATAGTCGTCGATTGAATAATAGTTGTCGGGATCAAGGTCTTCGCGCTCCTCGAACCATTGCTTGCGGACGACCTTTATTTTTTTCAGCAACGCGACCAGCACGTTTGTCCAGTCAAGTTTGTTAATCTTCTCCGCCATCCCTTCGGGGTCGATGGTCGTCAGTTTATCCAGCCAGTCGATTACCTTATCCGCCGATAATTCGTCTCTGTTCCATGCGTCGAAATCCAGCGCGCCCTGAATCTGCTCCGGTCTGGCGGCCGCAAACAGCGCGAACCCGTCGCTCTCGCCTATTTCGCGGCTCATGTACAAAAGCTCGTGCGGGGGCAGGCTGCGAATTATCTGTCTGCCGTAAACCGACTTTTCTATCAGTTGAAAACGCTGATGGAACGGCAGCTCGCGGGCGAGAGTCTTCTGCGCCGTAAGAGAAAGCTTTGCGATTTCTTCGTAGGACAACGGCAAATCGGCGTATTTCAGCGGTTTGGAAAGCGCCGCCGAGCGCTCGGCGATAAGAGCCCTGACTTCCGCAAGCGCCGCATCGCCGGTCTTTGCGGGCTCTTTCGCGCCCCCTTCTACGACCGTAAGGACTCCGGGGTTTCCGCCCTTTTTCTTCAAGTTTTTTTTATTCTCTTCGCTCATAAAAATCTTTCTTTTCGGCTGCCCGTCTTCGCGCCCGGTTTCTTCGCCGCGCGGTTTATACAAATAAAACATCCGCGCCCTTCAAGATGAACGCCGCTTCGCGTTTTCCTCAAGGACGCGGAAAATATAACTACGATAACGAATCGCGCAATCTATTGCGCAATCTGGCCGTAGGCCGAGGGATTGAATCCGTCAATCGGCCCCGCGGAGTTGCAATACGTCCAGAACTGACCGGCCAGCGGTTTGAAACGGAACAGATAAACGTCGCCCGCCTTCGCGCCTTCCAGCTTCAGCTTAGCCGCGTACTCGTCGTCGTTGCCGTACTGAGCGTTGAACGCCGCGTCGAAGCATTGATACGTTCCTCCCCACGGCTTTTTATCGGGCTTGCCGACGCAAAGCTGAGCCGATATTTTGCCCGAGTCGCCGTCCTGTTGAGTTACGCCGTCTTTGAATACCCGGCCGTAAATATATACGCCGTTTTGGGCCTGCGTTTCCGTTATATTGGTCGGGGATTGCACGTTGCACCAGCCTACGCGGTCGTCGTAAGCCACGAAAACCGAGGATTGCGGATAGTTGTATCCGTCGTCGCTTCCGTTCAGGTCGCAGTATTTCCAGTTGACGCCGCCGTCCGCGCTGAACCTGAAGGCCGAGTCGTAATAAGCTCCGACGGTCTGCGAATCGAATTGATATTTGTATTCGTCGTCGTTGCCCGCGTCGACGTTGAACATTGCCGGAAGCCACGTCCACGACTTCGAGGCCGGATCGGAATCCGCCGGGCCGTAACCGGCCTGACCGACTATCCCTTCGCCCATGCCCGTTCCCGCATTTGTTACGCCTTCCATAAAGACGCGCCCGTAAATGTCGCACTTGCCGCCGCTCGCTATTTCGCAGTACATCGGAGACTGCACGTTGCACCATCCAATCGTTTTCGGCGGAACGACGTTGACTATCGTTACCTTGGCGTAGTCAAAGTCCGAGCTTCCGGTCGAGCCGTCAAAATCGGCGTAAATCCATTCCGCCGCGTCGGTCGTTTTGAAGCGGAACGCCAGCTTGTAAACTCCCGTTTCCGCCGGAGCCGTCATCTTAATTACGTAACGCGCGCGGTCGCCGTCCGGGCCCGCGTAAGGCAGAAGCTCTTTGTACGTAGCGTTCGTCCAGCCCGGCCACGTCCAAGGATCGACCGCTTTGCTCCCTATCGCGGCCTGCGCCTGCACTTCGGAGCACGGATGCGAGCCGCAGCTCGTAACGCACGCGACGGCCGTATGTTCTATCGCGCCGCCCGCGTAAACCTCAATATCGGTCGGAGCGTCGAGCAGCGCGCAGGTTACGCGAACCTTGGGCGCGATTTCTTCCTCTATCAACTCTTCTTCATAGGCGGCTTCTTCCTCAACGTCCGGCTCGGCGTCCGGGTCTTTGTCTCCGTCGGTAATTTCCTCTTCGGGCGGGTTGCAGACTTCGTACGCAAGCGCTTTGAGCGCGCCCAAATTTACCGCTCCGTTGGGTTGAATAATTCCCGAATAATCGCAGTACGTCCATGTCGCGCCGTTATCGCCGGAGAAGCGGTAAGCGACCGCGTAGTCGCCCGGCGCGAGAGCCTTTACCGTTCCTTTATATTCGTCGTTCTTCTTGTCGCCGGCGGCGTACGCGTCAACGTCAACGTTATAAACCGCGTCGGTCCACTTCCAGTCCGCGCCGTCGAGGGGCTTCGCGCCGCCGCCGAGGCCGACTTGCGCTTTAATTCCCGCGCCCTGTCCGTCGCCCTCGGTTGCGCCAGCCGCATAAACGCGGCCAAAAATCAGCCCCGAATCCATGTTCGCGCAGTATTGACCTTCGGAAACGTACTGCAGGTTGCACCAGCCGACCTCCCTGCGCGTATCGGTCTCGGTAATTTCCTCTTCCGCTTCTGCGTAGTCGCCGTCGAGGAACCCGTGGCAGTCGAATCCCTGTTCAAGCTTGGCTAGTTTATTCGGCGCGCTAGGTTGAATAATTCCAGACATGTCGCAATACGTCCAGGTCGCGCCGCCGTCGATGGAGAAACGATAGGCGACGTCTCCGTGAGAACCTTCATTGCCCACCACGACCGAATATTCGTCGTTCGCTTTGTCGCCCGCGCTCATGCCGTCAACGTCCGTATTGTAAACCGCGTCGCGCCAAGCCCAATCAGCGCCGGATAAATCTCTCGTTCCGTCTCCCCAACCCGCCTGCGCCTTGATCAGATTGCACTTGCCGTCGCCGTTGGTGCAGCCGTCCACATAAACCCGCCCATAGTACGGGCCGCCGGAGCAGGAATTTGAAGTTTCCGGGTACTGTAGGTTGCACCAGCTAATTACCTTGCCCGTTCCATCCGTCTCGGCCGGCGTTTCGTCGTCCGTTTCAACGGTAGTATCCGCGTTGTCGGGCGCGATTTCGTTCGAGTTGAAATCGAAGTCCGGGTTTTCGTAAGAGTCTTTATCCTTGTCGCCGGGGGTCTCGGTTCCTTCCGTATTTCCTCCGCCGCACCCTAACGCCGTCAGCGATAACGCAGTCAACAAAATCGCCGTGAAAGTAAGTTTTTTCATTGAAGCCTCCTTGCTTGGCAAGTCAAAACAAGAATATTCTAACCTTTTACGCCGCCGCTGGTTAGCCCGCCTACGAGGTGCCGTTGCAGCGCGAAGAACAACGCCATAACGGGAACCGAAACGATTATGGCGCCCGCCGCGAAATGCCCCCACTCCGTAGAATAGCTTCCGACGTACCGTTGCAGCGTTACCGGCAGCGTAAAGGCGCGCTCGTCGCTTAAAAAGGTGGCGGCCAAAATGAATTCGTTCCAAGCCGTCATAAAGCTGAACAGCGCCGTAACGACTATTGCCGGGCGCGACAGCGGCAGCACGATTCGCGTGAAAATAGTCCATTGACCGGCGCCGTCCATCGCCGCGGCTTCCTCAATCTCCCGCGGTATCGTGTCGAAGTACCCCTTTAGCATAAAAATGCAAAAGGGAACCGACGACGAGCTGTAAACCAGCGCCAGCCCCGCCATGCTGTTCAACAAAGAAAGTTTGTTTAAAAGGACGTAAAGCGGAATCGCCATTACCACGCCGGGGAACATCTGCGTAACGAGCAGCGCCGACATGCTTTGTTTTTTGCCGACGAACTCGAAACGAGAAAGAGCGTAAGCGGCGGTCGCGGCGAAAACAATGCCGAACAGAGTGGTCATGGCGGATATTGCGACCGAATTAAAAAGCTGCCTGCCGAACAGCCAGTTTCCTTTTAAATCGGACGACGTTACTATTTCGCGGAAGTTTGAAAGCGAGACGGTTTCTGGGACGGGAGAGAGCGAAAGAGAAAACCCCTGCGACGGCGAGAGCGCCATTTTTATCACCCATAAAACCGGATAAAGCGTAACCGCGCAGGCAGCTATAAGGGCGCAATTCAGCGCGAAACTTTTAAAAAAAGAAGGTCTATCCATCGGTTCAACCCGTCTGCTTCAACAGCTTTTTGTTCATGGAATTGAACAGATAAAGCGCGATGAAAATAAGTATCGCGTAAGCCGCGGCGTAGCCGTACTGCTCGTTGCGCTCGAACGCCCACTTGTAGGCTTCGCTGATTAAAATCTCGGTGGCGCCGTCGGGCTCGCCGCCGGAGACGAGATAAATGATGTTGAACATGTTGAACGTCCAAACCGAGCCTAAAACCACGGCGGGCAGCAGAGCCGGCTTCAGCAGCGGCAGCACCACGTAGCGAAGCCTCTGCCAGTACGTCGCGCCGTCAACCATCGCCGCCTCCTCCAAATCTTTCGACACCGATTGCAGCGCCCCAAGCGTTACGACCATCATAAAAGGAAAACCCAGCCACGTATTAGTTATAAGGTTCGCCGCAAACGAAGTCGAAAATTGCGAGAACCAGCTTACCGGCTCCATTCCGAAGAGCGATAAAAGCGCGTTTATCGCGCCCATCTGCTTGTGAAACATCCCTTTCCAAATAAGCGCCGTTATGTAGTTGGGCACAGCCCACGGCACTATCAGCAGAGCTCTGTAAACGCCCTTGAGCCTTAGCCATTGAGGCCGCAGCATAAGCGCAAGAATCATTCCTATCGTTACGTGCAGCAGGACGTTAAGCAGCGTCCACATAACCGTTACGCCCAGCGTAAAATAAAACGACAGCGGCTCCGTGAAACCGTAGTCCGCGCATGAAAGAATGCGCCAGAAATTGGATAGCCCCACGAACGTGAAGCCGCCGTCAACGTGCGAGAAGAGGCTTATCGCGCTTCCTACGACGAAAGGAATCATAATTAAAAAGACGACCGAAACCGCGGTCGGCAAAAGGTAAAGGTAAGCGCGTTTGCCGTCGTCGAACCGTTTGCGGAAGCCTTCGGCGCGCATGGTTTTATAAGCGAAAAACGCTCCCGCCGAGAGTATCGCAAAAAGCAGAACGAGATAAGGAGCGGGGTTGGCGGCGTTCGGCGGCGGCGCCAGCATTGCGTTGAGCTTGGTCTGCGCTTCCGCAAGAGCGTTCTTAGGCTCGCTTGCGCCGCGCAAAACCTTGCGCAAAGCCTTGGCCAGCGGCTCCCATATCAGGCGCATCTCTTTGCCCGAAGGCGTAACCAGCGCGCTGCCGGACTGTTTGGCGAAAGCCTCGTACGCCTCTCGGTATTTGGCGGGAATTCTATCGTCGAGAGCCTTGACGGCGACGTTGGCGACGTTCTGCCTGCCGAAGTTGGCGCGGACGCCGGCGGCGTAATCGGAGACTAAAAACTGCGCAAACTTCGCCGCGCCGGAAGGGTTCTTAGCCTTTGCGGCGAAGAAAACTCCCTCGACCGTAAGCAGCGGCCTCATCGGCAGGCCGGTCGAATCGACCGCAGGAAGCGGCGCCACGCCGAAATCGACGTCCGGCGAAAGGTCTCCGACGAACCAAGGGCCGTTAATTACGAACGCCGCTTTCCCCTCGTTGAAGAGCTGACTTACAAGCGCGCCGTTGGTCTCTTCGGGCGCGACCTTGAGCTTGTTGACCAGCTCCGCTAAAGCGGCGAGCCCCGCCGCGTTCCCGTCGCTCTTAATATCCGGTCTGCCCGCGTCGTTGAACAACCGCCCGCCAAAACCGAAAAGGAAAGGCATCGCGTGATATGGACTGGACGCCTCGAACGCCAAACCGTACGTCTTGCGCGACGGGTCGGTCAATTCCTTCGCTTTGGCGATAAGCTCGTTCAGCGTTTTCGGCGGTTCCGACGCGAGTTTTTTGTTGTAAAACAGCGCAAGCGACTTATAAGCCAGCGGCAGGCCGTAAAGCTCTCCGTCCGAGGAAAGCGCGCCAAGGCACTTATAGTCCAACTCCGGCGCGTCAAAGGAGGGAGCGGCGACTACGAGCTTGTTGCGAACGTAATCGCCCAGTCTTTCGTGAGCGGCGACGAACAGATCGGGGCCGTTGTCGTTCGGAATCGAGCTTGAGAGCTTGGTCGCGTAAGCGTCGAAGGGGACGCTGAGAGGCTCGACCGTCTCTTCGGGATGCAGCTTGTTCCATTCAAGAACGAGCTTGTTAAGCGCGGCCTCTTCGTCTCCGCGGTAGCTGTGCCAAAGTTTTATAACTCGCGGCTCCGCGCTAAAAGAGAGCGCGCAGCAAGCCAATACCCCGAAGATTATCAACGGCGCAAAAATCTTTTTGTACATACATTATATAATTTGCCCCACAAGCCCGCGAAGTCAAGAGAAAGTTTATTCCGTTTTAACCCGCGTCCGCCTTCCCTACAAGACTGGTTTAGCAACGCGGACGTCCAAGTAGAGCGCGACTTGCAGCGCAAACAGCAAACCGTCTCAAAATTGTAAAGCGCTTAAAAAAGACTTGATAAAATTCGGCTAAAGTTATAAACGTATAATGTTTGCGTTAATTTTATTTGCGGTTTAACCAATTGTTTTCTTAAACTCTGATATACGCGAGGTGAACAGATGAAAAAAGTTTCGTTGCTTATGACCATAGCGGCCGCTCTGGCGGTTATGGCGATGGCGGCCGTCGGTTGCGGAACCAGCGGCGACAACAACAACAACCAGATAAAGTGCACGTCCGACCAGATGTGCAACAACGGTCAGGTATGCGACACCGTAAACAAGGTCTGCATAGCCAAGTGCAACAAAAATTCCGACTGCGACAGCGGCGTATGCGTTTTAGGGCACTGCGTTCCCACAACCTCGGACGGCGACGTGGACGCGTTTGACAACAACGAAAGCTCGACCTGCACGCCCGGCCAGCAGACCTGCGTAGGCACGTCCATCTTCGCGTGCATAAACGGCTCTCTGCAAAAACAGACCGACTGCGCCACTTTGGGCATGGTTTGCACCGCGGGCAACTGCGTAAACGGCGGCGACACCGACGCCGAAACCCCGGCCTGCACCATCGACGCCAAACAGTGCGTAGTAGATAAAGTTTACACCTGCACCGCCAGCGGCTGGAGCCAGACCGAAGACTGCGCCGCGAGCTCCAAAAAGTGCCAGAACGGCGCCTGCGTAGCCGTCGCGACCTGCACAAACAACGACAAACGCTGCAGCGGCAACATCGTCGAAACCTGCACTAACAACGCATGGGGCGTTACGACCGACTGCGCGGCTTTGGGCAAAACCTGCTCCAACGGCCAATGCGTAAGCGGCGGCGACGAAGACCCCGAAATTCAAACTTGCAACAACGGCGACATCCGTTGCGTAGGCAACATGACTCAGTCCTGCTCCAACGGAGCGTGGATAAACGGAACCGACTGCGCGGCTTTGGGCAAAACCTGCTCCAACGGCCAGTGCGTAGGCGGCGGCGATCCGGACGTCGATAACCCCGTCGAAGTTGACAACGGAACCTGCACCGTTGGCTCGACCCGCTGCGTAGGCAACGGCGTATTTAAGTGCAACTCCGCCGGCATGTGGGATTCAGTGGAAGACTGCGCCGCCAGCGGCAAAACCTGCGTGGACGGCGCCTGCACCGGCGGCTCGACGAACGAAGGATGCGCCAGCGGCACCACTTGCCAAGCGGTAAGCGACGGAGGAGCGATGGGCTGCTTGACCTCCAGCGGCGGACTTCCCTCCAACGCTCAGAAGGGCTGCGGCAATACGCCCTGCACCGGCAACGCCACTTGCTATTGCACCGAGAGCACCTGCGCCGACGCCAACAACGTCTGCATATTCAACTGCGGAACCTGCGCCAGCGGCACCACTTGCCAAGCGGTAACCGACGGAGGAGCGATGGGCTGCTTGACCTCCAGCGGCGGAATCCCCTCCAACGCGCAAAAGGGCTGCGGAAACAACACCCCTTGCACCGGCAACGCCACCTGCTATTGCACCGAGAGCACCTGCGCCGACGCCAACAACGTCTGCATCGGCAACTGCTCTACTCTGTAAGCGGAGTTAGACGAATTACAAAAAGCCCCTCGCTTGAGGGGCTTTTTTTTACAAGCAAAAGCGAAAGCGATAAATGCGCGACAAACTGATTCTGGCCAACATTCGCGAGCTCGTTACTCTCTCCGGCGTTTTTTCCTCGCCGGAAAACCCTCTGGGCGTTCTGCGCGACGCCTGCGTTGCAATGGACGAAGGCGTAATCGCTTACGCGGGGGACTTTTCCTCCATTCCAGCATCCCTGCTTGACTCTGAAGTAATGGACGCGGACGACCTTACCGTAATGCCGGGGCTCGTCGACTGCCATACTCACCTAGTTTTCGCCGGCAACCGCGCCGACGAATATTTAATGAAACTTTCGGGCGTTCCCTACATGGAAATCGCCCAAAGAGGCGGCGGCATTCTCGCCACCGTAGAAGCGACCCGCAAGGCGAGTCTTGAAGAGCTTATTGCATTGGGCTTGCCGAGACTTAAAAGAGCGTTGGCGCGCGGAATAACGACGGTGGAAATTAAATCGGGCTACGGGCTTGATACGGAGACCGAACTTAAACAACTTGAGGCGATAGACGCTCTTTCACAGCTTCAGCCAGTCGAAATAGTTCCGACGTTCATGGGCGCGCACGAGTTTCCGCCCGAATTCCGCGGAGACGAAGGCAAGAAGGAGCGTTACGTCGATTTGCTCTGCGAGGAAATGATTCCGGCGGTTGCGGAACAAGGCATAGCCGTATTCATCGACGTTTTTTGCGAACCGGGCGTCTTCAGCGTTCCGCAGGCCGAGCGCATATTGCTAAAAGGCGTGGAATTCGGGCTTATTCCGCGCCTTCACGCCGACGAGTTCGCCGACGGAAAAGCCGCTTCGCTGGCCGCGAGAATCGGCGCCAAAAGCGCGGATCATCTTCAGGCCGCGTCTATTGAGGGCTTGGAAGAAATGGCGAAAGCGGGAGTCGTCGCGACGCTGCTGCCTGGAGTGAATTTGTCGATGGGAAAAAAAGATTTTCCCGACGCGAAAAAAATGATCGAACTCGGATTAAAAATCGCAATCGCCACCGATTTCAACCCCGGAAGCAGCCCGACGCAAAACCTTCCGCTGGTTGCTGCCTTCGCGTGCGCGTTCATGCGCGTTCCGCCTCAAACCGCGCTGGCGGCTATTACTGCAAACGCCGCGTCCGCGCTAGGAATGCAGAGCAAGATTGGAAAGATTGAAGTCGGCATGCAGGCCGATTTGCTGGGCTTGAGAGCGGACGGCTGGGCGGACATTTTCTACAACTCCGGAGAAAACTTGACGGCGCTTGCGATTAAAAAAGGGAAATTGGAATTCGAGGCGTAAAAGGCGCCTTTAGACCTAACGCCGCGCTTTAAACTATTTTTTCGTCAAAATAAAAGGCTGCGAACATGGAGCTAAACTTAAGAAAAGCGGTAAGAAACGCGATTTTCGCGGAGGAATCGGCGCGCAGTCTGTACGTCGCGCTTGAAAGCTATTCAAAGGACGAGCGGACGAAAAAATTTTTCGGTAAAATGGCGGCGGCGGAATTGAAGCATATCGAGATAATAGAGTCGTTCGCCGCGGAAAATAAAATAGAGCCGTCCGAAGAGGTTGACTCCGAATTCGCCTTGTTTGAAACCGCCTCCGAAGATTACAAATTCGATTTGTCCGACCCGCATAACGCCATCGGCGCGGCGATAACGGCGGAAATTAAAGCCAAAAACGGTTACGAGGATTACGCGGCCAAATCGGAGGGAGACGTAAAACTCTTTTTTCTTAAAATGGCCTCGTTCGAGGAAGGGCATTACAAATCGTTGTTGAAAATGAGAGAGCGCTATTCGTCCGGCTGATAGCGGCGCCGCCGCAAAAGCCTTAGCTTAAATAATCTCAAAATGAGAACAAGTGTTGACCATTCGCGCCTTTAATTTGGCGCCCGGCCTTTCCGCATCGTATAATTATGCGCAAATTGTTTTGGAAAGGATGCGCGGTTATGCAGGTTACTCTCGAACAAGCCGTTAGAAACGCCATAATGTCGGAGGAAAACGCCCGAAGATTTTACGAGCGGCTTTCGCGTTTTGTCGAAAACGAAGACGCGAAGCGTTTTTTCGTAAAAATGTCGGAAGAAGAGGAACGACACGCGGTCGCGCTGGCTAATTTGGCGCGGGACAAAACCTTGCGGCTGCCCAAAAACATCGACGTAGCGAGCGCCTTTTTAGAGCCTCGCCCCGGAACGGCCGACGCGAAGATTGAAACGCTGGAAGGCGCAATCGAGCTTGCCATCGCGGCGGAAATCAACGCGCAGCTTTATTACGAGGCTCTCGCATCGACCGTCGAAGGAGAAGCTCAACTTTTTTTCGAGCGGATGGCGGAGGCGGAGTCGAGCCATTACGATATTCTAAACGACTATAAAAACCGACTGAAATAACTTTCAATCTTTCGCCCCCCGCCAATCGCCGGCGCGAAATAACGCTAAATTAGGGAGCGGAAGCCGCGCGGACTGACCGCGGCGCCGAGAAGACGGCGTTAGAATTCGGCGTTTTTTTTTAGCGATTAACTCTTGCGCAAAAGAATAAATCAAATTATAAATTATTTACGAGGTGTTTCAATGATTACCGGAATGAACCACAACATAATGCACAACGGCAATTTGTACCATATACAAACGGAGGAATCCGGACGAAAACATCCGCATGTAATCAGCCACCTCTTTCTCGACGGAGTAATTCTCGCGACCGAAAAAACGAGCTACGAGGAGCATCTGGCTCTTTCGGACGACGATTTGCTTCCAATTCTTAAAAATCTAATGCAGCGGTCTCACCGCGCGATGATAAACCGGCTTGTTACAGGCGGTTACGATCACCTAAGCCAGACGATAAAAAGACCCGTTCAGCCCAAACCGGAGGTCGTTCTGGCCAACCTAGAAAAGACCGAGGACGAAACGACTCTTCAGTACGCCAAAGAGGCTGAAAACACCGTGGCCCGAAAAATCGCCGAGGAAACTACCAAACATACGGTCCGCCTGCAGACCGATGAGCCTTCTAAAGAGGAGCCTAAAGAAGAGAGGGCTCCGTCCGAAGAAAAAAAGCCGGCGGAAAGAGCCGGAACTTCTCAAAAAATCGCAGAAATAAGAACGCGCGCGGTTACGATGCCGGTCGTGAAAAGAACCGCTCCGGTGGAGCAGGACGAAGATTCGCTCGATTTGTATATGATATTCGGCGCTTCCAAAAAAGTGCCGCGCAACAGGGAAATATTTTCCCTTCGCGAAAAAATAGCCGCTCTTCTCGGCATTCCCAAAGAGTAATAACCGCTTTGGCGTTTAATTTAACATCGAGGCAAATAAAATATGCAAGGAACCGAATTATTTACCGCTTATTTAGTTACATTCGGGTGGGCCGTTCTCGGTTCGATAAGCATGGCCGTCGGATTGCTGCTTATGCTTTTAGTTTTTACGAAAGCCACCCCGCAAATCGACGAATGGAAGGAGCTAAAACAAGGAAACGTAGCGGTCGCGATAGTTTTGGCCGCAGTAATAATCGCATGCGCAATGGTCGTATCCGCCATGGTGCGTCCCTAACGGTCGGTTTGACCCCTCGACTTTTGACGCGCATTGCCGGCGCGTCGTTCGTTAAATGAAAATCCGAAAAAAAATACGCGCGCGAGGCGTCGTGCAAGGAGTGGGAATGAGGCCGAACGTAAAAAAAATCGCCGACGCGCTCGGCCTTTTCGGCTTCGTCAAAAACGATAAATCGGGCGTTGAAATTGAGGTCGAGGGAGAAGAACGCGCCGTTGAAGAGTTCGAGAGGCGCGTAATTTCCGACGCTCCGCCTTCCGCTAAAATCGACGAAACGATTTCGTCGCGGCTGCCTTATTTCGGCTACGAGCGTTTCTCGATTGAAAAAAGCGGCTTAGACGCGGGCAAAAGCGTAAGCGTGCCGGTCGATTTGCCTACGTGCGGCGATTGCAAGGCCGAAATGCTGTCGGCGTCGGACAGACGCCGCGGTTACGCCTTTATAAACTGCACAAATTGCGGGCCTAGGTTTACGATAATAAAATCGCAGCCTTACGACCGGCCTGCGACGACGATGTCTCGCTTCGAGATGTGCCCTCAATGCCGCGCCGAATACGAAGACGCCTCCGACAGACGATTTCACGCGCAGCCTATCGCATGCCCGACTTGCGGCCCGACGCTTACTTTAATGGACGCGCGCGGCGCGGTTATTGAATGCGGCGACCCGGTCGGACGCGTTATTGACGAAATAATAAAAGGCAAAATCGTCGCGATAAAAGGAATCGGCGGATTTCATCTAGCCTGCGACGCGCGCAACGATGACGCTATAGCGGCGCTGCGCGCGCGCAAACGCAGGGACGAGCGTCCGTTTGCCGTAATGTTTAGGAACGCGACGGAAATAAAAAAAGCCGCGCACGTTTCGCCGCAGGAAGAAAAGCTGCTCCTCTCGCTCCGCGCGCCGATAGTTATTTTAAAGCGCAAAACGCCTTTTCCCTTTCCCGAATCGGTTTGCGCCGGTCTCCCGACGATCGGGGCGTTTCTGCCGTACGCGCCCCTTCATACGCTTTTATTCGAGAGCGAAAACTCGCCCGAAGGAATGGCGCTGGTTATGACCAGCTGCAACGTCCACGACGAGCCGATTGTCTATATCGACTCATTCGATTCAAAGAGGCTTGGGGAATTGGCCGATTTAATTCTTACGCACAACCGCCCAATTCTCGTCCGCTGCGACGATTCCGTCGCCGCGGTTTATTCGGGAGAGGAAACGGTATTACGCCGCGCGCGCGGCTACGTTCCGCAGTCGCTTCGTTTTGCCGCTCCGTTTAAAAAAACGGTTCTCGCGGTCGGCGCCGAGTTGAAAAATACGGTTTGCCTTTGCTTCGAGGAGCATGCGGTATTGAGCCAGCACGTCGGCGATTTGCAGAACGTCGAAACGTTCGACGCCTTCCTTGAGACGATCGGACACTTAGAGGGGCTCTTCGAGACGCGGCCTGAACTTTTAGTCCGCGACGCGCATCCCGATTTCTTGTCGAGCCGATACGCGGCAGAGCGCGCCGAAAAGGAAGGGCTGCAAATAATTTCGCTGCAACACCACGCGGCGCACGCGCTTTCCTGCATCGCGGAAAACGGTCTGTTTGAAAAAAGCTGCCTATGCCTGACCTTCGACGGAACCGGACTTGGCTCGGACGGCGCGGTTTGGGGCGGAGAAATTTTCGAGGCGACGCCGGATAAAATAAAACGCGCCGGGCATATCGAGTATTTCCCTCAGCCGTTCGGCGATAAGAGCGCCAGACTCCCTTGGACGACCGCGCTGTGCATGGTTCGCCGTTTTGCGCCCGAAATCCGGCCGCCCGACTCGGTAGCGCGTTACGCGCAAAGCGGCGCGGGCAAAATTCTAGACGAAACGCTTAAGCGGGGAGCCGGCAAAATGCCGCGCTCAAGCTCTATGGGGCGCTTGTTCGACGCGGTTTCCGCGCTGCTGGACGTTAATACCGAAGCCTCTTACGAGGCGCAAGCGGCGATAGCGCTTGAAAGCGTTTCCTTGCCGGACGTAGGGCTTGACGACGCGTACGACATGCCGGTCGAGAGCGAAGGCGGCTTATTCGTCGCGAGAATTGCGCCGTTGATTAAGGGAATCATCGCCGACGCGGCGCGCGGCGCGGACGTTTCGGAAGCCGGAGGCAGGTTTCACGCCGCGGTAGTTTCTTCGTTTTCCTCAATGGCCGAGGCTTTGAGGGAAAAAAGCGGCATTAATAATATTGTGTTGTCCGGCGGATGTTTTTTAAATAGAATACTCGCCGAGAGATTTACCGCCGAATTGAAAAAACGCGGCTTCGACGTTTACGCCCATCGAACGGTTCCGCCCGGAGACGGCGGCGTCTCGCTGGGTCAGGCGTATTACGCATGGAGATTGCAAAATGTGCATGGCTATACCTATGAAAGTTACTGAAATTTCGGGCGCGGACGGAAAGTGCGAACTTTCCGGCGTGTCGCGAAGCGTCAGATTCGATCTCGTTCCGTCGGTCAAGATAGGCGATTACGTCCTAGTTCACGCCGGTTTCGCCATCGAGACTATAGACGAGGATGAAGCGCAAAGAACGCTTGAATTATTCAAAGAGATGCTGGGCGGCGAAGAAGCGCCGGCAAGCTGAGGCGCGAATGCCCGACAAACTTAACGAACTCTTAAAAGGCTTTAAAGACAAATCGGCCGCGGAAGCGGTCGCGGCGCGCATAAAAGCCTCGGCGGCCAAAACCGACCGCGCGATAACGCTTATGGAAGTCTGCGGCACGCACACGATGAGCATAGCCAAGTTCGGAATCCGCTCGCTGCTGCCCGCAAACGTCAGGCTCGTAAGCGGGCCGGGCTGCCCCGTCTGCGTTACCCCTGCCGGCTACCTTGACGCCGCGTTTGAATTCGCCGCGAAGCCTAACGCGGTTATCGCCACCTTCGGAGACATGATGCGGGTTCCGGGCGGCGAGACGTCGCTTGAGCGCGAAAAGGCTAAGGGAGCGGACGCGCGCGTCGTTTATTCTCCGCTAGAGGCGCTTTCAATAGCGCAGGCAAACCCCGATAAAGAAGTCGTCTTTCTCGCAATCGGCTTCGAGACGACAATTCCCGCCGTCGCCGCAACTTTAAATATTGCCAAGAGCCAAGGGATTAAAAATTTTTCGATATTGTGCGGGCACAAAATAGTGCCGCCGGCTTTGACCGCGCTTATGAGTATGCCCGATTTGAAGATTGACGGCTTTTTGCTGCCGGGACATGTTTCGGTTATTTTGGGCAGCGACGTTTACCGCGAACCGCTGGCGGCGCGCGGCGTCGGCGGAGTCGTCGCCGGTTTCGAGCCGCTGGACATACTCGCCGCCATTTCCGCTTTGGTCGAGGCCGCGGCCAATGGCCGCTTCGTCGTTGAGAATTCGTATTCCCGCGCCGTTCGACCGCAGGGTAATTTAGCGGCTCTGGCGCTCATCGAACGGACGTTCGAGCCGGCCGATTCAATTTGGCGGGGGCTCGGCAAAATCCCGCTTTCTGGGCTGGCCTTAAGAAACGATTACAAAGAGTTCGACGCCGCGCTGAAGTTTGGCCTGGACGCGGATAAGCCGGAACGCCCGACCGCCTGCCGCTGCGGAAGCGTCCTTACCGGCGCTATAACGCCCGACGAGTGCCCGCTGTTCGGCAAAGCCTGCAATCCGTCTTCGCCCGTCGGGGCCTGCATGGTAAGCAGCGAAGGAACCTGCGCCGCTTATTACAAATACGGCTGATTACGCAGCGCAATAAATCAAAGGCGTCATCGAGGAACGAACGCCATCCCGCCGAAAATATTAATAAATTCGGTCGCGGAGTTTGCCCCGCCGTCCTTATGAATTAGGCAAACCAGAAAGCTCGCGGGACGCTTTCTCGCAAAGAACCTTTTTAATTTTTGCTAAAGAAAAAAAATAAGGTATATTTTAATTGTTCGATTTGAGACAAACGTTTATTTTTTACGGAGAATTATAAATGAAACAGGAAAAAATTTTAACGCCCTATTTAGCGGCTTTCGCGCTTGCGCTCTCTTTCGCGGTCTTCGCCGGATGCGGCTCCAGCGGAGGCGACAATAACAACAACGGCGACGGCGACTCCGAAAACGAGGCGGAAACTACCGGCCCGGATTCAATAGTTCCGCATAAAGAGAAAGTCGGCAAATTCCTAGTCGTTTACCTGAAGGGAACTCCGTACGAAATGGGCAAGCAGCAGGGAACTCTGCTGCACGACGAGCTCGTTCTGGCTATGCAGTACATCAACGACGACCCGCTTCTGGGAAGCATGGTCGGCGTTGCCCGCAAAAAGGGAATCGTCGATTTGGCCTACAGCATGTCATACGAAGACGTCAAGGAAGAATGCCGCGGATTGGTGGAAACCGCCGGCGACGCCGGCCTGGACATGGACAGCTGCCTTATTCTCAATTTCGGCGATATTTTGATGGAGTTCATCACCGACGGCATGCCGGAAGCCGAAGCCGCTCCGATACTTAAACGCCTTCAGCCGGGCTGTTCGGAAGTAGCCGTCTCCGGCCCGGCAACCAAGGACGGCAAACTTTATCACGGCCGCATACTCGACTGGGATAAGATTCAGTACATACTGGACTACCCGACTATTTTCGTCCGCATTCCCGACGGCGGAATACCTCACGCCTTCATAGGGTTCCCGGCGAACTTGAGCCCGTATTCTGGAATCAACGCCGAAGGGCTTTCCATTGCGAGCAACGAAGTGCACGCGCCCGCCGCAACCGCCGACGTCGTTCCGGAGCACGACCTTAAGGGGAGAAGCCACGTGCAGATGCTAGCGCAGATTTTAAAAACCTGCAAAAATATGGACGAAGCCAAAGCGTTCGTCCGCGCGCAGGATCACATGACGATGGAGCTGTTTATGATCGCCGACGGCAATAACAAGCAGGCGGGCGTCTTCGAAATGACGAGCAAGAGTCTCGGCATCCGCGAGCTGGCTGAAGGAGTAGTTTGGGCGACCAATCATTTTTTAGCGCCGGAAACAATTGGAAAAGACAAGCAGCCGATTAAAGAGGCGAACCTTCTGCGTTACGACCGTTTCGCCGAGCTGGTGAGCAAGGACGGCAAGGATACTCATTACGGCCAGTTCGACGGCGAAACGCTGATTTCGGTCATGCGCGACCGTAAAAATCCGTACACGGGCGAAATTTCCAGCCTGACGGAATTCGACAACGCTTTAAGCATCGCCACTTACGGCTCGTTGTTTGCCATCGTCTTCGAGCCCGCGGGTTTGAATTTCTGGGTCGCCGCCGGAACCATTCCGGTGCCGCAGCAGGAATACGTCGGCTTCAACCTCGGAAAGCTGCTGAATATTAAAGGCGCGACAGACCCGGCCCCGGCTACTTATCCGGCGTACTCGGGGCAATAAACAACGCTGAATTAACGCAATGTATTTGAAAATAAAAAGGGGGCTTCTCGTCGCATCGCAATGGTTCGCGATACGAACGGAGAAGCGCCGGCCGCAATCAATCGGCCGATTTGCCGTAAAAAGGCAAATGCGAAAACCTTTCATTGAAGCTCGGAGGCGCAAATGTTCGACTATCTGCTAAACGAAACTCAAAAGAAACACAGGGATAAAGTCCGCGAGTTCGTAAAGGGGCTTTCGCCCGAGTTCGTTAAGTCAATGGACAGAGAAGACGCGGAATATCCGCGTCATTTTCTTGAGGAACTGGGTAAAAACGGGCTGCTCGCCTGCCGCTTCGATAAAAAATACGGCGGACAGTCGCTCGACTGGGTTGCGGAAAGCGCGGCGCTGGCGGAAGTGGGAACGCTTGGAAGCTCGCTCGCCTGCCTGTTCTCGATGCCTTGCATCGTCGGCGAAGCGCTGCATTCGTTCGGAACAGAAGAACAAAAAATGAAGTATCTCAAACCGACGCTTGAAGGGAAGCTCGTCTGCGCGGAGGCTTTAACCGAGCCGCGCGGCGGAAGCGACTTCTTCGGCGCGACGACGACCGCCCGCGAGGACGGCGATTATTTTATTTTGAACGGACAAAAGCGGTTCATCGTCGGCGGGCAGGGCGCGGATTACTTCATGGTTTACGCCCGCACGAACCCGGACGAAAAAGCCGCGGCCCACGAGAGAATCTCGGCGTTTATCGTCGATCGCGACGACTCGATAAAGATAGAGCACGTTTACGGCTTAATGGGAACGCGCGGAGGAGGCACGGCGCGCATAGTCTTCAACGAGACAAAAGTTCCTAAAGAGAACGTCATCCTAGGCAAAAACGCCGGAGCGATAGTCTTCAATAAAATGATGGTTCCGGAGCGGTTGACGACGGCGTCCGGCAGCATAGGGCTTGCGAGAGCCGCGCTCGAGGTCGCAACTCGTTACTCGACGCGCCGCAAAGCTTTCGGCCAAAAAATAATGAAGTTTCAGGCGGTAAGTTTCCATATCGCGGAGGCGGTTGCGAGGCTTGACGCGGCGGCTTCGCTGGTTTACACAACGGCTTTGAAGGTCGATTCCGGTCAGGACGCGCGGCGCATGGTGAGCGAAGCGAAGAAAGTCTCCACCGAGGCGGCGTGGGACGCGGTCAACCGCGCCATGCAAGTAATGGGAGGCATCGGCTACACCGACGTTTACCCGATTGAGCGCCTTCTGCGCGACTGCCGTATTATGATGATATGGACGGGGACGAACGAGATTATGAACCTGCTCATCAGCCACGAGTGGTACAACGAGCATAGGGAGCGAGCGACCGAAGGACGCGACGTTGAGATAGACGCGAAGTCGTTCGATAAGAACGAAGAGAAAATTTACGAGTAACGCGGCGGGCTACTTGTTTTCAACGAAAGTAATCGTCAGCAGATAAATCTGCGTTCCTTTTTTACTGGTCTGTCCCGACAGCCACGTCGTATCCGTCATATCGAGCGGATTGGTGTAATTCGCCAGTAAAAAGGCATGCGCGTCGATGCGGCGGACGGCCATGAAAGCGTTGTCGCCGCAGCCCGGCAAATCAAATACTTTTTCTACTTTGCGGGCGTCGCGGTTGATTTTATACAGCGCGCTCCCCTTGGGGCGCAGCGAATAATCGACCAAATACTTGCTTTTTTGCTCGTCGAACGTCAACTCGCTTTTTCCTTGGTCGTAGGGGCCGCCTACGTCCCGGCGCGCGGCGAGGTAAATATCGTTTCCGTGCCGAAACATCTCCGGCGAGTCGTAACGGTTTGGATCGCTTTTAGGCGAACATTCCCACTCCGAAAGAGCGTTTTTAGGCGCAAAGCAAACGTGCGAACCGAAACCGGTCGCGTCGCCGTCCTCGTTGCGGGTAACGGCCCAAAGGTTTCCTTCGGCGTCGAACTCGAACGCGACTTCCGACACGCCCCCCTTGTAAACGTAATCCTTGCCGTTTACCTTTGTAAAGTTCTCGCCGTCTTCCGACTCTTTAAAATAAACTTCAATCTCCGAAGTTCCCGTCTCGTAATGGTTTCCTTTATAGGAAGTCATATAAACCCTGCCGTTGCGGACTTTTATGTCCCACGGAACTTCGCCGGCGTCAACCGCAAGCTCCGGCGCGCTCCAATCGCCGAGAGAGGCTCGCTTCACGCGCCACATCCCTTTAGGCTCGAAGGTAAACATGTCCGTTCCCGCCTCGAAGAAATACAGCCATATCCGGCCTTTGTAAGCCAGAAAGCGCGGCTCGCGCACGTCGGCGTCAACCGCTATTTCGCTCTCGAACTCCCACGTGGCGCCTTGGTCGAGGGATGAGGCGATTAACATTCGCGTATATTCGGAGGCGAAGTGATTGGGAGCGGTGCGCCACGCCATAAAAAGGCGGCCGTCGAAAAAGATAATATCGACGTTGTTGTTGGAGGCTTCGAGTTTGATGGACGAGGGCAGCCCGGCGGAGGGAACGACCCAGCGGGGGGCGGAGGCTTGGGGCGTATACGTCTTATGATCGTCCGTAAAGTAATCGCCGGGGTCGTCGGATGGCACTTCTCCCGGCGCATCCGCGGAAGACGAGCCAGACGAACAACCGGTTAATAAGCAAAGCTCGGCGGCGGCGGCCAATAAAACGATAGCGATTACGCGCATGGTTTGTTCCTTGAATGGTTTGACCGAGTTATATAATTATTGACTTAAACCTATTTAAATTTTCCAAAATAGCCGTCGATTTCAGGTCTTAATTCAATGCCGGCCATTTCAAAGCAATCAAGCAATTCGTCGTAAGTATTTTGCCCGCCCAGAAAATCCCAGAATTCGCGCCCGACCATCAATTCGCCGTCAAAATCGAGCATGCCTTTTAACGTCCATCGTTCGTATGGTTCCGGCTCGTAAGGATTGTAAGGAATAGCAATGCAGGACTGAACTTTTGCGGCTGGATATTCCGTTAAATAAAGCGCCGCCCACTCAAGCAGCGTGCGTTTAAAATCCTTGAAATTGCTCACGTTCGGTGTTGCCGTTTTTAAATCAAACATGTAAACCGTTCCGTTTTTGCTTTTTAAAAACAAATCAACTTTTACGGTTTTCAAAGCGTTTTTCTGACCGCTCTTACAAAATTTTCTAATTCTTTCAATTTCTTCCAATTTGTTAGGAGCGCTGTTTTTGCTTGTTGATAAATGATTTATAATACGTTGAATTTCTTTTTGCGCGTCTTCGTAAATAGCGTTTGGCAATTTATATTGTTTTTCCGCAGCTTCAAAAGTTGTTTTCGCAATCGCAACCGCTACCGGTTCATATATTGAGGTTCCGAATGTTGTATTGAGCGATTGTATAAAAGAAAATAAAGCCATTCTATCTTTTCCTAAAAGCCTGTAATGGAAAGGCATAGAATTGGTTTCCGGAGTATAGTTTTTGAATTTTTCTCTGAGAACGCTTGTAATGATATTCTTGATTTCGATTTTTTGGTTAGAAGAAAAGGGCATTTATTTTTCCTTTAGATGAAAAATAATTTCGGCATAGGCGGTAGATCTGTCCTTTTCGACGCGGTTTAATACCGGCCTCTTGAATCGCTCGACAATTTTCATTCCCGATTTTTCCGCAATTAGCGGATAAAGATTAAATTTATCGTTGGCTACCAAAAAAACATCATAATTATCTTGAAGATATTTTTTGCAATTATTTAAAACCGAGGATATTCCAGCCGCATACGCTTCCTTGGCGGCTTTTGTCTGTCCGTTTAAAAGACGTCCTATTTCTTGTTCGTCTTTTCTTTCAAATCCAAATATTTCATACGCGTAAGCGTGCTGCTCGTGGTAATCAATTACCCCGACATATGGAGGACTGGAGAAAATGCCCTTAATCTTTTTTTTCTTTTATAAGTTCAGCCAATTTGGCGTTTTTTTGTTCGACTTCGGCTATTAAATCAACGGTAGAGCTGTCCGCCGCCAAACAAATTTGGAATGTATCCGTTCTTAATTTATCAAATTCAATAATTCTTTTTATGGAATCGTTCGAATATCTTATCCACCAGTCTAGAATTGAGAACAACGGTTTGCATATTTTGCCGTGTTTCTTGCAGTAATATGTTCGAGTTACAGGTTCCTTTAAAGTGCCTAAATCGGCGTGAGTCGTAGCCCTGCACGACCTAGCGGTGCGGCTTAAAATAACCGCTAAAACTTTTTTAAGGTTTTTATCCTCAACGTTTTTAATTTCATTAAAAACAAAGTCGATTTCGTTTCTAACCGGCAGTAAGTACCATGTCGCCAGAAAAGAGTCGTTTTCTTTTTTGTATATTTCCAACTTGTATTCTTCAACCAAAGAATAGTATATAGGAAGAAATTCATTCTCACATCGCGTCGAATACTCGCCCTCTTCAATTTCTTTCAAATTGATTTTACGTCTATAATCGGGAGACGGAAAATATTTCTCGTTAAATTTATCAAGTTCGCATTGCAGTCTCTTTTCAAAAGCGGCGTTTATATTGTTTTTATTAAATTCAATTAATTTAACCGTTATCTGATTGATTATTCTGTTTAGTCTGGCAACGTCATGTCGTTCTATTTTTACGTTTGAAATCATAGCGTTAAAGGCCGAAATATCCGCTCCTACCGCATGAATTCCCAATTCATTTGCCTGCACAAGCGTGGTTCCGCTTCCGGCAAAAGGATCTAAAATAATATCGCCTTTTGTAAAATATATAGTCTTTTTATAGTCGTCGACGCGCGAGTCCAGAAAATATTCCACTAATTGCGGAATGAATTTACCTTTATATGGATGGATACGATGGACGTGTTTAGTTCGTTCAGATTCAGAATATTCCGAAAATGATAATTTCCAATTTAAATCTTCGCCCAGCGCTTTTTTCCAATCGCATTCGTTTTTAATTTGGTCGTAATAACTTTTCAGCTCATTAATATCTACGCAGGTCGAGCCGTTAAATGAATATTTTTTTACTTTGCCGTATTGCAGCAAATAAGAAATATTTGAAATCGAAACCGGACGATTATTATATTGCGTCGCCCAAACGCTTGCTTCTTTCAGCTTTACAAGACTTGCGTCTTTGTCTTCGGAAGTTCTGAAAACCATTAAAATTAACTTCTTTTCATTTTAAAGCTATAAAAACTAAACAACGATACAACGTTTTTCCTAATAGAGTCAAGCATAAGCTATTGCTATATAATTATATAGCGTTATAACCCCGCCCTCGCTACCTTTATAACGCCGCGCACTCGCCGCAGGGCCGCAACAAGCTTCTCAAGCTCGGCTACGCCGTTTACGTGCGCGGTAAAAATCATCGTGGCGGCGGCGTCAACGGTTTGCAAGTCGGCGGCGACAATGTTTACGCTCATTTTCCTAAAAACCTCGCCAATGGCCGAAAGCATTCCGGGCTTGTCCGCCGTGGTTACGCGCAGCCGAACGCGCATCGCGCCCCCTTGGCCCGCCCACTTCGCGCTGACAAGCCGGTCGGGTTCGTTGCGCGGAACGCGGTCGCAGTCCCGGCGATGCACGGTTACCCCGCGCCCGCGGGTTATATAGCCGATTATTTCGTCCCCTACTATCGGAGAGCAGCAGCGCGCGTAATTTACCAACATGCCGCCAACCCCTTCGATTATCACGTCCCCCTTCAGTTTGCCGGCGCTCGCGGGCATCTGCGCGGGCTCGACGTCCTGCGCGTTCACCAAATCTTCAATGCGCTCCTCAACCGCGACGAAGACTTCGCGTTCCGGCAGCAACATTTTTACCAAAGAAGACGCGGTCAGCGTTCCGCGGCCCAGACACAAATATAAGTCGTCAATCGTCCGTTTGTTGGTTTTTTCCAACATTTGAGCCACCGCGGTCTGGTCTTTTAGCGCCTTTGAGAGGCTCGTATCCTTTTCCTTCAGCGCCTTTTCCAGCAGCTCGCGCCCCAGCTCTTTGTCCGCCTCGCGCCGCTCTTCGGTGAGAAAGTGCTTTATTTTGGCCTTGGCGCGCTCGGTTTTGACTATATTTAGCCAGTCCTTCGACGGTTTCCCCTTCGGGTGAGTGATTATCTCGACGGTGTCGCCGTTCTTCAACGCGGCGTCTATCGTGCTTATGCGCCCGCCGATTTTCACCCCCACGCACCTGTCGCCGACGCTGGAGTGAATCGCGTAAGCGAAGTCGAGAGCCACGGCGCCCTTCGGCAGCTCGCGGACGTCTCCTTTGGGAGTAAAGACGAACACCTCGTCGTCGAACATGTCGGTGTGCAGCGCGTCGAGCAGCGCCGGATCGGACAAGTCCTTGCCCGCGGCTATGGCTTCGTGCAGAGAGCCGTAGCTCTTTACCCCGTCGGCTTTTACCTTTCCTTCTTTATAAATCCAGTGCGCCGCTACGCCGTGCTCCGCGATTTCGTGCATTTCGCGGGTGCGGATTTGTATCTCTATCCGCTCGGCGTTTGGGCCGATGACCGCCGTATGCAGCGATTGATAGCCGTTAGGCTTGGGCGCGGCTATATAGTCGTCGAACTGCCCCGGTATAGGGCGGTAGGCGGAGTGAACCATGCCTAGAACCTGGTAGCATTCGTGTTTTTCTTCCACGATGACGCGAAAGGCGGTAATATCGTAAAGTTCGTCAAAGTCCAGCTTGCGGCGTTCCAGTTTTTTTTGAATCGACCAGAAATGTTTCGGTCTGCCCGAAATTTGTCCTTTTATTCCCGCATCTGCGAGCAGTTTTGAAAGCTCTTCCTTAACGTTGGATATGTATTCCTCGCGGGCGCTTCTTTTAAGGGCGACGAGGCTTTTAAGCTCGTTGTAACGCTCCGGCTCTAAAAATCGAAACGCTAAATCCTCCAGCTCGCTTTTTATGGAATAAACTCCCAAACGATTTGCGAGCGGCGCGTATATCTCTATGGTTTCCTTGGCTATTTGCAGCCTCACGTCCGGTTCGAGGTATTGCAGCGTGCGCATGGAGTCGAGCCTGTCGGCGAGTTTGATAAGCAGAACGCGTATGTCTTTTGCGAGCGTGAGCACGAGGCGTCGGAAGCTCTCCGGCTGGTTTGAGCCGCCGTGGCGGTAGCTGTACTTGCTTATCCTCGCCGCGCCCGCCACTATCTCGGCCGTTTTAGAACGAACTTCCGGCAGGGACGCGATTTCTTCCAAGGTAGTTTTTTCCTCCTCAAACGGCGCAAGCAGCAGCGCGCCTTGAAGAGACGACAAATCGAGCTTCAGCTCCGACAGCGACAACGCCATTCCAAGCGGGTGAACGACGAACGGATCGCCGGATGCGCGCTTCAAACCCTCAAGTTTATTGTGAGAAAATTCAATCGCCGCCGAGAGCATGAGCATCTCGTCCGGTTTGAGATAAGCGCCGGCGTTTTCAATTAGAGCAAACTTAAGCTGCTCCGCCGTCGCTCTTTTTATGTCCGAAATCGACATGCGCCGCCTTGCAACTTCCTGAATAAAAGCGGCTTTTTAACCGCGGTTTCGTCAGTCGGCGAGCAGCTTTTTAAGGCTGGTGAGAATATTCAAAGGCGTAAAATCCTTGGCGCGCTCGCTCTTTTCAATAATGTAGGTAATTATCTCTTTGGTTTTGTCAAGAGAATCGTTGATGACTATGTAATCGAACTTAGCGTACTGCCTAATTTCGGCCTTAGCGATGGAAAGCCTTCTCTCAATCTCTTTGGGGTCGTCGGTTTTGCGCTCGCGCAGGCGGCGGGCGAGCTCTTCGTACGAAGGCGGCAGGATGAAAATAAGCTCCGCGTTGGGGAAGCGCTTGCGTATCCCGTCGGCGCCCTGAACGTCTATGTCCAGCACGGCGTTTTTACCGGCGTTGAGTATATCGTTGACCGACCGCCAAGAAGTTCCGTAATAGTGAAGCCCGTACACGAACGCGTGCTCCGCAAATTCGTCGTTCTCGACCATTTTTTTAAAGGTCGTCTCGTCGACAAAGTGATACTCCCGTCCGTTTTGCTCGTTGCCGCGCGGCTTGCGCGTGGTGTGGCTTATCGAAAGCGAGAAATCGGGAAATCGCTCAACGATGAAGTTGCAAATTGTGGACTTCCCCGCGCCCGACGGGGCGGATACGACTAGAACTCGCGGAGGGGGAAGTTTATCGTCAATGGTAAAGTCATCTGAGTTGGACTCGTGTGAAATTTTATTTGCAATGTTAGAATCATCTTGATCAATCATCGAAGGCTCTTCATCCTGACTAGGAAGATATTTTAACAAATTATAGATTTCTTTATGTTCTCTGGGCATGCAAGATCGGGAGTCGTTACAGATATAAGGCTCAATAATCCCAAGCTCAGAAGGAAGTTGGTCTCTAATTTTTCTTAAATCATTTTGAAATTCTTCATCCTTGATTTGCATTGGATCTGGGTTTCGCCATTTAAAAAGTTTCACATTTAACTCTGTTTCCCAATGATTTGGTCTAATGGGATTAGAGTAAGTGACCCAAATAATAGGATAAGGGAAATCATTCCAAACTCCTTTAAGTTTTTCATAGCCAACAATTTTACCTTTAATAGCACAGGGAATACTTTTTTCACCAAGTAATTGAGCTAAATCTAGAGAGATTACCATTAATTCCGTATAAGAATATTTTGAAATCCTAAAGCCTATGTCAATTTCTGGGCCAATATAATCAATAACTTTATTTTCGCCTTCATTGCCGGCACTTAATGATAACTCAATTTCTCGATTTCTAATTGGAAAACCTGCTGTCCAGCCCGCACCTTTTAGCCGCAAACTTGGTTTGGAAATACCCTCAATAGTTTTTAAAAAACATTCAGTAATATTTGTTATCTCTTCACGGTTGTCTACAGCGTAGGTGTAAAGTAACTCATCGCCCAATATTTTCCAGATCCTTCCTTTTTCAAGCAATTTTTTTTCTGTTTTTCTAAGATGTTGTTTAAACTGACTATTAAACTGCTTAAAAGTTGTTTCTATGACAGTTTGCCAATTATAAGTCTCTTTGGTGATGTTTGCTAATATATGTCCTATACCACTTTTATTATCTAAATTTTTATATAAACAATCGCTTGGAGATATATTGTTCGCCTCTAGGTAGGATAGGACAATGTCTTTCCTTTCCTTATATATTTTTAGAAGGCGTTCATGGTTAAATACGGATTTTAAAGCGGTCGAATTTTCTATATCAACACTTAGAAACAGCCTAAATGTCGGTTTTAAAGCTTGCATTATCGGGGTTAATCGTTAAAAAGTGTTTTTGATCTTATTTCTATTGCATGGACAGAAACCCTAAAAAATGAGGACAGCAAACTTTTATCCGCAGAAAGTTCTTTGTATTTTTTTTCAAAAACAATTTTAGGCATCAAAAAGGCAGCGGCGAATCTGTTAGCTTGCCATTCCTCTTTATTTGATCCTTGCCGATAGAATGTTATTGGTTCTTCTTCGCCTGTTTGAGCGTCATAATGTAAAAAATAATGACCTAACTCATGCGCAATGGTAAAATTATCTCTTAGAGAAGTATCAAAAGGGACTAATAAAATCGAGAAATCGTTTTTCTTTCGAATAATTAATGACGCCGGAGAAAAAATATTATCCGACAAAGACTCAATCTTTCCACCGAGAAGATTTACAACAGTATTTAGAAATGGTCTAACCTCATCTTCATACTTATTCGCATCTTTTTCAAAATGCATTCTAGCTTTGCCAGCTAAAGCCTCTATTTTTTCATTACTGAAAAAAAGTAGTTTTTTTCTACCCATATTAGCTCTCCTCTCAACAAACACACAATAATATTAAAAAGCTTAACCAGCTTCTTGTCAAGCGATATTATAAAATTATAACAAATTAAATAATATTAAGCCAATATTAAGGCTTGTTTAACAAGATAAATTACTTGATATTCCACGTTTTCCAATCTCCGGGGGGCGGCATGACCGGATTTTCCTTGAAAGCCCTTACCACCGCCTCGAAGACGGTAACGCCCATGTCTATCGACGGGCTCTTTTTCAGCATGTAATATCCGTCGCCGCCGTTAGCCAAAAAAGTTATGGTTGCGACGGAGTACGTTTTATCGACCTCCAGCGGACGGCCTCCTATCATCACGCGGTAAATTTTGCCGTCTTTTGCGTAAACGCGCGCCCCCGCAAGCTGCAAAAAGCCTCCTTTGAGCTTCGCTTCCTTGTCGAGCCTCGAAAGGGACTCCGAAAGTATCATCAGCAGTTTGTCGCCGGTCATTTCAAGCCGCAGTATTTGGTTGGGAAAAGGCAGCGCGGAAACGATGTCGAGGTAACGCACGTCTCCTTTTTCAATCGGAGCGCGAATCGCTCCGGAATTTATAAACCCGACGTCCGCCTTCCCTTCTTTTCTTATTATCTCGGCTATCATGGTTCCCAGCTCGAAACTTCCCGCCTCGCCGCCGTGATCGTAATTTAAAGCAAGGTCTTTCGTCAGCTCGCCCGCCTTTTGCGGCATCGAATTTTTCGCCAGCGAAACGAATTTCTCGACTATTATTTCAACCTGCGGGTCTTTTTCAATTTTCTCGGTTACAAATATCTCGCGCGCTTCTTCCACGTAAGAAGAGCCGCCTTCAAGAATAATTTTAATCTTTCCAACGATTCCTCCGTGCGCCTGAGCCTGCGCGACGAATATTCCGCGCCCCTTGGGCGGCGTGATTAGTTTGTGCGTGTGTCCGCCGACAACGCCCAATATGGGAATGGGCGTATTCGTTTTGGAGAGCTTCTCCGCAAGCGCAAAGTCTTCCTCGTCTCCCATGTGCGAAACGATTAAGACGTAATCGTGAGTCTCCGCAAGCGTAGGCAGCAAAGAGTCAAGCGTTTCCATCGGATCGGCGAAAGCTAGTCCTTCTACGTTTTTCTCGTCCGTCAACAGCGGCGTCTGAGCGTTGGCAATGCCGACGAGAGCGATTTTCTTTCCGCCTTTCGTAAAAAAGCTGGCGTAGGGCGCGAAAAGCGGCTTTCGCGTTCCTTCGTATAAAATGTTCGCCGCGATAATCTTAAACTCCGCGCCGCGAGCGAGCTGTAAAAGGCGCTCCTTGCCGTAATCGAACTCGTGGTTGCCCACGGTCATTACTTCCAGCCCTACCGCGTCCATCGCCTTAAATTCCGCCATCCCTTTGGTAAAAAGAGACTGCGGAGTCCCTTGCATAACGTCTCCGGCGGCTATAAAAAGCGCGTCGCATCCCAAAGAATCGGCTTCCGCCTTCTCTGAGTTGATTACCGTTTTAATGCGGGACGCTCCTCCGCGGTAACTTCCGGCTCCCGCGCCGGTAGGGGTAATATGGCAGTGAAAGTCGTTGATGTGAAGAATTACAAGACATTGTTTGGAGTTGTCGGAAACTAAAGAAGGAGCCTGCCCGCACGAAAAAAATACCGCCGCCGAAACGGCTATTAAAACAAGCGCCAACTCAAACGCAAAAAAGTTCGGTTTGCCTCTTTTTATTACGCTTCCGCCCCCAGCCGCCGGCTCGTTCGCCGATAAAAACATTTTATTCATCCGCCGCCGTCAACCCGCGATCAATCGGCCGCCAACGGCCTTTCTTCTTCCATTTTAACCAGCCGCGCCGCCGCAAACCCTTTATCTACCTTAACCTTTCCTCCGCCGCGTTCCGGCGCGTCGAATAGAACGTCGCTCATAATTTCCTCTATGATGCCGCGAAGGGCGCGCGCTCCCAGCTTTTTTTTATGAGCGTATTCGGCTATTTCCCAAAGAGCCTCGTCCTCAAACGCAAGCTCTACGTTGTCTCGCGACAGCAGCTCTACGTACTCTTTCACGACGCTGTCAGGCGGGTCTTTTAAAATGCGGAACAACGCCTCGGCGTTCAAAGCGTCGAGCTCTACCACCACCGGAATGCGCCCCAGAAGCTCCATTATCATTCCGTATTCGGTCAGCTTTTTAACCGTAAGGCGTCTGACGGTTTTCTCTTTTTTGGCGTTAAAGCCAATCCCGCCTTGGTCCCGGTAATCCCAAACGTCGCTGAAGGTGCCCGCGCAAATGAAGAGAATATTTGAGGTATCGACCTGCGTGAAGTCGTGCTTGCTCCAGTGCTGCGTTACGTCCAGCGGGACGAATATTTTCCTCCCTTCAATTATTTTAAGAAGAGCCTGCTGCACGCCCTCGCCGCCGATGTCGCGCGAGCCCGCGCCGGTGCGCATTCCGCCGTTGCGGCGCGCCAGTTTATCTATTTCGTCTATGAAAATTACGCCGCGCTCGCATTCGGCGACGTCCAGTTCGCAGGCGAACAGCAGCTCGCCCACCATGACTTCCACGTCTTTGCCGTAGTAACCCGCCTCGGTGTACTCGGTGGCGTCGGCGACGGTCATTTTAACGTCAAGTATGCGCGCTATGTGCCTTGCAATGTGCGTCTTGCCGCAGCCGGTAGGCCCGGCTAAAAGAATGTTTGACTTGCGAAGAAGCGTGTTCTCGCCCGCCGTTACTGCGTTGACTCGTTTTATATGATTGTAGGCCGCTATTGCAACCGCTTTCTTGGCGTTATCCTGCCCGACGACGTATTTGTCCAGCTCTTCGTAAATCTGCCGCGGAAAAAGCGGAGGAAGAGATTTTTTTACTTGATGCTTTAAAACCATATGCGACCTCTCGGCGTAAAAAAACAAATTTACAGCCGCAGTTTATATTACTAGACAAAAAATTTAAAGAAATTAGTTTAACGCCGCGGGAAAAGTTGAGAAGGCGGAAATGGAGGGAACGCTCGGAATTGAACCGAGAACCTTCGGGGCCACAACCCGACGCTCTAACCAGGTTGAGCTACGTTCCCTCGGAACAATGTTTATATAGTCCGCGGCTCTTTCGTGTCAAGAAAATTTTTGATTTTCCCGCGTTCGCGTCCGGCTTATTTTTAGTTTTATTGAGTCAAATAGAAGCGGCGCGGCTTTTGCGTCCAAGTTTAACGTAAACTATAAACGCTTTCGCGGCAGGGCGCGTTCGCCTCCGAATGCCGCTTTTTCGCTTTCGCTGCCCGCCCAAAGAAAGAAAAGACGCCTCATTGAGGCGTCTTTTTAAACGCGCGAAATAGTCCGCTTACGCGGTAATTCCCTCGAATAAAATCGTGGAAAGATAACGCTCGCCGGCGTCCGGCAAAATAACCACAATCGTTTTGCCCTTGTTTTCGGGCAAGGCGGCAAGCCTTGCCGCAACCGCAGCCGCGGCTCCCGATGAAATGCCCGCCGTGATTCCCTCTTCCTTGTGCAGTCTTCTCGCAAACTCCACAGCTTCCTCGTTCTCGACGGTTTGAACGTCGTCAACCAAGCTCAAATCGAGGACGTCCGGCTTGAAGCCGGCGCCGATGCCCTGAATTTTATGCGGCGAAGGCTTGGGCTCCTCTCCTTTGCGTATCGCCGTCAGCACGGGGGAAAACGCGGGCTCAACAGCGACGGACGCAATATTTTTTCCGCGCTCTTTTTTAAAATAGCGCGAAACGCCGGTAATCGTGCCGCCGGTTCCCACTCCGGAAACGAAAATATCGACGTTTCCGTCGGTATCGTTCCAAATTTCGGGGCCGGTGGTTTTAAAATGAATTTCCGGGTTGGCCGGATTTTTAAACTGCTGCGGAACAAAGTATTTCGCGGGGTCGTTCGCGGCGATTTCTTCGGCCTTCGCCACCGCCCCTTTCATGCCTTTGGCGCCTTCGGTTAAAACTATTTCAGCGCCGAACGCCTTGAGCATCTTGCGCCGCTCAATCGACATCGTTTCGGGCATTGTCAGTATTATGGGGTAATTACGGGCAGCCGCGGCAAAAGCCAAAGCTATGCCGGTGTTGCCGCTGGTCGGCTCGACAATCGTAACGCTTCGGCTGCCGGGCTTCAATATTCCGTCCCGCTCCGCGGCCAGCACTAGCGCCGCGCCAAGCCTGCACTTGACCGAATACGCCGGGTTGCGTCCCTCTATTTTAGCCAAAACCGTAGCGCCAAGCCCCTGCGTAACGCGGTTTAATCTCACCAGCGGCGTGTTTCCCACGCTCGAAATATTATCCTCGTAAATCCTCGCCATGTAACTCTCCTTTTCTTAAAAAAATTAAATCGGCTGCCGCGTTTCAAATCGACCGCTCGAATTTACACAATCCCGCCGCGGAGGCGAACCTTTTGGGGGAAATCGAAAGCAAATAGTTGACTGCAGCCGTAATAAAATTCATAATCAAAACAGAAGCCGGGCAGTCTAGCCAGCAATCGGTAGTAAGCGCTTTTGTTTTATGTTTTTTAATAAAATACATATCGCTTGCCTTTATTGGTTAAGCGGGTTACAATTTAAATATTATAATGTTGATAATAATTGTCAACATTAAAACGACAAATTTTTTCGGAGCAGAGGCAAACTATGGAAGGGCTCTCAACAAAAGGGAGATACGCTGCGAGAATTATGCTTAGACTCGCCATGCAGAAGGACGGAACGCCGCTTCAGGTAGGCAAAATCGCCCAAATGGAGCAAATCGCTCCGTTGTACATCGAGCAGATTTTAATTAAACTCAAGCAGGCGCAGATTGTACGCAGCGTCCGCGGCGCTAAAGGCGGGTATTTTTTAGCGCGCCCTGCGGAAGAAATAACGGTGGCTAATATTCTCGAAGCGGCGGAGGGAAGCGTCGCGCTGGCGCGCTGCATGGACGACGCGTGCGTTAGGGCGACCGGCTGCGCGACTAATCGAGTATGGAAACAGGCGACGGAAGCGATGTACAAGGTTTTCGAGTCGATAACGCTTGCCCGGCTTGCGAAGGACGCGGAAGATTTGGCCGCCGAAAACGCTCCGGCAAGTTACGAAATTTAAATTTATCGCTTTAGGCCGAAAATAAAAACGGCGCGTAATGCGCCGTTTTTGTTTGCATTTCCCAAAGCGTTGGTTAATTGACGCGCGGCCCTACCGCGGCGGTTTTGTTTTTTTCGTCCTCTTCGTCGTCTTTCAACGGATCTTCTTTCAGTACGGCCGATTTTTCCACGAAGGGATCGCTTATGAGAGCGGCTTTGAGAGCCTCGTCCAAGTCGGCTACGCAAAGAATTTGCATATCCTTTTTCGCCTCTTCCGGAACGTCTTCAAGATTAGGCTCGTTCTCCTTGGGAATAACGACCGTTTTAATTCCGCTTCTATGCGCCGCGAGAAATTTTTCCTTCAGCCCGCCGATGGACAGAACTCTGCCGCGAAGCGTCAGCTCGCCCGTCATGGAAACGTCGCGTCTTACGGGTATGCCGGTGAGCGCGCTGGCTATCGCCGTCGCGATGGTTATGCCGGCGCTCGGCCCGTCCTTGGGAACCGCTCCCTCAGGCACGTGAATATGAATGTCGGTTTTTTTGAAAATTTTGGAAGAAATTCCCAAACGGTTGGCGCGCGAGCGAATGTACATCAAGGCGGCCTTGGCGCTTTCCTGCATGACTTCGCCCAGCTTGCCGGTAATCGTCAGCTTGCCGTCGCCCGGCACGATTACGACTTCTATATTAAGCAGCTCGCCGCCGAACTCCGTCCATGCCATTCCGTTTGCGACGCCTACGAGATTTTCTTTTTCGGAATCGGTTCTTTGGTATTTAGGCACGCCCAAATGCGACCTTACGACGTCTTTGTTCACCGTCCATTCGCGTTCGGTTCCGCCCCGCTCGCGCAAAGCCTCGACCGCTATTTTACGGTCGATAGTAGCGATGGCGCGCTCAAGCGAGCGCACGCCCGCCTCGCGGGTGTAGCTGTTTATTACTTCCTTAAGCGCGTCGTCTTCAAACGCGACCTTAATTTTATCCAGTCCGTTGGCTTTTATCTGTTTGGGAATCAGATAACGACGGGCGATTTCCATCTTCTCGTCTTCTGAGTATCCGTTAAGCTCTATAATTTCGAGCCTGTCGCGCAGCGGCGCGGGTATTGCGTTAAGGTAGTTCGCCGTGGTGATGAAGAGAACTTTGCTCAAGTCGTAATCCACGTCTAAAAAGTGATCCTGAAATTTGTTGTTCTGCTCCGGGTCGAGAGCCTCAAGCAGCGCGCTTGCCGGATCGCCTCTAAAGTCGGAGCTGAGCTTGTCTATCTCGTCAAGCAGAAGCACCGGATTAATAGTTCCGGCTTTCTTCATGTGCATTATTATTTTGCCGGGCATGGAGCCGATGTAAGTGCGCCGGTGTCCGCGTATTTCGGCTTCGTCCCTCACTCCGCCCAAGCTCATGCGGACGAATTTGCGGCCTGTCGCGCGGGCGATGGAGCTCGCGATGCTCGTTTTGCCGACTCCCGGAGGCCCGACAAAGCAGAGTATAGGCCCTTTTAACTCGCCCGAAAGCATGCGCACCGCCAAATACTCCAGTATGCGCTCTTTTACTTTTTTAAGACCGTAGTGGTCTTCTTCCAAAATGCGCGACGCCTCGTTGATGTCTTCCACGTCGGCTGTCTGCTCGTTCCAAGGAATGCCGACCAGCCAGTCGATATAATTGCGGCTCACGGCGGCCTCGGCGCTCATCGGCGACATCATTCTAAGCCTTTTAAGCTCGCGCGACGCCTTTTCCTTCGCCTCTTCGCTCATCCCCTTCTTCTCGATTTGGGTTTCGAGCTCCTTCATCTCGGCGCGGTAGTCGTCCTCCAAGCTGGCGGGCTGGTTCTCCGGCCTCTGCGCTTCCGCCGGGCGCGTTCTCTGCTGAACGGTTTTTTGACGCTTTTCGGCCTGCATGTTTTCGATTTCGTTCTTCAGCAGATTGAGCACCTTAGACAAGCGCGCCACCGGATCGGTCGTTTCCAGCAGCTCCTGTTTGTACTCCAGCTTGAAGTTCACCGCGACCGGAATAAGGTCGGCGACCTGACCGGGCTCCTGCGCCATTTTGAGCGGCTTTAAAATGTCCCGCGGAATTTTCTTCTGATAATCGAGATAATTCTCAAGCACGGAGTAAACCTGCCGCCGCAGACTTTCCACGTCGTTGGGCTGGTAAATCGCCGCCGGTATTTCTTCCAAAGGCGCGACCTGCGCCACAAGTTTATCGCCCGATTCTACGAACTGCATTAGCCGCGCGCGCTTCTTTCCTTCTATCAGCACGCGCATGGTGCCGTCCGGCAGGCGCATAAGCTGCACTATGCGTCCAATCGCGCCGACGTCGTAAACGTCGTTGGGCGAGGGATCGTTAATCTGCGCCTGTTTCTGCGCTACCAGCCACAGCCTTCTGTCTTTAGAGAAAGCCATTTCGAGAGCTTTAATCGAGCGTTCCCTGCCGACGAACAGCGGTATCATCATTTGAGGAAAGACTACGACGTCTCTTAATGGAATTACCGGTAAAATTTCAAATTCATTCATTGATGCCTCTCGTATTAAAACCGGCGAAAAGCGTCTTCGCCTTATACTACAATTGCAATTAAAAAGAATTTGTCAAACTTATAAGACGTTTTTCATGCGGACGAAAACGCTTAAAACCCTTTGCTAAACGGCGTTTGCTTCGTTTTTTTGAAAAAATAAGCGGGCTTAAAAACTCATTCGACCGCAAACAATTCCGCCAGCTTTCCGCCTTTGTAAACCTCTATTTTCGCCGGAAAATATCCTTTAGTCAGCGGGTCGTCCCAGTCGAGGAATCTAATCTCCACCCTTTCTTTCGGCTCCCTGCCCAATATCAGCTTTACCGGATGAGATTTTTCCTTGTTGAACCAAGCCTGCGGCGCCTTCGCGTCTCCTTCGAGAGCGCCGATTACAAAGCACGGCTCTCCTTCCCAGCGCGCCAGCCCTCTTACCTTTAAATCGATTTCATTTCCATGGAGAAATTGTATCGCCAGCGTATCGTCGAAAAGAGAGTTAAAGTATTTATAAATGAGCTTCGCGGCGGCGTCCTTGCCCGCGCCTTCTCCTTTCAAAGAGACCTTAACCGACCCCTTGCCGTCGAAGGCGAACTCCGCCGATCGAGCGTCTTTTATCTTGTCCGGCGAGCCGTCCACAACCAGCGACTTCGCTGTATAAATTTTTTCCGGCCTGTTTTTCCAAACCGACGCGGCCTGTTTAAGGATCGCCTCGGAGGGAATTACGTAAGCGGCGAAACAAAGCGCCGCTGCGGCAAGCAGGGCGGACGACAATTTGAATTTTATAAAATTAGTTTTCATAAAGAAAATTATCGGCAAAACGGCCGAACAGTCAAATCGATTTCCATGAAAGAAACGCCGCAATTCAACGAACCTTCGGGTTTTAATAAAATCTTCAATGCTGCCCCGGATCGGCGCGCCCGGGCTGCCCCTGTTTGGCAATAACCCGAAACATGCCGGCATGCCGGCGCGCTCTTTTTTAAAACCTTGACATCCCGCGCCGCGTCAATTAGGTATAAATGAAACCCTCTTTGAAAAGGAGTTGACGACAAACATGACGTTCGCCGACATTTTGACCTACGTCCTGCTGGCCGCCGCAATAGCCACGCTCGCCTTCAACATATACAGATACGCGAAAGGGCTGCGCGATTCCCCCCGCGACATGTGGCTTCTCTTTCTTTACAAATTTGTGGAATACGCCGCGTACGCCGCGATGAACATGGCCATAATACTTTGGCTTTCCAAAGACTGCGGGTTGGGCGACGTCGCCGCCGGAACGTACATTTCCGGCTGGTCTATCATGCTTTCCATAATGGGAATGATTACCGGCGCGCTCGTCGATACAGTAGGCATTAAGCGCATTCTCCTGTTAAGCATAGCCGCGCTTATGATTTCCCGCTTCTTTATGTCGTGGCTCACCAACCCGATACTCGTTTTCATCGCCGGATTTTTCCCGCTCGCGATAGGCTTCGCCATAGTCGGGCCGCTCGTTTCGGTCGCGATAAAGCGCTTTACAACTAAGGAGGGAGCCGCGCTCGGTTTCGGCCTTTTCTACGTCATAATGAACATCGGCTACGCAATCGGCGGCTGGTTCTTCGACTACGTGCGGAACCTATACGCTATTAAAGACGCCGCCGGCAAAGTAATAGACGAGAACGCCGGCACGATGCTTTTAGGCGTTCATTTCTCAACTTATCAAATGTTTTTCCTTTACGGCTTCATCGCCACGTGCTTCAGCCTTCTAGTCGCATTATTTATCCGCGAAGGCGTTGAAATGACGGAAAACGGCGTCGTCGTCAAGCCGCGCAAGGAGTTCGGCAAAGGATTCGACGCGATTAAAAACGCCTCGAAAGAGACCGGATTGATGATTAAGTCCGTCATTACCGAAAAGTATTTCTGGATATTCATAGGAATGCTTTCGATAACTCTCTTCGTCAGGTTTGTCTTCTTTCACTTCCATTACACTTTTCCCAAATACGGCATCCGCGTTTTGGGCGAAGGCGCGAAAATCGGCTCTATCTACGGCGTGCTAAATCCTGTGCTCATCGTTTTCCTAGTTCCTCTTGTAGCGTCTCTTACTAAAAAAGTAAGCTCTTACCGAATGATGATCGTCGGCTCCATCGTCTCGTCGCTGTCTTGCTTTGTGGCGGCCATGCCGGGGCATTACTTCGCCTTTCTAACCGACACCGCGCTGGGCGAAATTATTTTTATCAAATGGCTCGGCCTTGCCCCGACCATGCAGGCTTTGCACGCCGCGCCGCCTTCGCCCGCGTACTGGCCGCTGATAGTTATGATTACCGTCTTCACCGTAGGCGAGGCTATTTGGTCTCCGCGCCTGATGCAGTTCACCGCGGAGATAGCCCCGAAGGGGAAGGAAGGAGCGTATATCGCGCTGTCGGTTCTGCCGTTCTTTCTGGCAAAATTCGTCGTCGGGCCGATGTCGGGCTTGCTGTTAAAGTATTACGTTCCGGTCGATTCGGCGGGAAAGGCTTTGCCGCATTACCCTGAACACCACATGATTTGGATATGGATAGGCGGAATGGCGGTATTTACTCCGATAGGGCTGCTTGTCTTCCGCGGTCTCTTCCATAAAAAACACGAACAAGAAGCGGAGGCTTCAAGTTAAATGAAAAAAGGCTCGAAAGAGCCTTGTTTATATCCAATAACGCGTTTGGATTGTATTCTACTATATCTTTACGCGTTCCGAACTCAACCGGAATTAGCGAAGCCGCCGCATCTTCTTATACAGGCTTATGGCAACCTTCGGCATCCTCAGAACGCGTGAGCGCAACAAACGATTGAAAAAAATAAGGCCAAACTAAAAAGCCCCCGTTCGGGGGCTTTCGCGTTTAATTTATGGGCCGCCGACGGGCGACGGGGGGCATTCCCAATCGCCGTTCTTGCGTTTAATCGTCCAGCAAACCTGATCGCCCGTGTTTTTCATCGAGCCGGAGTAACCCGAATCGCTGCATATCCAGTTGCCGAAGCCAAGCAGCGGGTCAAACAGGTAAATCGTAAAGTTGATTTTGGCCGTCCAGAGACAGAACTGCTCGTTGAAAATATCCACCGCCAGATGGTCGCAGTTGTAAATGTACTTCGCGCAGAAGGTCCATACGCCGTCTTGGGCGTGGTTTGTAATAATTTGTTCGCGCTTGCCGCTGGCGCACGTCGTCGCCCACTCCACCATCGTTCCGGCGCCGTAAGTTCCGAAGTTGCACGTCGCGCTCGAATTCATGTCTTTTTCCGAGCATCTGCTCCCCATCGGAGACTTGAGGTCTAAATCGACCTGCGCCTTCGCGTTGCAGCCGTCGTAAACCAATAAAATTCCCAAATCGCGGTTGCACTGCGCGTTTACCGCGACCCATCCTTCATATTCCGTCCAAGCGCCCAAATCGTCCATAACGTCGAGAGCGATTTCGTAGTCGCCGCTAGCGTCGAACGTAACGGTAACGTCTTCGACTCCGATGCTGCCGTCGGTATCGTGCGGGTATGGGCAGGGTTTTACGTTCGCGTAGTAGTTGTAAGGCTTTAACGTCGCCTGACTGCCGGCAGGCTTTTTGCGTATGCGCCAGCAGTAACTTTTTATGTTGGAATCGGAGTCTTCGTCGTAGCTGCCGCCTCCGAAGAAAGACTTTTCCTCTCCGCATTTAAGGCCGTTGATTGGAGCCGTTACCGGCGCGCCGTGCGGCTGCGTGGATATAACCGCCACCGGTTTGACGTTTTCCGGCCTGCCGGTGCACATAACCGGGAAGAGAGCCAAACCGATTTCATCGTGGTTGGGCCGCTCGTTCCTCATGTTGCGTTCGCAAATCCTGACGGTGGATTCGGTATTAATATCGCATGCGCGGCATCCGGCAGTTCCTGCTACGCACCATTCGACCTTTAGATACGCCATGTCGTCGCGTTTTACGGCTTTATTTTGCGAGTTGTACTTCGGCTGCGGTACGTAATGAATTATTACGCTTTGGAACTCGTTCGGGTCTAGCGTTATCGGCTCGTAAGGGACGTTGTCGAACGCGTGATCGACGTAGAAGCTGGCGTTAGGCGTATCCACCGTAAAGGGAACGTCGGTATATAATTTATGTATAAGTATCGTATTTCCGCTGTTGTTGTAAATAGTTACTTCGGTCGTGCACTCCTTGCCGTATTCGCATTTTCCGTGGCAGGCTATAGGGTTGGGGTTAGCCATTAAAATGTAGCTGTCCGACTCGCCGCTCAAATCAACCGTTGTAACCTGCTGCGACTGGTCTTGGCTGTCGTTGAATATTTGTATATGGTCGCCCGCTACGCCGTTTTCGTACGGGTGGAAATAAACTCCCACAGTGGCGCACGCGCGAGGATTTTCGTTGGATTCGCATACCTTGGTATTGTTGTTGCAGCCCCACTTCGGATGCCCCTTTTGGCAGTAAGCCTCGTCCGCGCTTCCGTCGGTTTTAGCGCAGCTTAATACGCAATGCCCTTCGGAGCACGTAAGTCCGGACAGATTGGCGGTATCGCTTCCGGGCGCGCGGCAGTCTTTGTTGATTGAGCATAAAGCCGGAAGGCTGTTTATCGGCGGAGGGCACGGATCGACTTCCCCTTTGGGGTCGAGAAGAATCGGATGCAGCGTGGATATTGACGGAGTTACCAGGCTGAACATTCCGTTTTGTCCGGCAAGGCTGATTTCGTCTATTTTAAGAACGTTGTTTCCGGCCGGGTCTCCAGAGTTCCAAACGTGAAGCCAAGTGTAGGCGGGCGGCGCGCCGACGTCAACGTTGCCGAAGTAAATCATTCCGGTAATAGCGTCATAATAGTTCGGGTCGCCGGCGACGCTTATTTTGCGGTCGCCTTTGAACTGCGATTGAAGAGTAACGCGTTGAATATAACCGTTTGAAGCGTTGGAGGCGATTTCAATGACGGCGGAGTCGATGCCGTTGTCCACCGGTTGATAGCAAATTGAAATAGGCATAAGCTGTCCAAGCGGCGGAATGGAAATAGGTTTCTTGTCGATAATGTCCTGGGGCAGAGTAGTCTCGTCGATTTTGAATTCCTGCGTTTGGTTTTGATCGTAATAAATTTCGTAAATTACCAGAACGTCCGTTCCTTGGTTGCTTATAGAGAGCTCTTTGCAGACGGGGCTTCCCATCAGCACGGCGCCGAAGTTTATCGGGTTGTTGTAAACCAAATACGCTTTGCCGGACTGTTCTGCGGGCTCGTAATCGGTTTCCGCGGCGTTGGAAACGCAGCAGGAGCGCGCCGTGTTGCAGTGATAATTGGCGGGGCATTCCGAATTGAGCGAGCACGACTTGAGACATTGATCGGAGTCGGACGGAAGCTCTACGTCCTTGTCCTCGTCGGGGAACTCAGGCTCGCCCCATATAGGAGCGCAAACGCCATGGACGGTATCGCAGAGAAAGTTCATAGGGCAATCTTCGTCAATCGAGCAGTGATGGCCTATGACAACGTCTTCCACGGCTTTGCAGCCGGCGCCCCAAACCGCCAGCGCGGCAATAAACGCCGCAGCCAATAAAATCAAACTTTTAGCTTTCATTTTAACGCCTGTAAGTCCTTTTGTTCGTCGTTGCATTTTTTCAATCGCCAACGCAAACGCGCTTATAAAATCAATTAACATAATACATCATTTTGTATTATAACCCCAGCGGCGGCGCAGGTCAACCGACTTTTGCGAAATTATTATATGAATTCAAATAAGAATCGCGATTCGGCGCGCGCTTTAATTTACGGCGTTTTGTTTTATTGCAACGGCTTGGTATTCTCCGAGACGATTTCTCCCCATTTGTCCGCCTGAAGCGTAAACGTATCAAACGGCTCGTCGTACTTGCCAAGCTCGAACGCCGACATGGTAAGCTTGTCGCATCCGGCTTCGAAATACAAAAAGTGATGAACGTAACGATTTACCTTCGTTTCCGGCCATTCCTTGCAATATTCGTCAAGAGTTCCGCCTCCGCCGCCTAAAATCATGTGCGCCACGCCGTCTTTCATGCCGCGCTCGTAGTCGTGCGTATGCCCCGAAAGGTAAGCGTGAAATTTATTGGCGGCAAGCATCGGCCAAAGCCATTCGCGAACCGTAACGTTGCCGTCGTAGCCGCAGTCGCCGGGCGACCAACTTTCGGAAAACGCGTTTTGATGCCCGACGGCAATTCTCCAAGTGGCGGCTTTGGCCTCAGGCGATTCTATCGCGCCCTTCAACCATTTGGAAATCGGCGTCTCGTGCGGATTTTCCGGGTCGATGACTATGTCGAACCAAGCTTTGTTCGTGTCTATCATCACAAAAAATACGTTTCCATAGGTAAACGAATAAAAACTTTCCGACTCCGGATCGTCTGGAAGCGAAGGCGGATAGCTCGCGTATTTATAAAAGAAAGGGCTGTTTCCTTCGTGGTTGCCGATGGCTACAAACAACGGAACCGAATGACCGATCGGACGAAGCGGGTCGTAAAATTCGGTTTTCCAGCCGGGTCCCCAGCCCCCGCTTCCGACTTCGTCGCCGGCGTGAATGGTAAGATAAGGCTGTTTGGCCGCCATCGCCTCGAACAAAAGCGAGCTCACCTCCGGATGACTCTGCGTGTCGGAAATCGCCACAAATTTAATAGGCGCGCCCTTATGCGGGGCGGTATAAAATTCGTAAACCGGCGAGCTTTTATCGCAGGATGAAACCTTATAATAATATCGGGTATCCGCGGTCAGACCCGTTGCGCGTATTTCGTGCATAGTCTTTGGCTCCGCGTCTTCGGCCAGCAGGTCGAGCTTATCGGCCGTTTTGCCGTATTCAACCTTTGAGCCGCACTCCGTTTCCGTTTCCCACATTATTGTCGTAGAAGTTTCGTCCGTGAACATAAGATACGGCCCTATGTAAAAAACTTCTTCCTTATTAATTGTAAAGGGTCTGGCGGCTATTTCCGCAGGGCAAAGAGGCGTTTCCTCGGCTTCGAGCGATTCTTGTTCCAAATCCAAATCGTCGTCCGAATTCGTTTTCGCGTCTGACGATTCTGCGCAGCCGAAAAAGAAGGCGGCGCATAAAAACAAAATTGCGGCGGACGGCGGCAATAGACGTTCTTTCTTCATTTTTTAACGCTCCTGAGGCTTTGATTCTGCATAAAACCGGAACTTAAACGCGCAGTTTCCGGCTGGAAACTCTATTCTAACGAAAAACTAACACAAAACGCGCGTTCCGACAAGCGAAACGCTTAACTAAAGCGGCCGGGAAAATAGATAGAAAATTCCTTTCCGCCCGGAATGTCCGGCTTGAACAAAAACGCGAAAACCGCCTAGAACGCGGAGTTTTTTATTTGATTGCGCCGTTTTTCGACTTCTTAACCATCCAAGCGCATGCGCCCAATCTTTAATTAGGAATAAACGGTAAGAAGTCTGATTTTTCAACTGTAAAAGGCCTTGACAATACGGCTTTAATGATAATAGTTTCTATTAACGTTAAGGAGAAACGAATGGAAGCGACCTCTTCAAAAAGAAAAAAAGTTTCAAGCAAGCGGACGCGGACGACGCGTCAGAAGAAAATCGTTTTAAACTATCTTCAAAGCGTGCGCTGTCATCCTACCGCGGAAGAAACGTACGAGTCGGTTAAAAAAGCGGCTCCCAAAATAAGTCTTTCGACCGTTTACCGAATTCTCGAATCGCTTGCCGAAGACGGAATAATTTTGAAACTGGCAAGCCCCGACGGCCCCATGCGCTTCGACGGCTTCGTTCACAACCACAAACATATTCGCTGCTGCGTCTGCGGAAAAACGGAAGACGTCGCCGATGGTATTGACATCGAGCTGAAAATGCCCAAAATGGATATAAACGGCTTTGAAAACGTCAAGGTTAATCTCGAAATTACAGGAATTTGTCCCGAATGCGTAAAACGCTCGGAAAATATTGAAAAAGACCGTTCTTAATTTTACAATCTGAAAGGAGACTGACTATGGGATGCTGTTGCTGCAAGCCGAAGACCGAAGCTAAGGAAAAGACCGGACTGGACGAAACGCAGAAGAAAATTATCAAGGCTATGGCCGAGATTAAAAAACCGTCGGGATGCAAAGACATCGCGGACAAGGCTGGACTGGAATCGCCGTCGGTGGCGGGCAAACTGCGCGGATTAAAAACAGCCGGCTTGGTTGAAAGCCCGGAAGAAGGAAAATACGTTCTAACCGCTTCGGGCAAAAAAGAAGCGAAATAAAAATGCGCGAATCGTTGAATTTGCGCCGTATAAACGCTAAACTCACGTCTTAATTCCTGAAAGGAGAATACGATGGCCTCGATTAAAGGGACGAAAACCGAACAGAATTTGCTTAAAAGTTTCGCCGGAGAATCTCAGGCGCGCAACCGTTACGCGTTTTTTGCAAGCGCGGCCAAAAAAGAAGGCTACGAGCAAATCGCGGCAATATTCGAGGAAACCGCCAACCATGAAAAAGAACACGCCAAGCGTTTCTTCAGCTTTCTCGAAGGCGGAGAGCTTGAGATTACGGCGTCTTTTCCGGCGGGAGTAGTGGGAACCACGCTTGAAAACCTTAAAGCCGCCGCAATGGGCGAAAATCACGAGCATACCAGCATGTATCCAGAGTTTGCAGCCGTCGCCCGCGAAGAAGGCTTCGCCGAGATAGCGCTTCTGTTTGATAACGTCGCCAAGGCCGAAAAATACCATGAAGAACGCTACCTTGCGCTCGCAAAGAACGTCGAGGAAGGTACGGCTTTCAAAAAAGAGGGAAAGGTCGCGTGGAGATGCAGGAATTGCGGATTCATTCACTACGGCGAGGAAGCTCCCAAGCAGTGCCCCGCGTGCAAGCACGCCCAGTCTTACTTCGAGCTGTGGGTCGAGCGCTGGGCGTAAAGCCTTTAAGCGCTGTGAACATATAGGCCAAATCAACGAAAAAAAGGAGAACTATAATGAGCCATCTGGACGAGATTTTTGACTATGCGATAGAAAAAGAGCAGGAAGCGCACGATTTCTACGTTTCGCTCGCCGGGAAAATGAAGAACCCGACGGTTGCCGAAATCTTTAAAGGTTTCGCGCATGAAGAAGCCGGACACAAGAAGAAGCTGGAAGCCCTGAAGGCCGGCAAGATGGAAATGAAAGTTAAAGAAAGCGTGAAAGACCTCAAAATCGGCGATTATCTAGTCGATATGAAACCGGGCGCGGAAATGACTTTTCAGGACGCTCTTATAATCGCAATGAAACGCGAAAAAGCCTCGTTCAAGCTGTACTCGGATTTGGCCGAAATATCAAACGACGCCGAGGCGCGTCAGATTTTTCTGGGACTCGCCCAGGAAGAGGCGAAGCATAAGCTCCGCTTCGAGCTCGAATACGACGAAATGATTTTAAAAGACAACTAATTTACAATGCTCCTCAAAGGAGCGGAAGGAGACCCAAAATGGAAAGAACAGGCATTATTACTTTTAAAGGAAACCCCCTCACCCTTATCGGCGAAGAGGTTAAGGTCGGCGGCGCCGCCCCCAATTTTACCGTATTGAAAAACGATCTGTCGCCTGTATCTCTATCGGATTTCGCCGGAAAAACATTAATAATTTCGGCGGTTCCGTCGCTCGACACCCCCGTATGCGATACGGAAACAAGAAAATTCAACAAGATTGCGACGGAATTGGGCGAGAACGTCGTCGTTCTCACCGTCAGCATGGATCTGCCTTTCGCTCAGGCTAGATGGTGCGGAGCCGCGGGCATCGACAAAGTCGTAACCGCATCCGACCATAAAGACGCTTCTTTCGCATCCGCCTTCGGCCTTCTCATCAAAGAGCTTCGGCTGCTGGCCCGCTCGGTCTTCGTCGTTGACGGAAAAGGGGTTTTACGCTACGCTCAACTTGTTAAGGAAGTTACGGAAGAGCCGAATTACGAGGAAGTAATTAACGCGGTTAAGGAAATTCTGTGAATTTTTATTGGAAGGAGGACTAAATGACGGAAAGAAACAGCGTATATAAATGCTCGGTATGCGGCAATATCGTTGAAGTTCTGCACGGCGGCGCGGGAGAATTGGTTTGCTGCGGCGTTCCGATGAAGAAGCTCAACGAGGGCGAAGTCGATGCGGCAAAAGAAAAACACGTGCCGGTAATCGAGAAAATCGAGGGCGGATACAAAGTCAAGGTTGGCGGCGTCGCGCACCCGATGGAAGAAAAACATTATATCGAATGGATTGAGCTCGTTACGCCTAACCGCGTAATGCGCAAATATCTCAAGCCCGGCGAAGCTCCCGAAGCCGAGTTTAAAACTTGCGCGACGGAAGTAACCGCCCGCGAATACTGCAACCTTCACGGGTTGTGGAAGGCGACTCTGTAACAATAGCTACCTCTTGAAAGGAGGCTTACAATGCTGAAACCCAAAGTATTAAAAGCGTTGAACGACCAAATCAACGAAGAGATTTTCTCAGCGTATCTGTATTACGCTATGTCCGCGTGGTTCGAAACGCAGAAGTTCTCCGGTTTCGCCGCGTGGATGCGCGTTCAGGCGGTCGAAGAGATGAAGCACGCAGACAAGATTTACAAATTCATACTTGAGCGCGGCGGCGAAGTGGAACTGAAAGCGGTTGCGGCGCCGAAAGCGACGTGGAAAACCCCGCTCGAAGCGTTCGAGGCGGCGTTGAAGCACGAAGAGCACATCACGGCCTGCATCCATAAGCTGCTTGAGCTTGCCCGCGCGGAAAAAGATTACCCGACCGAAATCATGCTCGGCTGGTTCGTAACGGAACAAGTCGAGGAGGAAGCGCAGACCGGCGACATCGTCGATAAGCTGAAGATGGTCGGAACGAGCGTAGGCGGCGTATTCCAGCTGGATCACCGCCTAGGAAAGCGCGAAGATTAGTTCCCGCGTCAATCGACAAATTCGCGAAACAAAAGGCAGGCGCAAAGCCTGCCTTTTTATTTCATCATTTACATCGCTCGCTTGAGCCGCTTTTTAATCGTCTCCGCCGGCAGCAAAGTTAGAACGTCGTGCAGCGGCAACCCGCGGAGCCTGCCCGTCAGCATTGCTCGCAGCGGTTTGTATGCCTGCATCCCTTTGCGGCCGGTAAGCTCGCAGAATTTATTTAAAAATTCCTCCGCCTGAGCGGGCGTAAGGGAGTCTGTTTCAAACGGCTCGAACGCCGCCAGCGTTTCAAGCGCAATTTGCGGCAAAGTCTTGTTTTCCTCTTTGTTTAAAACCGCCGCCGCTTGAGCGTCCGGCGCGAATTCGCTCGTAAAATCTACGATTTTCTCCGCAAGCTCCTTTAACGTGGAGCTTTCGCTCTTCAACGCGCAGGCCGCGCCGCGCAAGGCCGCTTCGTCCGCCCACGGCTCCAATACCGGCGAACCGGACAAAATGAAAGGTTCGACCAGCGCGAACGCCTCGTCGCCGGTCTTTTCTCGCAGATGGCGGGCGTTCAACCGCTCAAGCCTTTTTACGTCGTGCACCGCCGCGGCTTTGCCGTAGCGGTTTATCTCGAAACTTTCAACGCATTGCGCGACCGTTTTGAAGTCGTCCTCGCCTTCGGCGAGCCCCGCTCCCATTATCGTCAGATGATTGACGACCGCCTCCGGCAAAAAACCCGCCTCTTTAAGGCTTGCGACGTCCGCGCTGCCCAGCCGCTTTGAAAGGGGCTTTCCTTCCGGATCGACGATTAAAGGCAAATGCGCGAATTTAGGCGGCTGCGCGCCGAGAGCTTTCATAATTTCCACCTGACGCGCAGTGTTGGAAAGATGGTCGTCGCCGCGGATAATATGAGTGATGCGCATGGCCGCGTCGTCGTACGCGCCCGCGAAAATAAATAAAAAACTGCCGTCGGCGCGGACGATTACCGGATCGCCGCCGAGACTTTCGCTGTTGAACTCCAGCGTTCCGCGCAGCATGTCGCAAACTTCCACCATCTTATCGTCCGGCAGGCGGAAACGCCAAACGTGCGGCTCGCCCGCCGTTACGCGCGCGCGCGCTTCTTCGGGCTTGACGCCGCGGCACAGGTTGTCGTATTTAGGCGGTTTTCCGCTTCGACGCTGCGTTTCTTTAAGTATTGAAAGCCGCTCCTGCGAGCAGAAGCACGGGTATGCGAACCCTTTATCGGCAAGTTCCGCAAGCGCGCCTTTAAACAGCTCAAGCCTTTGCGATTGAAAGTAAGGCGCGTAAGCGCCGCCTTGCTCAGGCCCTTCGTCCGCGTCCATGCCTAGCCATTTAAGGTCGCGTATAATCGACTGCACGCTTTCCGGCGAGCTCTTTGCGGCGTCGGTGTCTTCGATTCGCAGAATGAACGAGCCGCCTCGGCTTCTGGCGAAAAGCCAATTTATCAAAGCCGTACGTACGTTTCCTAAATGGAGCGTCCCCGACGGACTCGGCGCAAATCTTACTCTTACGGCGTCTTTGCCGCGCGCTTCGCAATTCATTTGTTTTCTCTTTTTCGCTTCGTTTTATCTCGCGCCTTGTTTAAGGCCGAGCAGTCTATATATCCTGAAGCACAAATAGGCAAGCATAATCAGCAGGCTTACGTCCACGAGAAGCGAATTTTTAAGATCGGCGGGCATTACGTTTTCTTCGATTATATACGCATTCTCGTCAAGCCGCTCGAAGCTCTTCGTTTCGCTCAGGTCTTTGAGGAATTTATAATAAGGGTAATCGCCCATTTTGCGCAGCCTGCCGAAAACCTTAACGCTGCCGACGGCTTCCTCGTCCTCGTACCGCTTTTCCGACACCACGAAGACCGACGGATTTTCCGCGAAAGCAAACAACGTTCTGCGGTTGCCTTTGTATAAAAGAGGAGTCTTGCGCGCGCTGGGCGTTCCGGTCATGCTGACGTAGCTGTTTTCGGCGTTTTTAACGCCCGGTTTCCAGTCTATCGCGTAACCCAAATCCGCCGGAGCGCTTGTCGAGAAATAATAATAGGCGTCGTGTCTCGTCAAAACAATCGCCGCCAATCCTAGAATTATTCCGGCGCACATTATTACAATCGTTCCCATCCTCTGCATGGCGGTGGGCTGGTAGTTCTTGCCGCCGATAAATAAGGAATGCGTTTTTTCGACTTTTTTGCGTCTGGCCTCGCGCCTCTTCCTGCGCTCGGAATAAGCAAGCCTCTTCGCGGAGTCGTCCTCTTCCTCGTTTTCTTCCGGCTTCAACTCTTCTTCCTTTTCTCCGGCGTCCTTGGCGATAGAATCCTTCGGCATATCGTCTTTGCCGTAAGAGTAAGGCGCCGCCGTTCTCTTTTTCATTTCTTCGGGTTCTTTAGTCATGTCGCTTCTCGCAGTTGGCAAAGTATTATTTCGCCGGTTTCCAATCCATGAAGGGAACTACCGCCGGTTCCTTGTATATGCCCGACGCGAATTCTTCCGTCAATCCGGCTTTTTGCAGCGTGCCGTAATCGTAAAAAACGTGCCCCATCGCGGTTGTCGAACGAGTTTTATTTATTTGTTTTCCAAGTTCCGCCGCGTCTATATATCCGCCCGAAAACGAAGAATCTTCAAAGTCGCTTCCGGCGTAAACAAACCTTTTTTTCGCCCTCGCCGTATGGTCGTCTATTAAGAAATTGAAATCGGTGTAAGAGCCGTAAGTCGAGCGCGTATGCCAGTAAATCATCGGAATAATCGCGTCTATCGTTCCGGCGGCGTCCCACGCGTACGGGTCTTGGTAATACTCGGTCAAACCTTCGGAGCTGTTCCAGCCCCGCGTATCTAGGTAAATTCCCCACGTTGCGGCGCTTAATACTACGTACGGCTTAACCAGCGCTATGCGGTTGTAAACAGCCGCCACAAGAGCGTTAAGCTGGCCGGTCTGCCACTTGCCGCGAGTCAGCGAAGAGTCGGACGAATGCGCCTGATTATACAGCGCATTGCTCGTCTCGTCGTAGCTGTAACCGGGGCCGGGGTAGCGTATGCGGTCGAGATGCACGCCGTCAACGTCGTATTTGGCGATAATGTCTTCGACTATGTCCGCGAGATATTCCCAAACCGCCGGGTTTCCAGGACTGACGAAAATGTACTCGCTTCCCAGCGGCATCGGCGCGCCCGAACTGTCCGCCATTATCCAATCGGGATGGGTATAATATAAATGTTTCGGCGACGCGTTCGCCGACGGAGCGGTCGAACCGTTCCATACCGTAAGCGCGTTAATCCAAGCGTGAAGTTCAACCCCTTCGGCCTTTGCGGCGTCTATAGCGGTTTGCAGCGGGTCCCATCCGGGGTCTTTGCCGAGAGTCCCCGACAGTTCCGACGCCCACGGCTCGTACGCCGATTTATAAAAAGCGTCGGCGCGTCCGCGAACCTGAAAATAAACCTGATTGAACCCCCACGCCGCGCAGTTTTGAATTATTTTTTTTACCTCCGCCGCGCTCGAAAACGTCCATCTATTTACCCATACGCCCCGCGCCTCGTAAACGGGACGGGCGTAAATCGTAATTTCCTGCGCCGCTTCCGCGCCTAAATAAACCGCTTTTATCGTCGTTTTCCCTTCTCCAGCCGCCTTGAACAATCCATTGGTCTGTTCGTACGGTTTTATTTTGCCTTCGTCCAGCGACGACCATTGAGCGTCGCCGGTTACGTCGATTTCCCCGCCCCCGTCCGCGGGTTTGTATTTCGCCTCCAGCCTGAAATCGTAAGACAAAAGCGCCTTGCCGCGCTTAGGAGTTATCGTAAGCGTTCCTATCGGCGGCTCTTCCTCCGCTTCCGCAAGCTCTTCTTCGGCCTCTTCTTCCGTCGTTTCCTCTTCCGGCTCCTCGGCTGTTTGCTCTTCTTCCGCGGGTTCGTCGATTTGCTCTTCCGGCAACGACTCGGCTTCGATAATTTCCAACGCCGCCTCGTCGTCAAACGACTCGGCGCCGCCTTCCTCCGCCGATTCTTCCTTAGTCTCCGTTTCTTCCGGAGCCGTCTCGTCTTCGTCGCCGCCCGCAGCCATGCAGCCGCCTCCCGGAAGCGGAACAGTCCCTTCGGGGCAGTAACGAGACTCCGTTTCCGTCGTTGACGATGAGCACCCCGCCCCGAATATAAAGAGCGCGATTACGAGCCAAGCAGCCGCCGATACGACCGAGCCGCCAAAAGAAATTTTTAAATTGAAAACGGTTTTCATCGCGCTTTGCGCCTTATTCCGAAAGTTCCGCCCGCAGCGCTTCGATGGCTTTGACTTCGCCTAGACAAATAAGAACGTCTCCGGCGGTAATTTTCGTCTCTTCGGGAGGGTTGTAAGCGTAGCTTCGTTTGTTTCTATCGAACAGCGCGACGACCGAAAAGTTGCTGCGATATTTTCGCGTAATTTCTCCGATGGATTTGCCGACGCCTTTGTTTTTCTCGTCTATTTCTATGTCCTCGAAGCGCATCGGCGTGTCTTTTAGCCTTAGCATTTGGTCGAGAAACGTTACCACCGAAGGACGAACCATTTCGCTGGCCATGCGCATACCGCCGGTTCGATTTGGGGTTACCACCGCGTTGGCTCCGCTGCGCCGCAGCTTGTCGTCGAACCCTCTGGCCACCGCCTTGGCGACTATGCGGATTTTCGGGTTGTTCTGGCGGCTGGTAACGGTAATGACCAGATTATCCTTGTCGTTAGCAAGCGAGGCGATAATCCCTTTCGCTCTATCCAGACCGGCCGCGAAAAGAATTTCGTCTTCCGCCGCGTCGCCGACGATGAATGGAAATTCGCCGTAAACTTCCACGAGTTTGTTCAGGCGCTCCTCGGAAAGGTCTATCGCCACGAAGTCGCGCTTCGTATTATGCAGCTCTTCGATAATGGACGAGCCCGTCTCTCCGGCTCCGCAAACGATTATATGGTCTTTTAATTCTTCGATTTTTCTTTGCATCTTGCGTCTCCACATTAATTTTTGAAGCTGCCCTTCGACGAAAAAGGCCGTAAGATTTGACACGAAGAACAATATTATTCCCATGCCGGAATACAGCATGATAATGGTGTAAATGCGCACTATGGGCAGGTTGTCCAACGGAGTTATTTCTCCGTAACCGACCGTTGTCAGCGTTATGACCGTCATGTACAGGCAGTTGAGGAACGACCAGTTTTGATTGTAATACAATCCAAAAATATAATAGCCTACGCCGCCGATAAGATTTGTAACGAGGAAAAGACCGAGAGAGAAAATAAGTTTTTGTATCGTCTTATCGCGCAGGCTGTCGAGCGAAAAAACGAATCTGTCCCATAGCGATTCGTTTTCTTTTTTAACCGAATAAGAGCGTTTGCGGCTTCGGTTAAGTCTTTTCCGTATCTGCCTGTCAAGCAAAAACGCGGTAAGATTTGAAAGAAAGATAAGAATGACGGCCATTCCCGCGTAAATAAGAAATATCGTGTAAAGTCTCGCCGCCGGAAACGACTCCATCGGCGTAATTTCGCCGTAGCCTATCATCGTGAGGCTCGTGACGGTCATGTAAAGGCAGTTGAGAAATGTCCAGTTCTGCCCGTAATAAACGCCGAACAGGTAATAGCCAAGCGCTCCAAAAACGTTAAGACCGGCAAAAATCGAGGCCGAAATAATTAATTTCTTGAAGTTCTTATCTCTAAGAGCGTCTAGCGAAATTATTATCCTGTCCCACAGAGATTCCGCTTCTCTTTGGGCTGTCGGCGTCTCTCCTTCGCCGTCGAACCCTCTTTTATGAAGCTGCGCGTCTATGAAAAACGCCGTCAGATTGGACGCGAAAAAGAGCGCGACCGCCGCGCCGCCATAAATCAGGAAAATCGTAAACAATCTTACCGCCGGCAGATGCTCCATATGGAGAATTTCGCCGTAGCCTACGGCGGCGAGGCTCGTAACCGTCATGTAAAGGCAGTTAAGGTAAGTCCAGCCGCGGCCGTAATATACGCCGAACAGGTAATAGCCGACGCTGCCTAATAAGTTAAGCGCGACGAAAAGCCAAACAGCGTAGAAAACCTTGTTTCCGGCCGGCTTATCGCGCAGCTCCGCTACCAGCGCGAGCAAATTCTCCCATACGGATTTCTTATTGCCGGAAGGCATGAATTAATCCTCCGATGCGTTCATTAATGCGAATTAATCGTAATTTTTTGACCGTACCAGCTGGAAACCTCAACTCTCGGCTTCTCCCCGTCCGCAAGAGCTTCGTCAAATCTTATTTTAATCGTTTTTTTGCCTCTGGGAAGCAAGGTTACGTAGTTATCGGAGTAGTAACTGGGTATAATCTCTTCGCCGTCGCTTTTTACCAGCCGCAGCTTAACCATAAAGGCTATTCTTTGACCGAGGTTGGAAAGCGCAACTTCAACTTCCGATCCGTTTGTCGTCGCAAGCGCGGTAATATCCGTCGCCGGCAAATTTGGCAGAGCCTTTAAGTCGGCGTATTGCGATACGGGAGTATGATGGAAATCCGTATTGGCAAAATCCATCGTTTCGGCTTTCGTCGAAAGCGCATAGACGTTTTGCGTTAGTTCTTCGCCTTCAGAATTGGCCAGCGTAAGAAATACTAAATAGGCCGTTCCAAGTTTATCTTTCAAATTTTCAAGAGCCGCCGCAAGCTCTAGTATTTTCATCGTTCCGTCCGCCTCGACCGATAATCCTTCTTTTGCAATCTCGAAGAGTTTTTCCGAGCCGGTCGAGTATATAGCCGCCTTTGCCGATATTTTCTCGGCTTTTTCATAGGAGTTGTTTACTATCCATACGCTCGAATCGTCGTACGAATAAATAATGTGCAGCGGTTCTAAAGCCTTCTTCGCCCCGAAATAGCCGCCCGCCTGCCTATAATAATAATCGTGCAAATGCCATATCAGCGAAGGCCAAGAATTGTTGTACATCCATTGAATTACTCCTGTTGTTTTGGCGTATTTATTCCGTCCGTACGCCTCGAACATCGCCCGCTCTCCCTCGTAGGCCAAATATTCGGCCTTCCATAAAAAATCCTCAAGACTTTTAGGCTCGCCGAGGCGTTCTTTCATCGCTTCGTAAAAAATAGAAATTCCTATAAACGCGCCCTGCCCCGTATGCCATTTCCATACGTCGTCCATAGGCCACAGGCTTTCTTTCGGAATAAAATTAACAAGGCTTTCGTATGGAGGAATCGAAGGCCCTGGACCCGTTTCGGTGTTGAATCCGTAAGCTCCGCCGTATTGTTTATCCGCAAGCCAGTAACTTGGCGGAATCCAGTTATATGGGCCGGTCATTTTTACGCCGGAAGGCCCGGTAACCTCGCTTGCTTCGTCGTCCGCGCTGGAGCCGACGGGATTTGGCCACTGCAAATCTTTCAATACCTGCAAATACATACGCTCGACGTCCGGAGCCGGCGGATCGTCGCTGCCGTACCACCAAACGAGAAGACTTGGATGTTTGCGAAGTTTTTTAATAAGACTGACAAGCGACTCTTTCGCTATGTTCTTATGCTCTTGGCTCCAATTTGCGGAGTTCTGCCACGAGTCGCAGCAGCACCATCCGGCGATGAGCAGCAGTCCCGCTTTATCGCACTTGTTCATAAATCTGTCGGTCTCGAATTTGCCTTCCAAACGCAAAGCGTTAAGCCCTAAGTCCAGCGCGTAGGCGACGTCAATATCCTCCTTCTCCGGAAATTCTCTAACGAGCATATCGTAAGTGTAGCCGCCGCCGTTTATAAAGATTTTTTTGCCGTTTATCTTATATTGAACCCAGTTCTCCTCGGTCATTTCCGCCGTAATCTCTCGGATTCCGAAGTCGAATGTAAGTTTGTCCGAAATGCGTTCGCCAGCATAAACCGACAAAGTCATCGTATAAAGTTCCGGCTTTCCCATTCTCGCCGGAAACCATAGTCTCGGATTTTCCAATATAAGCTCAGGCGCGTCGTTGTAAGAAATAGTCGCGTCTTTTATCTCGTTCGCGCCCAAATCAAATTTTTTTTCAAACTTTAAATTGTCCGTCTCTCCTTTGAGAGTAACCGCCACCGGTTTGTCGGAGTAATTCTCAATCTCGGCGACTACCGTAAGATTGGCTTTGTTCTCCCCTTCGAGCTTGGCGGCGACCATCGGATGACGCAGCGCGACCGGCGCGTCGGTCAAGCTGAGATAAACGCGGCGGTAAAGCCCCATATTTCTATCGGGCGGTTGAGGGTTCCAATCGACCCAGCTTATAGCCAAGTCTTCGTGAATCTCCGGCGCGAAAACCTGAACCGCCAAAACGTTGGGCTTGTCGAAGACGAGCTTATCGGTAACGTTGAAGAAATATTCGCGAAAAGTTCCTATAACGTCTGATTGCGAGGCGATTTTTTCCCCGTTAAGCCAAATATCGGCTTTGTAGTTTATACCCTCAAAGTTCAGCCAGACGTTCTTCTTCTTCGAATAATTTGGCAGAGTTATCTCTTTACGGTACCACCACCCCTTCTTATACGGGCTGTCGTCGGGCATTCTCCAAAAACCCGGCGAATACCCCTCGAAATTCCGCATCTCGTTTGAATAATAAGGATTTGGCAGTTTGCCCGCCTGAACCAAAGCCGCCAAAACGGTATTGGGAACCGTTATCGAAGTCCACCCCGACGCGTCGTACGCCGGCGTAGAAAGAGCGGAGCCGTCGTCTCCGACATCTGAGGAAACGGCTAGTTTCCATCCTTCCTTCAGCGGAATGACGCTTTCCGCCGTTATTTTCGCTCCGTCCGTTTTTCCGCACGAAAGAGCCAGCGCGGCGAACGCCAGCGCCCCGACCGCCGTAAAAAAATAATATTTGCAGGCCGTCATTGATTTTCCTTTTCGGATAGGGAGCCGAAGATTTTTTCAATGTTCGCTTTATACGGGGGGTGTATAACTCCTCTATCGGTAATAATCGCCGTTACGAGCTGGTGCGGAGTCAAGTCGAAGGAAGGATTGTAAACGACCGCGTCCTTAGGAGCGATCTGTTTTCCGTTAAACATTTTCATCTCTTCCGCGTTCCTGCTTTCGATTATTATTTGATCCTTCGATGCGGTCGCGACGTCGACCGTGGAAGCGGGCGCGGCGACGTAAAACGGGATTCCGTGCATACGCGCCAGCGAAGCGATGGAATACGTGCCTATTTTGTTGGCCACGTCTCCGTTGGCGGCTATTCTGTCGGCGCCGGTAATAACAAGATCGACCTTTCCCTGCTGCATTAAAAAGCCGGCCATGTTGTCGCATATCAGCGCGCACGGAATCTCGTCCTGCATCAGCTCCCATGCGGTAATGCGCGCCCCTTGCAGCACGGGCCGCGTTTCGTCCACCCAAACGTGAATTTTTTTCTTTTGGGCGACGGCGCTGCGTATTACCCCCAAAGCCGTTCCGTGCCCTCCGGTGGCTAAAGCGCCGGCGTTGCAATGCGTAAGAACGTTCGAGGAATCCGGAATAAGATCGGCGCCGAAAACTCCCATTCGGACGTTCATTTCAACGTCCTCGCGGTGAATGGCCTGAGCCTCCTTTAAAAGATAATCGGTAATCCGCGGAGTCGGACGGTCGGCGTGCTTAATCGCCGTCTTTTCCATTCGGTCGAGCGCCCAAAACAGATTAACGGCCGTCGGACGCGTCGAGCGCAGAAGCTCGGACGCTTTTCGCAAAATTTGCAGATATTCTCCAAGCTCGCATTCCTCGCATTGGCGCATTCTGAGAACCAACCCGTAGGCGGCCGCTATGCCTATAGCGGGAGCTCCGCGCACTTCCAGCTTTTTTATCGACTGAGCGACATCCTCGGCGGTCTTGCAAATTTTGCGCGTCAATTCCGCCGGAAGAGCCGTCTGATCTATTATTTCAAGTCCTTCTTCCGTCCATTTCACGGGCGAAATTATCATAGTCGTATCCTTCCCTGCTTTTTATCGGCGCTTCGGAGCGCTTAATCGTTCCGCCTAAATTTTATTTTTTCCTGTCCAGAAAATTATCTAAGGTTTTCTTGTCGTAGCTGTCCAGCTCGTCCTGCTGCTTGCCGTGCAAATCTTGTATCTCGCGCTTCCCCTTGTTTACGTTTTCGTCGGCGTTTTCAACGGCTTTGTCCCATATGTCGTCGGCTTTGCCGGTGATGGCCGCCCAGCTTTTTGTAAGGTAATCCACGCCTAAAGCGTTGTCGATATGCCACAGCCCCCTATGACCGTCCCACGATACGAACGCCATTACGACGTATAATATCGCTAAAACGACCGCGCTTTTTATGGCGACCAATATGACGTCTTGAATTACGAAAAAAAATCCTCTCTCTCCCCTTTTCGCCTTCATAGCCATTTTACCCTCCGTAATCCTTTCAATGCGCGCCTATTCGCTCGCCGAATTCGGCTCCAAAAACGCCGCCGCGCTTTCATTGGCGAACGCACATCATAATTATATCTTATGCTCATCTGACGGCAAAAGCAACGCTCTTAAAAACGCTTCTTACAGCCTCGATTTTGAAACCCTTAAGGCGAACTCTACGCCTTCCAGCAGGCGCGGAAGAGAAATCTCGAAATAAAGCGCCGTTCCCTGATAATTGCGCTCAAAACCCGCCTCGGATACCGATACGGTCTCAATCGGATGAGCCGCGCACCGCGTCGGCTCGGACAACCACACATCCAGCGCGACGCCCCTGTATTCGTCGATAATTTTAATCGAGCTTGCGGTTGCGTCTATTTCAGCGTTCAGCGGCGTTTTTTCTCCGCCGTCAATAGATATGCCGCGGTAGTCGTCCAGCGCGTTAAGCGTAAAGTCGTACTCTATATAAACGCTTTTATCGTCGAGCTCTGCGCCTTGTTCGAGATTTGCGTTTTCCAGCCAGAAGCCGAAACCGATTTCCGTTTTGTCCGCCGCGACCGCAAAATATTTTCCTACGTCGGCGCTCGCGCCCTCCGTCAAAGCGACTGAGCCCGCCGTAAAGCAGACGTTTATCGTCTCTCCGTCGGCCTCGCATTCGTCCAAATTCATGGGCGTATTGTGCAAAGCTCCGAGCGCGTCGAACGCCTGACTCCTGAAATCCTCGGCCTTCAGCCCTTTCTTCGCGACAAAGGCGCGGAAAGGCAGTCTCGTCCATTTGTCGATTACCAGATATTTATCCAGCCCTTTCTCTTTCGAGGCGACTATATCGTGAATGGATGCGGGTTTTTCGCCTTCTTCCGCTTCCTTTTCCGCGTCCTTAACTTTTCGGTGATACGCTTCCATGCGCCGGGTCAGAACGTCGGTGTAAGAAACGCGCTCCTCAAGGTCGCACCATAAGTAAAGGCATCCGCCTTCCCTTCCGCTGAAAACGGCCGTGTGCGAAGACGCGCAGACTATCGCGTCGCTTCGGTTGCCGTCGCAGTTGAAATCGACGTTCTTTACCGCCGACGGCTTGTTCCACGGCAAAAGCCTGTCGGCCTCGATAAGCCTGTCGTACACGGCGCCGCGTAAAAACGGCAGATAAAGCCCGCCGAACAAACCGTGCCAGTAGGCGTCGTTGCACTGTCCCATTAACATCGCGAAGTCCGCTTCGCCGACTTTTTTAGAGTTCTTTTTATCCTCAAGCAGAACGTTTATTTCTTTGCTTAAAAACTGCATGTACTTGTGCATGCGGTTCGATTCCTCGTACTTCGTCAGAAATTCGTCCCAGAAGCCGCCTTTTATTTTAGCGAATCCTCTTTCGCCCAGCTCGCGGTAAAGCTCTTCCTGCTCTATCGTCGCCTCCGGCGGCAGAGCCCATTCCATCATTTCGCGGTAGCTGGTGGTCGGCAACGCGACTCGGCCGTTGGAAATTTTCGCGTCCGCGACTTCGGAAAGAAGAGCGGTATTTAACCAGTCTGAATTTTCCTCAACGGCCGTTAGAAATTTTTCAAGCCACTTTTTTTCGTAAACCCACTCGAAGGTGCCCGGCCATACGCCGAATTTTTCGCCGTCGTCAAGATAGGTCAATACATGCCCGATGCCGGAGTCCTTTTTTATTAGATTCAGCGGCTCGCCTTCCAGCTCCTTCGCCCATTCTTTCAACTCGGCGATGAATTCTTTCACTTCCTTGAAAGGAACGCGGTAGCGCAAAGCCTCGCTTATCGGGAATATTTTCGTAGTAAAGCCGTGTTTGTCCGCGGCAAAGTACCCTTCGAGGTTGCGGCGTTTCATTCCCGAATAGAAAAAGTGATAATCGTCCACCGCGACGTACTCCACGCCCAAAGGCGCGAGTACGCTCGGCAGCGCCGGCTCCCATATGCGCTCGGTGAGCCATATTCCGCGCGGCGTCGCGCCGAACAGCTCGTTTGTAAGAGCGTTCATCAGCTTAATCTGACGCGCAACGTCGGAGGGCGGAATGGAGCAGAGTATCGCCTCGGATATTCCGCTTCCAAGAATTTCCGCCCGCCCTTTTTCGATAAGGCGGCGGATTTTTTTTAGATAATCAGGCTCATGCTCTTTAAGCCAAAGAAGCAGCGGACCTGAGAAATGGACGTTCCATTTAACGCTCGGATGTTTTTCAATAGTTTCTATGAACGGCATGTAACAGCGCGCCAGCGAATCCTTCATCACATGGTCGAAATTTCCATAAGGCTGGTGATTGTGAATGCCGATGCAAAGAGTCAGCTTGCTCATGGCGATAAAACCTTTCTTTATTCGTTTCGCTTCGTTGCTTTAAATGGATTTTACTTTTGAGCGTCCGCGAATGCAAGCCTTAACGAGTTTGCGTCCGCGACAAATAAGCGGTTTATAACGTTTCTCGAAAGTTTTTTCCGATTGAATTTCCTTTTCTAGCCCGGTCTCTCGGCGCATTTTACCTTCGTCAAAATACTAGGGATGTGCGGGAAAAGGCATTGCGTTCAAATAGCTGTAAAAGCAAAATATCCGTTCGCTCCGAGTAAACGCGCAAGCGTTTGTATCGAGGGGCTTTCCTGAAATAAACGACAAAACTTTCGACAACCGCCATAAAACCCCGCGCAATAAAAAACCCCGAGACCTTTCGGTTTCGGGGCGTATTTACAAACCCTGTAAAACGTTTTTACTTTTGTCGCAGTTATACTATTTCTTCTTTTTTAAAGCAGTAATCGGCGTCGTCGGCTTCTTGGAAACGACTTTCTCCGGCTCTTTCGCCTCGCGCGCGGCCTTTCCCTTTTCCTGAACGTACTGCTCGTAGTTCGGGAAAACGTCCTCAACCGAGGGGGGCGCGTCGATGGCGAGCTTGGTATAGGCTTCGCGCAGCGATTTCATAATTTTGCGGATGGTGCCCAGATGATAGTTGTTCCCTTCCTCTATTCGCTTTACGGTGATGACGCTCACCCCGGCCGCCTTGGCCAGCTCGTTGGGGCTCATCATCGCTCTGAGTCTGTATTTGGTCAGGTTGTTCTCGTGCATTTATATCTCCATGTCAGTAGCAAAACATTTATTTAATTTAGCCCTAATTTACTCCTATTGTCAATAAAATTCAGAAGTAAAAATGCACAAAACTTTTTGTCGCGAAAAGCGGCCTCCAGTCTAGGCTCGGCGTCCCGCCAGCATCCGTTTCCACTGGGCGTCGAAGAGTCTGTCTATGGTCGAGAAGCACGCCGGCCTGCGGTCGAACTGCTTTGCCGCGTCGGATACGGCGACGAATTTGGCCTTGCCGTTTTCTCTCGCAAATTCTTTCGCGAACAGGAGCTCTCCGCCGTTTCCGTCCCCGCCGTCGCTCCAAAGGAACGAGCCGGTCTCGCCTATCGTCTTAATCGGCGCGTAATACGGGTTCGCTTCCGCTATCATGGCGCGCGCGTCTTCAAGCGTCGGCTCCGCGCGGCCCGCCGCGAGGGCGTAAACGCCGCTTAAAACCTCGAAGCCCGTCTTGCCCGCCGGCGGCTCGAACACGCGCTTGAAAGCCGTTACTCTGCGTTCGGCGCTGGTCGCGCTTCCTTCCTGCTCGAAATAAGCGCTGCCGGGAATTGCGACGTTCGCCGCGCGCGTCGTTTCGGTCTCGAACATATCCACGACGCCCACGAACTCGGCCTGTCCCATAAGCTCGGCGTATTCGCGGTTAATGGCGAAGTCTTCGCCGAAAATAAACAGCCCCTTAATCTTGCGCTCCGCAATCATCTGTCTCAGCTCCATCAGCGAGCGGGCTCCCGAAAAAGAGGCGCCCTTAAAGCGCGGACTCTGAGAAACCGCGTCCGCGTGGGCCGACAAGTCTTTGTGCCCCTGATAGTTGGAATGTTCGTGCGCGAACATTATTCCGTTGTTCTCCTTGCCGATTTTGCCCGTCAGCAGAAGAATGTTGGCTATCATTTGCAAATCGCCGCCGCTGCGCTCCAGCGCCGAATCGATATTGTAAACAAAGACGACGCTCTTCGCCGGGTCGGCGATCAGGTTCGCGAACTTTTCAATTTTTTCTTTCTCTACGCCGGTCGCCTTTTCGGCTTTGTCCGCGGAGACGTTTACGGTTTTCGCAAACTCTTCGTACCCTTCGGTTCGGGCGTCTATGAAAGCGCGGTCAAGCAGGTTGTTTTTAATAATGTAATTAGCCGCCGCGCTTAACAGCGTCGCGTTGGTTCCGCGCTTGCCGTCCAGCCGCAAAGCGGAATGCGCCGTCAATTCGCTTTCGGTCGAGCTTACGCAGACCAAAGCGGCTCCGCGCTTTGCGGCGCGCTTTATTGAGAACCCAAGCACCGGATTTTCTCTCGTTACGTCGCTGTTTATTACGACGATTACGTCGGCGCGCTCAAGCTGCCTGCGGGAAAGCGTCGAGGCGGTAAGACCAAATCCGGCGTACAGGTCCCGGTCTTCGTCGTTGCGCGCCGTGTCGTAAAGGCTCGCGATATTGTTGGTTTTAAAAACGCCGCGGGCGAGACGCTCGACAAGCATTACCTCTTCGTTGCTCGCTTTGGGCGAAATGAAGAACGCGACGCTGCCCGCGCCGTGCTTGTCCGCAACCGCTTTGAGTCCTTCGACGAGCTTTTTCTGCGCCGCGGCCATGTTTGTCGGAATTCGCTTTCCGCCTTCTATTATATGCGGCTCCCGCAGACGCATATCGGTAAGAATGTACCGATTGCCAAAGCGGCCTCTCATGCAAAGCTCGCCGTTTACGAACCGCGACTCTTTTTTGGCCGTTACGTACCACACGTCGTCGTTCTTCTTGTTGAAGACGAGCCTGCATCCTACGCCGCAGTAGCCGCATAACGACTCGCTCTCAGTCGTCCGCCACGGCCCCGGCTTTTTTACGTCGAGGGCGAAGTCTATCGCTCCCGTGGGGCAGACTTCGATGCAGTTTCCGCAACTGATGCACGTGGTATTTTGCAGCGGCTTTTCCATCGACGGGCGGACAATCATGTCGTAGCCGCGGTTGATGAAGCCCAGCGCCGAGACCATTTGCAGGTCGGCGCACAAACGGACGCACTTGCCGCAAAGAATGCACTTGTTCGGGTCGAGCGTAATGTACGGGTGGCGGTCGTCAACCTTATACTTCTTCACCTTGCCGGAGAAACGCTTCTGGTCGGCGGCGTATTCGCCCGCGTAACGCTTGAGGTCGCATGTAAATACCGCCGAGCAGCCGCACGACAGGCAGCGCTCGGTTTCGTGTTTCGCGCTCTCGGCCGTAACTCCGTGGTCGAGTTCCGTCCACGTCGAGATTCTCGTCGCGGGGTCGTCTTTTACCGTATGGCTGCGATGCGTCTTTTCGTATTTCGCGAAGAAGTCGGCGGGAAGCTCGCTCAAATTCGTTTTTTTGCTTAAAAACTCTTTATAAGCCGGAACCAGCTTGCCGGTTTGAATGTATTTGTCGATGGTATAAGCCGCTTTGCGCCCGGCGCCTATCGCGTCGGCGGCGGCCATCGGCCCGCTTTCGGCGTCTCCGCCCGCGAACACGCCCGGCACGTTGGTGGCGTAAGCGTCTTTCTCGACGATAATAGTCTCCCACTTTGTACTCTTCACGTCGCCCATGGCGTTGCCGCGAAGGCCCGTAAGGTCAACGTCTTGGCCGATGGCGGCGATTATCATGTTGCACGGGACGTCCTCTTCCGAGCCTTCCAGCGGCACGGGGCGGCGTCTGCCGGACGCGTCCGGCTCGCCCAGCGTCATTTTCTGGCAGCGCAGAGCCTTCAGGCTTCCATTTTCGCCGCGCACTACTTCCATGGGCGCAACAAGATATTTAATCTCGACGCCTTCGTCCAGCGCGTCCTGCACTTCTTCAGGGTCGGCGGGCATTTCCTCGGCGGTTCTGCGGTATAGCACCTGCACTTTGGCCGCGTTGCAGCGAAGCGCGGTGCGCGCCGCGTCGATTGCGGTGTTGCCGCCGCCGACCACGACGACCGTCCCTTTCAATTCCGGGGGAGCCGCCGCTTTTTTAACTTCGCCTAAAAAGTCCACGCCGCCGACGACGCCCGGCGTATCTTCGTTTTTAATGCGCATCGGCTTGGCCTTCTGGGCGCCAAGCGCGAGGTAAATCGCCTCGAACCCTTGCGCCTTCAGGTCGTCAAGCGAGAAATCTTTGCCCAAACGCTTGTTCGTCTCGACATCGACGCCGTGGTCGGTGATGTACTGTATTTCTTTGTCCAGCGTCTCCTGCGGCAGACGGTAGTCGGGGATGCCGTACCTTAACATGCCGCCTAGCTTTGGCTGAGCGTCGAACACTTTAACCTTGTAACCGGCGCGGGCAAGGAAGTAAGCGGCCGTAAGGCCCGCGGGCCCGCCGCCGACTATCGCGACCTTATGCCCGTTTGAGGGCGGAACTGCCGGCTTGGGCAGGTTATCGTTCTCAAGGTCGGAGACGTAACGCTTTACAAAGTTGATGCCAACCGCGGATTCGTCCACTTCGCGCCTTCTGCACGCCGCCTCGCAGTAACGAACGCAAACTCTGCCGCAGACCAGCGGAAACGGGTTGGTGGAGCGTATCAGCTCCAGCGCCTCGTAATGCCTGCCGGCGTGCGCCAGCGCAAGGTAACCCTGCACGTCAACGTCGATGGGGCATTTCTCGTAACAGGGGCCGCGGCAGTCGGCGAAATGATTGGACATGAGCATGTCCAGCGCGTCCTTGCGGGCCTTGTAAACGCGTTCGTTGTCGGTTGTGATAACCATGCCTTCGCGCGCTTCGGTCGTGCACGAAAGGACGAGCTTCGCGAACCCTTCGACTTCGACGACGCAAAGCAGGCAGCTTCCTACCGCCGGAAGCCTCGGGTCGTAGCAGAGAGTCGGTATCTCCACGCCGTTTTCCCGCGCGACGTCAAGAATTGTCTTCCCCGCCGCCGTCGTAATTTCGGCGCCGTTGATTTTAACTTTTATAGTGTTAGCCATAAGCCTTACCTCTTTTAGTCCTTCCACACCGCGTTGAAGTTGCAAACCGTTATGCACTTGCCGCACTTAATACACTTCGCATGGTCGATTACGTGAGCGGCCTTGCGCTCGCCGGTTATTGCGCCCGAAGGGCAGTCCTTTGCGCAAAGCGTGCAGCCGGTGCACTTCGCCGCGTCTATGGAATAATTCACAAGCAGCGCGCACGAATGCGCCGGGCATTTTTTATCGTTAATGTGCGCCTCGTACTCCTCGCGGAAGTATTTAATGGTGGTCAGCGCGGGGTTAGGAGCCGTCTGGCCCAAGCCGCACTGGCTGGTATTGCGGATGAACTCGCCAAGTTCCTCCAGCTTGTCGAGGTCTTCGGGTTTTCCCTTCCCTTCGACGATGCGGTTTAAAATTTCCAGCATTCTCAGCGTGCCGACGCGGCAGCTGGTGCATTTGCCGCACGACTCGTTCTGAGTGAATTCCAAAAAGAAGCGCGCCATCTCAACCATGCAGGTGTCTTCGTCCACTACTATCATTCCGCCCGAACCCATGATTGCGCCGGTGGAAGTAATCTTTTCGTAGTCGATTTGCGTGTCGCCCATGCTTGCCGGAATGCAGCCGCCGGACGGGCCGCCGATTTGAATGGCCTTAAATTTTTTGTCGTCTTTAATTCCGCCGCAGATGTCGAAGACGATGTCGTTGATGGTTATTCCCATCGGCACTTCGACGAGGCCGGAGCGTTTTACTTTGCCGGCCATGGCGAAAACTTTCGTCCCCTTGCTCTTCTCGGCGCCGAACGCGGCGAATTTCTCCGGACCGTTGAGGATAATCCACGGCAGGTTTGCGAACGTCTCGACGTTGTTGATGTTTGAGGGTTTGCCCCAAACTCCCTTGACCGCCGGATAAGGCGGACGGACGCGCGGAGTGCCGCGCCTGCCTTCTATGGAATTGATGAGGGCCGTTTCCTCGCCGCAGACGAACGCGCCCGCGCCTTCTTTAATTTTAAGATGGAACGAGAAATTCGTTCCGAAAATATTATCGCCCAACAATCCGCGCTCGGTCGCCTGCTTTATGGCGTTGCGGAGGCGGAAAATCGCCTTGGGGTACTCCGCGCGGCAGTAAATATAACCGAAGTTCGCGCCTATCGCGTAGCCGCACATCATCATTCCTTCCAGAACCGAGTGCGGATCGCTTTCCAGCACCGACCTGTCCATGAACGCGCCCGGATCGCCTTCGTCGGCGTTGCAAATTACGTATTTCTCGTTTCCCGGCGATTGGCGGGCGAATTTCCATTTGACGCCCGTCGGAAACCCGGCGCCGCCGCGGCCTCTGAGGCCGGACTTGGTTACTTCCTCAATGAGCTGTTCCGGCGTCATCGTTTTGAGAACTTTTTCAATCGCCTTGTAGCCGTCCACGGCGAGATAGTCGTCGATGGACATCGGGTCGATTACGCCGCAGTTGCGCAGAACTATGCGCTGCTGCTTTGCCACGAACGGAGCTTCTTCGCCTTCTTTGAAGTCTTTAAGCACGAGCCATTCGGGGATGGGCGCGCCCTTCTCGACGTGTTCCTCGAAGATTTTTTCCGCGCGTTCGGGGGTTACGTCGCCGTATAAAAATTTCTCGCCGTCCTTCTTCACCTCGACGAGGACTTCTCGGTAACACATTCCCATGCAGCCCGTTTCTCCGACCGCGACGCCCGGAAGTTTTTTAGTCTGGGCTATTTCATGGAGTTTTTCGAGCACTTTGTCCGCTCCGGCGCTGCTTCCGCACGTTCCGGTTCCGACCGTTATCGTTATCATTTCATTACCTCTTATTTTGAATTGCCAAACTGAAGTCGCCGCTTCCGCTTTGCTCGTTGCGGCTTAAATGTTGTCGGGCGACTCGCCTCTTTGGTATTTCTTTAATATTTTCCGCAGCTTTTGCGGCGTGAGCCTTCCGTAAGTCTTGTCGTTAATCATAACGACGGGCGCCAGGCTGCAACAGCCCAGACACGCCACGGGAGACAGCGTGAATTTGCCGTCCTCGGTCGTGTCGCCGTTGGTCAGCGCAAGCTCGTCCTCGATTATCTCTTTGAGCTGCTTGGCGTTGTTGACGTGGCAGGCGGTTCCGTCGCACAGGCGTATAAGATACTTGCCCAGCGGCTTCAGTCTGAACTGCTTGTAAAAGGTGATTACGCCGTAAATCTCGGCTTCCGGAACTCCCGTAACTCCGCTGATGTACCGGATGGACGTCTCGCTGATGTAGCCGTAGCTCTCCTGAGCGGACTGAAGCAGGGGGATGAGCTGCCCCTTTTCGCCTTCATAGTTCCATAAATCTGTGTTGATTTTTGGGAAATTTTTACTCTCGCCGCTATTTTCGTTCATAGTCATGTTGGGCTCCGTTTGGTTGTTTTCCGCCGCCTCGCCTCTCTTGCCGGCGCGGCTTTCGGCGTCAATATAGCCGTTTATTCCTCGAACATCTTTAAAATCTTCGCGAACTTCGTACGGACGATTCCATCTATCGGCCTTATCTCTTCGGAGGAAATCCTCTCAAGCTCTTTAAAGTTATCGGCCTTCAGCAAAAGAACCGCGTCGTATTTGCCTTTAACCGCGTCGCACGAAACGACGCAGTCCAGCAGGTAAAGCTGCGGGAACGCCGCGCCGAACTTGTCTTTTTCTATTTCCGCCAGCAGGTACGCCGACACCTTATCGTCGTCGGCCTTGCCGTCCTGGCCGCCGAAGCTGCGCTTCTTTTCGTAATCTTTAATGAAACCCGAAAGAGCTTCTTCCACCTGCGGCGTAACTACCGGGCAGAATTCTATTTCGCCTATTTCTTTCATCGGCTTTATCTGCGAAGCGATGACTTCGTCGATTTCCTCGCTCGTATCGCCGTTGACCATGAGAGCCAAGTCGTAAACTCCCTTTACCGCGTCGCAGTAAAGGACGTTGTCGAGAAAGTAAAGCCTGCGAAACAGCTCTCCGGCGTTTTTCTTATCGGCTATTTTAATGAAACAATAAGCCGTAACCGAGCGTTTTGTTTTTACCGTTGACATTTCCATACCTTCCTTTGAGGCAAATTCGGGAAGAGTTTGCAAAAGACGCGACAGCGTTTCCGCCTCGAACGGCTTAAAAAGCAGTTCGTCGCCGCCCCGCGACTTCGTTTCGTTCGCCAAATTTTCGCCGCCGTAGCCCGAAGTTAAAATTACGGGCAGATTCGGACGACGAGACTTTATGACTTCAATCAGTTTGAGGCCGTTGATGTCGGGAAGGTACAAGTCCGCAATTACGGCCTCGAACGGCCTTCCCAGCGCGACCGCTTTTTCTATCTTCAAGAGCGCCTCAATTCCGCGCTCCGCCTCTTCAATCGCAAAGCCCGCTTTTGCGAGCGCGGCGATAACCTTTTTTCGCTGCCCCGCTTCGTTGTCGATTATAAGAACCTTGCCGCCTTTAGCGACCATACGCGTCTCCTCCCGACGGCGGCTCTCCGCCGCGGCTTGAATCAGCTTTTCCGGCGAATTTTTAACGCTCGCCCTGCAATATAAGGATTAAAAAGAGCCCGCGCGAAAACCGGCCGTCAAAAATTTTGACGCCCGCTTTTTTGCGTTGAGTTGATTATACGGAAAAAAGGCAAAAAGCAAAGAGAATTATAGAACTAATTTATTGCGACGAATTGCCCGTTCGCCATCATCTGCTTTTCGTTTTAACAGACCGCCGAAACGCCCATCACAAGGGTTTAAAAGTAATAAAAGCGTCGTTCTCAACCCTTTTGACTTCCATTTTGCCCAGCTTCACCGCCTCGGCCAGCTTCTCGCATCCGTTAAAATCAGCCAATTTTACGCCGTCGCCGAAAATATACGGCGTATAAAAAAGCGAAACGCGGTCGTAAAGTCCGGCTTGTAAAAACGAGCCGATGACCTTGCCGCCGCCTTCTATTATAACGCTCGTAATTCCTTCGTTCCACAGGCGCTCGGACAGCGCGTTCAAATCGAGAAAACCGTCCGCGTTCGCCGGAAGAGTCTCGACGAGCGCGCCGGCCTTTTCAAGCGCGATCCGGCTTTTAGCGCCGGCGTTTTTACGGCAGAAAACAATAGTTTTCGCCGATTTGTCGGCGAATACGAAAGCCTTCGGGTTTACGCTCAAAGAGCCGTCCAGTATCAACCGCGCCGGCTGAGCCACGTCCCCGACTCCGCGCGCGGTCAAGCGCGGATTATCGAGATTAATAGTCTTGGCTCCGACCAGTATTCCCTGCATCGCGGCGCGGAGACGGTGAACCAAAACATGCGATTTTCTGCCGCTCATGCCGCTTGCGGTCTGCCCCGAATCGCCGCTTTTGGTCGCAATGAAGCCGTCCAGCGACAGCGCCGCCTTTATCAGAAAATAAGGCCGCCCCTTCGCCTGAGAAACCAAGAAAGGCTCGTTTAGCTCCTTCGCCTCTTTCTCGCATACGCCCGTTATGACTTCGACTCCTTTGGAACGCAAATATTCCGCGCCCCCTTTCGCCTTCGGGTTCTCGTCCAGCGCGGCAATGACGACGCGCTTTATTCCGGCCTTAAGTATCGCCTCCGCGCATGGCGGCGTTTTGCCGAAATGGTTGCACGGTTCCAACGTAACGTACATAGTCGCGCCGCCGGTTTTGCCCGGCGCCAAAGCTATCGCCTCCGCCTCCGCGTGGCATTGTCCGTAACAATGATGATACCCTTCCGATATAATTCTGTCCCCATCGACGATTACCGCGCCGACCATCGGGTTGGGTTTTGTATTGCCGAGCCCTTTCGCCGCCAGCCGCAGCGCCTTTTTCATGTAATACGCGTGATTTATTTCGGCCATTTTATACAGAGCCCCAAATTATTATTTTGTAGGAATCATGCTCGCGCCGCCCGTGGTGAGAAGCAGTTTCAAATCGTCGTCGTTGAACTCCAGTCCTCCGCCGACGAACCATGCGCGCATTTTGTCGTTTAATATTTGGTCGATGCCCGCCGTAATGAAAAGTCTGTGTTCGAGGAAGGTAAGCGAGGTCTGCGCCTTCCAATTCGGGTTCTGGTCCAGCGCAAAGTCGTAGAACTGCGTATTAATGCGCCAGAAGTCGTCGAAGAAATGCAGGTCAAGCCCGACGCCTCCGGTGTTTTCGATTATTCCGAAATACGCCGACGGCCAGAACCACCAAGTTACTTCCAGCGTGCGGTAATATAATAAGGTAAATTTAAACGAATACTCGGTCTGCGTCTCGAAAACTTCTTCGCCGCTTTGCCCGACGAGCTTCCCCTGCGCGTCGTAAACCTTGTTCGACGTAGCGGTTTTTGTGCGAGTTATCTTTCCCCACGGGTCGGATACCGCTCCGATAATGTACGCTTTGTTCTTGTTCGGTTTTATATTAAGGTAAACGTAGGTTTTAGCCGCGTTCTCCATCGGATAGTAGTTCGACTCTAAATGAAACTGAAGCTGTAATTTGTCGGCTTTTTCAACCGCTTTCTTCGCGGTGTCCACTATGTAAGCGACGTCGTTGGCTACCTTCTCGTCGTTCAGCAGCTTGCCGACCGTTCCTTTGCCGTCTTTTATGTTGCCGGTAATTACTTCGACGTTGTCGATGACCTTATCGAGTTTGTCCATTATGCCGTCCAGCCGCTTGGAAATGCGATCGACCGCCGGACCGCTGGTTTTGAGAACGGATTTTTCGTCCATGAGAGAGACTTTTATTTCGTCGGTAATCGTCTTAAGGTTTCCCAGCGCGTCTTTAAGGTCGGTTTGTACGGTTTGCGCCAGACCGTTGGCTTTAATGGCCGCGTTGTCGGCGTTAATCACCAGCGAATTCACCGCGTCCTTGTTGTCGGCAACGATTTCATTTATATTTTTCGTCAGTTCCAGAACGTTTTTCATAATTTCGTCGAGAGTATTAGCTTTTCCGTCCGGGGCGACGCCCGCGAGGCTGCTTTTGAGCGAAGCCGTAATGGCCTTAACGTCGTGCGAGATGTCGCCGAATTTATTCATCAGCTCTTCCATCTGCACCGAATCCTTTGAGTTTTGTATCTGTTCGCCGTCTTTTAACAACCCGGCGTCGGGCGTTCCCGGCGTTATTTCAATCAGCGAAGTCCCTAGCAGCGACTCTTGTATTTTCTTTGCCGTCGCGTTTTTATAGAGCTTTAATTCTTTGCGGACGCGCAGATAAATGCGGGCGTTGTCGCCGTCCAGAGTTATCGTCTCGATTTCGCCGACGGGAATGCCCGACACGAGCACCTGCGACTTTTTCACAAGTCCTTTGGCCGACGGAAAGACTACCGAGACGCCGTAACCGGCTCCGCCAGTAACCGGGGAATCGTCCGACTCGAAAATTAAAACGACCGCGACCGCCGCCACGGCGATGCTCAAAAGCCCTACTTTCAACGGGGTTATAAACGTCTTCATTTCATTTTTTTCAAAAACAACCGTAAGATAATATATTATACGCCTCAATACCGCAAGAAAATGTGCGAGCGCCGCCGGTTTTCATATAAAACGCGCAAGAAGCGGAGCGGCGCAAAGATTTTATATAATAAATTCCGCCTGTTTCCGAAAACTACGGAATAAATTATACGCGGCTCTTAGAAATACAAGTTGCCGTTTTCCGCCGTTTGGTATATATAAATTATATTATTGGCGCGAAGGCTTATTGCCGATTAACCGCTTTAATAAGTTTAACTTGCGAGGTTCGACATGAGAAACAGTTCAATAATTTTCCGAGCTTTTATTTTCGCGGCGGCGCTGCCGGTCATTACGCTCTTCGGCTGCTCTTCCGGCGGAGGAGAAACTAACGACAACGGCGACGAGGAAGCCGCGGCCGAAACCGACAAGGACAGAGACGCGGACTCGAGAGAAAACGACGAAGAATTAATAATGGATGAAGAGCCGGCGGCGGAGGAAGAGCCCGTAGTCGAGGACGACTCGGAGAACGAAGGCGCCGCCGAGGAAGAAGCCGAGCCGGAAATTGAAGAATCGCTGCCGCCGTGCAACGGAGCCTGCCAAGGAAACGACGTTTGCCACGAGCAGATAAAAGGCGGCGAATGCCTTAAAAACTGCAACACGGGCGAAAGCGACAAAGTTGCGGACGCCTTCTGTTACGCCCAGACGGTAGGCGAAGGTCAAAGCGCCTTCGACTTCTACTGCCGCGCCGACGGACAATGCCGCCTGACGGAGTTCGGCGAAACCTGCGCATCCCGCGCTCAAAAAGCCGCCGACGGATTCGCTATAGACTGCGCGGCCGCATGCCAAAAGATGAACGCCTGCACGCCGGGCGAAACGGGATGTCTGGCGCGCTGCAACTCCGGCTCTTACGAGTGGAACTCCGGTTTCTCCGCCCGCTTGGGCGAATGCTTTGTAAACGCGCAGGACTGCGGTTCCGGAGGCAACCTGGGCAACTACTGCTTTGGAAAGGTTTTTTCAGATATGCAGACAGCCGGCGAAATTCCGGCGTACGCGTCGGACGGCTGCTCCGCGATAAAAACTTATCTCGAAACGACGTGCAAAGGAGAGGCGGGCTACGTAAACGGCCAATTCCAGACGTGCCAAATAATGGGCGCGGCTCTTCAGCGGACATTCTTCGAGCAATATCTCGAATGCGGCAAGGGAGAATGCGCGGATTTCGAGAAATGCGCGAAGCAGTCAAACTGCGTATTTTCAAGATAAAAATTAAATCGAGCGCATTCGAGGATAGAAATATATTATGGCAAATTCATCGAGGGAAGATGCGCGCGTTTGCAGCGTTTGCGGCGCGCGGTTCGAGCCGCAATACAAATACCAGTTACAGAGCCTCGCCGCGGGCAGACGCTATTACTGCAGTCAGGGGTGCATGATCGCCGACGTTACGATGTCGCCGGAGCAGAATTGCTCGGTGTGCGGCAGGCGGTTTACGGTGGAGTTCGCATTTCAGGTTTCAATGAACAAAGACGGAGCGACGTTTTATTGCTCGGACGCATGCCGCATGCCCGACAAGATTAACGCGATTAAAAAAGAGCGCGGGACGAGGCGCATAGCGGCGCTCAACCAAAAGGGCGGAACCGGCAAGACGAGCACGGCGGTAAATCTCGCGGCGGCGTTTGCGGCCAGAGGGCACAGGGTTCTGCTTGTGGACTTCGACCCGCAGGGAAACGTCGGGGTAAGCCTCGGCGTGCGCAGCGAAAAAGCCGCCTACCGGCTTCTATTCGGCAAAGAGGAGCGAATAGAAGAGCTCGCGGTTCCCATCCGCGACGGGCTCGACATTATAACCAGCGACGAAACGCTTGCGCAAGGCGACATGGAGCTGGTCAACGTGCCGGACGGGCAGTTCGTTCTGCGCAATAGGCTGCGCGCCATGGACGGGGATTACGACTACGTTATTCTTGACTGCGGGCCGTCGCTTTCAATGTTGAACCGCAACGCGCTTTGCTACGCGGACGAAGTCGTCATACCGGTGAGCTGCGACTACCTCGCGCTTGTCGGGGTAAAGCAGGTTCTTAAAACAATCGACGACGTCGAGAAGAATTACGGCCACAAGCTCTCCATCACCGGCGTGATACCGACCTTCTTTGACACGCGCAATAAAATCAGTCACGAAGTCGTGCGCAATCTGCAAAATCGTTTTGCGGAAAGAGTGCTGCCGGCGGTGCGCATTAACAGTAAAATTAAAGAGGCGCCGATTTACAAGAAAACGATATTCGAGTACGATCCGCAAAGCCGCGGCGCGGAGGATTACCTTGCCATTGCGGCCGCTCTGCTGGGAAAATAAATTAATAATTCCATGTTTCCTAACGCGGCGGTTTTTCTTTCTGCAATTCATATTAGCGCGGTAAATATGTTTAGTCCGCTGCAGTATATTGCGCTCCCGCCGGCCAACAACGGCGAATAAAGAATATAAATTTAGGCAAATCCTGCGAACGAGATTTCTTGTCGATTAAGCAACGCATTGACCGCAAATAATTGAATTTTCCTCTTTAATTAAAGAGAAGCGTTTGTCCATTCCAATTTGACAACCCCGCCGCGCTTTGATACCACAGTATAGCAGTTATATGTCGCGTCGGAGAATTAATGAGCGGTCCGCAAATTATCGGTTTTTTAGGGGCTAAAGGCGGCGTCGGAATCAGCTCCATAGCCGCCAATCTGGCTATTGTGCTGGCTAGAGCCGGCAGCCGCGTGGCGCTGGTGGACGGCGCGCCGTTCGGACGCGGGCTTTACTGCTATTTGGGCTTCAAAGAAATGCCCGAATCCTCGCTGCTTGACTGGCAGGACAAACGGTATATGCCGCTCGCCGCGTTCGCCGCCGAAACGATAGACCCAGGCGTAACCCTTCTTTCCGGCCTGCGCGACCTTTCCGCCGAAACCAACGCGGAATACAGCTCCAAGCCCGATATTATGAATTTTCTACGCAACATGAACGAATCGTTCGTGATTATGGACTTGGGAAACTCGCCGGACGACGTCTCGCTCGATTACTGGCTTCACTGCGATATTTCGGTTATCGTAACCACCGCCGAGCCCGCGAGCATCGCCAACAGCAATCTGCTCATTAAGCGAACCTTCGAGCGCATACTCTTCACTCACGCGCGGCGTCATCACATCGACAACTTAATAGCGGACGCGAAAAACCGCGCCGAGCGGGAGCGCAACCCGCACGCGGTATCTTGGCTTTACTACCTGAAAGAGCGGGACCCTATTAAGGGCGAGGACATGATTCATAAAATCGACTCGTGCCGCATTCACCTTGTTTTAAATAAGGCGCGCACTCCCCACGACGAGACCGCGGCGGAGGATTTGGCTTTTTTATGGCGCCGTTACTTCGGCATGAGGTTCGAGTTCCTTACCGGCATCAACGAGGACGGTTCGTTTCACGCGGCGGCCCAGCGAGGCGAGCCGGTGGTATTGAAGATGCCCGACTCCAAAGCGGCCGACAGCATCGAAGATCTGGCGCAGCGCTTCCGCTTTCACACGAGGCAGGAAAAGCCGATGAGGTCGAGGCTTGCGAGCGATTCGATGTACATCGAGGAAGATAAAATTCAAAATTCGGCGGAGAAAGCCGAAAACGCCGACGAGCCTCAAAGCGACGGAATAGAAATAGAAGACGAGGACGGCGGAAGGTACGAATGAGCGAAAACAACCCGTTTGAAGTTTTAGGGGTAAACCTCGGCGCGTCCGACGACGATATAAAAAAAGGTTACGAGCGCATGCGCCGCATTTTCGACGACGATTCGCCCCTCGCGCTAGGCCTATATTCGGAGCATACGCGCAAAGAAATGGCCGTGGAAATAGAGAAGGCGTTCCGAGAACTAGCCGACCCGCACAAACGCCAGCGTATAGTCGAAAAATTCCGCAAACAGCGCGGCTCTTCTGCGCACTCGGTTCACGCGGCCAAACCGGCGGCCGACGAACAAAAATTCTCGGAGCGTCCGCAGCCGCCGAAAAAACCGCAGCTTGCAAAACAGCTGCCGCAAAAAGCGCTTCCGGAACTTTCCATTAACGTCGATGAAATAAAATGGTACGACGGCGCGACGCTGAAGTCCATACGCGAGGAGCTGGGAATAGAGCTTCAGGCGATAAGCTACACCACACGCATATCCACCGCAAACCTGACTCTAATTGAAGACGACAGATACGACCTTTTGCCCGCGCCGGTTTACGTGCGAGGCTTTCTGGTAGAATACGCGAAATACATTGGGCTCAATCCGCAGCTCGTTTCGTCCACCTACATGGAAAAAATGAAAGCGGCCGCGGGCGAACAGGGAAAGCCGCCAAAATAAGGTTCAATTATGCTTTCAACCGTTGAAAAAGTTCTGGCGCTCAAACGCATTCCTCTCTTCGATCACATACCCGGCGAGGAGCTGGCGCGCATAGCCCGAATCGCGCAGGAAATTTATTTCGACGCGGGAGAAACCTTCATCATCGAAGGAGACATCGGCGACAGCCTTTACCTCGTCATCGAAGGAAAGGTCAGCGTGCACCGCGCCAAGAAGCAGGTGGCGGAACTGGGAGCGAATCAGGCGGTAGGCGAAATGGCGATACTGGACAGCGAGCCGCGCAGCGCAAGCGTTACGGCGGTTACTCCGGTTACGGCGCTAAAAATCGAGCGCGAAGATTTTTACGACATTATGGCCGAGCGCGCGGAAATCGCGCAGGGCGTCATACGGATACTCACTCAAAGGCTGCGCAAAGAGCTGAACAGATATTCTTAAGCGCGGGGCTCTCTAAATGCCGAAAAATCGCTTTAAAAAGGTCGGAATAATAGCCAAAGAAGGGGAGAAGAGCGCGCAGCGGCTAAAAAAAGAGCTGGCCGTATGGCTCGCGGAGCGCGGATTGACGGTTTACTGCCGCGGAATCAAGAACGCGCCCCGGCTTGTAATAGACTCGGACGACGCGCAAACCGCGGCGAACTCCGACCTGCTTATCGTGCTCGGCGGAGACGGAACGCTGATTTTGGCGGCAAGCCTGATAGGCGAAAACGGTCCGCCGATATTCGGCGTCAATTTGGGCACTTTGGGCTTTTTAACCGAAATTAAGGCCGCCGAAGCTAAGAATTCCCTAGCGCGGGCGTTGGAAGGAGACTATAAAAGCGGTTTTCGAAGCAGGCTTAAAGCTCGTCTCTTTTCAGGCGGAAGACTTGTCGAAACGCATTACGCCCTTAACGATTTGGTAATTCACCGCGGCGGAGCTTCCAAGCTGATTACTGTAAAAGTTACGGTGGACGGCGCGCTCGCCACCACCTACCGCGCCGACGGGCTGGCCGTATCGACTCCCACGGGAAGCACCGCGTACAATTTAGCCGCGGGAGGCCCTATAGTTCATCCTTCGCTGCAATGCGTTCTTATCACTCCGATATGCCCGCATTCGCTCACCGACCGGACTATCGTGCTGCCGCACGACTCGCGGATAGACGTCGAGCTGGTAGGGCCTGCGGAAGGAGCGATATTTACGGCGGACGGCAGACCGGGGCGCTTAATCGCCGCGTCCGACAGGCTTTGCGCCGCGCTCGGAGACGGCGACGTTCAGATTATAACGTCTTCTTCGCTCGATTACTTCTCGATTCTTCGCAGCAAGCTCAAATGGGGCGAAAAATAAATTGCGGGCTGTTTTTGCGCTCGCGCGATTGACGAATGCTAAAGCGTATTTCAATAAAAAATTTCGCGCTTATCGGCTCGGCGGAGCTTAGTTTTTCCGCGGGTTTGACGGCTGTAAGCGGCGAGACGGGAGCGGGAAAGACGCTTCTCGCCTCGGCCTTGCACTTGGCCGCGGGCGGGCGAGCGGGCGCCGACATGGTCGGCAAGGCCGGGCGTTTCGCGCAAATCGTCGCGGTCTTCGCGCCGCCTGCGGAGCATCCGGTCTTTGCGTTCCTTCGAGAAAACGGCGTCGAAGACGCGGACGGCGAAATCGTCGTGCGCAGGTCGATAGACGCGGAAGGCAAATCGAAGTCGTTTGTATGCGACGTTCCCGTCGGAGCGGCGTTTCTTAAAAGCCTCGGCGAGCGCTTGGTAGATATTTCCGGTCAGCGAGAGCATCAGAAACTCCTTCACGAAGCGAACCACCTCGACGCTCTAGACGAATTCGCCGGCCTTTTAAGCGAGCGCGAGGCGCTGCGCGCTCTTTATAAAGAGTGCGCGCAAACCGCGGAGGAAATAGAGGAGCTTAAAAGAGAAGCGTCGGAGCGCGCTGGCCGGGAGGATTATCTTCGTTTTCAGCTCGAAGAGATTAACGCGCTGGGGTTAAGCGAAGGCGAGGACGAGGCTTTAGAGCGCGAGCGCGCGCTTTTGCGCAACGCGGAAAAAATCGCTCAGAGCTGCCGAGAAATAGAGGATTCGCTGTATCAAAACGACGTTTCGGCGGCGGCGCTGGCGACGAAAGCCCGCAGGGCGGCGGAGACGGCGCTGTCTCTGGGACTTGAAAAAGCCGCGGAAATAGCGGGCGCGATCGCGGACGCGGAAGCGCTTTTGACCGACGCGGCGAGGGCGGCGGGCTCGTTGTCGGGCAGAATCGAATCCGACCCCGCGAGGCTTGACGCGGTCGAAGAGAGGCTTTCAGCGATATACAGAGTCGTAAAAAAACACGGCGGAAGCGTCGCGAAGGCGCTTGAGAAGCGGGCGCAGATGCAGGCCGAGCTTTCCCGCATTGAAAACGGCGGCGAGAAAATAAGCGCGCTGGAGGCCGCTCTCAAAGAAAAGTTGTCGGCGCTGGGCGAAGCCGCGGCGAAGCTGGGAGCCGAGCGCGCCAAGGCGGCGGCGAAGCTGTCGAAGGCCGTCGAGGCTCATATAAAGGAACTGGCGATGCCCCGCGCGAGGTTCGAGGCCGAGCTGGTTGCGATAGAAAAAGGCGCGGAGGCGGTGAGCGCGGGCGGAACGCTCGTTTCGCAGCGCGGAGCGGAAACCTGCCGCTTCATGTTTTGCGCAAACGCCGGCGGAGAAATGGCTCCCTTGGCCAAGACGGCAAGCGGCGGCGAATTGTCGAGAACGATGCTGGCTCTTAAGAGGGCGCTCGTCGAGAAGGGCGCGCCGTGCGTTCTGCTGTTCGACGAAATCGACGCCGGAGTCGGCGGCGAGGCGGCCTTGAAGATTGCGCGGGAGCTCAAAAGCCTGTCGCAAACGCGGCAGACGCTTTGCGTTACCCACCTTGCGCAAATAGCGGCCAAAGCCGACGCGCAAATAGTCGTAAGCAAAACCAATTCCGGCGAGCGAACCGAAACCGCCGTCCGCCTTCTTTCGGACGCGGAGCGCGTAATCGAGATAGCCCGAATGCTCTCCGGCAGTCCCGAAAGCGAAAGCGCGCTCGCGCACGCCCGCGAACTTCTCTCCGCAAAAGACTGAGCTCCGCGATTTGACGCGCCGCAAAACGCGCAAATTAAAATGACGCAAGAATAATAATAAATTACAAGCGAGCGGCTAATCGGTCTGATAAATAAATTTAAAGTTTTTTCGCTTGCCTTATTAGATAATTTGAATAGACTTGCGCATGATGAAGCTAACGCTCGCCATTTTAGGAAGCGGCAGTTCTCCGGGGGTGCCGTATTTGGGCTGCCGGTGCGAAACCTGCGAAAGCCTTGACTGGCGGGACAAGCGGACGCGTTCGGCGGCCTACGTGGAGGCCGGAAGCGCAAGAATTTTAATCGACACGCCGCCCGATTTGCGGGCGCAGCTGCTCCGGGAAAAAATATACGCGCTCGACGCGGCTCTCTTCACGCACGCTCACGCCGACCACGTATGCGGCATCGACGATCTTCGCTCTTTCAAATATTTGATGAATAAACCGCTTGACTGTAGAGCGGACAGAGAGACGATTGAACGGATTAAAAAGTCGTTTTCATACATCTTTGACGACTCAAAAGCGGAAGTCGGCGGCGGAAAACCGTCGCTTAACTTCGAGGAAATCGAGCCTGAGTTTGAAATCGGCGGCGCGAAAATTAAAACGTTCAAACTGCCTCACGGCCCTTACGGTTTCTCTACCGGTTATATCATCGCGGATACGCTCGCATATTTTCTGGATTGCAGCTCCATTCCGGAAGACGCCTTGGCGGCGGCGAGGGGCGTAAAAATAGCGGCGATAGACCTCGTTCAGAAACGCTGCGGGCACGAAACGCACCTGTGCTGGGACGCGGCGCGAGATTACGCCCGGCGCATCGGCGCAAACCTGACGATTTACAGTCATTTCGGACACGAGATAAAGCACTCGCGCGACGGCGCCTTGCTTGACGACGGGGAAATGCTGGCCTACGACGGCCTTAAAATCCGCGTCGAGGAGAATAGTAACCTTTTCATAATCCAGGAGGAGAAAGATGATTATCGGAGTACCAAAGGAAATTAAGACGCACGAATACAGAGTCGGTTTAACTCCGGGCGGAGTCGCCATGTTCGTGCAGCGCGGCCACAAAGTCTACATCGAAACTTCAGCGGGCGAAGGAAGCGGATTTTCCGATCAGGAATACGTGAAGGCAGGCGCCGAAATCCTGGGCTCCGCGGGCGAAGTCTGGAACAAGGCCGAAATGGTAGTCAAAGTTAAAGAGCCGATCGAGCCGGAATATCAGCTTTTCCGCGAGAACCTCGTTCTCTACACTTACCTGCATCTTGCTCCCGAACCCGTTCTGACCTCCAAGCTGGCCGAAAAAGGCGTGATGGCGATAGCTTACGAGACCATCGAAGACCGCGAAGGCGGACTTCCCCTTCTGAAGCCCATGAGCGAAATCGCGGGCCGTATGGCGGTGCAGGTCGGCGCGCACTATCTTCAGAAGAACAACGGCGGACGCGGCGTGCTGCTGGGCGGCGTGCCGGGCGTAAGACGCGGCAAAGTCGTCATCATCGGCGGCGGCGTAGTCGGAATTAACGCGGCGAAAATGGCCATCGGTCTGGGCGCCGAAACCTATATCGTCGACGTCAACCTCAAGCGCCTCGAATACCTCGACGACGTTTTCCTTAACCGCATCAACACCATCCACAGCAATCCGCTTAACATTGCCGAACTGGTCGCGCAGGCCGATTTGGTAGTCGGCGGCGTTCTTATCGCCGGAGCCAAAGCTCCGCACCTCGTAACCCGCGAGATGGTCAAAGCGATGAACAAGGGCAGCGTTATGGTTGACGTGGCGATAGATCAAGGCGGATGCTTCGAAACTTCCCGCGCAACCAACCACCAGAACCCGACATATCTGGACGAAGGCGTCATTCACTACTGCGTAACCAACATGCCGGGCGCCGTAGCCAGAACCAGCACCATCGCCCTTACCAACGCGACCATCAAATACGGTCTGCGCCTTGCCGACATGGGAGCCGTTGCGGCTCTGAAGGCCGATCCGGGTCTGGCCAAGGGCTTGAACGTCTATAAGGGAAAAGTTACTTACAAAGCGGTAGCCGAAGGCGTGAACATGCCGTACACCCCGATGGAGGAGCTTCTTTAATTCGCGGATGCGGACATAATTAAAGTCGAATCGCGAGGGCAGGCTAACAACCTGCCCCGCGTTTTATTATCGGTAAAAACATTTAACCGGAGATTATTAAAATGAACGATCGCACGCTGTTTATCATCAAACCGGACGCGGTAAGAGCGAAGAACCAATACAAAATCTTGGAAATAATCGAAGCCAACGGATTCGAGCTTTTGGCTATTAAAAAACTTCATCTAACGCGCCCGCAGGCCGAAGGCTTTTACGCGGTTCACAAAGAGAAGCCTTTCTTCAATTCGCTCGTCGAGTTTATGACCAGCGGCCCGGTGTTTGTGGGCGTTCTCAAAAAAGAAAACGCCGTCCAAGAATGGCGCAAGCTGATGGGAGCCACCAACCCGGCAAAGGCCGACGAGGGAACGATTCGCAGGCAGTTTGGAACATCCATCGAAACGAACGCGACTCACGGCTCGGACAGCGACGAAAACGCGCTCATCGAGACTCGCCACTTCTTTAATTGCATCGAGCTGCCGTAAAGCCGGCAAGATAAACTAATTAAACCGCGCCCTTCGCAAGAAAGCGGAACGTTTTGCATCGGGCGTCTCGAAGGATGCGGTTTGGCGTTATTTGCGCTTGAAAGGTTACGCTTGTCTTACAATCTTCTACGCGCGCCTTTTTTAAGGCTCGCCGGGGATGAACGCGCCAAATCCGTCGGCGCGGCCGAGATTTTGCGCAAAATCGCTCCCGTTTCAAGCTACGGCAGGGCGCGGGCGTCCTCTTTCACTCCATTCACCGGAAAAGACGAGAAAGCCGCGGCGGAACATTTTTTTATTCTCGCCAAGCTCAAGGCCAGGCTGGACGCTGAAGAAGGTTTTTTTGCAAAAGTTAAAAACGCGCTGGAGAGGCTGCCCGACGTTGACGACTGCCTGCGCTCTCTTCCGAACGTCGATTTCAACGAACTTTCAAGGCTCTTTTTCGCGCTTCGCTCGGTATGCGAGCTTACTGAGTCCGCGAACGAGGCGGGCTGCGCGGTTGAACTAGGCCTCGCCGAACGCGCCGAGACTGTCTTTGCCGCCTTCGACGCGTTAAGCGAGGCCAGCGACTCAAAAACGGGATTTTCTCTTAAAAGCGGAATCTCGAACGAGCTGAAAAATATTCGGCGCGAGTTAAAACTCTTAAGCGGCGAGCTTGAAGACAGACGAAAAAACGCCCTGGCGAAAACGCGCGCGTCCCTTGGGCTTGAGCCCGAAGGGCTCGCCGACGTAGTCGCCGCAACCGATTCAAGCCTTTACGAGTCTCTTAAAATTTGCCCCGACGCGGTTATGACGAGCGACGGCCCGGCCGCCGCGAGGTTCCGCATTTTAGCTCCCAAAGAGCTGCGATACTTGGAAGAGCGCATGGCGGAGCTTATTTCGCTGGAAAAATCCGAAACAGACCGGATATGCCGGACGCTGGGCGAGAAAATTCTTCCGCTCTCCGGAGCCGTCTCCTCAGCGCTGGAAGCGTGCGGAAGGCTCGATTTTATTTTGGCGGTTTACGAAACGCAGCGCGGAGAATCGCCTTTGTGCCTTCCTGTCTTCGAAAAAGCGGCTGCAACTATAAAGCTTGACTCCGCATATCTTCCATCGCTCGCAAAGCGGCTGGGCGGAGCGTATCAACCTCTTTCCATTTCGCTGCCGGTAAAGGTTTGCGCGCTCAACGGCGCCAACATGTCGGGCAAAACGGTCGTTCTTAAAACTATAGCCTGCAACGCGCTGCTTGCGGCATGCGGAATTATGCCTTACGCAAAAGCGTTCAACGCCCCGCCTTTTGACGCCTTATATTATCGCGAGCCGGGCTCCGGCGACGCTCGGCTCGGCCTTAGCGCTTTCGGCGAAGAAATAGCCTTTGCCGGCGAGCTGCTCGCATGCGGCGGCGGAGAACGCGTCCTAGCCCTGCTTGACGAGCCTTTCCGCACCACCGACGCGGTAGAAGGAGAGGCGCTGCTTCTCGCCATTATCGAGAGCCTTTCCGCCAAACCTAATATGGCGGTTCTCGCCTCCACCCACTACGCTCTCGACGGCGCGCCGCAGTCGGTTCCGTTCTTTCATATGGCCGGGCTGGCGGACGAGAAGGCCGCGGCGCTCGCTCTTGAAAAAGGCGCTTCGGCGGAAGAAATCGGCCGGTATATGAATTACAAAGTTATTGATGGAAAAGAGCGCGATTCGCGCGCGCTTCAAATCGCCTCTCTGCTCGGTCTTCCGCAAAGCGTTATTGAAAGAGCCAAATCTATACTAAACAGCTAGAGATTTGCGGCTTTGAGCGGGTTATTTAAAGGAGTAACGCCGCGTTATTATACGAAAAAATTGCCCTTGCATTTTAAGCGGCGGGGGGTTAATCTACCAAGATGAAAGAAACGGCTTGCGACCATATTTTAAGCGGTGTAAATTTTTTTGACGCCCGCCGTTGCGGGCTCTAAAGAGATTGAAAAATGGAAATAGATATTGCAAACATAGCGCTGTTCATAGGGAATTACGGAAGCGGCAAAACTGAAGTCGCGGTGAATTACGCGACAAACCGCAAGGCGGCCGGTTACAGGGTGCGCATTGCCGATTTAGATATTGTGAACCCGTATTTTCGCAGCCGCGAGGTAAAAAAAATACTGGAAGAGCTCGGCGTGGAAGTCGTCGTTCCGGAAGACAGGCTGCTTGACGCGGATCTGCCCGTAGTCGTGCCGGGCGTAAAAGGAATGATTGAAAACCCAGAAGGGGTGAACATACTGGACGTCGGCGGAGACGACGCGGGCGCGACGGTGCTTGGAAGCCTGCATCAGGCGCTCGTCAACTCCAAATACGACATGCTGCAAGTAGTAAACGTCAAGCGTCCGTTCACCGAAACGGCGGAAGACACGATTAAAATAACGCGCGAAATCGAGGCCGCAAGCCGTCTCAAGGTTACCGGAGTAGTGGGCAATAGTCACTTGATGGACGACACGGACGCGGCGGTTATACGCGAGGGGTACGTTTACGCAAAGTCAGTCGCCGAAGCTCTCGGCGTTCCGGTAAAGTTTATCACAGCCGAAGAGCGGCTTATCGGCGAGTTCGCTGAAGGCGAATTCGACTGCCCGATACTGCCGATACAAAGGCAGATGCTTCCGCCTTGGCGGCGCAGGGAAAAGCTGGGCAGCCAGAACTTCAGGTTGAGTTAAAGAAGAGAAAATCGAACGCAATACAAGCGTCGCAAGGAGATAAAAATGCCGAAAATCTTCATAGACAAAGACAGGTGCAAGGGGTGCGAGCTATGCGTCCACGCCTGCCCGCAGCAGATTCTCAAGCTGTCCAAAACCATCAACGTCAAGGGGTACTTCCCTTCCAGCGTAGTCGAGCCTACGCGCTGTATCGGCTGCCGCATCTGCGCGGTAACATGCCCCGACGTCGCCATATCGGTGGGAATCAACGGAGCGCAGTACGTTTTATTCGATTATTGACGCGCAATCCGCCGCCGGCTCATAAACTCGGAAATAAACCTTTTACGGAGGTTAGAAATATGGCCAAAAAATTAATGAAAGGCGCCGAAGCGATAGGCGAAGCCGCGGTGTGGGCTGGATGCCGGGCGTATTTCGCTTACCCTATTACGCCGCAGACGGAAGTCGCGGAGTATTTGGCTAGGCGCATGCCGCAGGTTGACGGGGTGTTTTTACAGGCGGAAAGCGAAGTCGCCGCATCCAATATGCTTTTCGGAGCCGCAAGCGCGGGCGCCCGCGTCTTCACGTCGTCCTCGTCGCCCGGCGTAAGCCTTATGAGCGAGGCGATTTCGTACCTTACCGCGGCGGAGCTTCCCGTCGTGCTGGTAAATATCGTCCGCTCCGGTCCAGGCCTCGGCGGCATTCTGCCGGCGCAGTCCGACTATTTTCAAGCCACAAAAGGCGGCGGCCACGGAGATTACCGATTAATCGTACTCGCGCCAGCGGCCATTCAGGAAGCCGTCGATTTGATGATGGAGGCGTTCGATCTCGCCGACGTTTACCGCAACCCCGTCATGCTCATAGGCGACGGTCTTATCGGGCAAATGATGGAGCCGGTGCAGTTCCCGGAGAACTACGAGCCGGTAAAGGTCGATAAATCTTCGTGGGCGACCACCGGAGCCAAGGGGCGCGCGCCGCATCTGGTCAAAACGCTTTTCCTCGACCCCAATCAGTGCGACGCTCACAACTTCAAACTCGCCGATAAGTATAAAATAATTTCGGAAAAAGTATTGAAGTGGGAAGATTACAACCTCGACGGTTCTTACGATTTCCTAGTCGTCAGCTACGGCACGATGAGCCGCGTCTGCAAGACGGTGATCGGCGATTTGGCCAAAGAAGGGATAAAAGTCGGGCTGGTAAGGCCGATTTCATTGTGGCCTTTCCCGTCTAAAGCGGTCCACGACGCAGCCGCGAAAAAAAGCGTCAAAGCCGTTCTCTCCGTCGAGATGAGCATGGGGCAGATGGTCGAGGACGTGCGGCTGGCGGTAAACGGAAAGAAACCGGTCGAATGGTTTGGGCGAGCCGGCGGCATCGTGCCGACGCCCGAAGAAGTCGCGGAAAAACTCCGCAAGATGGCTAAGGATTATAAATAGCGCGGTCGTTCCCGCGCGCTGCTCTCCCTCTAATGGAGGCCGATATGGAAATCATTTTCACCAAACCCGAATCGCTGACGCGCAACTTTACGCATTACTGCCCCGGCTGCACTCACGGCGTCGTTCACCGCCTAGTGGCCGAATCGCTCGACGAGCTGGGCTTGCGCGAGCGCGCAGTAGGCGTCGCGCCGGTAGGCTGCTCGGTTCTGGCTTACAACTACTTCAACTGCGACTTTTTGGAAGCGGCTCACGGGCGCGCGCCCGCCTTCGCGACTGGCGTCAAGCGCGTCCGTCCCGACTTAATCGTCTTCACCTATCAGGGCGACGGCGATTTGGCGAGCATCGGCGGCAACGAGATACTTCACGCGGCCAACCGCGGCGAAAAGTTTACGGTTATATTCGTGAACAACGCCATTTACGGCATGACCGGCGGACAGATGGCGCCGACGACGCTTCCCGGACAAATTACCACGACTACGCCGTTTGGGCGCGACGTGGAGAAGGTAGGATGGCCGATTCGCGTGGCGGAGCTTTTAAGCACGCTGCGCACGCCGTCGTACATCGCCCGCGTGTCGGCGCACAAGCCGCTTTACGCCGTTAAGGCCAAAGCGGCCATAAAAAAGGCGTTCGCCTACCAGCGCGACAACGTCTGCTTCTCGCTGGTCGAGGTGCTTTCAACCTGTCCGACTAACTGGGGGAAAACGCCGAAGGAATCGACCGAGTGGCTTGAGCAAAATATGATGCCTTACTTCCGTCTGGGCGAGCTTAAAACGCCCGAAACGTGCAAATAACCGCCGAAAGGAGATTGCGCAATGGAATCGAATGTTATGTTCGCGGGATTCGGCGGACAGGGAATAATGACAATAGGCAAAATGCTGGCGCAGGGCGGACTGGAAAGCGGCGCCGAAGTCAGCTGGATACCTTCGTACGGGCCGGAGATGCGCGGCGGCACGGCGTACTGCCTCGTGGTGGTTTCGGACAAGCCCATCGGCAGCCCCATCATCACCAACCCGATGCACCTTGTCGCGATGAACAGACCGTCGCTAGAGAAGTTCGCGCCGCTGATGAGGCCGAACGGAACTTGCATCATCAACAGCTCTCTTATTCCCGTCGAATCGGGGCGCGCGGACGTGGACGAAGTCATGGTTCCGTGCAACGAGATAGCGATAGAGATGGGAAACGCGCGCATGTCGAGCATAATCGCGCTGGGCGCCTTCTGCGGTCGCAGCGAAATAATCAAACTCGAATTTCTCATCGAGGCGGTGAAATACACCTTTAAAGAGAAGCCGAAGCTAATCGACGGCAACGTCGCGGCCTTGGTAAAGGGCGCGGAATACGCAAAGGCGTATAAGAAAGGAAATGGTCAGTAGCCAATGGGTGGCACTGATAAATAAAGCGGAGCGGAATTTATCAGTGTATAACTGACAAAGAAAATGAAATATAAAACCGTAAAACACTACAACGCGAAAGGGCAATTACGCGAACTTACGTTCTCTTGCTATAAAATGCCGCCTTTGCTAAGCAGAGACAGAGCTTGCGAGTGGCTTGCAAACTCAATCCGATACGCTTGCTATGAACGCGACATAGGCGTTGGCGCATTCGTCTTCATGCCGAACCACGTTCACATGCTGGTCGTTCCGCGCCGCGAAAAATATAATATTTCGGCTTTTTTAAAGTGCGTTAAAATGCCGACGGCCAAAAAAGCTAAAGAATGGCTTGTTAAAAACGACCCCGAATGGCTTGAAAAGCTGACCTGCGTTTATTCCAACGGAATGAAAATATTTAGATTCTGGCAGCCCGGAAGCGGCTACGACCGAAACGTCGAAAATCGCGAAACGCTGGCGGAGATGGTTGATTACATTCATAATAACCCCGTCAGAAAAAAGCTGGTTGAAACGCCGCAGCAATGGAAATGGTCCAGCGCGGCTTATTATTATAACAAGGGCAAATGCCCGCTCGAAATAACGGCGTTACCGTTATGAAAGACATGGTTGTTTTGACTGGTTATAAAGGTAGAGGTGATAGACATAACAGGGCAGAGTCTATCAGTAGTATAGAATTTAATATTGCGAATAACACTGATAAATTCCGCTCCGCTTCATTTATCAGCGCCACCCTTGTTTGCAAGTTGATATAAGGAGAGTTAAATGCAGACTGCAAACGCTCAACATTTCGACATAAAAGACATACTCGCTCGTTACCCAGCCGAGGAGCCGAGCCTGATAATGGTATTGCAGGACATACAGGATAAATTAAATTTTCTCCCCTGCGAGGCGCTGAAAGAGACCGCCGAATACCTGAAAATTCCGGTTGCGCGAGTCTTTTCGGCGGCGACGTTTTATAAAATGTTCAGCTTAAAGCCGCGCGGGCGGCGCGTAATCAAAGTGTGCAAGGGAACCGCCTGCCACGTTCGCGGCGCCGCTCAGGTTCAGGACGAATTCGAGCGCTGGCTTAAAATTAAGCCGGGCGAGAATACTCCGGATATGGAGTTTACGCTCGAAGTCGTAAACTGCGTCGGCGCGTGCGCAATGGCTCCGGTGGTAATAGTCGGCGAAAAGGTTTACGGCGAAACGAAACCTTTGCAGGTTAAAGAAATTTTGGAGAAAAAGTAATGCCTATCGCAAACAGGGAACAGCTTGAATCGCGCCGGAAAGCGGCCGCGTCGAAAGCCGCTTCGTTCGGACGCAAGATTATGGTTTGCGCCGGAACCGGCTGCGTAGCAAACGGTTCGCTTAAAATTTACGACGACCTTCTGGCCGCCGTAAAGGCCGCCGGACTGGACGTATGCGTCGAAATGACGCCCGACGCCTGCGGCAAGGGCGACTACCTCGCCAAAAGCGGCTGCCATGGCTTCTGCCAGATGGGGCCGCTGGTTCACGTAACGCCGGACGACGTCCTCTACTGCAAAATCAAGCCGAAGGACGTGAAGGAAATAGTAAACAACCTTGTCAACGGCGGCGAGCCGACCGCGGCGCTGCTCTATAAGGATCCGGCAACCAAAACCCGCAAAAAAGGCGCGGCGGACATACCGTTCTACGCCGGACAGACGCGCATGGCGCTTGGGCGCTGCGGCAAAATCGACCCTGAAAGCCTCGACGCTTATTTGGCGGCGGACGGGTTCGCGGCTTTCGCAAAAGCGCTGACGATGACGCAGAACGACGTCGTAACCGAGATGGAGAAGAGCGGTCTTCGCGGACGCGGCGGCGCCGGCTTCCCGACTGGGCGCAAATGGCGCACGGCGCTGAGCGTCAAAAGCGACGTTAAATACGCGGTATGCAACGGCGACGAGGGCGACCCGGGCGCGTTCATGGACAGGTCGATTATGGAAGGCGACCCGTTCGCGGTAATCGAAGGTCTTATGATCGCCGCCTACTCAATCGGCGCGAGCCAAGGCTATATATACGTCCGCCACGAGTATCCGCTCGCGGTGCAGAGGCTCGAAAAGGCTATCGCCGCTCTGCGCGAAGAAGGACTGCTCGGCAAGAACCTCCTCGGAAGCGGCTTCAATTTCGATATAAAAATAAACCGCGGCGGCGGCGCGTTCGTCTGCGGCGAATCGACGGCGCTTATGCGCAGCATCGAAGGCAAGGTCGGCGAGCCGCGCGCAAAGTACGTCCGCTCGGTCGTCAAGGGGCTGTTCGACAAGCCGACCGTGCTCAACAACGTCGAAACGCTTGCGCTTGTGCCCTACATAATAAGAGACGGCGCGGATAAATTCGCGGCCATAGGAACGAAGACCAGCGCGGGAACAAAGGCGTTCTCGCTGGTCGGCAAGGTGAACAACACAGGCTTGGTGGAAGTCCCGATGGGGACGACGCTGCGCAAAATTATATTCGAGCTGGGCGGCGGAATAATCCGCAAGCACGGAAAGTTCAAGGCGGTGCAGACGGGCGGGCCGTCCGGCGGCTGCCTCCCGGAGAGCATGCTCGATCTGCCGGTTGACTTCGACACCCTTACCAAGGCCGGCAGCATGATGGGTTCGGGCGGCATGATAGTCATGGACGACCACGCCTGCATGGTGGACGTCGCCCGCTACTTTATAGACTTTCTCGTAGGCGAGTCGTGCGGCAAATGTACGCCGTGCCGCGAGGGGCTGCGCCAACTTTCGGCCATACTGAACAGGATAACGCGCGGCGAAGGAAAGATGGAAGACCTCGACGCGATAGAGCGCCTGCTGGGAGTATTGGAGAACGCAAGTCTGTGCGCGCTAGGAACCAGCGCCGCGAATCCGGTTCGCAGCACGCTGCAATACTTCCGCGAAGAGTACGTCGAGCACATTACGGAAAAGAAATGCCGCGGAGGCGTATGCCGCTCGATAGTGAAGTTCGAGATAATCGGCGACAAATGCACCGGCTGCGGATTATGTAAAAAGAACTGTCCGGTCGACGCGATAGAAGGAAAGGTCAAGGAGCCGCATATCATTGATCTGGCCAAGTGCACAAGCTGCGGCACATGCTACAATATATGCGCGTTCGACGCGATTAAAGCGATATAAACATTGTTGGGAGCGAACTCATGCAAATCCGAATAGACGGAAAAGAGATAAAGTTCGACAAGGGCGCGACAATACTCGACGTCGCCCGCGCGAACGGAATCGACATACCGACGCTGTGCCATCATCCCGCGCTGGAATCGTGGGGCGGCTGCCGCCTCTGCGTGGTTGAAATAACCCGCGCGGATTGGAAGGATTACTCCAAAACGGTAATATCGTGCATGTACGAGGCCGAGGACGGCTTGATTGTCAGCACCGCCTCGCCCAAAGCGGCCGCGGCGCGCAACGAAGTGTTGAGCCTGCTCGCGGCTCGCTGCCCGAACAGCGAAATAATCCGCAAAATGTGCGTCAAATACGGCGCTAACCCCGACGCCTACGAGAAGCGCGAGAACGCCGACGACTGTATCTTGTGCGCGATATGCACGCGGGTCTGCGACGCGATGGGCGCGAACGCGATTTGTACAAGCGGACGCGGAATAGACAAGGAGGTCGGAACCCCGTTCGGCGACCCGTCGGCCTGCGTCGGCTGCCTCGCTTGCGCGCTTAGCTGCCCAACGGGCGCGATTAAATACGAAGAGACCGCGGATACCCGCAAAATATGGGGACGCGAGTTTACGCGGATTAAGTGCAAGGCGTGCGGAGCGAGCATGCTGACGCCGGAGCACGCGGCGCATTCGGCTAAAAAGTCGGGCGTTCCCGCCGCGTACTTCGAGCTTTGCGACGACTGCAGCAAACTGGCCAGCGCCAAGGCTTTCGCCGCGGTGATTACCACGAGGGAGGAAGCGCAATGAAGAAGAGACTTATAGTAACCCCCGATCGCTGCATCGGCTGCCGCTCCTGCGAGATAGCCTGTTCCTTCGTCCACACCGAGGTAAACATCCGCCCTGCGATGTCGCGCGTGCGCGTCTACCCGATGAGCGAGAAGCTCTTCGTGCCGGTTCTGTGCCTTCAGTGCGAGGAAGCCGCGTGCGTAAAGGTCTGTCCGACCAAGACGCTCGTCCGCAACCCGCAGACTCTTGCGATAGAGGTTAAAAGCGAGCGCTGCATACATTGCAAGTCGTGCGCGTCGGCCTGCCCGTTCGGCAACATACACTTCGACGAAGGCGCCGATAAGATTATCAAGTGCGACGTCTGCGAGGGGAACCCGGCCTGCGCCCGGTTCTGTCCGTCGGGAGCGCTGGAATGGGCGAGCGAGCCTAGCAAGAACAGACAGATTAAAATGGCTCCCAGCCCGCTGGTAATCGCGTCGCTTGCGAAAAGGTCGTAAACGCCGCAAAAGCGCGCATCTCGTTGGCGACGACAGTCTAATGATAAGAAAGGTTTCCCAATGCCGCTAGATTACAACAAGGCCGGCGTCAGCATCGACGCCGGAAACAGGCTCGTGGATTTGATTAAACCGCTCGCCAAGGCCACGAGGCGCGAAGGCGTAGTGTCGGACGTCGGCGGCTTCGGCGGCCTTTTCGCGCTCGACATAGCCAAGTATAAAAACCCGATTCTGGTCGCGGGCGCGGACGGCGTGGGGACGAAACTTAAGGTTGCAATCGACTCCGGCATTTTAAACACCGTCGGCATCGACCTGGTCGCCATGAACGTCAACGACATCCTAACCGTCGGCGCGGAGCCGTTGTTCTTCCTCGATTATTTCGCAACCAGCAAACTCGACCCCGAAGAGGCGGCGCAGGTAATAAGCGGAATGGCCGAAGGGTGCTCGCAGGCGGGCTGCTGCCTGTTGGGCGGCGAAACGGCGGAGCTGCCGGGCTTTTATCTGCCGAAAGATTTCGACTTGGCGGGCTTCGCGGTCGGCGCGGTGGACAAAGAAAAAACTATAAGCGGCCATAAAAACATAAAAGCCGGCGACAAAATCATCGCGGTCGCGAGCTCCGGTCTGCATTCCAACGGCTTTTCGCTTGCGCGTAAAATTTTCTTCGACGCCGCGGGCTTGAAGGTCGATTCGCCAAGCCCGGTGGACGAAGGCAAAACAGTTGCGGAGACGATGCTCGTCCCGACGATCATTTACGTCAAGCCGATGCTCAAACTCATCGAGTCGCTCCCCGTTCACGCCTTGGCGCACATAACGGGCGGCGGCCTGCTGGAAAACATTCCGCGCGTCATGCCCAAGGGAACTATCGCGCGCTTCGACCGCTCGGTTCTGCGCGTTCCGCCCATCTTCCGCTGGATGCAGTCCGCGGGCGGAATAGAATGGAAGGAGATGTTCCGCGTCTTCAACTGCGGAACCGGCATGATAGCCGTCGTCGATCCGTCGGACGCCGACAAAGCGGTAAAGACGCTTGCCGACTACGGTCTGACGGCGTACGTTGCGGGCGAAATCGCCGACAACGCCGACCCAGACGCCGCGCCTTACGTGGACGGGCTTTTATAAATGAGCGTAACGCCGCATAAAGACCCCCTGCCTGCCGACAGCGACGACGCGCCGAACCTTCCGCGCGCGGTCAAACAATCTATGGTCGCGCTGTTTGCCGGTTTCTTTATTCCTCTGCTGCCGCCCATAATATCGATTTGGCTGGGAGTGAAAATATTTCGCCAAATACGCGAAAACCCCGATAAATACACGGGCGCGACGTTCGGATGGTTCGCGGTATCATTCGCCGCGTTGCAGCTTGCCGCGTGGGGTTACTTTTTCGGCGTCGTCCTTGGCTGCTTTCCGCCGCCGCCCGATTTTCCAAAAACGCCGATGTAAAAGAAAAGACGCCCGCGCGTACGCAGTCGCGCAAACCTTGCGATTTTTATTTAATAAAGGCTTGACGCTAAATAATTTATTATGCAAATTAGCGCTATGTCTGATATGCGCCCCGATTTGAATGAAATAAAAAAAAGGCTCGCCGGGCGAACTCCGGCGCCGCTTGACGAGCGCTTTAAAGGAAGCCGAGCCGCCGTTCTTATTCCGCTGTTTGAGGACGGCGAAGGCGACGTTTGCGCCGCTTTTACCAAACGCCGCGAAGACCTTAAGGTTCACGCGGGCGAGTACAGCTTCCCCGGCGGACGCGCCGAAGGAGACGACGAAACGAGCGAGCAGACCGCGCGCCGCGAGACCGAGGAAGAGATAGGCCACGACCGCGACAGAATCGAAATAATAGGGGAACTCGATTTGAATTGGACTTTCACGGGTTACCGCGTAGCGCCGGTCGCGGGAATTTTGCGCCCGCCGTTTAACTGGAAGCCGCAGGCCGGCGAGGTGGAAAAAATCGCTGTTATAAAACTGCGCGACCTCGCGGACGGGAAAAAATGGAAAAAGCTCGACTTCTCGGCGTTTATGCCGGAGCTTGCAAACCGTATGGAAGTGTGCGAAGTCGTCGTCGGAGAGCATAGAATATGGGGACTGACAGCCCGTATTCTTCGCAATTTCTTCATTGTCGGGCTCGATTTCGACCCGTTCGGAGAACAAAAATGAGATTTCTTCTTTGCGCCGCGGCTTTGCTTTTGGCTTTAACGACCATGCTTTTGGCGCCGACGCAGGCAGGCGAAGTTTCGGAAAACGACGGCGCGGCGGACGGCGATTCGGACTTGGAAAACGCCGAGGGTTTGCAAAGCGTCAACCCGCTCGAAGACGCCCCGACGCTTGAAGAAATATTGGTCAAGCCGTGGTTTGCGCCGGAAGACGCGCAAAAGCTGCGAGAGGCGCGCGCGGCCAATAAAAGCGAGGACGCGCTAAAAATCCTGCAAAAAATCGAGAATTCCGAAAAGCATTCGGTTCCGGCTTACGGTTTCGCGTTCATACGCGGAACGCTGTATTACGAACAGGGCAAATGCGAAGAAGCCTCCGCTCAATTTGAAAAGATATTAGGAAATTGCGGCGGACTGCGCGACTACGCCGTCGCGAGGCTTATAAATTGTCTTTTGCCGAAAGAGAATTACGAAAAAATAGAATTATTGTCGCGGGACGCGCCCGCTGAAAGCGTTTTTTACGCCGATATTCTGTCCGCCCGCCTAAAGGCTCTTAACGCGCTTAAACGCTCCAAAGAGGCGCTTGACGCCGCCGCGGTTTACGCGGAGAAAGGGAACGACGCGCCGCGTATGGCGGACATTTTGCTTTCAGGAATGGATGCGTCCGCCGCGCTCGACGATAAGACCCGCGCGTTCGGTTTCGCCCGCAGGCTTTTCCGCTTCTTCCCCGACCGCTTTTCTCTTTCCGACATGTCCGAGGCCGCGCAGAAAAGCGGCTATTCGGCTTACTGGGACGTTTTCGAGCTGGCGAACGACCGCATAGACCGAGGCGATCGCTATTCCGACGCGGGGCTGCGCGACAAAGCCGCCGCCGAGTATGCGGAAGCGGTCAAGCTGCTGAAAGACTCTAATAAGGACGCCGCCGCGCCGGACTGCGCGTGCAAAGGCAAAGCGCGCCTCTCCCGCGAATATATAAAGATGAAAAAATTCAAAGAAGGCCTCGCCGAGGCGGATGAGGCGCTTGCGTACTGCAAGAAGTCGGGCGGCGAAAACTACGAAGAGGGGCTTTATTCGCTCGGCTTGGCGCTATACGCCGAAGGCAAAAAAGCCGAAGCGAAAAAAAAGTTCAAAGAGGTCGTAAAGATTTCCCCTAAAGGCCGCTTTACCGTCGCTTCCATCGAATATCTGTTGGACTTAACCGCGGACGAAGACGACTCGAAGGAGGAAGGCAGTCTGCTGCGCGCCTTGCAGGAAATTTCCAAAAAGCCGAAACAGATGGAGCGCATATGGCTGCGCTCGTGGGCTCTTTACATGAATAAAAAAACCGCCGAAGCGCTTGACCTGTGGGAAAGGATAGCCAAAGACGAGCAGGCCCCGCCGATCGACCGCCAGCGCGCGGCCTATTGGCTCGCCCGCGACAAGCAGAAAAATAAAAAGACCGCGGAAGCGGAACCGCTTTACAAGAAGGCGTTCGACTTGCGGCCGATGTCGTATTACGGCGTAATCGCGTCCGCGCGGCTGACCGAGCTGGACAAAATAAAATATTCGGACGAAACGCTGTTTCCCCGCAAGCCTCCGATGCCTTTCGCGTCTTGGGCTCTCCCGTACGACTCCTTCAAAGGGAAGCGGTATCCGGCGCTTAAACGCCGCAACATGCGCGCGTTCATCGAGCTGCTGGCAAGCGGCGTCTTTGCGGGAAAAGAGGCGACCGACGAGCTTAACGCCGTCAACGCCGTTTACGACGACGACGAAACGGACTTCCTAACCGCTTTAATTTATTACAAATACGACGACCGCGTACGCGCGGTATTCGTCGCCCGCGACGCAATAAACGTAAAAAAGTTCGGCGAGCTGCCGGACGCCGCTCTTCCTTACTGGCTTATAGCCTTCCCCCGGCTTTACGACGCCGAAGCGGCCGCCGCCGTTAAGGAATGGGGCAAAAACAAGAAGCTGAGCGTCGAGACGATGCTGACGCTGATGCGCGAGGAGAGCCTCTTCAATCCGGTTATTAAAAGCTACGCCAACGCGCTGGGGCTGACGCAAATCATCAACAGCACGGGCAAAATCATCGCAAAGCGCATGAAGATGAAGAAGTATAAATTCGCGGACCTGACCGACCCGGCAACAAGCGTCAATATGGGCTGCTGGTTCTTCAATTATCTGATGGATTTGTTCAAGGGGAAGCTGCCGCTGGCGATTGCGTCGTACAACGCGGGGGAGACGCGGATAAAAAAGTGGGTTAAAGCGCAGGGAGACCTTCCGATGGACGAATTCATCGAGGCGATGAGCATCGACCAGACGCGCAACTACACCAAGCGCCTGCTGCGCACCTACGCGATTTACCGGTACATCTACACCGACGCGCGGCCTGTTTTCGACGTGGATATAAGCAGCCCGGCGAATAAATGATTTATTTTTGATTTTTCTTGACCGGATATTCTTCAAATAATCTTAGATCTGCATCAACTCTCGAAAATCTTGTCCGTTATTTTAGATTGCCCCTCATCCGACCGTTGACCGCCTTCTCCCATCTTACGACGTGAGAAGGCCTGCAATCCCTCGCCCGCGCGCAATGTGGGAAAGGGCGTCCGAAGGACGGACGAGGGCGGAATAAAGGACAAAACTTTCGAGAATCGCTATATTTGCATTTTTGTAAACAAACTTGACTTAATTATATATAAAGGATTAATTTCTTTATAATAGTTATAAGTTGATTATAAGTATTTAAGCATGACCGAAAGAAAAGACATAGTAAGGGGAACCGTAATTTTTTCCGCGATGACCGCCGTATCGCGCGTTACCGGTTACGGGCGGGAGCTTGTAAGAGCTGTTTATCTCGGCACAAGCGACGCTTCCGACGCGTTCGGCGTGGCGATAACGATTCCGAACATGTTCCGAAGCCTCGTAGCCGAAGGCGCGATGAACGCGGCGTTCGTGCCGGTTCTTTCCGATTTGAAAAATAAAGATAAAAAGGCGTGGGCCGACTTCATCGGCGGCTCGTTCACTTTATTAAGCGCGGTTCTGACCTTTTTGGCCGTTGCGGGAGCTATCGCTTCTCCATTTTTAGCCTCCGAGATTTTCGCGCGCGGGTTTAAAAGCGAGCCGGCAAAGCTGGAACTCACAATCAAGCTGACGCAAATAGCGTTCGTCTATTTGCTTTTTGTCGGTCTCTCGGCGTTCGTTCAAGGAATCCTCAACAGTTTTAAAATCTTCGGCCCTTCGGCCTTTACTCCGGCGCTGCTTAACCTTGCCGTAATCGCCTTCGCCGCTCTTCTTTCGCCGTTGATGGAGCAGCCGGCGTACGCTTTCGTTCTCGGGTTCGCGGCTGGCGGATTGTTGCAGCTGTTATTCCAGCTGCCTTATCTTTATCGCGTCGGCGCGAAGATTAAGCCGAATTGGAAGTGGCGCGATCCTAACGTGATAAGAGCTTTGAAGCTGCTGGCGCCGGTTGCGTTCGGTTTCGGCGTTTACGAGATAAACGTGGCGCTCAGCCAGCTTATCGCGTCGTATCTCGGCGAAGGCGCGTATAGTTCGCTTCAGTATTCCAACAGAATACTAGAGCTTCCGCTTGGGCTGTTCGTAACCGCGCTGGCGACGGTAATTCTGCCGACGCTCGCCGAGAACGCTCATACCGGCGACATGGAGTCGTATAAGCAAAACCTTGCCTTCGCGCTAAAACTGACGCTTTTCCTAACGCTTCCGGCCGCCGCCTTTTTGGTCGCGCTGCGCGGCGAAATTTTTTCGGCGCTTTTAGGCTACGGCCGATTCGACGAGACGTCCATCCGCATGTGCGCGTACGTTTTCGCTTTTCACGTCGTAGGCATGCCCTTCATCGGATTGTCGCGGGTGCTGGTGCGGGCGTTCAACGCGACTGAAGAGACAAAACTGCCGGTCGTCGCCGCGTTCTATTCCATGATAATTAATGTGATTTTAAGCTGGTTCTTCGCCTTTTACACGCCGCTTGGCAACGGCGGAATAGCGTTTGCGTCCTCGATTGCCGCGGCGGCGCAGACCGGCGTCCTTATTTATTACCTTTCCGCCAGAAAAAAACTGCGCCTTAACTGGGGAAGCATAGCCGTCTCCGCGTTAAAGGTGGCGGCGGCGGCGGCGGCGGTATTCGCAATAGCTTTCGCGGCGCGCGAGAGCGTAGAATGGGGCGGCAAGGGCCGGACGCTGGCGTTTCTTTGCCTCTGCGCGGCTGTCTGCGCTTCTTTTTATTTCGGCGCGCTGCTTTTATTAAAGGAAAAAGAAGCGGTTTTTCTTAAGAATTTCATTGCAAGAAAATTTTTAAGGCGCGGCAATAAATAATTTATTTTAAACGCGAGGTTTTATTATGAGAGAGCCGAAAATTCCTCCTCCGTGCATGGCGTTTTTAAACGCCGAGATGATTGAAAACGAACCGGGTAAAGCGGTTTTTAAATTTCGCCCGACGGCGGAAATGGAAAATCCATTCGGGACTATTCAAGGCGGACTGCTTGCGGGGATGATAGACAACTTGGTCGGGCCTGCGGTTTTTGCGGCCGATCCGTCCCGCGCCACCGCGACCATACAGATGAATCTGCACTTTTTAGGGCCTGCCGCGGCGGGAGACGTTCTAATCGGAAGAGCCGAAGCGGTTAAAATGGGTCGGACTCAGGCTTACGTAGAGGCGGAGCTGCGCAGGGAGTCGGACGGCAAACTGCTGGTAAAAGCCTCGGCCGTCAATATTTTTCTCGACGAAAAACGCGGTTAGCGCGTTAATTACTTCGATAAATCAAACCTTTTTAACGTTTTAAAAGCCGGTTTGTCTTATATGAAACGCGCTTGAAATAAATAAAGATATTTGCCAATATTTTTATTTCGTGATATTCATTTTTGAATGAAGTCCGGCTTGATTTTTAAACCTTCGGAGGTTTTTATGCTCAATAAATTCGCTTTTGCGATTGCAATATTTTTCGTTTTGGCCGCGGTTTGCGGCGAGGCGCTCGCGGGGACTATCACCCTTTCCGAGCCGAAAAATACCGGCACGCTATATTACAATTCCGGCAATGTAACTTCGATTACGTTCAAATTTTCCGTGGTCGGCGTTTCTCTCGACAATCAGTTAAGCAGCTGCAACGTGAACATATCGAAGGGAACGAAAAGCAAAGACGTTGACTGCGCGACGGCCTTGAAGGAAAAAGACGCCTATTCGCTGGATATAGAAGATATGTTCTCCGCGGTTGACGTTACGACCGCTAAAGAAGGCAATTATCACTTTACTTTCACCATTAAATGGTACGACTCCGTCTCCGACGGCGACGCGGATTACTACGAGGACGATTACGAAGAAGAATCTTACGCTCTGATTACCTCCACTCAGGACGCGACCGTTGTAATAGACGACACCAGCCCGGCGCAGCCGAAGATAGCGACCGACACGCAGGGAAGCAATCCGGAGTCGGGCGATTCGGCGCTTATTTTAACGTGGGTAAAAGTTACAAAAGGAGTCGACGGACAGGACGAACCGGCGAGCCCGCATTACGACGTCTGCGCCGACAGCGTCGCTGGGCAGTCCGACTTCGCTAAATGCGAGCACAAAGCGCAGGACGTAACCGGAACGACAAGCGGAAGCAACGTAAGCTATAAAATTACCGGTTTAACCAACGGCACGCTTTATTACGTAAAGGTCAGAGGGCGCGATTTGGCGGGCAACGTCGGGCTGTTCAGCTCGCCCGAAGTTGCCGGCACGCCTCAGCCGGTCGCGGATTACTGGCAGTATTACAAGGCTAACGGCGGAAAAGACGAAGGCGGCTTCTGTTTCATAGCGACGGAAGTTTTCGGCTCGTACGACGCTCCGCAGGTAATTGTTTTGCGCGACCTGCGCGACCGCGTCATTCTGAAGCTGCCGTTCGGCGCCGCGTTTGTCCGCTACTATTACTCTCATGGCCGCGATTGGGCTAAGGCTTTAGGCGGAAACGCATTCGCCCGCGCGGCGGTTAAGGCGGGGCTTTATCCGGTCGTCGGCGCGGCGTTGGCGCTTTTCGCTTACAAATCCGTTATCGCTTACGGTTTGTGCGCGGCGGCAATCTTCGCTTTGTTTTTTGTTTGGCGAAGAGTCTCCGGCAGGCGCAAGGCGGCAAAGGCATCTTTAATCGCGCTCGCGGCGGTCTGCGCGTTCGCCGCGCTTTCGGCTTCCTCCGGTTCGGCGCGCGCCGAGAGCGACCGTTACGGCTCTTTCTCCGCCTCGGCCGGAAACATGTGGCTGACGAGCCTTGACGACGGTCTCGATAAAAAGGCCGCGGACGAGATTTTCGGTTCCGCGTCGCACTTTACCTTCGCCTTCTCATACGAGCAGTTTTTATGGGACAACGCATACGTCGGCGCGTTCGCCTTAGGCGGAACGTTTTCGTATTATTGGCTTAACGGCAACGGCATTTTTATGGCGGGCGAAAACAAGGGGAAGAAAAGCTCCGTCGACGAGACGAAGCTCAGCGTTATTCCCCTTAGGCTTGACGCTTCTTGGCGCTTCGAGCAGTTCAACAAGCTGTGGGAAATCCCGCTCGTCCCCTATATCAAAGGGGGCGTGAACTATTATATTTGGTGGGTGAAGAACTCGTTCGGCGACGTCGCTTCCTACAAAGACGCGGCCGACTCGAAAGCGGCCAAATACAAAGGTTACGGCGGCACATTTGGCTTTGAAGGCGCGGCGGGGCTTCTTCTGTCGCTCAATTTCATCGATCCGGCGGTTTCGACCAACATGGACGCCGAGTACGGAGTGAACGAAACGTACGTTTTCGGCGAATTTACCTATTCGGTAGTAAACGATTTCTACTCGTCCAGCAGCATGGATTTTTCCGGCTATCATTTCTTGGTCGGTCTCGCGTTCGATTTTTAGCAAGCGTAAGAAATATCGCGGGGGGCTCGGCGTTTTATTATAAAATCGTGTTGATATAATCGCGCAAAAATGATACCGATAATTCAAACGCGCAATTCGCCTGCCGCAAAGGCGAAATTTAAAAGGCCGCGGCTGTTTGCGGCGCTCGCGGCCGGAAAAAGAAAGAGATTCAAATGGCTGAAGAATTGAAATTCGGGAAAGGAAAAGTGGCTGATTTCACGCTTAAAATCAAAGACCAGAAAACCGGCGAGGTTCTGGTTGACAGCAAAGAGGAAGACCCTGAGTATCCTTATCTTTCCTCGCTTTATGAAATGCCCATGACCCTGCCGGACTCCGTATGGAGACATCTCGACGGCAAAGGGAAAGGCCAGACCGCGACGGTGGCCGTAAGCGCGAAAGAGGCTTTCGGCGAATACGACGAATCGAGGACGATGGAAATACCGCTCGACGAGCTGCCCGACGGAATGGAAATTACGCCTAACGAGCCTTATCAGTTCCTCGACGACAACGACGAAGTCGTCGAAGTGGTTTTCAAGCGCGTTGACGACGAAAAGAAAGTCGCCGTAGCCGACATGAATCATCCTTTCGCCGGAAAAGACGTGAACTTCGAGATAGAAATAGTCGAAGTGCGCAACCCCAACGCGGAAGATAAAAAGGAAATTAAAGAACTCCTCGACATTATGATGGACGACGGCGTCATTGACAAAGCTAAAGCAGACGAAATTCGGGCGCAAATCAAGAAGTAACGAGGCCGCCTCAGGCGTCCGTCCGAATTTCAAGAAACCGGAATTCGCAAAGGGGCTGCCGCGGATATTTTTCGCGGCGGCTTTTTTTATTTTAACCATTACGCCGTACGCGTCGAACGGCGGAGACGCCGCGCCCGCGCCCGAAATCGTGGCGATAGCCGACAAACTGCCCGCGGTTCTGGCTCCATTCGAGAATACTTTTCAATTCGATCTGGAAAATCAGCTTAAAAGCTCGATTAAAAATTACTCGCCCTTTTCCGAGCGCGCCTTTTCGCAAAAGCTGCCCGCAGGCCGAATGGTCGATTACGCCCGCTGCGAGACGCTGCAGTGCAAGCTCGATTTGATTTATCAAAACGGAATCGATTACGTCTTTTTAATAAAAATGGACGAACTCCATTTTGCGGTTCAAATAACGTGCGAGGTTTACGAGATTAAAAAGGGGGAGGCGGTCGCCAAGGCCGTCAAGCTGAGCATGGGAATGGCCGGCCTCACGCAGAACGTCTCCGACGCGTGCGCCGAGGCCGCCGCCACGTCGCAGAACAAGACGTCCAAGAACGAAGCGAAGGAGAAGGAGACGAAGAAGGAAGAGGAAACTAAGAAAGAAAATAAAATCGAGGAGGCGCCTTACCAGCGTCTCATATTCGTTCCTGCCGGACAGGCTTTGCTTGGGCCGTACGACCAATTCAATCAGCCGGAGGCGGGCGTCAAGGAATTTTTTCTGGACGCGCTGAAAGTTCGTTACACCGATTACCTCGACTGCGTCAGAAAGAAAAAATGCGAAGATATAGATTTCGCAAATTGCAGGGCGACGGCGGACGGCGCGAAGTTCGACGCTCCGGCCTCGGAAGTCGCGAAGAAATTTTTCATTCGCAACGAACTGCCGGCGGTCTGCGTAAGCAAGAAACAGGCTGAGGATTACTGCAAATTCCGCAACGGCAGGCTGCCGACGGAGTTGGAGTGGATAAGAGCGGCTCGCGGAAACGATTCGAGAGCCTACCCGTGGGGCGACGAGCTGCCGGACAAGGAAAAGGCCAAATATTGCGACAAAAGCGAAGGCTGCCTTACGGTTCCGGAATTGAAAAAATCGACCGGCTTTCCTTTCGCTTATCCGGTAAGCGCGCTTGGGGCTGGCAAAGGGCCGTTCGGTCATATTCAGATGGCCGGCAATGTTTGGGAATGGACGGCGAATCTATCCGACGCGGTTACCAAGGCCGGAAACGAAATTCCCGACCAGCTTTATTCAAAGCGGGACAAACTAACCGCGGTTCACGGGGGCAGTTTCGCTTATTCGAGGGAATATATGTTTGTATGGAAGCGCAAGGCTCTCCTGCCGGAAACGACAAGTTTCGATTTAGGCTTCAGGTGCGCGTCCGATAAATGACGCGCGTCGATTTTTACTTGTCCGCCAATATTGAAAATATTTTTAGAAACGCCGCAACGGTCGATTGGCGGTTAAATTTTCTTAACTTTTTCGTATAAATCGGGAAGGGAACCTTGCTTTAAACGAAATTTCGTTCCGTGGTTATGTCCGGTTCTTGCGTCAAAATCAACAAGAACTGCGCCGTTTTTAATTGCGCTTATGAATTTTTCTATCGAAAATTTCTCAAGCATCATAATTTGACCGTAATGGAAATGCTCTTCTCCGTTTATCTTTTTAACTTCGGCTTTTATATAAAAACAATTTTTTAATTTTGTTCCCGCTTTATGGAACAAATCGTCGAAACCCCAATAAGGCTGAGGCGAAAGCTCTTTTAAACCAACTCCTTGTTTAATAAAAAGCAACCAATTTTTGTGTCTATCGTCAACCTGTTTTGAGTCAAAAGATACTTCAACTTTGCGCTCTTGGTAGTTTATAATAATTCCGAAACCTCTGTCTGTTCTTGATAAGCCGTTTATCGTCTGCCTAAAGCTCATCTCGGTCGCAGGATATTTTGTTCCGGCCAAATCGTGCGCCCATCCGTACTTAGGAAGTAAAAGAGAGGAAACTAAGCGACAGGCTCGCGGCGAAGGCTCCAAGTGGAATAATTTCGTCAACGAAGAAGTTTCGCTTCGCCGGCATTTTAGCTCCCACTCGGCGGCGTTCGGTATAGGAAGATTGTTTTCTTTAATCCCTAACAAATCTTCCAATGTGTTGCCGACTCCTCCCGCATTGCCCGGTCTAGCGTTTTTTATAAAACCCGTTTCTCTAATTTTCTTTAGCGAGTCTATTAGTTCCTGTTTTGTGATAGTTTGCACAGTCGTCCCCTTTTATGAAACCGGTTTCCAGAAATCGAGCAGGTACTCGAATGTAACGCCCATGGTAATATAATTGCTGGGCCAGCCGAATATGCCGATCTGGTTTACGACGTTTGTTCTATCCCATATGATTATGTTTCTTAATTCGTATCCTCTTTTACGCAGCTCTTCTATCAAGGAGACGTGAATCGTAATTCTCTTGTTATCCCACCACATATCGGGGACGTTTATTACGCAATGTCCCTTCGGTTTAAGCAGCGGCAGCAACGATTCAAATATATCCCCCATTATATCGGTGTAGTTCTCAAGCTCCAAAATTCCCAAATCTCTTTGATCTTGCGAATATTGCTCAACTTTATCAAGCTGGTCATTTTTTCTGTCCCGCCTTGATTTGTTTTTTCTTTGTCTATTCAAAAGGTTTGCGTAGGGCGGAGACGTCCAAATCAGCTTGACGCTGTTTTCCGGCAGATAGTAAGGGATATGTCTTGCGTCGTCGTTTACGGCGACTTGTTGGGATGAGCCGCTCATCATATCCTTTTCGGCGGCAAGTCTTTTAGAACAAAGCTCGACGTAATGTTTTTGGAGGTCGAATCCAACGGCGTTTCTATTTAAATCGTTGGCGGCGACAAGAGTCGTTCCGCTTCCGACAAACGGGTCGAGCACAAGTTCGCCCTCGTGAGAAAATAGCTCAATAACCTTTTTGCTTAATGAGATGGGAAACGTTGCTGGATGAACCGATTTGTCCCGTACGTCTCGTTTTTCGTATGCAAACTTCCAAACGCCCAGCTGCGATTTAAGCCAGTCTTTAGGCGTAAGACAGTTTATATGCGTAGGGGGGCAAGCGCACGTTCTTTCGTTCGAGATTGGCAATAGAGTTCGGAAAAGCTCGTCGGTCGGCAAAATTGCGTTAGGCGTTTTGTTGTTGTTTTTTATTTGCATCATATTTTTTCGCCAACATATCTCTTGTTTTTTACAGTTATTTCAATAGCCGCTTACTTTACTTAACAGACCGACCGGCTTTAATCAACACCAAAACTACGGATTTTGTATTTGACACCGGCGCCGCATTCGCGTAAATTACTCGTTTAACAGTCGGGTCTTTTTAAAATCAAAGAGGAATACAATGTTGGAAGAAAAAATTTCCCTCGGACTCACTTTCGACGACGTCCTTCTCATTCCCTCATATTCCGAAGTTCTGCCTAATACCGTGGACGTTTCCACGCAGCTCACCACGGGGATAAAACTGTCCATTCCGCTTTTAAGCTCGGCCATGGACACAGTTACCGAGGCCAAAACGGCCATTACCATGGCGCGCAACGGAGGCATCGGCATCGTGCATAAAAACCTTACTCCCGCTCAGCAGGCGCAGGAGGTCAACAAAGTAAAAAAGAGCGAATCGGGGATGATACTCGACCCGGTTACCATCGAGCCGAATAAGAGCATCCGCGAGGCGATAGAGCTTATGCGCGAATACAGCATAAGCGGCGTGCCGGTTACGAAAGGCAAAAAGCTCGAAGGCATTCTTACCAACCGCGATCTGCGCTTTGAAAAGAACCTGAACCGGAAGGTTAAAGAATTGATGACCGCCTCTAACCTCGTTACGGTGGTGGATCAGGTAAGCCTTGAAGAAGCTAAGTCGATACTGCACAAGCACCGCATAGAGAAACTGCTGGTGGTGAATAAGAACGGCGAACTCATCGGTTTGATTACGACGAAGGATATTGAAAAGGCCGACAAATACCCGAACGCCAGCAAAGACCGTTTCGGACGCCTGCTGGTCGGCGCAGCCATAGGGGTAGGAGCCGACAAACAAGAGCGCGCCAAGGCGCTGGTGGACGCAAACGTCGATTTGATTATAGTCGATACCGCGCACGGCGACAGTAAGAACGTGCTGGAAACCGTAAAATGGCTGCGCGCCGAATACCCCGATCTCGAAATAGTCGCCGGCAACGTAGCGACTCCCGAAGGGACGCGCAGGCTTATCGAGGCGGGCGTCAACGGCGTTAAAATCGGCATCGGCCCCGGCTCAATCTGCACTACCCGCGTCGTCGCAGGAGTCGGCGTGCCGCAGATAACGGCGATAGCGGAGTGCTCAAAAGTCGCTGATTCTTTCGGAGTTCCGATAATCGCGGACGGCGGCATTAAGTATTCCGGCGACCTCGTTAAGGCGATAGCCGCCGGAGCAAAAAGCGTAATGATCGGCTCGCTTTTGGCCGGAACCGACGAGGCTCCGGGCGACATGGTGCTTTACCAAGGCAGAAGCTACAAGAAATACCGCGGCATGGGAAGCATCGGCGCGATGAAGGCGGGAAGCCGCGACCGGTATTTTCAAGACTCGGTTTACGAAGAGGAAAAGCTCGTTCCCGAAGGCATCGAAGGTATGGTGCCTTACCGCGGGCCGCTGTCGGGCGTGCTCTATCAACTAATCGGCGGACTTCGCTCCGGCATGGGCTACTGCGGATGCCAGACGGTCGAGCAGCTGCGAAAGAACGGCAAATTCATACAAATAACCAACGCGGGACTGCGCGAAAGCCACGTTCACGACGTAATGATTACGCAGGAAGCTCCCAATTACCGAGTGCGCGGAGACGAATAGATTTGAAGTTTTAAACGCGTCGATTGCATAACAAGGCGGCCTCATGCACGAACTTTTACTTATCTTGGATTTCGGCTCCCAGTACACTCAGCTCATAGCGCGCCGCGTCCGCGAACGCAGCGTTTACTGCGAAATTCATCCGTTTAACGTTCCCGTCGAAAAAATACGCGCCATGGCGCCAAAGGGAATAATCATGTCGGGCGGGCCTGCGAGTTTGACGCAGGACGACTCTCCGCGCGTCGGAGGAGAGCTTCTCGAACTGGGCGTTCCGATACTGGGCGTCTGTTACGGGTTGCAAATGATAGGCGAGCTTTGCGGCGGCAGCGTCGTTAAGGCGCGCAACCGCGAGTACGGCCCGGCGACGATTAACGTAAGCGACGACTCCGACCTTTTCGCCGGAATGGAAAAGAGTTTCAAAGTATGGATGAGCCACGGCGACAAGGTTGACGACATGCCGAAAGGGTTCGCTCCGCTGGCGCGCACCGACAACGCGCCGCTGGCCGCGGTGGCCGATAAATCGCGCAGAATATACGGCGTGCAGTTCCATCCGGAAGTTTCGCACACCGACAACGGAGACGAAATTCTCGGCAATTTTTTGTTTAAAATTTGCGGTTTTTCCGCAGATTGGACGCCGGCGCGCTTCGTGGACGAGTCGGTCGCGAAACTGCGAGAGACTATCGGCGAAAACGAGCGCGTCATTTGCGCGGTTTCCGGCGGAGTTGACAGCTCCGTCGCCGCGGTTCTTTTATCCCGCGCAATCGGCGACAGGCTCGTCGCCGTCTTCGTGAACAACGGCGTTCTGCGCAAAGACGAAGTCGCGCAGGTGCAGAGCATTTTAAAGGATAAGCTGGGCGTCAATTTAATCACAATCGACGCCGCCAATCAGTTTTTAAGCGGGCTTGCGGGCGTTACGGAACCGGAGAAAAAGCGCAAAATCATCGGCAGACTGTTCATCGAGGTCTTCGAGGCGGAGGCGAAGAAGCGCGGCGACATAAAATATCTGGCGCAGGGCACAATTTACCCGGACGTCATCGAGTCGGTCTCGACCAAGGGGCCGTCGGCGACGATTAAAAGCCACCACAACGTCGGCGGCCTGCCGGAGCGGATGAACATGAAGCTGGTCGAGCCGCTGCGCGAGCTGTTCAAGGACGAAGTCCGCAAGGTCGGCATACAGCTGGGCATTCCGGAAAAGCTGATAATGCGGCATCCTTTCCCCGGCCCGGGGCTTGCGGTGCGCATACTCGGCGAGGTTGACGAGAAGCGGGTTAAAATACTGCAAAACGCCGACGCCATATATATGGAAGAATTGGATAAGAGCGGCTGGTACGCCAAAACGGCTCAGGCGTTTGCGGTTCTGCTGCCTGTAAAGGCCGTGGGCGTGATGGGCGACGAGCGAACTTACGAGCAGGTGATCGCGCTGCGCGCGGTCGTAACGCAGGATTTTATGACCGCGGATTTCGCTCCGCTGCCGCACGAGCTTTTAAGTAAAATCGCTTCGCGCATAATAAACGAGGTCAGGGGCGTAAACCGCGTCGTTTACGACGTGAGCACAAAACCGCCGGCGACAATAGAATGGGAATAAAAAGCAATACGCCATAAATATAAATTTATTTTGCATTTCCCCGCATTCTTTTGCCCGTTTTATCGCTACGGCGAAGTGTAGAGTATGCTCGGATTGTCGTGTTTCATGTAAATTTCAGGATTGTTGACGTAATTAACGCCGTCCAAAGACGCTTTAGCCGAGCTGTAAACTGTGTTGGTATCGTATTTAAAACTGGCCGGCGGCCTGCCTATGTTCCAATCGCTCGTCGCTTCCTTGCCGTCCTTGTCGTATGTGGAGAAGAGTTTCCAGCCTAACGTCGCAAGGTCGGGCGCGTACTGTCCGTTCCCTTGACGCACGTCCTGTTTGTAAATTATCTGGGCGGCTCGAATGTCGGCAAGCGCGGTCGTGGCCTCGACCTCGCGGGCGCGTTTGTTGTAGTAGTCGTACGCTGGCAGCCCTATCGCGGCCAGCACGGCAATAATAACGACGGTAATCATCAGCTCCAGCAGACTGAACCCTTTGATAGAATTTGAAATCTTTTTCATTTCTAAAACTCCGTTGCAACCTCCGGCGTTTAGCCGTAACTGTTTATAATCGCGCGTATATATTGTATTCAATATATCAAAATTAGGCAAATAAAACTTCCTCATATAAAAGAAAACCCCCGCATTGCGCGGGGGCTTCTTCGTGGATCGCTGACAAAACGATTGGCGATTGATTTAGTCGCAGGTGCCAGTAGCAGAGGCGGTTTTTCCGGCCGTGCCGATGACGATGTCGGGCGCGCCGTCATGATCCAAAGCCATCTTGTCGAAATCGACCGGGATGGTGTCGGTTTCCGTGGTCGAAGCGCAAGCATAAGCCGTGCCGGTGCCGTACTGATAGTTGGCCGGGGATTTGCCAACCTGAGCCGCGCCGACCGTCAGGCCGTTAAGGTGCCACCTGAGCTCGGTCAAAGAAGTCGCATAGCGCGGAGTCGAGCCGCAAAGAAGCGGGTCGTCATGGAAGGCCAACTGCATAGTGTGAATGTCGCCCAAGGAGTTCTTGGCTTCAGAAGTGCGGGACTTCTTGACGTATTCCTGATAAAGCGGAAGTCCGGCGGCGGCCAAGATGCCGATGATGACGACGACGATCATGAGTTCCAACAACGAGAATCCTTTTTTCATTTTAGTCTCCTTTCAAGTACGTTAAAGATACGAACATTGGTTTACGTGTTAAAGAACAAGTTGTTTACAATACAAACAACTTCGGCGCCAAAACAATAATTTCGCCTCAAATTAAAATAACAAAGTATATTAATGCAGTAATATCTTTAACTTCTTCCCGCCGAATGAAGACGATACAAAACCGCGCCCTAAATTTTCATTAAACGCCAAAATGTTTTATTTTTGTCAACAGGCATACCCACAGACAATTTTTGGCGACAAAATTTGTCAGTCGGCCTTAAAATACACTTAACGCTTCTCAAAATGATACCAAATCTCAAAAAAACGCTCCCCGCGCTTATTTTGTTACGCAACCCCTTGTTTTTACAGAATAGTTTTGATTCTTTTTAGAGGAACGCGCCGGCGTTTAGCCGTAACTGTTTATAATCGCGCGTATATATTGTATTCAATATATCAAAATTAGGCAAATAAAACTTCCTCATATAAAAGAAAACCCCCGCATTGCGCGGGGGCTTCTTCGTGGATCGCTGACAAAACGATTGGCGATTGATTTAGTCGCAGGTGCCAGTAGCAGAGGCGGTTTTTCCGGCCGTGCCGATGACGATGTCGGGCGCGCCGTCATGATCCAAAGCCATCTTGTCGAAATCGACCGGGATGGTGTCGGTTTCCGTGGTCGAAGCGCAAGCATAAGCCGTGCCGGTGCCGTACTGATAGTTGGCCGGGGATTTGCCAACCTGAGCCGCGCCGACCGTCAGGCCGTTAAGGTGCCACCTGAGCTCGGTCAAAGAAGTCGCATAGCGCGGAGTCGAGCCGCAAAGAAGCGGGTCGTCATGGAAGGCCAACTGCATAGTGTGAATGTCGCCCAAGGAGTTCTTGGCTTCAGAAGTGCGGGACTTCTTGACGTATTCCTGATAAAGCGGAAGTCCGGCGGCGGCCAAGATGCCGATGATGACGACGACGATCATGAGTTCCAACAACGAGAATCCTTTTTTCATTTTAGTCTCCTTTCAAGTACGTTAAAGATACGAACATTGGTTTACGTGTTAAAGAACAAGTTGTTTACAATACAAACAACTTCGGCGCCAAAACAATAATTTCGCCTCAAATTAAAATAACAAAGTATATTAATGCAGTAATATCTTTAACTTCTTCCCGCCGAATGAAGACGATACAAAACCGCGCCCTAAATTTTCATTAAACGCCAAAATGTTTTATTTTTGTCAACAGGCATACCCACAGACAATTTTTGGCGACAAAATTTGTCAGTCGGCCTTAAAATACACTTAACGCTTCTCAAAATGATACCAAATCTCAAAAAAACGCTCCCCGCGCTTATTTTGTTACGCAACCCCTTGTTTTTACAGAATAGTTTTGATTCTTTTTAGAGGAACGCCGTATGGACAAAGCGACTCTGCTTTGTCCAAATCGAGTTTTGCCGCGAACGCCTTGTCTGCAATCATAGACAAATCTCTGCTTTCGCGCGTCGGCAGCAAATCGGGACGTCCGCCCGCCGACCTGCACAAACCGCAGCGCGTACAGCGATGCGCTTCTATTAATGTATTTGTCGTTTCCGGCGCGTTCGGCTTAAGATTGTCTTCCTTGAAGTTTACGATAAACTGCTCGTATGGGTCTTTTTTGAGAAAGGGCAGAAGCCCGAAAAGAACGAGTTTGAAAACGTGATACCAAAAGCGCCAAGCTAAGTTGAATAAAGCGTAAGCTCTTTTCATTTGAAAATCAGCCTTTTTGTTTATTAGTTTTGTAAAATCAAACCGTTAGCGCGCGCAAGGCCGCTTCGATTCCGGTTGCGAACGCGCGCAGCAGTCCGCCCGACCCCGGACCGCGACCGCCTATCGCGTCGCCCGCCGCAAATGCGTTGCCCGCCCAAATCGCGCCGAATTTGTCTTTTATACGCATTGATTCGTCAACTTCAACGCCTATAGTCAACCCCGGATCGCGGCCGTCAACAGTCGTCGCAAACAACCTTGACGGATCTTTCGTAATCCATTCGTCTTCGGTCATCGCCCACGGCAGATTGACCGGCGGACGGTAATGCTCGACGCCCAAATCCTTGCCCGCCAGCAAGGCTCCGCCAATGGCGACAATTACAGCCGCGCCTGCGGGAACCTCTGCATGAGGCGCGCCGTTTAAATTGATTTGTTTAACCGCGCCTGAGGCGATTTCAATCCCTTCAATCTTCGCTCTTACGAACTCAATTCCGGCAGCGGCGGCCTCGTCAAGCAGCTTTTTATTCATTCTTTCGCCTGCAACGCCCCAAGGAGCCCAAAATTCGCTCAATGGAAGTCCGGTCGAATCGGCGAGCCTGCCGAGCGTCGCCGCTTTGCGCCCGATAACCGGCGGCAGTAAAACGGCGTCGTACAAATTTACCCTCTCTATCGCGTTAAGAAGTTTGGCGAACTGTTCCAACCCCGCGTCCGAGTCGAGCCAGTCGGCCAGCTCGTAAACGGTCGGGTCGTCCAAAGGCAGCTGCGGCAGCGAAACGCCCTCGAAACGCGCCGCGACGCCTATGTTGGCGTTGAAGTTCTTGGCCGCAAAGGCAGGCCAAAATGCGGGCAGTTCGTACAAACCGACGAGCAGTATTTTTTTCGCGCCGCCGTCCCGCGTTATAACCGCATTTTTATGCCACGGAGCGACGACCTTTACCGGAGCGAGCGTCCCGAAGGCGTTGGCGATTTGCGCGCCGCCGGCGGCAAAGGCAAACCCAGGCAGAATTTTGCCGAGAAAATTTATTTTTTCTTCGTCCAAAGTTCCGTAAGGCGAGCCGTCGGGCTCTCTATCGACGAAACTTCCGCTCGACATCGCGCTTCCGGCGAACCCTTCGGCGATTATCTTAACCTTAGCTCCGCGTTCGCGGGCGTAAAGAGCCGCGCTTACTCCGGCCATGCCGCAGCCTAATACTATTATTTCTTTTGCCATTGCGTATAATCTCCCGGCGCCTTAACGCTTGGACGCCGCCTGCTTGAACAAATCCGCGAAAGACGCCTGCGTCATGGTCGTCTGCGGAATAAAGGATTTGAGAACCGCATGCTGCTCGAAGCGGCGCTTGTCGTGCCACGCCTTTATCTCGGTCATTACGTCCGCCTCGCTCATGCCAAGCTCTTCGCCGAGAATTACTCCGGCGCTAAAAACGCAGTCGCGCCCTTGGCACGGACCGTCGCCCAATCGGGTGCGGCGGGTAATGTCGCCGATAGTATAAGCCATCTCGCTGCGTATCGCCCAGCGGATTTCCGCCTCGATAACCGGCTCGCATTCGCAAATCACGCGCCGGTACTGCGGCTTTTGCTTCATAAGTTCGAGAACTTCGCTTGCTAGGCTGCCGTGCCTGTAAGAAAGTCTTCTGGCGACCGCGATTGATACGCCGTATTTCGCGGCCAAATCTTCCGCCTTAGGGACGAAGTCGCCGCCGGGGAGCTTGGAAATATGCGTCGAGCACTTCCCTTCCCCGCCAATCATACGCATCGCGACGTCGACCGTTTCCTCCGACATTACGCGGTACGAGGCGAGCTTGCCGCCGATTAGAGAAATCATGCCCGGCGCGCCCTGCTTTGCGTGGTCGATAATTTCGTGTTCCCGCGTGAGCGCGTCTTCCAGCTTGCCCCACTCGTGAATGGTCGGGCGTATGGCCGAGATTACTCTCATAGGCCGCATGTATTTAACGGCCGGAATGAAGCGCGCCACAGCCTGAATAAGATAGCGGACTTCGTCAAGCGTCGCCGGAATGTCGTCCGGATCGCCGTAGAAATCGTCGTCGGTGGTGCCGATCATCGTCGTGTTTTCATGCGGCATAATGAACATCTGCCGCTTGTCGGCGGCTTCCACTATAACCGCAAAATGCGAGACGCGCCCCGGAAATACGACGTGCACGCCTTTTGCCGGGCGCAGTTTTATTTCGCCGCCCGCCATTTTAGCGACCTTTGGCGACCACGGCCCGGATGCGTTGACGACGAGCTTGGCTTCCGCCTTTTCGATTCGGCCGCTCTTGTCGCGGTAAGTTACGCCCTTAACGGCGTTCCCTTCTTTAATAAATTCCACGACTTCGGCGTGGTTGTAAACGTCGGCGCCGTTTTTGGCGGCGTCCAGCGCGTTCAGCAAGCACAGGCGCGGGCAGTCTATTCCCCATTCGTCTATGCTAGCGGCGCCGGATATGTCGGCCTGTATCATTGGCTCCAGCCGTCTCACCTGTTCGGGGTTGAGGCTTAGACTCGGTTTGCCGCGCTTCATCGGTTGGAAGGCGTCGTAGGCCTCGAAGAAAGTTTTCATTCCTTCCAGCATGAAACGATCGAAGGCGGCGGACTTGGTGCGCATCATCGGCGCGAGAAACGGAATGCGGAATAAAAGATGCGGGGCGATTTTTTGAATGTACCCCGAATCCTCGCACGCCCGCTTTGTCGTTTCGACGTCGTGGAACAGATAACGCACCCCGCCGTGAATCATTCCTGAGCTTGCCCATGTAGTTCCGGCGGAAAAGTCGTTTTTTTCGAGGAGCAGAACCTTGAGGCCGCGCAGAGCCGCGTCGCGGGCGACGCCGCAGCCGTTTACGCCTCCTCCTATTACAATGATGTCGTATTGTTTCATGCGCTCTTCACCGATTTGCGTTTATGAAATGAACGAACCGAACACAACCTTTGTCGATTATATACGTTACAATTTATAATGCAATACGTCATTGCGTCATTTTTTTAATAAAAACCGCCCGTCGAAACGAAATAATTTAGCGATTTCCGTCCGTTCAAGACCGGCAAACGCCGGTCTATCGGTCTTCGCCGGAGCGTCTTTTCAACGCCCCGTTGCCGTCTAAAACCTGTTGAGTGGCTACGTATCCCTCTTGTCTGACGAGGAAATTGCGCACCGCGACTTCTATTATCGACGCGAGGTTGCGTCCCGAACTGACCGGTATCTTGAACATCGGAACCTGCACGCCTAGAACGTCAAAAAATTCTTGACGGATGCCCAGCCGGTCGAATTCCGAACGGCCGTCGAGGATTCCCAGTTTAAGCGCAAGATCGATTGATATTTCGCTTTTTACCGCGGCTATGCCGAAGAGGTCTTTAATATTAATTATTCCCAGACCGCGGACTTCCATTAAATATTTAATTGGCGGATCGGGGCTGCCGACCGCTTGATCGTGAGCGACGCGGCGCGCTATTACTACGTCGTCGGCCACGAGCCTGTGACCGCGCTGAAGCAAATCGAGAGCCGCCTCCGACTTGCCGACTCCCGACTGTCCCATAATTAATGTTCCGACTCCGAGCACGTCCATCAATACGCCGTGAAAAGTCGCAGACGGAGCTAAAACGCGCTCAAGGTATCGGTTTACCGCCGAAAGAATGTCGCTGCTTTTGCGCGGACTAAGCAGCAAGGCTATCTTTTTCCGCTCGCACAACCCTTCAAGGGCGGGCGGCGGCGTTAGGCCGCGGGCGACTATGAAAACCGGCACGTCCACCGTTGACAACAGTTCGAGCGACCCGGCTTGTTTTTCCGCGGACAGCGTATTGAGATAGGATATTTCGTTGCGCCCCATTACTTGAACGCGCCCCGGTCTGCGCCCCTCGATGAACCCGGCCAGCGCCAGCCCGACTTTTTGCGCGTGAATTTCCAAAACCTCGCGGTCCAGCGCATCGTCGCCGCCGCGCGGCTCAAGAACGAGCTGCTCTTTCAAATCCGCGAATATCTTTCTTACTTTCACGCTTTGCATTATATCCGAGCTACCCCCTGGTTCTGCGCACCGAACGGGAGGGAATGCCTATGATGTCGCGGTATTTCGCGACCGTTCGGCGGGTGATTTTTACTCCCTCGGAATTGATTATCTGCGCCAGCTTGTCGTCGGTGAAAGGGTCAAGTTTGTCCTCGGAATCGACGAGCTGCTTTATTCTGCGCTTTACTTTTTCGGGAACTATGTCCTGCCCTTCGCTCGTTTCAAGCCCCTGCCTGAAGAACAATTTAAGGCCGAAAACTCCCCGCGGAGTCTTCATGTATTTATTGCTTGTGGCGCGGCTGACCGTGCTTATATGCAGCTCCAGCTCGTCGGCGACCTCCTTCAGCGACATCGGCCTTATCGCCTCGGCGCCCTTTTCCAAAAAAGCCTGCTGTTCCCTTACTATTATTTCAGCCACGCGGTATATGGTGCGGGGGCGCTGTTTCTGCGCCCTTACCAGCATGGCGGCTTCGTTGAGTTTGTTTTTGATATAGTCGCGGGCTTCCTGCGGAGTGTTTTTGTCTTTCAGCAGCCTTTTGTAATTCGAGTTTATGCGCAGCGTCGGCAAATCGCCGTCGTTTACAACGACGCGGAACTCGTCGCCTATTTTTTCGACCACGACGTCGGGTATAACAATCCGCGGCTCTTCGGACGCGAAGTTGCGGCCGGGAATTGGGTCGAACCCTTTTATTACGTTCAGAGCCTCGCGCACGTCCTCTACGCTGCAAGACAAATCCTTCGCGATTTTATCCAGTCTGTTTTTAGCCGCTAAATCCAAACGCTCGCGAATTATCCGCAAAACGATAGAGTCCTCGGCGAGATACAGCGCTTTGGCCTGCGCGGCCAGACACTCCACGAGGCTGCGCGCTCCGACGCCCGGCGGATCAAGACGCATTACTTTTGCGTGTATTTTCTCAACCGCGTGAATGGGCGCGGAGAGCTTATCGGCGATTTCCTCCAGCGGATCGACGGCCGCGGCTTTTACGATAGGCCCGCTCTCGTCGCTTTCATTGGGTTCGCCGGTTTCGCCGCCGGCGGAGCCCGTCTGTTTTTCCGGCGCTGGCTCGACGGACGATACGAGATAGCCTCGCTCGTCTAGATTGCCTATTATTTCCTCCGCGATCAGCTTTTCCGTCTCGTCGAAATCGGCGACGTTGATTTGATAACGCAGGTAGTCGGCAAGCGACGGCTTGCTCGTTAGAAGCGATTCCGGCATGAATTCGTCGTCCTCGTCGGGAACCGCCATCTGCCTGCCCGCCGTGGAGCCGTACGACTGCTTGTCGAAGTAGTCGTCCCATTCCTGTTCCGCCATGCCGAACTGCGCCGAGTCGTCGGCGTATTCGTCTATTATATTGTTCTCAAAAGAGGCTTCGGAGACGTTGAGCTCGGCGTCCGATTTCGCGCCGCCTTCGCCCCGCTCTTCGTTCGCGTCGGCGGAGTACGTTTCAAAAGATCCTTCGCCGTATTCCTCTTCGAGGGTAGGGTTTTCAAGGAGGTGCCTTTGCAGCTCTTCCTTCAGTTCCAATCGGTTCATTTGCAAAAGGCGGAGAGACAGCTGCAATTGCTGCGTAAGCACCAGCTGCTGCGAAAGCGTCTGCTTCTGGCTTTGCGTCTGTTGCAGTTTGAGACTCATAAACAAATCCGCGTTCTTTTATGCGAAACGATAAAACAAAACAGGTTAATAAAGCCGCATTTGTTTTTATTTTACAGCATTATTCTCCGCAAGACAAATCTTAAAACCGTTTCGGGTTCGCCCGGCCGCCGCCGGCTTGTCCGCGCTTTTGGAAAAAGCCGCGGCGGCGGTTAATTACAATTTGCATTTTAAGCGAAAATGCAGTTTAAAGTATTATCTGCGGCGTTTAATGCCGCAATGTTTTCGCAACGGAAAGGAGACAGGCATGGCTTTGACCAAAGAAACGCTGCTTGAAGCGATTAAAGACGTAATGGACCCGGAGCTCGGCAAAACGCTGATGGAACTGGGAATGATTACCAAAGCGGAAGTCAAATCGGAAAACGAATGCGAAATCGAAATAACGCTGACGACTCCCGCCTGCCCGCTAAAGGATAAAATCGGCGGAGACGTTAAAAACGCCGTAAAGGCCGCCTTCGGCGCGGAAGTAAAATGCGTCGTAACGTTCGGAGCCAAGCCGCTTCGTCAGGAAGAAAAAGAAGAGTTTCTCGCGGGCGTTAAAAACGTATTGCTGGTCGCAAGCGGCAAAGGCGGAGTGGGCAAAAGCACCGTGGCGTCCAACCTCGCGTTCGCTTTAAAAAGCCTGGGGCTGCGGGTCGGACTGCTGGACGCGGACATTTACGGCCCGTCAATTCCTCTTATGGTCGGCATCAAAGAGCCGAAATTCATGGAAACCGAAGGGAAGCCCATGCCTCCTTTCATCGCCGACATGCCGGTTCTTTCCATCGGCTATTTCATCAAACCCGATCAGCCGGTCATTTGGCGAGGCCCGATGCTGCACTCGACGCTAAAGCAGTTTTTAAGCGACTTCGAGTGGGGCGAACTGGATTATATAGTGGTAGATATGCCGCCGGGCACGGGCGACGTGCAAATTTCGCTGGCGCAGTTTCTTGAAGGCTCGCAGTCGATTATGGTTACGACGCCGCAAAAAATAGCAGTAGCCGACGTTTTGCGCGCTAAAATGATGTTCGAGCGTCTAAACATTCCGGTTCTGGGCTACGTCGAGAACATGGCGGCCTTCGTTTGTCCGCATTGCGGAGTCGAGACGAAAATTTTCAAATCGGACGAAGGAGAGAAATGGGCCGCGGCGCTTGAGCTCGAAAACCTCGGCTCGCTCCCCATCGACCCGACCGTTACGAACAGCGGCGAAGCCGGAATGCCGATAGTTTTAAAAGACCCGGACTGCGCCGTTTCAAAGAAGTTCGTCGAAATAGCCGAAAAGATTAAGGCGATAATAGACCATAACGAGAAACACGGCAATGGCGGATGCTGCGGCGGCTGTCATTGCGGCGGTTAAAATGACTAAACGCAAAACAATCGAGGTCGCCACGCAAGCCCGCGTCGATTTTATCGACATAACGGCGAAGATTAACGCCGCGCTCGCCGAAATGGGGGCGAACGAGGGGGAAGGCATGGCGAACGTCTTCATCCCGCATACCACCTGCGCCGTAATCGTAAACGAATGCGCGGACCCGGACGTGGTCGCCGACATAGAGACATATCTGGCTAAACTCGTTCCGCATAAAAACGGATACAAACACTTGGAAGGAAATTCCGACGCGCACATCAAATCGTCCCTATTCGGATGTTCGCTGTGGCTGCCCACAAACGGAAACAGACTCGCGCTGGGAACGTGGCAGGGAGTTTTTCTGTGCGAATTCGACGGAAAAAGGACGCGTAAAGTCATAATTTCGGCGTTATAAGCGCGTAACGACCATTAAAAATATTTAAAGAGAGTCCCCCTTGCTAAAAAGCGAGGGGGATTTTTTGTTTACACGACTTAAAACTAAAAAACGCTCCCGCGCCGACTGGAAAATTTAATTTTTCGGCTAATTGTTATTAAAAGCTGGATTCGCCGGCGTCCGACTAGCGGTTATTATAATAAATGAATTAATATCTTGATTTTTTACGGCATATTGGTTAAATATTTCCTTCTGTTTGTTCCTCAAGTTCTTTCTTTATAGTAAGAGGAGTAAGAAATGCTTGATCAGATGCGCAGAAAAACGGTTTCATGGATCGGTATGTTCCTATTCGTAGTGGTCATACTGGCCTTCATAATCAGTTTCGGCCCCGGCTCGTTCCGCAGAGCGCATTTCGGCGCCGAAGACGACATCGCCAAAGTAAACGGCGAGATTATTTCCAAATTCGACTTCGACCAAAACTACGATAGATACAAGCCTTACGAACGGAACATGCCGGAGGATAAAATCGATTCGTTTAAGCGGAACATTTTAGACGGCATGGTGGCGGATATGCTTTGGAAGCAGGAAGCCGCCAAGATGAAAATTAAAATTTCCGACGACGCGCTGGCCGAATACATACTCGCAAACCCCAATTTTCAGGAAGACGGCAAATTTTCCGCCGAAATGTACCACAGCCGCGTAGGAAACGCCAAGGCTTACGAGGCTAATCTGCGGGTTGATTTGGCCACCGATTTGCTGCGTAAGGCGATTCAAGACCTTTCTTACGCCAGCAAAGAAGAGGCGTGGGAAAACTATAAAATTTCAAACACCAAGGTCGATTTGGAATTCATAATGCTCGACGGCGACAAGGCCGAAGCTCTAGGTTACAAAGCCGAGGCGAAAGAAGAAGACCTTAAGAAATTCATCGCCGCCAACGAAAGCAAAATTAAAGATTATTACGACCTCAACCGCAAGGAGTTCGACAAACCCGAACGCGCGACGGTCGATCAGGTCGTCATTACGGTAGAGGAAGGCGAATCGTTCTCCGTCGCCCGCGACCGCGCGGCCAAAGTTAAAAACGCGGCGTCCGGCAAAAGCCTCGGCGACGCGGCCAAAACGGTTAAAGGCGCGCAGTTCAAAGACAACGCCGAACTGCGCAAAGGCGAAATAGAAAAAGAGCTTGAAACCGCGGTCTTTTCGGCCAAACCGGGCGATTTGCTCGGACCTATCCAAATTAAGGGCGGCGAAAAATATTACGTCGTAATGCTTAAGGAAATTAAACCCGAAGAAAAAAGCGAGCTGAACGATTCTATTAAATCGACCATAGCTAAAAAACTTTACGAGGCCGAAGCGAAGGAAAACTTCCTCAAAACCAAAGCCAACGATTATCTCGCGCAGCTTATGGCCGGCAAAACCGTCAACGACGTGGTTCCCTATGAAAAAGACGAAGAGGGCGAAACTACTAAAAAACCGATAGAACAAGACCCGAAAAGCGGCGTTTCGAGCGGCAGAACCAAGCCGTTCCCGCGGGGCGGCGGAGCCGTGCGCGGCATCGGATTTGCGCCCGACATTATGAACGCGGCGTTCAAACTTACCAAAGAGGCGCCGGTCGCCGGCCCGTTCGTCGTAAACGGCAGCGTTTACATCATCCGCCTTTTGAGCTTAGAAGAAGCGACAAAAGAAAAGTTCGAGTCCGAGTATAAAACCGAATCGAAGGCGGCGCACAGCGAGGCCAAGAAAGCCAATCTCGCCGGATACGTCTATTACCTGAAGAAGAACTCGAAGATAGAAATCAAAGATCATAAAATGAACGAGGCCGCCAAATCGTCGAGCCTTCCGTTCTCGCTGGACGACTATTGATAACCGGCGCGGCGCGAAGAGCCGGGCAAAAGATAATTGCGCAGCCAATTTAATAAAAACACAGGAGTCAATAATGGAAATCAGAGAGACTAAAGTCGTAAGCCCCACGCAGCTCGTTCTTAAATTCTACTTTACGCCGGAAGAAACGTCTTCCGAACTCGATAAGGTCGCCAAGGAAATTCAGCCGATGGTCGAGCTGAAAGGATTCCGCAAAGGGCACGCGCCGCTGCAAATGGTAAAAACAAAGTTCTTCAAGGAAATCTTCAACGACGCGCTTAACGCTCTCGCCGACAAAGCCCTCGCCGATTGGAGCAAAGCCGAGAGCCGCGACATTTACGACCGCTACGTCCTCGATCAGTCGAAGCTGCAAATCGCCTACAAGGACGGCGAAGGAATAGAAATCGAAATACACGTTGAGGCCGACCCCGCGGTGCCGGAAATACCGGTGGGCGAAATAGAGCTTTTCGAGAGCGCGGTTAAAATTCCAAAAGCTATGCTGGAACAGCGCGCCGCCGCATTGCAGCAGAAGTATTCTTTCCTCGCGCCCGCCGCCGACAGAGACGTCGCGGTCGAAGGAGACGTAATTATTTGCGATATTTCCGTCGCCGACGCCGACCTGCCCGACAAGAAAACGGTCGAAGAGAACGTGGAAATCGACCTCGGCAAGCCCGCAGACCTCAAGCGCCTGCCGTTCCCCGCCGTAAAAGAGATAATCCTCAAAGCCAAGCTGGGCGTCGAGCAGACCGAGACGCTTGACACTCCGGAAAAGACCAAAGCGATAGTTTCCGTATTAATAAAGGAAATAAAAGTCAAAAAGACTCCGGCGATAGGCGCGGAGCTTTGGAGCCTTATGGGCGAAAACTTCGCTTCCGACGAGGAGTTCAATAAGTATCTTGAAAAAGAAACTTATTTCGAGTGGGCTATAAACGCGCGCGACAGAATCGTTCAGGTGTTCAGCATGGGCGTACAAAAAAAGTTCGCCTTCCAGCCTCCGCTTCGCCTCTTCTACGAGCTTTACAGCCGCTTCTTCGTTTCCAAATACCCGAACGTCTTCCAAATCGTGAAAGACAAGAAAAAGTTGAGCCGCGAAGAAGAGAGCCTTGTGAGCGAAATCGACAACGTAATCAAAATGGAAGCGAGCGCGGGCGCGGTTTCCGCGATAGTTATGAAGAAGCTCGCCAAGCAGGTTCCGATGGAGATTTCGGACGCGGAAGTGGACGAGTACCTGAAGAAGGTCGCCGAGCTTGAGCGCGTTCCGGTAGAGAAAATCCGCGCCGAGCAAAGCGCCGAAGAGTGGAAGGAAGTGTATCGCGAGTTCAAACTGATGGAATACATCCGCGCCAACGCAAAAATAGTAGGCGACAAAGAGTGGGAAGAAGAAATGCACAAACATCACGAGCACGAGCATCGCGACCGCGACCATGACCACGACCGCGAGTAAACCGACCGGCAATCAGTCGATAAGCCCCCGCGAAAGCGGGGGTTTTTATTTACAAGAAGGATTATCATTATCTAATTAAGAAAAAATATGTTGCAGAAATTTGTTTTATTATTGCCAATTGCTCCGCTTTTTGTTATTTTTTGCAAACGAGCTGGAAATCTTGACAATCTAAAAGGAAATGTATATGAATAAATTATCATCCGCCCCCGGCAGTAAGCATAGTCTTTATTATTCTAGACATGCCCAACCCCGGGGCTCTTTTTTTGATTCCGAATTATTAATAAGACATCTTACTCCTACCATAACCGCCGTTATTTTCGATGCGGCTTTTTTTATAAAAAGAGCCCGTCTAATTTATGGCTCATTAACGCCAAACCAAGCCGCAGAACGTCTTTATTGTACGGCGTTTGATCATCTTAACGAAAGTCAAAGCGGCAAGCGGATAGCGCGCCTATATCGTATATTTGTTTACGACGCGCCGCCCGCCGCGTGGAAAGGACATAGACCCATCAGCAAAAAAGCGGTCGATTTTTCTCTTACTCCTACGGCTATATGGCGCAGCGAATTCCACAACGAATTACGCGGAAAAAGAAAAGTTGCGCTTCGATTAGGCGAAATTCCAACGAATTTGGTTCATTGGCAACTTATTCCCAATGTTCAAAAGGAACTTTTATCAGGCAAACGCGACTGGACAACTCTTACCGACGACGACTTTTCTCTCAATCTCCGTCAAAAAGGCGTAGATATGCGTCTTGGTCTGGATATTGCTTCAATTGTGTTCAAAGGTCAAGTTAATCAAATAGTTTTAGTATCGGGCGATTCCGATTTTGTTCCAGCCGCAAAACTAGCGCGACGCGAGGGCGTTGATTTTATTTTAGACCCAATGTGGGCTCCTATTCGCCAACAACTCCACGAACACATTGACGGCTTGCGCAGCGTTTGCCCTAAGCCAAAAGGAATCAGTTCGCGCAAAGACGCATCGAGCGAACCGTAACGAAACTATTACAGCGACGCCGTCGAGCTGAATACTTCAGTTTTTAATTATTCGCTCGCGCCATCTTATTCCGCATACTTGTTTTACGAGATGCGCAACACGATCGAAGGTAGAATTTCCAGACTTCATAAATTCCAAAAAACTTTTGTGATTATGAGAATTTAATGTTAGAATTAAAAATGGTGTAGTATAATATTAATTGTATTGCAGGTTCTTTAAAAGGCGGCAAAAAAAGTCGTTTTGCCGGCGCCGTTCGGGGCATTAACGGAGCTTACGATGACTAAATTTTTTAAATTTTCAAAATTTTTCCGCGGCGCGGCGCTTCTAGGGGCGCTGGCGCTTTTCGCGTACGCGTTTGCGGGCTGCGGCTCGACCGGATCGACCGGCGGGAAAAAAACGATTCCAGGGCTCGGCGACGCCTGCACATTCGACCGAGACTGCAAGGACGGCCTAAGCTGCGTTTCAGGTTTTTGTCAGGTTAAAAACTGCAAATCATCCGAAGAATGCGCGACGGGCTTTTCCTGCATAGTTGGAACCTGCATAGAAAATATGGAATTGGACGGCGACAAAGTCGAAGCCGACAAGGACGAAAAAGCCGAAATTGAAGAAGAGCAAATAGAGTACGAGGAAGGCGCAAAACCTAAAATTTCCTACCCCGACGCGGCTGGATTCGGCGCGGCGTTCCTCAATATTCCCGTTTCGCGGGAAATAACGATTAAAAACATAGGCGACGCCCCGCTCAAACTCATCTACTTCTATATTGAAGAAGAAATTCCGCAGCAGGAATTCAAAATCGACGTTGCTCCCGCGATTAACTCCGAGGTTCCTCCGGCTGGAGAGGCGACTTTCACGCTTGTTTACAACATGAAAAACGAAGGAACCGATTCCGCGTATTTTTATATAGTTACCAACGACGAAACCGTGCCGAACAATGCGGCCAAAATTCATTTGACGACCGATTACAAAGGAACGCCCATCGCCTACTTCGACGTCTCCGAGGTAAATTTCGGTCTCGTATTGACGGAAACGCATTTCCCAAAACGCCAAACCGTAAAACTGTGCAACGCCGAAAACGACGGCGGCAACGCGCAATTGGTTGTTACAAGCGTTTCGCTGGACGACCCGCTGAACGACAGTTTCAAAGTTTTCGCGCCGTTAACTCCATTCTCCCTTAACGCTCCTCGCGGCGGCGGCGAAAAAGACTGCGCCGAATTAATTGTCGAATTCAGGCCGATGGAAAGAGACATTCTGACCGAAAACCTGACGGTAACAAGCAACGACAACAAGGCGCCCGGAACCAAATCGGTCATACCGATAAGCGGCAGAGGCTCTATCCCCAACATCGAGGTCGAACCGACGAGCCTCGATTTCGGCAAAGTAAAGCTCAACAGATCTAAGGCGATTCCGCTTTTAATTCACAGCGTAGGCGACGCCCCTCTGGTCGTGCGCGACGTCAAGCTCTCAGACAACTGTTCCTCGGCCTACGGCATTACCGACAAACCGCCCGTAATTACGCTTCAACCCGGCGAAAAGACCAGCGCAACGCTGACCTATTTGCCGCGCGCGGCCCGCATCGATCTTTGCATGTTAAAAATTTACGCCACGAGCGAAGAGGACGAAACGACGAACAACCCCGTAATCCTGACCGTTCAGGGGGAAGGCGTGCCCGGTTACGTAAGCGTCCTCCCCGACAATCTCGATTTCGGCTCCGTAATAGTCGGACGCTCGGCGCAGCTGCCGTTCCAGCTTGTAAACACAAGCGCCGTTGACGTTGAGGTTGAAAAGTTCGAGTTCGACCAAAACTGCGGCCCGTATAAAATACTCAAAAATCCGGCAAACCCTCAAGATCCGACCGACCGGCCGCCGTTTACTATGAACGCAAGCGAGACAAAGCTCTTCTGGGCGATATTTTCGCCGTACGCCGAAGGGCCGGTGAACTGTAAAGCAACCGTTAAAGTTGTGGAGATGGCCGCGGACAGTCCTAAACTGACCCTTGGCGGCGGCGGCGTTCTGCCTCTCATCGAGATCGTCCCCGAAACTCTGATTATAGACAAGGCGCAGGTGGGAGTTAAGAACTCCACGCAGTTTAACATTAATAACAACGGCACCGCGAGCCTTGAAATCGGCGAAGTAAACGTCGCGCCGGTTACGGCGAGAAGCAAATTTAAAATCGTCGATTCGGTTTCCAACGAAATTCTGCCTTCTTCGAGCGCGCCGGTAAAAATAGAATATACTCCGCCGGCCTTGGGCGACGAAATGGCTTGGCTTTACGTTTGCAGCAACGCAAGCAACGCAAACGCGTCCGGCTGCCCCGAATGCTACTGCGCCGACCCGGCTCTTTCGCCTCAGGCGGCCATAATTATGACGCACGCAATCGCGCCCGAAATAAAAGTCGTCGCGACAAGCTCGGACGCGGGAGTTACAATCCGGGAGACGCCGGTTCACGTCGTCAACTTCGGCTTCCTCGTTTTCGGTTCGCCGCCCAAAAAGGCTTTGGCCGAAATAAAGAACGTCGGCAAAGGGCCGCTTACTATATTAGGCGTTTCGCTCGATTCCGAGGAAGGGCCGTTTAAAATCGAAAGCGTCGCGACGCCGAGCGGAAAGCCGTTCCCTCTGGATATAGCGGAGACCGAAACGATTAAAGTTTCGCTCTCCTATACCGCGCCCGAAATAATCACCGGACCGCAATTCAACACGCTCGTCGTCGATCACGACGACAAGGATAGTCCGTTCTTCCCTAAATACCGCCTGCAATTAAAGGCCAACAGCGGCAGCAATACCGAACCGCTTGCAATTATTCACTCGCCCGCCGGCGATCCAGCCGACCCGAAAGTCGGCAAAAGGCGTCTAAACATACCGGAGCCGGACGTCGCGCCCTGCCCCGGCTGCCTTTGCATGGCGGAGGTTGACGGCTCAACCTCCTACGACGTCGATCCGGACGACTCGGTTACGGCGTGGGAGTGGGACGCGGCGCCGTGGGACGCCTTCAAGTATCCTCCCGGCAGCAACAACACAACGCCGAAGACGAAAATCGGCTTCACGAAATACGGCGAAACCACCGTTACGCTTCAGGTGGCCGACCAGAACGGCGGCAAGAGTTTCTCTCTCCCCGACAGCGTTCTAGTAGTGGATTGTCAGGCTTATCCGGTTCCCGCCGCCGCCGAAAAGACCGGGGGACTGACCGACGTCGTCGCAAATTTGGGCGACACGGTCGTCTTCGACGGCTCGCTCTCCAGCGACGTTGACGGAACGATAGTTGAATGGTCTTGGTCGGTCTGCAAAATCGACGGCGAGAACTGCGTCGAAGAAACGAACATAGGCGGAGGCGTAGAGCGCTCGTTCCCGTTCGTTACTCCGGGCGACTTCATGGTCTTCCTAATCGTCAAAGACGACGACGGACTATGGAGCAAGGCGAAGGCGAGCGTCAACGTGCACGTTGGCTACAACGAGTGGCTTACGATGAAAGCGACGTGGAACAACGGCGGCAACGTAGATTTGCATTACATAAGACCGGGCGGCTACTTCAACAACGGCAGCGACGACTGCAACCCGAACAACACAAGCCCCAACTGGCGCGGATTCGGCTACGGAAAGCCTGAATTCGTGCGGGACAGCCGCGACGGAATAAGCGCCGAAGAAATTATCCACAAAGACCCGGCGGACGGCTCGTATAAACTGACGCTTTACTACACAAAAGCGCCCGAAGACTGCGGAGGCTACGACGACTGCCGCATATCCGAGCGCGACTGCGACAACTGCGGCTGCCGCTGCTGGTCAATATTCTGCTTCTGGGGCTCGCTTTGCTGCAACGACTGCAACGTCTGCACTCACGTGCCGGGATGTTTTTACAAACCTGCGCAGGTTATCGTCCGCTTTTACTTAAGCGGCTCCATGATACCGGCGTACACGCAGTTCTTCGAGCTGATTCCGGGAGACTCCAACCAGCACCCGAAGATAGACTTCATAATCAACCGAGCCGGCGGAAGGTATTATTTCCAGTAAAATTAAAATATACCGCAAACAAGGGCAGGGCTTCCTGCCCTTTTTTATTAGCGGCCTTTTTATTTTATAAGTTGCATTCGCGCAATAAGACATTATTGTTTTGCGGCGAGTTGAAAGTTTAAACGCAAACAACGCAAATAAAAATGCGGCCCGGCGGACCGCAAAGGCGCGTCTTTATTTTAAACTATATTAAATGTATGTTTATGCGCCGAAACAAGGCAAGGACATTTGTAATTTAAAGCGAATTAGTCTATAATTTGCAGGTTTAACGCAGTGGAGGCATTGATGTTTAAAGCTATCGCACGCAAATTATTCGGCAGCGCGAACGAACGCGAACTGCGCAAGCTGTGGCCGTACATAATACGCGCCAACGAGCTGGAAAGCCGCTACGCCGCGATGACCGACGACGAGATACGCTCGGAAATCGCCAAGTTGCGCCAAACGCTCGATAACGCTCTTTCCCCGATAAGCGACATAAAAGAAAAGAACGAAAAGCAGGAAGAGCTTTTAATGCAAATCATGCCCGACTCTTTCGCGATGACGAGAGAGGCGGCCAAACGCACGCTCGGCCAAAGGCACTTCGACGTTCAGCTGCTCGGCGGTTTAGTTCTTCACAAAGGAATCATCGCCGAAATGCGCACCGGCGAAGGAAAGACGCTTACCTCAACCTCGCCCCTAGTTCTTAACGCGCTCACCGGGCGCGGAGCTCACCTTGTAACCGTCAACGAATATCTAGCCAAACGCGACTCGGAGTGGATGGGGCGCATTTACAAATTTCTCGGTCTCTCCGTCGGCATCATTTACCACGGACAGAGTCAAGCCGAGAAGAAAGCCGCCTACGGAAGCGACATCTGCTACGGCACCAACAACGAATACGGCTTCGACTACCTGCGCGACAACATGAAGTATTCGTTTGCGCGAATGGTTCAGCGCGAACTGCATTACGCCATAATCGACGAGGTTGACAGCATTCTAATCGACGAGGCGAGAACGCCGCTGATTATTTCCGGCCCGTCGGAGGAAGACCCGCACAAGTACGTCGAGGTCAACAACGCCATTCGTAAATTGGTTGAAAAGAACCGCCCGCGTCTGCCGCAATACGAAAAAATTATAGAGCGGATGGAAGCCGAAATCGGCCGTCCTCTCTCGGAAAAAGAAAAAAAGGCCGAAGCCGAAAAAATTCTTCTTTTCTCGGTGGATGAAAAAGACCGCGCGGTCGAGCTTACCGAAAACGGCGTAACCGAAGTCGAAAGACTGCTCGGCGTCGATAACCTATACGACCCCAAGAATATCGTAATACTGCACCTCGTCCATCAATCGCTGATGGCGCACAACCTTTACGTCCTCGACCGCGAGTACGTGCTGATGGAGGAAGAAGGGATAAAGAAGGTCGTCATAGTCGACGAATTCACCGGACGCACAATGCCGGGACGCCGCTGGTCGGACGGGCTGCATCAGTCGATTGAAGCCAAGGAAGGGGTTCCGATTGAAAGCGAAAACCAAACTCTCGCCACAATCACGCTTCAAAACTTCTTCAGAATGTATAAAAAAATCGCGGGTATGACCGGAACCGCCGACACCGAAGCCGTGGAATTCAAACAAATTTACAACCTCGGCGTCAACGTCATTCCGACGAACAAGCCGATGATTCGCAAAGACTATCAGGACGTAATATACAAAACCGAACAAGCAAAATGGATAGCTATTGCCGACAAAATAGAAGAGCTGCATAAAAACGGCCAGCCCGCGCTGGTCGGCACAATTTCGGTCGAGAAATCGGAATATCTTTCCAAAATGCTGGAAAAGCGGGGCATTCCGCATCAGGTTCTCAACGCTAAGTTTCACGAAAAAGAAGCCGCCATCATCGCTCAGGCCGGACGCAAAGGGATGGTTACAATCGCCACCAACATGGCTGGACGCGGAACCGACATTATTCTAGGCGGCAACGTCGACTTTATGACGTGGGAAAAGCTCGGCTACAACTTCGACGCGCCGTTGGAAGAGTTTAAGCGCGTGCGCGAGAAGCTCCTGCCTGAATGGGAAAAAGAGCGCGCCGAAGTAATAGCGGCGGGCGGATTGTTCGTTCTGGGCACCGAGCGCCACGAGTCGCGCCGCATCGACAACCAATTGCGCGGACGTTCCGGTCGTCAGGGCGAACCGGGCGCGAGCCGTTTCTTCATCTCGCTTGAGGACGACATAGCCAGACTATTCGCCGGCCAGAGGCTTAAAAACCTCATGGACAGATTCAACATGCCCGACGACGTTCCGATCGAGCACCGCATTATCTCCAACACGATTGAAAAAGCGCAGAAAAGCGTCGAGGCGCGCAACTTCGATATCCGCAAAAACTTGCTGGAATACGACGACGTTATGAACCAGCAGCGCAAAACCATTTACGCTTTGCGCAGGCAAATTCTTGCAGGAACCGACTGGCTGGAAGACCATAAAAATAAAATAGAAGACATCATCTTCGGCATCGTCAACCAAATCGACCCGAAGGCCGAGCCCGAAGACTACCCGTGGGACTCGCTGAACGAAGAAGCCAATACTATGTTCAAGCTGAGTCTCGAAATGTCGCCCGAAACGTTCAAAGAGTAAGGCGTCTCGAAGGACGCCGTAGCTCGCTACATTTACGACGCCGCCGAAAAAGAGCTTATGCGCCGCATCGACGCGGCGGGGCGCGTCTTCCAATCCGCGCTCTTCGAGCAGATAGACGGAATGCTGCGAAGCCTGCCCGAAGGCTCTACCGAAAACTATCCGTGGCCCGCGATAGCGCAATTCATGCGCGCCGCGATGAACGTAGTAAGCAACGTTGACGCCTCTCATTTCCCGACCAAGGAATCGCTCGCCGACTTTCTGTACAAAGTCGGCGCCCGCGTGGCGCAGGATCACTTCGGCAAACAGGTTCGCTCAATTCACATCGAGATACTCGATAGGCAGTGGAAAGACCACCTTTTGGCGATGGACCACTTGCGCGAAGGAATCGGCCTGCGCGGTTACGGCCAAAAAGACCCGAAGCAGGAGTACAAAAAAGAAGGGTACGCCATGTTCGAGGCGATGATAGAGCGCATTACGAACGAAAGCGCGCGCTACGTCTTCATGCTTGAGTTCAAGCAGGCGAACTTGGATCAGGAAAAGATCGCCGAAGAGAAACAGAAAAAACTCGAAAAGCAGGTAACCGAAGTTCACGGCGATTCTATCGTAGCTAAGGACAAACGCGCCAGAGCCAAGATGATGACGAAAAAAAGAACGGTCGAAAAAGTCGGCCGCAACGACCCCTGCCCGTGCGGAAGCGGCAAAAAGTTTAAAAAATGCCATTGGGGTCAGGCAGGCTTCGAGGATTATATGTAAAACGGAAGAGCCGGTCGGAATAAACGCAAATCATGGCGGAAAAAATAACGGTTCGGTTTAAAATCGGGGAACCCCTTGAGGAAGAATGCAAGGCGCTGCTTTGGCCTGAAGACACCATGCAGGTCATGTCTCCGCTTTTGGGCATTCGCGAACCCGCTCTCGACTCCGCGACCGACGAGCTGGGAAGCCTTGTACGGCGCGCGCTATCGAGCGAGCCGATACCGCTGGGCAGCATGATGGTGGAAAGCCATCCGTTTATTGCCGACGCCCTTTTCGCGCGTCTGGTGGTTTTTAATTTAAGCGCGGAACCGACCGCAGGGCCGCGCAGAATAGAAGAATCGCTTTTCGACGCGCTGTTGTGGCTTTCCAACGCCGGAATTTCCGACGTCGCCACGCCGACTTTAGGCGCGGGTTTCGGCGGAATAAGCATGCGCGAATGGGGAAAAATTTTAGGGGAAGTCTCGCTTAAACTTTGGAACGCCGACATGAAGACGCCGATAATTTTAAAGGTCGTGATAAAAGACGAGCGCGACCTCGTTGACGTCCGTTTGGGGTACGGCGCGGCGGTCAAGCAGAACAATCAGCGCCTCGTTTAAAAGAAAACGCCGGAGAAAAGCATGGGCAGCAAGGCGAAAAAAAACGACGATAACCTCAAAGTAGCATTGGTCGGCACGTTTCCGCCGCCGCGAGGCGGAATGTCGATGCTCATCGACGCGCTTTCTACCCGACTCGCGGAAAAAGGGGTGGAAGTTTTTAAAGTTGACGTTAAAGGGCGCGAAAGAAAAAGCGTGTACCGCATAGGCGCGCGGGATTTTACGCGCATGGCCGACATAATGTCAAAGCTGCTTATTAACCGAGACAAATACGACGTTATAAACGTTCACGCCAATTCGTACATGTCGTATCTATCGCTCACGCTGCCTCTAATCGTTCTTTCCAAAGCGGTTAAAAGACCGATAGTCGTAATGTACCATTCGGGCGACGCGGCGACTTTTTTTACCGGGCATGTTTTAAAAACGCTTCCCCTTTTTAAAAAAGCCGACAAAATCCTCGTCCAGTCGGAATTTTTAAAGCGCTTTTTCGATTCGCTGGGCGTCGAGGTCGGAATAATTCCTAATTTTCTTTACTTCGACGTCGCGCCGCGCAAGGCGGTTCCTTTCCGCATTCTCGCCAACCGCAACCTTTACCCGCATTACTGCATGGACGTCGCGCTAAAAGCGTTCATTCAAATCGCCGCGGAGTTTCCGCAGGCGCGGCTTGCGCTCGCCGGAAGCGGAACCGAGGCTGAACGGCTGCGGGAAATGGCCGAAGCCGCCGGACTATCCGACCGCGTGGAATTCTTAGGCTCTTTGGACAGACCGCGCATGACGGAAGAATACGCGAAGGCGGACGTTTTGGTAAACCCATCGAGCGTGGACAACGCGCCGATAACGCTCATCGAAGGGTTGTCGTTCGGACTACCTATTATTACGACGAACGTAGGCGGCATACCGTACATGGTCGAACCCGATAAAACCGCTCTCATGGTTCCGCCGAAAGACGCGACTGCGATTGCAAACGCTCTGCGCAGAGTTTTCTTAGACTCTAAACTTAAAAAAAGCCTTTCGGCCAACGCGTTGAAAGAGGCCGAAAAATACTCGGCGGAGCGTATAATCAGCCAATGGGTGGAAGTTTTCGGAGAGCTGAAAAAAAGAAACGGATAATTTTATTTTTGTATTAATTAACGCAAGAAGGCGCAAATGACCCAGATGAATATTCCGTTCGCAAAACCCGACATTTCGCAGGCCGAAATTGACGAAGTTACCGCCGTTCTTAAAAGCGGCTGGCTCACCACCGGCGCGCGCGCAAAACGGTTCGAGCAGGGGTTCATAGAAGCGACCGGCGGCAAATACGCCGTTGCGTTAAACTCCTGCACGGCCGCGCTTCATTTGGCGGTAGAGGCTCTCGGCCTAAAAGCCGGGCAAGGCGTCCTAGTCCCGACGCTTACCTTCGCGGCCACCGCGGAAGTCGTGCGATACGTTGGGGCGGTTCCCATCATGGTGGACAGCGAGCCCAACGGCGACCATATGGATTTGGACGACGCCGAAAGACGGCTCGCGGCGCTGCGCGAAGGAAAGCTCGCGGGCGTCCCCAGAGACGCCGAGGTCGTCGGAATAATTCCGGTTCACAAGGCCGGCATTATGATGAACATGCGCAAGGTAAACGAATTCGCGGCCAAACATAATCTTTGGGTAGTAGAGGACGCCGCGCACTCCTTCCCCGCGGCGTGGCGCGAGAACGAAAACTCTCCTTGGATTAAATGCGGCCAGAATACGAGCCGCGTAACGTGCTTTTCGTTTTACGCCAACAAAACCATTACGACCGGCGAGGGCGGCATGGCCGTTACCGACGACGAGACGCTCGCCGACCGTATGCGCGTCATGTCGCTGCACGGATTGTCGCAGGACGCGTGGAAGCGTTACTCCTACGGCAAGCAAAAATGGGATTACCGCATCGTCGCGCCGGGGTTTAAATACAACCTCACCGACATAGCCGCCGCCGTGGGGGTGCATCAGCTTGCGCGCGCGGAACAAATGCGCCGGAACCGCAAGGAAGTCGTCCTCCGTTACTTCAAAGAGTTCGGAACCATGGAGCAGATGGAACTGCCTTACGACGACGCGGACCGCGTTCACGCGTGGCATCTGTTCGAGGTCAAGCTGAATCTCGATAAGCTGACGATAGACCGCAACGCGTTTTTCGACGAGCTGCGCGCGCGCGGCGTGGGGTGCTCGGTTCACTGGCGGCCGCTTCACCTGCACACTTACTACGAGCAAACCTACGGCTGCAAGCCCGAAGACTGGCCGGTCGCGACGAAACTGTTCGACCGCATCATCAGTCTTCCGCTGTTTTCCGGCATGACGGAAGCCGAAATTGATTACGTAGTAAAGACTGTGAAAGAGATTTTAATTGCGGCGTCCAAATAATTTTACATCGGAGAAGTAATCGGAGAGTAAAATGTTTCGCAAACATCCCGTTCGCACCGTTTTAGACATCATCGGCGACACGCCGATGCTCGAAATTAATTACAACGAAGGCTGCCCGGTCTTCGCAAAGGCGGAATTTTTAAACCCCGGCGGAAGCATCAAAGACCGCATCGCCAAATATATTATAGAAAAGGCGGAGGAGAGCGGCGCGCTTAAAAAAGGAATGGTAGTAGTGGAAGCGACGAGCGGCAACACCGGCATAGGCATCGCGCTTATAGCGGGCTTGAAGGGTTACGAAACGCGCATCGTTTTGCCGGAGTGCATGAGCGAAGAGCGCAAGAAGATAATCCGCGCGCTGGGCGCAGAGCTGGTTCTGACGCCGACCGAACTGAGCATTCAAGGCGCGGTGGACAGACGCGACCAAATGGCCGCCGACCCGAACGTCTTCGTTGTGCGGCAGTTTGAAAACCCGCACAATCCCGAATGCCATTACAATACGACCGCGGTAGAAATCTGGGCTCAAATGGACGGACGAGTGGACGCTTTCGTCGCGGGCGTCGGCTCCGGCGGCACGCTTCAGGGGGTAGGGACTTTTTTAAAAGAGCGCAACCCGAACGTAAAAATCGTCGCGATAGAGCCCGAAGGGCACTCGGCGCTGTTAAAGCAAGAGCCCGGCCTGCGGCCTGTTCATAAGATTCAGGGCATCGGGGACGGCTTCGTCCCGCCGGTGCTTGACGAGAAACTTGTGGACGAGGTTATAACCGTTTACGACAACGAGGCTATTTCCGTAACGCGGTCGCTTGCGCGCAACCACGGCATACTAGTCGGCACCTCAAGCGGCGCCAACGTATTCGGAGCCGTGCAAATGATGAAGAAGCTGGGGCCATCGGCTCGCGTCGTTACGGTTTTGCCAGACAGAGCGGAGCGGTATTTCTCAACCGCGCTGATTTAACCTTTACTTTGCCCGTAAAAGAAAAGCCCTCCGTTCGGAGGGCTTTCTTTTTAAGTCGCCTTTTACTTCTTCTTCTTTTTCGCCGGAACGTCCGCGTCGGCGTCGCCGCCTAACAATACGCAAACGTTGTTCACGCAATCGACCGGATAGCTTGCGCATTCGGGCGCGGTTTGGCAGTTGTTCGCGTCTATTATGCAGTCCGAGCCGACCCATATGTAAGGCGGAATCGTCTCGCGGTATTCTTTAGGTCCGGCGGCGTCGCACTGGCAGTTGTTATACGCCATTATCAGGCGGCAGTCGGAGGCTTTGGCGCACGCCTTTTCAACCGGCGGAACCGGGCCGCAGTAACTCTCGGTCTGGTCGTAATCGGCGTAGTCGATTACGCATTTGCCGCGCGGGCTGCATATGTAACCCTGCATACAGTTCGCGTTTGTTTCGCAGTCGCGGCCGCAAATATCGACCTGGCAGTACATGTTAGACGGGCAGTCGTCGTCTTTGGCGCAGCGGGTAAAGTCCGGCTCCGTTTCGTCCTGTTCGGGCGCAAGAACGCAGCGGCCTCTTGCGTCGCAAATGTATCCGTCCTCGCACGGATGATTAAGATAGCAGTCGGCGACGCAAACGTTGTTCGGACCGCAGTAATAGCCCAATATGCAGTCTTCGTTGACTAGGCAATGATTGTCTTGGTCTCCCTCTTCGGCGCTCGTCTGGCATCTGCCTCTGTTGTCGCAATAGCTTCCCGGCCCGCATTGGTCGTTGTTCTGGCAGTCGAAAGCGCACTTTAAAAGCGATGACGCGCAGTAATAACCCGCCGGACAGTCTTCGTCCTTTCCGCACGAGTTAAGAGCGTCGTCCTTATCGACGTCGGCGTCGGCGTCGGCGTCCGCGGTTACGCAGCGCCCTTTGTTGTCGCACGATTTCTTCGGGTCGTTGCAGTCTTTGTCTTCAATGCAGTCGAAATCGCATACGCCGTTTTTGCAATAACTGTGAATAGCGCAGGAGTCGGGCTCTGCCGTGCAGGCAATCGCCTCCGGAACGTCGTTGTCCTGATCGGTCGGCGGGTTTACGCACTTCCCGCGCTCGACCTGACATAAAAGCCCCTGCGGACAGTCTTTATTCTCGGAACAGTCGCGCCGGCAGCAGTTGCCCGCGCCGCAGTAATTGCCCGGATTGCAGTCCAAATCGGTCGCGCAAGCCGCCATGCACTCAAATTCTTCCGCGTCGCCGTCTTGATTCGGGAAAACGCACAAACCGCCGGAGCAAACTTTTCCCTGCGGACAGTCGTCGCTCGTCTTGCAGCCGGTCTCTTCGTCGCCGTCGATTCCGGGTTTGAAGCACTTTCGGTTGGCGCAGTCCCAGTAAACGGGGCAGTCCGCCCGCGAGTCGCATCCTTCAACGCATTTGTCGTTATCGCCGCATACGTAACCGGTCGGGCAGTCAACGTTGGTTCCGGCTTGACAAAGAACGTCTTCAGCGTCGTTGTCGGCGGGCCTGAGCTCTACGCACTGACCAAGTCCGTTGCAAAATTCGCCGCTTTTGCACTTTTTATCCGAGTCGTTGCAGTTTTGCATACATTGATAATAAGCGCCGCAATAGAATCCCAGCGCGCAGTCAAATGAGTTGTCGCACTGCTTTTCATAGTCGGGGGTCTCCTCGGCGTCCTTGTCGTTTTCCTGAGCGGGCTCGCTTTCCTCGACCGCCTGTTCCGTCTCTTCAGCCGCGTTGTCGTTGTCGGCCGGTTTGTTGTCGCTCGATTTCGAGCAGGAAAGAGCCGCCGCGCCCGCAAGCGCCGCGATCAGGATTAAAACCAAATGAAAGCGTCCTATCTGTTTCATGTTAAATCACCGCGTAAAGGCAAAAAAGCGGCGGGAGGGTTTCTCCCGCCGGTCTTGAGTTTAAAACAACGCGCTTCCGATTGCAAGCGGCCCTTAATACGCCGCGTCCATTACGCAGCGGAATCCAGTGTAGTCGTCCTTGCCGTTAATCGGCTTGGGCAGACCGCTTACCAGACCGCCGCCTCTGTAATACACTCTTACGCCGTTCTCGTCGCTGAGGAAGTGTCCGCCGCGCACGACCTTGAGATCGCACAGGCTGAGACACGTCGTTTCGCCGCCGCAGTAAGCGTAGCACGCCGCCTGGGTGTCGATGCTCGGATTCTGATAGACGAGGTAGTTCGTCCCTCCGACGGTCTTAATCAGGTTGACGTTCGGACACGTCGCGTTGGGCACCGGATCGCCGCATATCGGCGAGGACTGATACAAAGCGTACCAATCGTTCGTCCACTCGGCGACGTTGCCGGCCAAGTGCAGCAAGTAGCTCATCTCGTCTTCGAGATTCTTCCATCCGCGGCCTCCGGCGTAGATTCCGCCGTTGAAGGTAAGGGCGTTGTAATTGCGTACGCCGGGCGCAAATTTCGTGAATACGCCGCTGCTGCAAACCTCTCCGACGCAGTCGGTATCGCCGAACATACCGTTATAGTTGGCGTTCAGGTAACCGTTGAGAGTTCCGTCGTAGAAGTATCCGGGCAGAGAATCGCCCCACGGGTAATTGTCGGACAATGCGCCGTGCGCCGCGTATTCCCACTCGGCTTCGGTAGGCAGTCTCATGCCGTGCCACTTGCAGAATTCGTCCGCCTTGTGCCACGTTACGTTGACGACGGGGAAGGAAGCGTAAACCGCGTTGTTGTAGTAAGAAGCTCTGGTTTTGCTGCCGTTTTTCGACGGAGGGCCTTCGCAGCCGAGAGAGCACTTATTGTTTTCGTTGCACCACCACCTATGAGAACCCGGCAGATTGTCGTTGTTCGCGCAGTCCGAAGTGCTTGAGCACCCGTGGCTGCTTTCGCCGCCGACGTTCGTAACGCACTTCTGCGAGCCGTCGATCGTCTTGCACGAGAAGGTGAACCCTTCGGGCAGCGACGGATTGTTGGCGCAGTCGGCTTCGGTAGCGCAGGCTATATCGGGCGCAAAGACGGATGCGCACTTGCCCGCGTCGCATATCCAGGTGTAACCCTTGGTCGGCAGATTGGTAGAATTGCGGCACTGAGCGTCGGTGGTGCAGGAGATAGAGCTTCTGCCGCCGTTGTTGTAAATCTGCACGCATTGCGCGTACTGGGAGTTGGCGACTTCGTTCATCTGCATGAAGAAGCTGTCAACCATTACGTAGCGCGGTTTGCCGTCTTTCGGGTACTCGTCGAGGATGCCCGCGTCCTGCGTTCCCTGCTGGAATACCACGCCGCCGGGGACGTAGGCGCTGCCGGGAGGCGGAACGTTGACGCGCACTATGTAAACTGCGGAAGGTCCGCAGGCGTTGGGGGAAGGATTGCCGTCTTTGTCCACGGCGCCGCTTATCGCTCTTACCTTGAAGAACCACTGGCCGTTTTCCAAAGCGATAAACGATTTCTGGCCGCTTGCCGCGTCGGCGTCGGCAACGCAGTCGGGCTCGTCGCCGGGGTCGGAACCGTCGGAGCTTCTAACGAGAATGTAGCTGTAACCGACTACGTCGCACAGGCTTGCGTCGCTGTCCCACAAGAACTGAACGTCGTTCTTGGTGGTCCATCCGCCGTTGGTGTGGTACGGGCTGCGCAGGCAGCGGTTCTCGTTCGCTTCTCCGCTTCCGCAAAGCGACTGAACTATGGTCGGAACTCCCAGATCGACGTTGAAGCCGTCGGGCGTGAATACCGCGATGTTAGACCACTTGGTCGTCGCCGGGTTGGGCGGGTTGGGCGGTATATAGCCTTCGTACTTAGCCGAAAAGAAGTAGGAGCCTGTTTCGGTTATGCAGTGATTGTAAGAGCCGCCGCAGGAAACCGACAACGGAGCCGACGGATTGCAGTTCGAGGGGTCGTAAGAGTCGTCGGGAGCCGCGGGCGAGCCCTTGTCGAGGAGGTAGCTGAAGCCGTAAATTCCATTGCCCCAGCCGCCTTGGAAGGTTGACGCAAAGCAGGTGCCGTTGCATCCCATTCCGCAGGGGCTTGCGCTGGTTCCGTCGTCGGGCTGCATACCGTAGCATCTGGCCGGGAAGACCGCCGGATGCGTGGAGCTGGCGACCGTCGGCGCGCCCGGAACGTCGGTGCAAATTTGGAACTTAAGGTGCGCGGCAATCATAGCGCCGCCGGCGTCGCGGTTGGTCAGACCGGAGCCGTTGACCGAGCGGACGTGCACCCAGTGTTCTCCGTTGCCGAGGCTCGTCGGGCCTATGGTTACCACGTTGCCTTCGGCGGCCGGACCAGGCGCCCACGAAGAGAAGTTGTTCGGCACCGTGTCGGGGGAGTCGTTCACGACGTAGTAGAGTCTTGAGATGCCGGATACGTCCCACGTGTTGACCTTGAACGTGAAGTTCTGGTTGTCGTAGCAAACGTTGCTGTCCGGGTGAGTTTCCGACCAAATCGTCGGAAGCGGCGGGTTGGTGTCGTCTATCTGGATCATCAGGTGAGACGCGTTGCCCCACAGTCCGGCTTTGTTTTGGTTCTTAACATGGAAGTACCAGACGCCGTCGGGCACGTTGGCCAGCCACGCCGCGTCGTTGAACGACAGGATGGTATTGTTTCCGGGCGGGGCTGCGACTGTGTTAATCGGATTGGTCGTCGCGTTGTGGTCCCACGCCACAGAGTAGCCGTTAGATCCGCATACGTCGGTCGGAGCCCAAACGTCGGAGAGCGCCCATTCGACGGTTACGTCGTCGGAGGTGTACCAGTTGCCTTGGCAGCCGTGAGAGCAGGCTCCGGCATAAGCTCCGTCGCAAGCCGAGCGGCCCGCGCCGTCTTTGCATAACTGCGGCGCCGGAGGCGGAGTCTGGTCTATCCAGACTATAAACTCTTTAACCGCAGTCCACGAACCGGCCAAGTCTTTCGCGGCCATACGGAAGTACCACTTGCCGTCGGCTAGATCGGAGAACGAGACAGAAGAAGCGCCCGCGCCGAGGTTGGTCGTCGAGGTGTCGGGATACTGGTTCGGATCCTGAGTCATTACGTAGGAGTAACCGGCGATGCCGGAAAGATCCGAAATTTCCCACTTGATAACCGGCGAGGGGCTCGCATAGCAAGCGGTCGGACTCGGATGCGAATCGGAATACGGAGCTCTGCTGAAGGCCGGCGGAGTGGAGTCGATTTGGATGCGGTAAACGGTGGTAGCGCTCCACAGACCGGCGTTGTTCTGGGCTCTGACGTGGAAGTAATAGGTTCCATCGCCTAACGGACCGAAATCCTTATTGGTGATGGTCTGATCGGTGAGACACGACGTAGGCAGCGGCGAGCCGGGGTTCTGATCAATTAAGTAATTGTAGCACTTGATTCCCGAACCGCCGGAGGCGTCAAGGTCGGAAGCCGACCAAGCCATATGAACGGCGCCGCACGGATACCAGTCGTTGGTATTGGGATGCGAGCACAGAGAGCCGCTTCCCGCGCAGGCCGATCCGCCGTCTTTGCAAACAAGCGGCATGGCGGGCGGGGTGGTGTCTATCATAACCTTGCGGTGTTCGACCGGTCCCCACAGTCCGGCTACGCTCTTGGCCTTGACGTGGAAGTACCATACGCCCTGCAGACCGAAATAGGTCTTCGGCGGAACAAGGTCAACCATGCACTCGTCGGGCGGCTCGTACAGCGGATCCGGCGTAAGCTCGAAAGCGTGGCACTGAACGCCGCTGTAACTCTGTACGTTCCAGTTGAACGTCGCGGTTCCGTCCGAGTACCAAACGTCCTCGGCCGTCTGCGGGAAAGCGCTCAGGTTCTTGATGAGCGGGGGATCGCCGTCGATGTTGATGCGCCATACCGCGCCCGGCCCGTTTTCCCAGCCGTGCTGGTCTTTGGTGTAAACGTGCCAGAAGAAGGAACCGTTAGGTATGCTGTTGGCGTTCCATTGCGCGAACGGCAGGTAGCCGTCGTTCCACGGGCCGCCCATGGTGGTGTAGCAGTCGGTCGGCTGAACGCACGAGCCGTTGGAATTGACCGACAGAACGAACTTGTAGTACTCGGTGTCGCCCGAATCAAACAGGTTGGTCATTTCGTTCGGATCGGTTACCGGCGTAGCGTTGAAGGTAGGCGAATGCGTCGGAGCCCACGAGTCGTGCGCGGGCGTCAAGTTGGACGCGACCGGTATCTGCATGTTGGAGTGGAAGTTCTGGCTGAAGCTCAACCAGCCGGTATTGTCCGCCGGAGTCGCGTCCTCGGCGTATGCGCTCACGTCGTTGTCCTGAACGTCGCCGTAGCCGCTTGCGCCCGGAACGAGCGTCCAACGGAATTTGACGGTTACGTCGTTGGCCGTTTCGGTCTTGGAACAGCTCGATACCAGCAGCGTTACTTTGTCGTTGCCGTAAGCGGCCGTGTCCTCGGAGAACGCGGGCGAACCGGAGCGGTTCCAAACGAATTGTCCTCTTTCGACCGTTGCGCCCAAAGAGTCCCGTCCCAACACTCTGATTTTCACCATCTTGACGTTGGCGCCGCCGTCGGCGTCGGTAACCTTCACGCTGGATTCCTGCCAATCAACGCCGTTCACTTTGACCACCATGTTGGCAAGCGACAGGCTGTCAAGCGAAGGCATGTGGTTGATTTGAATCTTGAAGTGCGTGGCGGGTCCCCAGTTGTTGACGCAGTTGCGCGCCTTAACGTGGAAGTACCAGACGCCGGGCTCGGCCGCGGACAGCGAAGCGTTGGACGGTCTGTGCGAGGCGCAGTCGGCCCACTGAACTTCGGGAACGTTGTCCGGATTGGTCGCGGGCGAGTTGTCCAGCGACCAGCTGAAGGCGTTCACGCCGGACAGAGAGTCGGAGTAGAACTCGAACCACATGGAGAGCATGTCGTGGACGTACCAAACGTTCTGATCCATGTGGCTGGAGTCGGTGATGATAGGCGCGATAGGCGACCTGTCGATCATGAACTTGAAGTGCGTTACCGGGCCCCAAGTTCCGCCGACTTCCGCCGTGTTGTGCGCCTTGACGTGGATGTACCAAACGCCCGTCGGCCTGTCGAGCAGCGTAACCGTATTGTTGGTTACGATTACGACTCCGGCGTCTCCGGCGTTCGGGTTCGAGTCTTCGACCGCGTCGATTTTGTAGAGATACTTGTCGATGTTGCTGTAAATCGGCGAGACTCCCCAGTTGAACGTAATATCGCCGCTTCCGTAGAAGAGGTTGGAGTCGGGGTGCGTCGGCGAGGAAACGACCGGAGCTCCCGGAGCCGCGTCGATCATGAACTTGAAGTGCGTTGCCGGACCGGCCACTCCTGTATTGCTCCACGCCTTGACGTGGAAGTAGTACACGCCGTTTTCAAGGCTGGGAGAGACGTAGGTTCCCGGACTGTTTGTAGTTACGCAGCCGGGAATCGGATCGCAGACGTCGGGCGGGTCGGAGACCGGGAACTTATCGACCTTGAAGTTGTATCTGTTGACGCCCGAAGCCGAGTTCGCCTGGAAGGTGAAGGACGGAGTAGAGCTCAGATACCATTTGTTGGAGTTCGGATGCGTTGTCGCGGTGATGACCGGAGCCTGCGGTCCCATGTCGATGTTGATTTGATAAGTCGAGACCAGACTCCACAGACCGGAGTTGCTCTTGGCCTTGATGTGGAAGTACCAGACTCCGTCGGGCGTTACGTCGTTGATGGTGGCAGAGTTGGACGCGCCTTTGTCTCCGTCGGGCACGCCGCCGCCCGCGTTCTGGTCGATTACGTAATTGTAGGTCTTGATGCCGGACATCGCGGTCGCGCTCCAGCTCAGCGTCGGGTCGTTGTTGGCGTAGAACGCCGACTGGTTCGGGTGCGTTACCGACGTCAGGCTCGTAATGACCGGGTTGGTGGCGTCAATCTTGAACATGAAGTGGTTGGTCGGCCCCCACAAGCCGGAGTTGTTTTGCGCTTTGACGTGGAAGTACCAGACGCCGTCGGCGATGTCGGTATCGTAGGTGTACCCCTGCGCGATGGTTTCCGCTACGTTGTCCGGCTCGTCGGTCAGGTTGGCCGAGTAGATGAAACTGTATCCCGCTATGCCCGAAGTGTCGGTGGATACGAAGTTGAACGACGGCCTGCGGCTGGAGTACCACTGATTGAAGTCCGGATGCGTCGAAGAGCTGATGGACGGCATTGACGGGGGCGTCGTGTCGGGCGTCGTTACGCTAACCTTGTCGGTGCTGTAGCTGACGTTGCCGTTGGCGTCCACCGCGTCGATGCGGTAATACCAAGTCTCTTCGTCGCCGACTACGTGCAGGTAGTTGGCGCTGGTCAAGCCTCTGGCAAGCGTGCTTCCGTAGGCTTCAATCTCTATAATTCTGGCCTCGTTGTCGGTCGTGTTGATGGGATTTTCGGTCGCGCCGTCGAAGGTGATTTCGATTCTCTTGACGAACGGATCGCCGGACGGGTTGAGGAACGAAAGCTGTCCTCTATCGCTCCTGTATCCCAAAACTTCCAGAGGCGAATCGTCGGAGAGAATTTCTCTAATCGTTTCTCTCTTGAAGATGCGTTCGTCGCCGTCCCAGAAGTGAACCATAATTTTACCGACGGCTTTGGTGGCGGAGGCAAATGAGAATATTACGGTTTTGGAACCGGTTACGTTTCCGTACCAGTAATTGGTCGCGAGGTGTCCTCCGTCGAACGCCTTGGAGAAGTTGGTTCCGAAGCCGCTTCCGGCCGTTACCAAGTTGTTCAAATCCGCGGACGTTTTGGAAGCATAGACGTTGTAGGAAACGGCGTCGGAGACGGCGTTCCAGTTAAGTCTTACTAAACCCTTGCGGGAATTGACGGCGACGCAGCTCGGATCGACAAGGTCGCATCCCACGTCAACCGGATCGGCTGAAATGGTAAGACCGGTCGGAACCGCGGGCGGCGTCCAGTCGGGAATGACCACTGGCGCGTCCATGGCATCGTAATCGGAAACGTTGTTGAGGACGTCTATGGCGCGGACGCGGAACTGATAGCTGCTTCCGATTGCAAGGTTGCTCATGTAGTAGCTTGAGGCCGTGCCGGGAAGACCGGCGCCGCCGACTAAGTCATAAGCTCCGCCGTTTATCGAAACTTCGAGATAAACGCTGGCTACGCTTGAGGATGCGTCCGTGTACTGGTCCCAGACTACCATTAATCCGTATCCGCTGCTGAGATACTTAACCGTTACGCCCGGCGTATGAGTCGGCGGAGTGCGGTCGATGATGATAGTGTCGGTAAGGTCGAGCGTGGTGTTGCCCAGAGCGTCGCGGTACCTTACGTAAACGGTCTTGACTCCGTCGCCCGCGCTTGAGAGGTTCCATGCCACGGTTGCGGGGCTGGCGCCCAAATCAACGAAGGTCGAGGGATTTGGACTGTTGGCGATGGCGCGCTTAATCGGGCCGTGCCAATCGTTCGCCGTCAGCGTAAGGATAACGGAGGTTGAAGTAGTGTAAATGTCGCCGTTGTTGATGACGACGCTTCCGGTCGGCGGGGTGGTGTCGATTTCGACGGCTCCTTCCGGCGAGTAGTCGGAGACGTTGTTGACCGCGTCGTAAGAGCGAACCTTGAAGTGCCATGTGTAGTCCGCTAAAGCGGTCGGCATTTCAAACGAGTTCGTATTGACGAACGCGCTGCCGGTTACGCTGTCGTCGGCCTTGCGCCAGTACACTTCGTAAGCGTTGGTCGTTCTAATGCCGGAGAGCGCGTCGGTCGCGGCGGGCCAAGTCCAAATCGGCCAGGTGTTGTTGGTCGGAGTCGTCGTAGTCGGAGCCGCAACGGCGATCGGGGGCGT
>CAYNVS010000006.1:0-123172 GCA_964400725.1 uncultured Myxococcales bacterium
GCCGCGCTTTTATTCCGCCCCGCCGACCGCCGCGCTTTTCAGCCGCCGTTTACAGCGAACCGAAAACGGGACGACTCGTGTAGATTTCGTCAATATTATTCATTAGTTGAATGTTCTTGTCGTTCTCGGTTTTCGTCGGTTTGCGGTACAGAGCCGAGCGGCTTAAATCTAAAAGCTCGCATTGCCGCCGCGCGCTGATTTCCTTGTTTTCAGGCTCGATCATCGCAAGTTTAGCCTTCGTAGTAAGGGTCAGTCTTTTTTTTGCCGGCCGATTTCAACATTCAACCGTCCGATTTGCCTGAACAATTCGTCGCGCTCCTTGTTAGTCGCAGCCTGCTTTTTTGCGCCGTCGGACTCGTTCGCGAAAACCTCCGGAAGGCTCTCCAGCAACCGCGCCTGCCGCTTCGAGACTTGATTCGGATGAACGCCGAATTCGGAGGCAATCTCGTTAATCGTCTTTTCGCCGCGCAGCGCTTCAAGAGCTACTTTAGCCTTGAACTCCGCGCTGAAATTACGCCGTCTTTCCGTCATTTAAAAGCTCCTTTCTTAGTCGATTTCGGAGCCATTATACCGCAGTTTTCACGCCTTAGCTGCTGGTCCTTTTTTCGGGGTCCAGTACATAACTCAGCAAATTACTTTTCGCGTTTGTTTAATTTTTGTCGCGATTGTGTTAAAATTATATTTTAAGCGTTTTATCGTTATTTAAAACGCGGCGACTAGAAATACGCTTCAAGAGGCGGCGATGTTTAAAACGATGGTAGAAATTTTAAGGCGCCAAACAGAGCTTGAACAAATGGAGAACGAATTCTTTTCCATGCTCTCAACGGCGCAGGAGATGTTCGACGAAATTACCGGCTGCTTCGAGCGCGAAGGCGTCGAGGAACATCCGGCGACGATTCACGAAAAAGACGAGCGGATTAGAAAATTGCAGCAGCGGCTATGCAGGTCGGTTTATTCGTACGTTCTTAAAAGCAGCGGCGAAAATCTGTCGCTGGCTCTAGCCTTCGTGCGAATAGTAAGCGACGCCGAGCGCGTGGACGACTACATTATGAACATTCACGGCGCGTTGGAGCAGGCCGCGACATGGAAATTCCACGAGTCCGAAAAGGCCGCGCTCGCGGAGCAAAGAAAAAACATATTAAAACTTTTCGGAGAGATAATTCCGGCGCTTAAAAACCGCGACGCCGATAAAGCGCGCGACTTGGCGGATAAGACGAAAAGCGACCGCATGGTTTGCGAAAAGCTCATTTACGCGCTTGTTGCCGGCGACAAAGAGGCGATAGAATCCAACAATCCGGTCGCCGCGGCGCTGGTCTTCAGATTTCAAAAGAGGATATTGGCGCACTTGGCTAATATCGCGACGGCGGTTTATATGCCCATCGGCAAAATCGACTTTTTCAACGAAACTCACGCGCGCTAAAGGAGGCAATGAATGCGTCTTCTTATAGGCAGAACCTTCGCGCAAAAACTCGACGCCCATTCGATAAACGCGTTAAAAATTCCTTCGGCGGCGCTGATGGAATCGGCCGGCTGCGCGTTCGCGGAAGCGGCGTTTGAGAAAATGCGGGCGTGCAGTCCGCCAATTAACAAAGCCGTAGTCGTATGCGGATTCGGCAACAACGGAGGGGACGGATTTGTCGCGGCTAGAAGACTTGCTCTTTACGGCTGCAACGTCGAAGTCTTCCTCGCGGCTGAAGAAGCGAAACTGAAAAACGACGCAAAACTCTTCTTCGCGTCATTGAAAGAATTAAACGTCCAAACGATAACGCTCGACAACTGCTCCCGCGAAAATTTCATCGAGCTTCTTTCGCAAAGAATCGAGAAAAAAGACTGCGCGATGATAGACGCCCTTTTCGGCGTCGGCCTTGATAGAAACGTCGAAGGGTTTTACGCCGCCGTCATCGACTACATCGGCGCGCACAAAGGCTTAAAAGCGGCGCTGGACGTTCCGTCGGGCGTAGACGCGGACTCCGGCGCGATACTGGGCGCGGCCTTTAAAGCGGACTTTACGGTAACGTTCGAGCCCTGCAAGCTGGGACTCATGCAAAACCCGGCCAAGTCGAAGCGCGTCGGCGAAATTATCGTAAAAGACATCGGCCTGTGCGGGGCGTCCAAGCTCTCTCCGCAAAAAGGGGGCGGCGATTTCTACGACCTTTTCCGCTACATGGGCGCAGATTCGCACGACTGGAACTCGATAGGAAGAGGCGAAAACGCGCTTTCGCTCGACTCTAACGACAAATTCGCGCTCGCGCCCGACGCGGCTGATTTCGCTCGGTTTTTCAAAGCGGCTAAGCGCGAAGACGACGCCGACAAGACGAGTTTCGGCAGAGCGGCGATAATCGCGGGAGCCGAAGGCTATTGGGGGGCGGCGGCGTTATGCGTAAAAGGCGCGCTGCGCGCAGGAGCCGGACTCGTAACGGCTGTAGCGCCCGTTAAATGCGCGCAAATAATTACGACTCTGCATCCTCAAGCGATGACCAAGCCTTACGAATCGAGCTCCGAGGCGATGAACGACGAAACGCGAAAGTTAATCGCCCGCTCCAACTGCCTTGCGATAGGATGCGGCCTCGTTTTCGAAGGAGCCGACGATCTCGTTTTCGGCGCGGTTTCGGCGCTGCCCGAAGACAGGCCGCTCGTTTTGGACGCCGAAGCGCTAAACGCGGTTTCGCGCGATAAAGAACGCTTTGCTCCTCTTTTGCGCAAGCGCGGAAGAGGCAAAACTATTATGCTGCCGCACGCCGCAGAGGCCGCCAGACTGCTGGACAAACGTCCGGAACAAATAAACGGCGACCGTATGGGCTCCGTTCGCGAAATAGCGAAAAAATACAACTGCGTCGCGGTATTAAAAGGCGCATCGACGCTTGTAAGCTCCGAGGAGCTCTGTTATCTTCACGACGTCGGCAATTCCTTCATGGCGACGGGCGGCGCCGGAGACTCGCTGGCCGGGCTTGTCTGCGGGCTCTTATGCAGAGGTTTCCCCCCTTTGTTCTCGGCATGCGCCGCGGTTTACGCTCACGGTAAGGCCGGCGACGACCTTTTAAAAAAATCTCCGCGGGCTATGATAGACCCGTCGGACTTGTGCGACGCCGCCGGAGAAATTTTTGCGCAATGGGAGCTTTCATAAATGAGAAACTTTCTAGTCCGCCTTAACGGCGAGGATGAAACGATAGACTTCGCGCGCAGACTTGGCGCGATTATAGAGGAAGGAACGGTTGTGGGACTTGTGGGAGATTTGGGCGCCGGCAAAACGACCTTCGTTAAGGGTTTGGCCGAAGGAATGAAACTGGGCGCCGACGTCGCCGTTACGAGCCCGACATTTGCGCTGGCGAACGTTTACGGCAAAACGCGCAAGCTCGCCCACATCGACCTTTACCGCATAACAACAGCGCAGGACGTTTACGGAGCGGGCATCGAAGATTTCTTTTTTCCGCCTTACTCAGCCGCCGTAGAATGGTTTGAAAAACTTGCCGAAGCGGGCTGTCAGCCCCCGCCGAGATTAATAGAAATCCGTTTCGAGTTCGAGAGCGAAGAAACGCTTAAGCGGCGGCTTATCATTTTGACTAACGACGCCGATTACGCCTCGAAGCTGAATGAAATTTGTTACTCTCCCCAATGAACCGGAAGCGCGCCGATTAAAAAATCGTGGGAAAGCCCGTTGCTGGCCAAAAGGCTCGCGCCGGTCTTGTAATTGAGTCCGCCGTCGAGGTCTGTAACTTTGCCGCCCGCCTCTTCGACAAGCAGTATTCCGGCGGCAACGTCCCACTGCGAAAGAGAAAGTTCGTAAAAGGCGTCGAATATGCCGCACGCCGTATAAGCCAAATCGACGCTCGCGCTGCCCAGCCTGCGCTGCTCGCGCACCATCCACGCCAGCTTTTCAAAATTAATCAGGCTGTTCTTTTTCTTGTATCCGGCGCGGATGCAGGCGAAACCGACCGCCACGAAAAGCTCTTCCGGTTTGCTCCTGACGCTTACGCGTATAGGCGATCCGTTAAGCCTCGCGCCCGCGCCTTTAGTCGCCGAGAAAACTTCCTTAAGCGCCGGCGTTCCCACGACGCCGACGCGCGTCTCGCCGCCGCGCAGCAAAGCTATCGACACGCCGAAATGCTGCAGCCCTTGACTGAAATTCGTCGTGCCGTCAAGCGGATCGACGACGAGCTTATCGCTCCCCTCGCCTATTTGTCCGGCTTCTTCGCTTAAAACCGAAACGCCCGGAAACGACTTGGAAACTTCGGCAAGTATAACTTCTTCGCTCGCTTTGTCCGCCACGGTTACCAAATCGCGCGCGTTGCCGCCTTTAATCGAGCGGTCGGAATCTCTCAGCCTGCGGAAATATTCCAAAACGCGGTCGCCCGCAAGATTGGCAATTCTAATAAGCTCTCTCTCTTCGGATAGTTCCGTCATGCCGCTCTCCCTTGCGTATATTTTATTTGATTAGAACGTTTCGGTAATCGGAATGTTTTTTCGTTGTAAAACCCCAAGAAAGTATTCGAGTTCCTGCTTGGAAAACTCGTTGGGAATCGTAACTATGGCTTTCCCTTGGCGGTCGATAATTTTGTATGCGGATAATTTGGCGGCGAACGGAATCCAATTGGGCATTCTTGCAAACTGTCTTCTAATCGGCCCCGGCAGAGCAAAGCGCGGCTGTTTGCGCAGCTCGCTTATAGACTCCCAAGGGACGGAACGGCTCTCTTTGAAGGTTTGGAATCTGAAGGATTCCGGCCTGATTTCGAGAACGAAGCTCTTTTTTGCGTAATAATAGTAAAGATTTACCGCTCCGGCGACGAATAGAAAGACCGTCAGCGCAAAATAAAGAACGCTTCTAACGGCGTTTTTCTTTTTTACGAGAGAAGTCGTCAACAGAGCGAATAAAAGAATTATCGCCGCTACGCCCAAATGCAGGGCGATTTCGGAAAACGGAAGAAAAAATCTTACGCCTTCCGAGGTTTCCATATGCACGAAACCTTGCTCGCACCCCGAAAGCGAAGCCGCCGCCGAAATTAATACCGACGATGTAAAAAACTTTTTCGTCAACGTAAAACCTTGAGAGCAAAAGTTAAAATCAAAGCCGTTAATTACTTTTTACTATGAAAAATATTTTCCCGCAATTTTTTCGAGCCTGACTTTCGTCTTCAGGCTTATTTTGGAGCGGTCGGTCATAATCGCCGAGGCCAGAGCGTCCGCATGACACGGCTCCGTTTCGGCTATAGCCGGAAGCGCGGCTTTTATTACCCTCTGCGCGTTTGCGACGTTCGCGTTCATAATTTTGATAATTTCAGATATATCCACGTCGGCGTCTCGGGTTCTCCAACAGTCGTAATCGGTAACCAAACATATTGACGCGTAACAAAGCTCCGCTTCGCGGGCGAGTTTGGCTTCGGTTAAATTGGTCATTCCTATAAGCGAGCCTCCTATCGAACGATAGAAATGGCTCTCGGCCCTGGTCGAGAACTGCGGCCCTTCCATGCAGACGTAAGTTCCGCCGTTATGGCATACGACGCCGTCAAGACCGGCAGCGGCGGAAGCAAGCATTCCCCGCAGGTTGTCGCAGAACGGATCGGCGAATGAAACGTGCGCCACCGCGCCGTCCTCGAAGAAAGTGCTCTTTCTGATTCCTTTCGTGCGGTCGAAAAATTGATCCGGCAAAACTAGTTCGCCGGGTTTAAGCTCTTCTTTTAACGAGCCGACGGCCGACACGCCGATAACGAACTGCGCGCCAAGCGTTTTCATTCCGTAAATGTTGGCCCGATAATTCACTTCGCTCGGATTGTAGCGATGCCCTACTCCGTGCCGCGGCAAAAAAACCACCTCAACGGTTTTATTTTCGCCGACCGCAAATTCGGTAATCGTATAAGCGTCGCTCGGCTTGCCGAAAGGCGTAGAAAGTCTGCGTTGTTTTTTTATCTCGAATCCTTCGATGTTGTAAAAACCGGAACCGCCTATTATTCCAACGATTTTCTTGTGAGTCATGCTCAAGCCTCGCGCGTCCGCGTCTCGCGGTTTCAATTTATTTGTTTACAAACCTAAAGCTGATTAAAAACGAAAGGAATTTATTTTTATGAAAAAACATCTCTCCTTTCGCAATCGGCGCGGTTCCGTTTGCCGGTATGATCTCGGCGTGCAAGGTGGTAATTGAGCGAAGCGGCGAAAGCGGAGTTACGTTCTTCACCCCGACAAATCTGTAGCGCTCAATGCCTGCGTTGAAGTAGAAATTATACCTTATTTGGCGCTCGCCGATAACGTCAACGCGCATAGTTCCGCTTTCAACGGCGGCGTTTTCGGTCAGTCCCTTGGCCGTAAAAAATCCGTTTATTTGCGCCGTTCTAGCGTTTGCGTCGTCGCCTACTGGCGCGAAAAAACTCGAAACAGACTCGACGCGGGCGAAAATTTCGAGCGACATCGGCAGTCTGCCTTTCGTCTTTCTCTCCTCGTCAAGGTAGTAATAGCTTCCGTTCAACGACTCGCGAAAAGATATGCCGTATTTGCCTGCGGCTTTTGAAAACGCCGCGCCGGCGCTTTTTTTCAATTTGTTGGCGTCCATAATTTCCTCAAAATTTTTAAGGGATGCTCTTCAGTCTCGACTCGGCCTTTTTCTTTAAATCGGCCTTTTTTCCTTTTTCTTTTACCTGCATGAAAAATACTTTTGAGTCGCTCTTCAAACCCAAAGAATAGAAACATTCGCCGAGCATCAATGTCGCGTCTTCGGTCATGTCTCCCTTGGGGTAGCGGTCGAGCACCGCTTGAAATTCAATAATCGCGTCGTTGTATTTCTTTTCGTCGAAATAGCTTTTGCCCAGCGCAAACAAAGCGTCGTCCGCCATCGAGTCGTCGGGATACGCTTTTACGAACTTTTTAAAAAGCTCGCGCCCTTTTGAATATTCCTTCTTGGCTATTTTGGATTTGGCGTCCTTGAAAAGCTCTTTCTTGTCGGTTTCTCCGGCTTTTGCGTCCTTGGATTCCTTACCCTTATCTTTCTCTTTCTCCTTGTCTTTCGAGGCGTCGTCCTTTTTGCCGTCCTTAACGTTTGGCAGAGGCTCTTTTCCGGTAACATTAATCGTTCCGGTTTTGGCGTCGGTCTTGCCGTCCCCGCTCTTTTTGTCCAAGGCGTCGCCCGCGGCCTTATCTTCAGCCGGCTCCTTGCTTTCCAAATGACGAAGCCGCTCCTCGTAAACCTTTTTAGCAACGTCGAGCTGATATTTCTGCTCTTCTATCATGCCCTGCAGTTTGTTGATTTCGTTTTTAAACTGCTCAAGCGTTACGTTGGCGCTCGCCGCCTTCTCGCGGGAGAGGCTTTGATAATCAGCGAAGCTCTTTTCGAGATCGGTCAGGCGCTTTTCGAGATTTTGCAATAAATCCTGATGAGTTTTAATGACTTTCCAGTGCTCCTGAATAAGCGCCTTGTTTTCTTTTATACCCGCCTCCATCTTTTCGCCGCGCTCCAGCGTAACGCAGTTAGAAAGCGACAAAAAAATGAGGCAGCAAACCGAAATTAAAAAAACAGGGCGGGCTTTTTTTAGCCCACCCTGAGTCGAAATGTTTTTCATGTCGGAGAAAATTCCTCGCTAATCGGTTATTCTTTGGTGATCTTTGTAACGCCTTTGCGGTCTTTGTACCAGCAGTCTTCGCTTGTGCAGCGTCCGGCGTATTCCTTACCGAAGGAAACGGTCGAAAGGGTTTTGGGATCTATTCCCAGTTCGACCAGATATTTTTTTACTTCCTTGGCGCGCTTGTCCCCAAGAGCCAAGTTGTAGGCGTCGTTTCCGCGCTCGTCGCAATGCCCTTCGATTTTCACCTGCTTTGGAGTCTTCTGCTTCAAGCATTCGGCGACTTCTTTCAATGCGGCCTGCGCCTCGTTGTTAAGGTAATACTGATCGAAATCAAAATGCACCACGGCCAGCTCGTCGCAGGCTAACTTTTCGATTTTATTAACTTTGGTCGTGTTGAAAGTCTCGGCGATTTTAATCGTTTCGCACTTTCCGGCTTTGCATTCTTTTCCGCCTTCGCAGTCGGAATCGGCCGAGCATTCCGGTTTCGGCTCTTCTTTTACTATTTTAGTCTGGCATTTTCCGGCGACGCAGGTCTGTCCGGACGGGCAGTCGGACTCGGCGGAGCATTCCGCCTTCGGTTTCGGCGGGTCAACTTTCTTGGAGCAACCGGCGGCAAAACCGCCCGCTATTATAAAGGCTACAAAGATTAAAGCCGTTGTTAAAGTCGTTTTATTAATTTTCATATGTTCCTCCTTTTAATAAAACTATCAAATATCGCCATTTCAACTTGTAATACAATACTACAGATGCTCTAATTGTCAATCGTTTAAAGTAAGGAAGTAAATAACTAATTATAACTATACCATAATTAAATTAAATTATCGAACGATAAATCAGACGTTTTTTCAACCCTTCTAAGAATGGTATTTAGAGGATCGCAAGAGTCGAAAATTATGAAGCTCAAATCCGCCGTCTGCCCCGGCGAGGCGCAAAGGGTTTCGTTTATGCGGCATTTCCATTCCCCGCTCATTTCCACCGTTTCGTGAATGTGGCCGTGAAGCGTCAACAGCGGACGCTTAGCCTCTATGAACTCCCTCATCGCCTTGCTGCCGACATGCTCGCGCGCTCTGTTTATGTCTAGCGGAGTGTCCGCGGGCGGAGAATGAAACGCCATAACGCATTGGCTCCACTCCGCGCCCTCCGGCGGCGTCAATTCGGCCAAATCCTGCGCGATTGTAGTCTTGCTTTCAAGGTATTTAAGCCCGTCGTCGTCGAACTCTACAAACCCCGACGGCGTGGAACAACGCCCAATCGGCCTCATTTGAGGCGGTCTTTGCCAGCTGGGATGACCGTCCAGCTTAGCCCAGTCCTTCACCGAGAAAGGCGGGTCGGGAATGTGTTGATAACCTCGCGTCCACAGTCCGCATCCAAGCGGCAGCCACTCGTCAAGCGACCATTTTACGTTTGGAAGCGCGCCAATTTTTTCGAGTATATCCGGATAAACCGCGCGCAAATCGTCGTTGCCGATTTGCATGTAAACGGCGGCCTCGCACCTGCCGATAATCTCCGCGACTTCCGGCAGCGCGGCCTTCTGCGCGGCGATTCTTTGACCGCCCGTCGCGCCGTGAGGAAGTATGTCCCCTCCGTTTATCACGACGTCGATTTTTCCCGTTCAACAACATCGTTTATCAGCCTGTATTTATCCAGTTTGCCGTGAAGGTCGCTTACGAAGAGTATTTTCATTTTTTTGGCAGATAATCCATTGGATCGACGGGGATTTTCCCCTTGCGAACCTCAAAGTGAAGATGAGCTCCCTGCGCTTTGCCGGAATCGCCGACGGTGGCGATTACAGCCCCTTTTTCGACGGTCTCCCCTTCGCTTACAAGCAGCTTGTCGCAGTGCGCGTATATTGTTATAAGCTCGCCGTGGTCGAGAATTATTATATTGCCGTAACCGACGAAGTTTTCCTTTGAAGCGAGCACCTTTCCCGAAAGCGCGGCTACAATATTCTGTCCTTTCGGCGTCGATATGTCTATTCCGTTATGAACGTGTCCCCAGCGTCCGCCGAATTTTGAAGTAACGACTCCTTTTGTCGGCCATATCAAACCGTCGCGCGCGCCGGGCATGGGAGCGGCGTTCGGGTCTTTTTTATTTAGCTTTACCAGCGGATTGTCGGCGTTTTTATCCGCGCCGGAATCGCTTTTAGAACCGCCGCCGCTCGGTTTGACCTCTTTCTTGGCGACGAGCTTATTCTTATTTTTCTTGCCCGATTTGGTTTTCTTCGCGGCGACCTGTTTTTTCTTCTGGGAAGTATCCTTCGATTTGTCGGAAGCGCCCGCAGCCGCTTCATCGTCGTCTTCCCCTTCGTCTTCCTCGGCTTCATCTTCGGCGGAGTTATTGGCTCCGGGGATGAATATTTCCTCGCCCGCCTCAAGTTTGGTCGGATCGCTCATATTGTTGGCGAACATAATATGCTCTACCGGCACGCCGTAACGCTTGCTCAGCGAATAAAGCGTTTCGCCCGGCTTTACAGTGTAGTAAATGCCGAACGCTTTGCAAGAAAAACCCCAAAAGGCCAAGACGACGGCCAAAGCCGTGAGAGCCGCCCTATTAACCGATTTTTCTCCACTTAAAAGCATATCGCGCAAATTGTTTAATCAAATCAGCAAAGTAAAATTCGTCGCATTTTGACTTCTTCATAATACATTAAATAATATGTTTGTAAACATTTTTATTCAATTTATGCTAATTTGATATAGTTTTGCGCTCTTATCCGCATTCTTATAGGCGGCTTTCGACTTCCTTTTGGGCGCAAAATCGGCGCGGCGCCGGCATCGCGCTAAAATCGCTTCAGCTTGCCTTCCCATCCGTACGGCAGCAGATAGCTCTCGAACGTGCGGAATATGTCGTCCAAAACGACTTTTGCCTTTTCTGGTCCGCATAAGGGGTGAATCAATAGCGCGTTGCGCGCTTTGTCGTAATCGTTTTCAAGCGCGGCGGCTACAGTAAGGCTTTCGTACGCCTTTAACGTCTGCACTATCGCGAGCATATGCAGCGGCATCGGGTTATCCAGCGGAATTGCATAAACTCCGTTTTTCGATATGCGGCACGTCTGCTCGGTGGTCTGGTACGGCAGCAAACCGGGAAACGCGCCGTTGTTGGCGGTTATCATCACGTCTTCTTTTTCCGTCTCCGACAGCAAATCTTCGAGGATGTCGAGCGCGATGTGGCTGTAAAAGGCCCCTCCGCGCAGCGAAAGTTCGTCGGGCTTTGCGACCAAACTCTCGTCGGCGTACATTTTTAGCAGCCGCTCTTCGATTTCCATTACTTCCTGCGCGCGCGTCTTAGGCTTCGACTTCATGCCGTCCAGCATCGTCTTCGTAATGAAAAAATATCTCAAATAGGGCGACGGAATGCCGCCGAGAGCCTTAAGGAAGCCGCGCTCGTATTCCATATCTTCGATATTGGCTGGAGTTCCGCTTATGTTGGCGTCTTCTATCATCTGCAGAATTTGGTCTATGTATTCTACGCCCTTTATTTTTACGCTGCGAATGAACGAAAGGTGGTTCAATCCAGCGTAATCCATTTTAACTTCGTCCGGATCGACTCCCATCGCTCCGGCGATTTCCATCTTTTGGCCGATGGGGATGTTGCACAATCCCACGCAGCGCTTAACGCCTAACGTTTGAATCGCCTCGGTGATGATGCCGGACGGATTTGTAAAGTTGATAATCCAAGCGTCGGGCGCGGTTTCCTGCGCCGTCTTTACGATTTCCTTTATTACCGGAATGGTGCGCAGCGCCTTGCCGAAGCCGCCGACGCCCGTCGTCTCCTGGCCGATTAGTCCGTGGCGCATTCCCAGCAGCGTATCCTGATGCCGCGCCGCCTGACCGCCGACTCGTATTTGGAGCAGAATGAACGAAGCTCCCTCCACCGCCTCGCGCAGATTAAGAGTCGTTTTTATTTCAAACGGAGCTTTTGCGTGTTTCGCCATTCTTTTGCAAAACGCCGCGACCGTATTAAGGCGTTTTTCGTCCGCGTCTTCGAGCATTATTTCGTCTATTCCTATTTTCGCCGCGCGCGAAAGGAATCCGTCGATAAGTTCGGGAGTGTAGGTAGAGCCTCCGCCGATGACCGCAATGCGCATTGTTCGTCTCCTTGCATGTGAAGAATAAAAAGTTCAAAACAATATTTTGAAAATAACACAACGAGGCTAAAATGCAAGAGCGGCGTCGTTCGTATTTTGGCGGGATTTATTAAGGAAGCGGCGCCGAATTAATAGTTCTGCCTGCGCAAATTAACGTTGACCATCAACGCGACGCTGATAATTGACAATAAAAGAGCGCTTCCGCCGTAGCTCATAAACGAAAGCGTTACTCCGACGACCGGCAAAAGGTTAATAACCATGCCAATATTTACAAAAAAATGAACTAGGAACATTCCCGAAATTCCGGCGCATAAAAGCATTCCGAATTTTTCACGCGCAGTGTACGCCGCCATAATTGAAAATATTAAAAAGCCGACGTAAACGAGAATAAAGATAACCGAGCCGATAAAGCCGAATTCTTCGGCGAAGACGGCGAAAACGAAATCGGTGTGCTGCTCCGGAACGAAACGCATCTGGTTCTGCGTTCCTTTGAGGTATCCTTTCCCGTCCACCCTTCCGCTGCCGACGGCGATAAGCGATTGATACGCATGGTATCCGGCGCCTTTGGGGTCGCCGCCCGACAACAAACTGGTAATTCTATCTTTCTGGTAGTCTTGAAGGCCGTAGTTGTAAACGATGGGAGCGGCCATGGCTAGCAGTAAAAACAAAATCAGTATCAGCCGCCGCGAAATTCCGCCGACGAAAACGACCAGCATGCCGGCGCTTAAGACAAGCAGCGAAGTTCCCAAGTCCGGCTCCGCGGCGATTAAAAAAACGGGAATGAGAATGTATGCCAGCGACGCAATCAACTTGCGCGCCTTAATCGGCTCGTCTGGCGGAGCATCGGCCAAACTTGCCGAAACGGCGAAAATTACGGCCAGCTTTGCGAATTCCGACGGTTGAAGATTGATGGGGCCTAAATCAATCCACCTGTGCGAGCCTTTAATGGACGGAAAAAACCACACCAGCGAAAGCATAAGAACCACGAACGCCCATATGCCCGGCGCGAGGCGGGTTATTATGCGGTAATCAATAAGCACGAACGGCGCGGAAATAATCAGTCCGGCGACAATCCATATTATCTGCTTCCAAAAAGCCGCAGGCATCGAAACTCGCGTCGCGGAATAAAGATTGAACAGGCCGGTCAACAATATCAGCGCAAAAGTAATTAAAAGCCCCGGAAGAACTAATTTAACCGCGTCCCTTTTCATAATTTAGTAGGGTTTTAAGCTCTTTATCAAAGTAGAAACGTCGCCGACGCCTTCTTCGCGGCAGAATTGCGCGAACTCTTCAATAATTCGCGGGATGGCCATTGGGTCGGCTATCGCCGCCGTGCCTACCTGCGCCGCGCTCGCGCCCGCAATCATAAACGCCGCAACGTCCTCGCCGGACGAAATTCCGCCCATGCCTATAACCGGTATTTTAACGGCTTTCGCGGCTTCGTAGGTCATGCGAAGCGCTGCCGGCTTAATCGCGGGGCCGCTCAGCCCTCCGACGTTCCTCTTTAAAATCGGGCGACGCGTTCTAACGTCTATCGCCATTGCAAGCAGAGTGTTCACAAGCGAAATTCCGTCCGCTCCCGCGTCCTCGCAGGCGCGGGCCATGCCCGCTATGTCGCCGGTATTTGGAGATAGTTTGGCTATCAAAGGAATATTTGCGCAATGCGCCTTAACCTTTGCGACAATCGACGACGCGGCTTTGGGGTTTGCGCCGAAGGTCAGGCCGCCGCTGTTTACGTTGGGGCACGAAAGGTTCAGCTCAAGAGCGTCCGCTCCTTCGAGGCCGCCAAGCCTTCTTGCGAGCTCCTCGTATTCTTCCTCCGAATGGCCGAGGAAATTAACTACCACGCGCGAGCCGATGCCGCGCAAAACGGGCATTTTTTCGGCGGCAAATTTTTCAAATCCGACGTTCTCAAGGCCGATGCTGTTAATCATCCCCGACGGCGTCTCGACCACCCGCGGAGGAGGGTTTCCTTTCCACGGCTCAAGCGAAATGCCTTTGGTTACAACCGCGCCCAAAATGGAAGGCGGGAAAAAATCCGCTAGCTCAGTTCCGTAACCAAAACAGCCGGACGCGCTCCAAATGGGATTTTTAAATTCTTTGCCCCAAATTTTAATTTTTAAATCGCTCATTCGATAAACCCTTCGACGTCGTAGGCCGAGAAAACCGCGCCTTCCGTGCAGACGCGCGCGTATTTGCCGCTCTTCATTGCCGCCGAGCAGCCCATACAAACGCCCGTGCCGCAGCCCATCCGCTCTTCGAGCGAAACCCAAACCGAGAATCCGCGCGCGGCAGCGGCTTTGGCGACGCCTTTCATCATCGGCAGAGGGCCGCACGCATAAGCCGTCGCCGATTTTACGCCCGTCTTTTCGACCGTTTTTTCAAAAACTTGGGCGGCGTTCCCTTTCTCGCCTTCGCTTCCGTCGTCGGTGGCGCAAACGACGTCCGAATATTTCGCGAAATCAGCCGCAAGCAATACCGCCGAACATGTGCGCGCGCCTATAACGGCGGTAATTTTGCCTTCAAACCCGTCCTCGCGCAACGCGCGAGCCAGCATGTACATCGGCGGAACGCCTACGCCGCCGCCGACGAGGAACGCATGGCCGTCCGGCTCAAGCGGCTTTGGAAACGGCTTTCCGAGAAACCCTACCGCGGGCAGTTTAGCGCCTATAGGCCGTTCGACGAGCATTTTAGTGCCGCGCCCTTTTACCGCTACCAGCAGCTCGATTGAATTCTCATCCGCCCAAAGAACCGAAATGGGACGCTTTAAGTAAGGGTCGCCGCAATCGGTAGGCGCTATCATTAAAAATTGTCCCGGCAGCGCGGGGCCAATCGGATTGTCGAAAACAAGCCGATAATAGCCGTCAGCCTCTTGGCGAAGGCTTAAAAGCGTAAGCTCCGCGGCTTTGCGCTCAGGCGGGCGCCCCGTCTTTGACGATAAGCTCCATGAGCAGCGCGTCTTCTCCGTTGTCGGCATAATAACCTCTCCGCAATCCTACGGGCTTGAAGCCCAGTTTCGCGTATAAAGCCTGAGCTCCCTCGTTAGTAACGCGAACTTCCAGCATCACGCTTGCAAGCCTCGCGTCGCCCGCTTCGTCCGAACACTTTTTAATAAGCGCCTGAGCCGCGCCCATCCGGCGGTATTTTGCCGTCGTCGCGACGCTCATTATGTGGTATTCGTCCGCGAGAATTCTCCAATAGATAATGTACCCGGCAAGAACTCTCTTCGGCAACTCGCTTTTTACCAAAGCCACGTAACGCCTTGACAACTTGTTGTAAAATTCTCCGACGAAAAGATCGGGAGTCCAAGGCGAAGTAAAGCATTCGTTCTCAATCGCAATGACGTTTTCTAAATCGTCAAGCTCCATCGGAACTATCTTGAACGGAAATCCACCCGGCTTTTCGTTATGATTTTCCGCGTCCATTACGGCGGGGCTTTCGCTTAAAAAAGTTTATATTCGGCGGCGCCCGAAAACGGGTCGATGACCCATTTCGCGACGAAGTTTACCGAGCGTCTGCGGTACAGCTCTTTGAGCCATTCGTTCATAAAAGTCTCAAATTTCTTTCGCGACAGTTTCGTTCTCATCGACTCCACCAAAGCGCGCCATTCCTCCGCGCTTACCGATTCTTTTTTGGCTGCCTTCGCCGCCTCCTCTTCCGCTTCGCCGTCCGTTACGGAAACGTAAAAAGAAGCGCGTCTTTCGAGAAAAGCTCCGAGCAGCCGCTGCCTTAAAATTGTTCTTACCGCCTCGTCTTTCGAGTAGGAAGTAATCGAAAGAAAAAGCTCCAGTTCGGCTCCGCTCTTAAACGCGGCGTCGAACGCCTTCTCCGCCTTGTCCTTTTCCTTTCCTTCCTGCGCCTCGGCCTGCATTCTGTCCATATCTTGCAGAAGCGCAAGGCGGTTTACGTATTTGACTACGGTTTTTCCCAATTCGCCTTTCGCAGGCGTTTTACGCCAGTCTCCGTCCGCTTCAATAAGCCGTTCCAGACGCCAGAAACGCAGAACTTCGGAGTACGTAACCGCTTCGTTGTCTATTTCAGCAACAACCTCGTCCACGATTATTTGTTGCGCGTCCGCATAAGCGCCGCAAATAATTTCTAAGGCTGTAAACGCAAGAGCCGCCGACAAAAGCGATTTTCTAAAAAATGTCATAGATAATTAGTTATCACAAAGCGGAGCGTCCGGTCAACCGGCAAAACCAATTTGCGCGCCGCCGCAATTTAATTGAATTTATTTTGTTTTTTTACGGAAGACGTAAAAAGAAAAAAGCCGGAAGGCCGCAGTCTATTCCGTCTCCTATCTCTTCCGAGGTTTCAACGTCGAAGACTCTCACTTTGGGAGCGTCGTAACTTCTGTCGGCCGCAAACAGCCGTTTCCCGTCGGTTGAAAGCGCTGCATCGACCAGCTTATAGCCGTCCGTCTTTAAAATCGTCTGAATTACTGCGCCAGATTTAAAGCGCGCAAGCAACGTATTGGAATTTTCGTCGCTTATAATCGCGAAACCGCCCGAATCGCTCGTCAACTCGAAACTTATTACGTCGCCGCCCGCCGCCTCTTCGGTTAATATTTCGCCAACATATTCGTTTTTAAAAGGCTTGAAGGACTCTATCGCTCCGTCGGCGTAAAGAAACCGTCCGGCGCACGCGGCGGCGATTAAGTCGAACTGCGGATAATACCGCGTCAAAAAAGGATTGGCGCGCCGCAGCTTTACGGTAAGCGGAATCGCGTTTCCGCTCTCGTCTTTAGTTTTTTCCCAATCGAGCGACAGCGCGTTGAAGACGGCGATTTCGCCGTTTGCGTAAGGCGCAAAGCCGTTTCTACGGTCGAGACGCTGAATCGGAACGTATAAAAACGATTCCGCCTGCACGAGCGCGTCGAACTCAGGAAGCGCGTCGGGTTCGCCGCGTGAAAAAATTGTCCCGTCGATTTTAGCGGCAGCCTTTCCGGTCTGCGCGTCCAGTATTGTTAGATAAGGCTTGGAGTAATTTACCGCGACCGCGGATCCGTTTTGCAAAGAGGCGAAACCGTGGGGATTAGATCCGGCTTCCAGACCGTACTCGGCGACGAGCTTCAACCCTTCAAAGCGGCTTCTAACCTGAATTGAATCGGAGCCGTAACGCTGAATTACGTAAACGTATTTATCGTCGGCGGCGGCTGTCGAGTCGGAATAAACGACGTCCGGCCAAACCGTAGCCGTTAGAGCGTTTTCGTCTATAACGCACAATCCGCCCGTTTGATAATCGGTCGTAACGACCAAAAGCCCCGCGACGTAACCTTTTAAGGGATTCGATTTATCCAGCGTATCGGATACGGCGTCGAACATGTAGCCGCATCCCGCCGCCAGCGCAAAAAGCGACGAGAAGGCCGCGGCAATAAAGCCGGCCAACCCTATTTTCACTTCTTTCCGTCCAGATATTCCAGCGTGCGTATGGTCGTCTTCGTAACCGTCCATTTGCCGTCAACCTTGCGCATATCGTGAATGCCGTTGACTTTGTTGTCCCGCATATCTTTTGAGCCGTCGCCGAGAGTCGTCTGAACGAACTCGACTTTCGCGGTCAATCCGTCCTCGGAAAGCTCCATCAGCTTGGCCTTGTCGAGCTTAAAAGTCAAAGTCATGTCCCGCAGGGAGCCCATAACAGTTTTCGTCTTCTGATAATCCGGGCTTGAGGGGTCTATCGTCCCCATGTAGCCGTCTATATTTTTTTGAGTCAGAAAATCCATCTGTTTTTGTAAAACGTCCGCGATGGCCTTTTCTTCGGCGAGCTTTCTTTCGTTTTCCTTGTTGCACGAAACCTGGAACATTGCGGCGATTACAAGCGCCGCCGCGACAAACGCCATTCTTTTCGACATTTTTACCTCGCAAAAAATAATAAAGACCGACGATAAACTTCGCAAAAAGGCATACTACTTCACGCCGCCCGTACGAGTCAACGTCAAGCGAGCTTTCCGAGCGATTTTTTTACCGACGGCGAAAGATAAAGCAATTCCGGCAGATAGGCCGTCAAATCGGATTTTTCCATTCCTCTGAACAGAATGCGTAGAGTAAGATATATAATGAATTCCGCATCTTCCTTATCTTTCGCCGGAATGCACGCCGCCAGATCGGGATTTTTTTTCAACTTTTCCCGAAAATCCTCGACGAACTCCGGCAAGTCCGATTTCGACAGTCTTCCAATTCTCGAAAACAGCTTTTTATCGTTCTCATGCGTGATGTAGGCGGCCATTAACAGCGAAACGGCCGCGTGGCGCTCCATCAGCTTGCGGTAAAGCGTCCGCAGGTGCGTAAACATCGCTAAAATAAAAATCGTCGCGACGCCGAGAAACAGCACAAGCGCCGCAATTATAACTTTCTCCGCCATTTATTTTTTCTCCTTATTGATTTTCGGACATTTAGCCGGAGCTATCGAGCAGCCAAAATCGACGTAAGTAGAGTAAGCCTCTTTGTCGCCTTTGCCTAAATAAATTTCAGCCGCCATAAAGCAGCCTTCGGCGTTCGACAGCTCGCAGGCGCGTTCGTAAAGTTCGAGCGACGGCGAGATTTCAGCCGCCGACATGCAGGCCGAGCTTTTGCCTTTGCGGCATCCTTTTTTATAAAGCGATTCCGCTTCGCTCTTTTTATTCAGCTTTTTAGCGGCTTCCGCGGCGATTGAACACGTTTCGGCGTCGTAGTTCTCGCACGAGCGCGACATGAACTTGAGCTCCGACTCTAAGTCCCCTTTTTTGCCCGCTATTTTTCCGGCTTCAAAACAGGCGCGCGGCGAGTAATCCTTCTCGTCGCAGAACTTTGCGAGCGAGTTGTACGCTTCGTCGGGACTGTGGGCCGCCTTGCACAGCGCGTAATACAGGCAGCTCTTTGGGGAGCCGAGACCGCACGCCACTCCCAGCGGCTTCTGCGCTTCCCTGCATTTGTCCATTTTAAAATAAGCCTCGCCCAAACACGAACAAGCCTTCTCCGAGCCGTCCCGGCAATGTTTGTCGAGCAGCGAAGCCGCTTTGGAAAGATTGTCCTTTTCAAGAGCGCGGCATCCGTAAGCTACGCAGCATTCCTTGCCCCCGCCGTCGCAGCAATCGACCAAATATTTTACGCCGAGGTCGGGCTGCCCCATATCGGCGAAAATGGAATAAACCAGCGCGCAGGCTTGAAACTCGCCGCCAAAGCAGGCCGCTTTCGCGTATTCCATCGCGAGAGAAGAGTCGGATGAATTCGCGCCCGACAAAAGAAATCTAGCGTAGTAATAACACGCCGTCGCCGCCCCCGATTCGCAGCCGCTTTTAGCCGTTTCGCGGTCTATCTCCAGCCCTTCGGCGCCGCAGGCGTCGTTTAATCCGAACTTGCACGCCGACCTCATTAAAGAGCCCCACTTCGCGTTTCTTTCGCCCGTTTTGGCGGCCAGAGCCTTGCACGAGGCTCCGTCGCCGTAATCGCACGCCGATATTATCAGCTTGTTCTTCTCTTCGCCCGATTTCTCGCACCATGAGGCGTAAAGCGCGCACCCCGCGCCGTTTTTAAGCTCGCAGGCCGATTTGGCTTTTTCGCAGGCTTTAGCCGCGTCCTTGCGTTCTATCAGCCCTTTGGCGGCTATCGCGCAGGATTTGCCGTTCGCAAGCGCGCAGCCTTTTTCCGCGTAGCTCGCGCCCAGCTCAAGCTCGTCCTTAGAAACGAAAAATTCCGCCGCAAGCCCGCACGCCGTCCCTATTTTGCCTTTTTCGCAGGCGCCGGTTACGACGTCGAGGTTTCTGTTCCTCGCGTCTGTCTTCATAATTTCGCGGCAGCCTTCCTCCGAGCCGAAAGCGCAGGCTCTAACGAGGAAAGGAAGCGCTCGCGAAGGCTCTCCTCCGCTGGAAAGCGTCTTATACGCCTTCCAACACGACGCGGGACTTCCTTGAGCGCAGGCTTCGTCGCGCAGATTGAACGCTTCCGAGTCCTTATTTTCCGCCTCGTAACGATCGGCCAAAATTTCGCACGACTGCGCCGCCTTGCACGCGCAAGCCAGCTGCCCGCTCAGCGAGTCGAATCCGCCCTCGGATAAAAGCGACGCCGACGCGCAAGCGTAGCACGCGCCTTTTTTACAGGCTTCCGCTGCGGCGGTCTTCAACGCTTCGCGCTCTTTTGCGTCCTTCGGAACTCCTTTGGCTTTAAGGCGGGCGTAAACTTCCATATGCTTCTCGGCCTCGGTATGGGCGCCTTCCTTCGATAGAAACTCGACAGCCTGCTCCGCTTCTCCGCGCGCCAGATGAGCCTTGAGAATCAAATCTTTTATTTTATACGCCGGCTCCCCTTTTGAAAACGCGAGCAGCGTCTTCAGCTTGGCCGGAGCCCATCCCGCGTCGAAATAAACCGACGCCGCCACGCAACAAGCGACGGGAATTTTTCCTTTGCAGCTCTTCTCCGCCTCCTTGGCCGCCGTCGTCCTCGACAGCCCAAGCTCCATGGCTAAATAGGCGGTTACCGCGCGCGCCGCGAAAGCTTCGTCTTGAGCCGCGTCCAGCTTGGCGAGAGCCTCGTAGGTCATGCCTCTGGCGCGGTCGGTTTTGCCTCTGACGAATAAACTGAACGCGAACAAAACGGAAGAGTGAGGCGAGGTCGCGCACTCGTCGGTCCATTGCGCTTCTTTCTTCCAGAAGTCGTCCGCGGGCGGAAGGAAGCTCTCGTCGCCGATCAGCGTCCACAGGAGCTCCTCCGCTTTTTTCGAGCAATCCTCTTTTTGCTGAGCGGTCATCGGCTTGAAATCGGGCGGAAGCGGTTTATTTTTGTTCACCCCCGCGCCGCCAGACGCGCACGAAAATATTAATACGGAAAAGGCCGCAACCGCCGCAACCGGCAAAGTCCCGCTAATAATTTTATAAAAATTTTTCATATCATCAGGGATAATTCAAACCGATAAAATAATCAAGCGGCGATTTGTAAAGAGCCCCTGAATGATCTTAAGTTTGCATAAAAAACCGAGGACTGGCCAAAGCCGCTTTTTGGCAAGGCGAATTTGCGTTTCCATTTTTACCTGTTTTGTAATATTATACGCCTTGCATGATTGGCTAAAATAACAAACGCCCTATAAAGGAGGAGCCAAATGGAACCGCGTTTCAATCGCAACGGCGGCCTCACGCTGATACCGCTCCCCGGCTTCGAGGAGCTCGCGGAGAAAGTTAAAAAACTTATCGAATTCGACCGCGGGCAAGACAGCTACGTCGATATTGCGATGCCCAAGTTCGGTCATCGCGCAAGCGGCGAGCCTTATCTCAAGCTCTCGAAAGATCACATTGGAGGCCACGACTGCGTGCTTCTCACCAGCGGCCCCGGCACTTACGAAACGCTGGGGCAAATACTGCTCGCGCTCGGATACTTAGTGGGAAGGCGCGCTGGGCGCATTTCCATCGTAACCGGCTATCTGCCCCTCGCCCGCAGCGACAAGGACGAAGGAACGCTCGAACTCGCGCTCGTGTCGCACGTAGTTCATCTTCTCGAAACGGCGGCTTACGGCCAGCTCGACCGAATTATCGCCGTGGACCTCCACTCCTCGCAGGAAGTCGCGGTCGGCGCGAGGATGGGACTTATAACCGAGGTTTCCATGGCGCGAAGGCTGTTGACCATGGCGGCGGAGGAAGCGCTTCAAACGGAGCCCAAGCGGCCCGTGGCCATTGTTTTTCCAGACGAAGGCGCGCTTAAACGCTTTGAAAACGCGGCCAAGGAAACTTTCAACAAACTGGGGCGCGCGTTCCCTGTCGCCTGCGGCCAAAAAAGGCGCGTCAACAGCAAAGAAAGCAAGTTTCTCGGCCTCTCCGGCGACGTGGAAGGGCTCAAAGGCGCAAGAATCATCAGCTTCGACGACGAATTCGCGACCGGCAAAACCAACATGCAGTCGGCGACCGCTGTTAAAGAGCAATACGGCGCCGCCGAGTTCTGGGCCGCTACGGTGCACGGCGTTCTTTGCGGAGACGCCGCAAAAATACTGCGCGAACCCGCGATAGACAGGCTTTACATAACCGACACAATTCAAAACTTCAAAAAGCCGGAGTTCGCGGAGCATATAGAAAGCTCCAAAATACGCGTAATGAGCTGGGCCGCCGATTTGGCGCAAATCATATATCACCACCACTGGGACATTTCCATCAGAGAGCTGCGCTAAAAGCGCGGCGAGGAGGTTTTCATGGGCATTAAACCGGGTAAAACGGTTCGCACGGGCTTCGGCGACGAGCCCGCAAAGCCGACCATCAACTACCAAACCTGTACAAACTGCATGCTTTGCGCGAAAATCTGTCCGTCGCGCACGCTTGCGGACGTTGACGGCAAAATAGCGGTCGCGCAGCCGCGCCAGAAAAGCGGAATGGGCTGCATAGGCTGCGGCCAATGCATGGCGGTCTGTCCAAGCGGCTCGGTCGGCGTTTTGGGCAGGCGCATGGAGCCCGCGGACGTTTGGAAGATAGACAAAAACAATATCGCGACGCCCGAACAGCTGGAGCATCTTCTTTATTCGCGGCGTTCCGTGCGGCATTTTACCGACAAATTGCCGGACAAAAAGCTGCTCGACGCGGTAATATCGGCGGCGGCAAGCGCCCCAATGGGTATGCCGCCGTGGGACGTTTCCGTAACGACGATTTACGGACATACTAAAGTTCAGCAGTTCGCCGACGACATGATAAAAGTTTTCAAACAGTGGAAAATGGTCTTCTCCGCGCCTATTATGCCGGCGTGGAGGCTTTTCCTCGGCAAGCCGATGAGCGAAACTATGAGCGACTTCGTCCTTCCGATAGTAAACGCGATTGTGGACGAGCGCGCGAAGGGAAACGACCGTCTATTTTACAACGCGCCGGCGCTTATGCTGTTCCACGGCGACCCTCACGGCGACGCGACGGACGGCCTTATCGCCTGCACCTACGCAATGATAGCCGCGCAGTCTCGCGGGCTGGGAACCTGCATGATAGGCACCGTACCGCCAGCGTTCAAACAGGCCAAATGGCTCAAAACCAAGTGGGGAGTGCCCGCGGCCAACAACGTGGCGATGGCGATGATTATAGGCTACTCCAAGTATAAATTCGTAAACGGCGTCAAACGCAGATTCGCCTCTACGAACTATGTGGAATAATCTAACGCATTAATAGAAAGGCTTTATCATGGCGGTTTCAACTCTGAAAAATTACGTAAACGGCAGATGGACGGAAGCGACGAGCGGAACGCTTTCCGAAGTCCGCAACCCGGCGACTGGCGAAGTAATGGCGCTGGTTCCCGAATCTACCCGCGAGGACGTAGCGGCTGCGGCCGAAGCCGCCGCGCTGGCGTTTAAAACTTGGCGCGCTACGCCCGTATTGAAGAGAGTAAAAGTTCTCGCAAAACTCAAAGAGCTCATGATTGCCGCCTCCGACGAAATAGCGGCGACGCTTACCCGCGAACACGGCAAAATAAAGGCCGAGGCCGCCATGGAGCTTTCGCGCGCCTTCGACAACATAGACGTGGCCTGCTCGGCGCCCTCGCTGATGATGGGACACAACATGGAAGACGTGTCGGAAGGAATCGACGAATACGCCATTCGTCAGCCGGTAGGCGTTTACGCGAGCTTAAACCCCTACAATTTTCCGGCGATGATTCCCTTCTGGTCGCTGCCGTACGCGGCAGCCTGCGGCAACTGCCAAATCGTCAAGGCGAGCCCTCTGGTTCCGATGACGATGACGAAAATTTTCGAGCTGATAGACAAGGCCGGGTTCCCGGCGGGAGTTCTCAACCTCGTCCACGGCGGCGTCGAATGCGCGACCGCAATAATGGAAAGCCCGCGCGTGCACGGCGTCAGCTTCGTCGGCTCCACGCCCGTGGGCAAAATTGTTTACGAAACAAGCGCCAAATACGGCAAGCGCGTGCAAGTTCAGGCGGGCGCTAAAAATTGGGGCGTGGTAATGCCGGACGCGAACCTCGAAAAAAGCGTGGACAACATTATTGCAAGCGCGTACGACTGCACGGGTCAACGGTGCTTGGCTCTGGCCGGAATTTTGTGCGTCGGCGACTCTTACGATAAAGTCAAGCCGCTGTTAATCGAAGGAATCAAGCGACGCAAAATAGGCTACGGACTCGAGCCGGGCGTCAGCATGGGGCCCATTATAAGCAAACAAGCCAAGGAGCGCGTCGAGAATTACGTCGAAATCGGAATAAAGGAAGGCGCCAAACTGTTGGTTGACGGCCGCGGAACCAAGGTGGAAGGCTATCCGGAAGGCCATTGGGTCGGCCATTTCGTCTTCGACGAGGTAAACCCGGAAATGACGATTGCGAAAGAGGAAATCTTCGGGCCGGTTTTAAGCGTTATACCGGTTAAAAACATGGACGACGCGCTTGACGCGATACACGCGAGCCCTTACGGCAACGCGGCGAACATTTACACAAGCTCCGGCGCGAGCGCGCGCAAATTCAAATACGAAGCCCGCTGCGGCAATCTCGGCGTAAACGTCGGCGTTCCCGCGCCGCTGGCCATGTTCCACTTCGCCGGAACCAAGGCGAGCTTCTTCGGCGACCTGCACGCGCAGGGGCGCGACGCCTTTAAATTCTTCACCGAAGAGACGATAGTAATCGAGCGTTGGTTTTAAGACGAACGCAAATTAACGAAAAATAAACCCCGTCGGTTCTCGGCGGGGTTTTCTTTTATTCTCGCTTTAAGCGCGCGCGGCTAAACCCGCTGAATTAAAAAACCTTTGTTCTCCGCCGCGGCCTCGAGTTCGCCGCCGCCCGCCGGGCAAATCGCGACTCCGGTTCGAGCCAACGACAGCAGCGGAAAATCGCTCGCGCTGTCTCCGAAAGCCAGAAGCGGGGCCGCCGCGCCGAAATGACGCTTCCAGACGAACGGTTTGCCGCAGTCCCATGAAAGCGGCTTTACCGGATTAGGCAGGTTCGCTCCTAACGGATCGGTTGAAAGTTTAAGCCCGAACGTAAACCGCGCTTCGATTCCGAAAAGAATTTTCGCGGCGTATTTTACAAGCTCGTCTTGAGTGGCGCTGATAATTACCGAGTCAATCCCCGCCTCGCGAAGCTTCTCTACCAACTCCGCAAACCGCGCGCGGGGCCGCGCCGAAGCGTTGTAAAGGAAGGCTCCGCCAGACTTTAACGGCAATTCGGCGGGCTCGAGCGGCGACGAGAAAATTTCGTCCGCCGTTTTTCGTATAATTTCCGAGCGCTCTTTCGGAGGCGTTTTAAGCGTCGCAAACGCCGCCGCCGCAAGCCCTACGTCGCTCTTGCCCGAGCGGTAAAGCGCGTCGTAATCCCGCATGAACTCCCCCGCGAAACGCGCGTCGCCCTCTTGGTAAAAGGCGTTTATTTCGGCCTTGCGCCGCGAGTCGAGATATACGAAATTGAACAACGCGCCCGGGTCGGGCAGCGTTTTGCTCATGCAAAGCCTGCATAAATACGCGTCGCCCAAGTCGTTCTTAATCATCGTGTTGTCGAAGTCGAACGCCACGTAATGCGGCTTTTCGGGCTCCGCCTTCGCCGCCGCAATCGCAAGGCTAATCGCCTCCTCGACTTCCGGCGCCCAAATAAAATCTTCGATTTGCGTAATACCGGCCATGTTATTGCGCTCGATAACCCGTCCAATTAGTATTCGGATCGGTGTTTCCGCAGCTCGTATCCTCGAAGCTCCCCTTCATCGTACAGCCGTCGATTATAACGGCGCGCCCGGTTACGGAGCAGTAGGGCTTGATTGTGAATTCAATCTCGTCGCCTTGGCGTTTGCCCGAAAGTATGCCGCCGGACTGACCGTAGTTGTTGCGATAATTTCCCGTTATCTGGGTTCCGGTTTGCTTGATGTAGAAGTTCCACGTCCCCCAGTTGGAGCTTTCCGCGGCGATGAACCACGCGCCTGTAATGTCGGCGGCGTCTCCCTTGCAGCCGGAGCCGGGCGCGAAGCAGCCTATTTCTACGACGACGTTCTGATCGGGCAGAGCGTTCTGCTGCCCCGAGTCCGCGGCCGTAAGCCATACGTCGTAAACGCCTTTGAACAGCGCCTTGCCGTAACTCGCCGGGCCCGCCGAGCCAAGCTGAATGTAGAACGAGTCGCTTGTGCGCTTATTAACGAACTTCAAAGAAGCGCGGTTGTAATCTTCGTAATATTCTTTCGTATTACTGGGCATTTGCAGGCCGTTGACGGTTACGTCGCCGTGGATGAAAGCCGTTTCGAGATTTATCGGGAGTTCCGTCAGGGCAGTCGCCGCGTTTACGCCTTCCTTCGCCGCAATTGATTGCGAGGGAACCGAGTTTTGATTCGATTCGTCGCCGCCCACGAACCAAACGTCGTAAACGTCTTTAAATACCGTCTGGTTGAACAGCGCCGGGCCGGTCGCGCCCAGCTGCACGTACATCGCGTCGCCGGTTTTGCCGTTGATGAATTTCAGCGACGCGCGGTTGTATGTTTCGTAATACTGCCTTGTGTTGTCCGTCATCTGGTTTCCGTTAATCGTAACCTCTCCGGCGACGACGCCCGTATCGACGTTGAGCCGCAAATCGAGCGGGCCTCCGAGCGCGACGTTTTCTTTTATGACGATTGTTTGATACGGAAAAACGTCTTGATTGCCGGAATCCTGCGCCGAAAGCCACAAGTTATACGTCGCTTTGAAGAGAGTCATAACGAAGGAGACGGGGCCTGTGGGGCCGATTTGCCAATAGGCGTAATCGCCCGTTGACATATTGTAAAAACGCAAAGTTCCGCGGTTGTACGTCTCATAATACTGCTTTGTATTGTCGGGAACCTGCGCGCCGTTTAAAGTAAGCTCGCCGCTAAGCTGAGCGGTTTCAACGTTGAAGTCGTAAATGTTCGCCGCGTTATTGGCGGTCAATTTGGTTTGCAATACCGCCCGTTGATAAGGAAAAACGTTTTGATAACTTGAATCGGCGGCGTTCAACCAAACGTCGTATTCGCCCCTGAAAACCGTAACTTGGTATGCGGCCGGACCGGAAGGCGAAAGCTGCATGTACGCTTCGGCAGAATTCTGCAAGCTTACAAATCTAATCGTTCCGCGGCTGTAATCCGCGTAATACTCTTTGGTATTATCGGGAACCTGCTGCCTATTGAGGGTTAAAACGCCGCTTATAACCGCTGTTTTTAAGTCGTAACTCAGGCTCATGTCTTGGTTTAAAACCATTTCCGAAACTACGTTCGCTTTCATGTGCGGCAGAACGTTCTGGTAACTGTCGTCGTTGGGATAGAAGTCAAACGAGTATAAATCCTTGAACAACCTCGTAGAAACCAAAGCCTGCCCCGCCGCCGAAACCTGCAAGTAAGTCGTAGAACGGCTTCTTTTATTTGTAATAACAAAGTTTCCTCGGCTGTAATCAGTATAATATTCTTTAGTATTGTCGGGCATCTGCGCGCCGTTAAGCGTCAAGTTTACGTTCAGCGCGGCGGTTTCAAGGTTGAAATCCATTACGCGGTCGCCCTTAAGCTCCACGGAGTTTGCAAGAATTATAGTTTGATACGGCAATACGTTTTGATAGGAGGAATCCGACGCTACAAAATAAATATCATATTTTCCTTTGAAGAGCGTCGCAAGGTAAGCCGCCCGCCCCTTCGCGCCGATTTGAATGTAAACGGCGTCTCCGGTCTTCTCGTCCGCGATTTTAATCGAGCCTCTATTGTAATCTTCGTAATACTGCATCGTATTGTCGGGCATTTGCGCGCCGTCCAACGTTATAACGCCGCTTATAACGGCCGTCTCTAAGTTAATATTAAGAGTATAATCGCCTGCGATTTCATCTATGTCGCAGATTTTTTCGCACGTTCCGGTCGTCTCTTCGCATTTATGCTTGGCGTCGCACTCTCCGCACGGGGAGCCGCAGACCGGGTCTTTGCCGCACTTGCGCTCGCCGCACTGCGGGACGCAAGTTTTCTTGCAGCCGGAGTCGTCTATTCTGCCGCAATGATCAACGCACGACAAGGAGCCGCCCAAATCATAGCCGAGAAACTGGCAGGTTAGCCCGCCGAAATCGTAGCCGTCGCACGCTTCGCCAAGTTCTTTTTTATTGTTGTTGCAAGCTATTTTGGGGCCGCAGCCGGAAACGTCGAACTCCGCGCAATTTTCTTTGCACGCAAGCGTTCCGGGATTGTATCCAAGCGATGCGCAATCAACGCCGCCCAAATCGAACTTGTCGCAAATCTCTATTCCGCTTTTAACGCCGTCGTTGCACCCCGGCGGCGCCGCGCAAAGCGAGCGGTCGTAGTCTTTACAATCGTCCTTGCAGGTCAGCATTCCGCCTTGAAAACCCAGCGAGACGCAATCTTTCCCTCCGGTGTCGAAAATATCGCAAACTTCGTCGCCTTGACGCACGCCGTCGTTGCAAACGACCTTTGCTCCGCAGCCTGAATAGTCGAAACCCGAGCAGTTGTCTTGACAGCGAAGGATTCCGCCGTCGTACCCTTGGGAGTTGCATGTGGCGCCGCCCATATCCATTCCGTCGCAAATTTCAGCTGGGTCTTTGTAATTATTATGGCATGTCAGCGGGCCGGAACATGCGATTGTATTGAAGTTAGAGCAGTCGTTGAGGCACGACAGTCTGCCTGAGCCGAAACCGAGCGAGGCGCAGTCGTAACCGCGTAAATTGAAGCCGTCGCAGACTTCAAATTCGTCCATCTTGCCGTTGCCGCACGGAGGGCCGGAGTTCCCGCCCGATCCGCCGCACGAAAACGCGGAAAACGCCCAAAGGGCGGCAGTCAACATTAACGACGCGCGAAACGCCGGACGGAAAGCGTCGGCCGAGATAATTTTTTTCATTAAAATAACCCTGCTTATAAGCTGCAAATGACGGAACGACCGCAGGCCGTTTCCTCTGTCTGGGTTATTTATGCCAATTTTTTGGTGATTTGTCTAATTTGTTTTACTTTGAAACTTTCGCCGCCGACGTTGACCGCAATCCCGCCCGCGGGCGTTTCGGAGAGAAAGACCGCCAAATCGTTGTGAGCGTTGCGCAAAAACCTTACAAGCAGGCCGTCGCCGTCTCGGGTTCCGACAAAATCGGACGTTCCGCCGCGGTAGGTTAACGTTGACGGATGAACGAAAAATTCGTTGCCGCACAAACATCTTATTATCAGTCTGCCGTCCTCGGTTACGCCGGTAATTTTTTCGGCGAAAGCGTAAACGTCTTCGGCCGTAACCGTAGCCCGCTCGTAAGTGATGGTAATGGTGAATTTGCCGTCTTCTTCTTGTTTAAGAAGCGAATGAAAGAGCTTCTTAACCCTTTTGTTCTCGACGATTTGCCCGTTAAGGAAGAAGTCGCCTTCTTTATCAAGAAAAAGTTTAACTTCGTTATACTGCTTTTCAACCATGAATTTTTTATAACTTAAAAAAACGAATTTCGCAAGCAATTATTGTATTAATTTTAGTAAATATTTAATATAAATTCATCTAATATTTGATAATATTTTATCAATTTCGTCCGCGCCGATTTTTCAAAAAGCTTTGCGTACGCGCGCTGCCGCAAAACTATTTATAAACTCCGTTGAATTCTGTCGCGAAAGCCTCTCCGATCGCGGACGAGTCTAAAAAAGCATTGTCGGTTCGAGCCGCGCGAAGACGCGCGGAATTTTCCGTCGAAACCGCTTGACGTATTCATTCGCCAAATATAGAATTTTCAACCATAATTATTAGGGGTTTCATTTGCGAGTTAGTTTTTAATTATTTACTATTGGAGGAAATAATGCGCGGAGCTAAAATTTTTCTTTTAACCGCTTCACTGCTCGCGTTTGCGGCCGGCGCTTTCGCGTGCGAAAAGGTCGATAAGGGCAAAACCGTCAACCCGGCGCTGAAAACTCAGTTCATATTAAACGAAGAGCCGAAGCCTCAGCGCATTCTCAAGGCCGACATGGGCGGCGAAATCGAAGTGATAGGGTACGACGTAAACCCAACGACTCCCGCTAAAAACCAAAACATGCAAATAACGCTGTATTACCGCGTGTTAAAAACTCCCAGCAAAGAATGGCAGTTTTTCGGACACGTCGAATGCCCCGAACCTCCATACCGATTTAGACTTGACCACTCGCCGCTGGGCGGCAACTATCCGGTCAAGCAATGGCAAAAAGGAGAGTTGCTGCGCGACGTCTTCACAATTAAGGTTCCCGCCGACTTTCCCGCCAACTCCGCAGACGTTTATCTCGGCTTCTTCGTTGATGAGCCCGGAAAAACCGACCTTGACAACCGCTTGAAACCAATGGACGCGTCCAAAGCCGACGACAAGTTCCGCCTAAAGGGAGGCATTCTTAAAATAGAAGGCGGCGAGCCTCCCAAGCCGAAGGAGTACGCCGCGGCAAAAGTAAGAAAAGGCGCGATAAAAATCGACGGAAAAGCCGACGAGGAAGAATGGAAAAACGCGGCGTCCACAGGGTTGTTCGTCGATAATTACGGCTCCAAAGGCGAGCCCGCCGCCGAGGCGAAAGTTATATGGGACGAAGAGAACCTTTACGTCTTTTTCTCGGTTAAAACCAAAGACGTTTCCACTTCTTTCACGAAGAACGACGAGCCGCTTTACAAGGAAGACGTCGTAGAAGTTATGATTGACGCGGACGACAACATGAAAGATTACTTCGAGGTTCAGGTCGCCCCGAACGGATTGATTTTCGACAAATATTTCCACGGCGGGCCGAGGCAGGGCGAAGATATGGCTTGGGAATCGGGCATGAAGGCGAAGGCGGTCGTCGAAGGCACTTTGAATAAGAACGGAGACGCGGACGAAGGATGGTCGGCGGAGCTTGCCATTCCGTTCTCTAAAGTCGTAACGGCCGGCAAGACCGCGCCGAACGTCCCGCCCAAAGATGGCGACAGGTGGCGCGCAAATCTATTTGCGGTCGATTTGAGCAAAGATAATAAATGGAGAGGAACGATGTTCAATCCGGTTTACGCGGGCGACTATCACGCTCTACGCAATTGGGGATATATTAAATTCGTCGAAAAACCGGTTGAAAAGAAATAACTTATGTAATAGCATTTACAGTTAAGGTTTGTAACTTTTTGATTTTTACGAGGCTGACATGTTAAAGAAATACTTCGTCCTTCCAATTCTTTTAGCCGCGCTTGCGTTGGCGGCGTCCGCTTGTTCAAGCTCAAGCTCGAATAACAATAGCGTAACCAAATGCGAAAACGGAACCTTCCGCTGCGCCGACGACATGACGGTCGAAATATGCACGCAGGAAACGTGGGGCAACCCAAAAACCTGCACGAACGGCCAGCATTGCGAGGGCGGCAAGTGCGTCAACCCCGCGTTCGAGGAAGAAGGCGGCGACGTTGACAAGGAAAAAGAGACGATATTCGTGATTCCCGACGGCGACGAGGACCCCGAAGAGGAAGAAGAAGTCGATGTGGGCTGCGTAACCGACAACAACTGCGGAGCCGTTTCCGACTATTACTGCGATAGAAGCTCCGGTTACGGCGTATGCCACAGACGTTTGCAGCTATGCGACGATTGCAAATCGAACCTCGAATGCGGCTACGAATATGATTTGTGCATTTTCGACCCGACCGACGACACGAAGCAGCGCAAGGTGTGCGGCCAGTACTGCCTGGAACAATCGGAATGTCCGACCGGCTTCACCTGCGTCGATAATCAATGTATGCTTCAAAAGGACGCTCTCGACGGAACCGCCTGCTGCGTCAGCGCGCACTGCACCGACCCGAAGAAACCCGCTTGCAACCCCGTTACCCACAGATGCGGAGTAGGCTGCAAAACCGACAACGACTGCGCGCAGCAGTTCGTATGCGTTCAGGGCGTATGCAAGGAAGGCTGCGCAAAGAGCGCCGACTGCCCCGCCGGAACAATGTGCGACAAGCTGACTAGAATCTGCGTTGAAGGCGAATGCGGAAGCAAAGCGGACTGCCCGATGGAAACGATATGCGATACCGGAACGCGCAAGTGCGTACCCGGCTGCGAAGACAACCTCGACTGCTCAGCATCCAAAGAATGCAAGCAGGCCGAAACCGGAAAAATATGCGTGGAGCGCACCGGCTGCCGCAAGGATATGGGTACGGCAGACTGCAAACTCGGAATGTTCTGCGATCACAACATGCCCGACGCCAACAACCCGGATAGAGGCACCTGCCGCACTCAGGAAAAAGAAGGCGGAGGATATTCCTGCTGCGGTTGCAGCGAGGACAAAGAATGCAACTACAACGGAACGGACGGCTACTGCGTTGAAATAGACTTCACAAAGGACGAACAAGGCAACGTAATTCCGGGAAAAGTCAAATACAAGTCGTGTCTTGTGCCGGTTGATTGCAAACACAGAAACAAAGACACCAACGAATTTGAAGGAACCCTCGACTGCCCCAGAGGATTCACCTGCGGAGAACTGCAAATTCAAAGCAACAGCGGAACAAGCTCCAAATGGATTTGCGTGATGGACTGCAATCTGTTCTGCAAAGTGCCTTACCTCGATTTAATCGACGCGTGCGGAAAAATCACGCCGGCGCTGCAAAGCGTCTGCCCGCTGCCCGCCGCAAAGTAGCGGACGCAAGCAAACCGTAAAACGGGGCGGGATTTCCCGCTCCGTTTTTTATTTTAACGCGGCTTTTTTGCCGCTTATTTTGCATTTGCGAGTTTTTTAAATATAATATTAAGCGTGAAACTTTTAGCTGAATATACGTTTAACCTGCGAAAGCGGAACATAAAAGAGGGCTGACATGACTTTAAAAACTCCTCCACCCGCCAAAGGCAAAGTAGTCGCGATTACCGGAGCGGCGAACTTTCTAGGGCGCAAACTAATAAGCAAACTCATACTCCGCCCCAACGTTGAGCGGATTATTGCAATCGACATTTTCCCAATACAGCTCGACGACCCGAAGCTGTCCTTCTACAAAGTCGATCTCACTCTGCCTAACGCGGGAAGCCTCATTACCAAAATATTCATCCGCGAAGGCGTCGATACGCTGATGCACCTGGTCTTCATCTTCAGCCTCGCAAGAAGAAGCGCGCTTGCCCACGAATTGGAGGCGATAGGCGCTATGCACCTGCTCGACGCCTGCGCCGAAGCGAACGTGAAAAAAGTGATTTTACGTTCGAGCACCATGGTTTACGGCGCCAAACCAAACAACGCGTTTTATATGCCTGAGGAAACTCCGCTGGCTAGCCCGAACGAGAGCTTCGTCTCGGATAAAATCGAAGCCGAGAGACAGCTTAAACAATTTGCCGACAGACGCTCAGACGTCCGCACCGTAGTAATGCGCGAGGGGCTGACGCTTGGCAAAACCACTGGAAACTTCTTCCTTAATCTCTTCAAACGCAGCTTCGTGCCTATGGTTATGGGCTACGACCCCCTTATGCAGTTCATTCACGAAGACGACCTTGTCGATTATTACGAGCAGGCTTTGTTTAAAGACGTAGAGGGAACTTTTAATATCGTCGCGCCGGGCGTCGTCCGTTATTCAAAAATTATTGAATTATACGGCAAGAAGAAAATCAGCCTGCCCGAAACTTTGCTGAAGACGGCCGCCAGCGTAGCATGGACGTTAAAGGCTTACGACGTTCCGCCCGAAATCATAGATTACTTAAAGTATCCGCTTATCGCCAGCGGCTCAAGCGCGGAGTACACGCTTGGAGTCAAAGCGCGCTACTCAAGCGAGGACGCGGTAAAAGCCCACATAAGCGGCATATAGAAGCGGCGGAATCCTATTATCGGCAATAATCCTTTGTAAAGAAAAGGCTATAAAATGAAGAAGCAAGTATTAGGCACAAACCCTTTCGAGTCTAAGCCCTCGCCGGCTAAGGCAAAGCCTGAGACCAAAGTCAAAGCAGAATCCAAGCCGGATAAAAAGACTCCCGCCAAAGATAAGGCCGCAAAGACTGAGCCTAAGCCCAAAGCAAAACCGTCCGCCGAAAAAAATTCGCCGGAACTAAAGCCGGAAGCAACGCAGTCGTCCGCCGTCGAAAAGACGGAGCTTGACAAAACCAAAAATGCCAGCCAACCAAACAAACCAGCTGAAGCGGAAACGCGGGCAAAACCGGAACCCCCCTCGGAGCAGGCTCTTCAGTTCGGCGTGTCGTGGAAGGACGAAGCTGGTGATTTATTCGGCTTAGACGAAGAATTCGAGCGGAAATGGAATAAAATTACGGATTTTCTTTATTCCAAATGGTTCCGGGTAAGCGTCGAGGGCGTAGAGAACGTGCCGGATAAAGGAAACGTGATTCTCGTCGCCAACCACGCGGGCGCGCTGCCGTTCGACAGCCTGATGATTATGGAAGCGATTAAAAGGGAACATCCGGCCAAAAGGCGCGTAAGGCCGCTGCTTGAGGATTTCATTTATTACTTCCCGTACGTCGGCTCGATTATGAGCCGCCTCGGAGGAGTCCGCGCCTGTCAGGAGAACGGCCAGCTTTTGCTTAAACGCAAGGAAGCCGCGGTGGTCTTCCCGGAAGGAATCAAAGGCATAACCAAGCCTTACCGCGAACGTTACAAGCTGCAGCGGTTCGGACGCGGCGGGTTCATTCGTCTTGCGCTCGGCACCCGCTCCCCTATCGTGCCGGTAGCGGTAATTGGCAGCGAAGACTCGATGCCCCTTTTGCTGAACGCCGACCCGATAGCCGCCGCCCTGCGAATACCGCTTATTCCCATTACGCCCACCTTCCCGCTTTTAGGGTTGCTTGGCGCGGCCCCTCTTCCGGTCAAATGGAAAATCATATTCGGCGCTCCAATAACCTTCGACGAATTCTCGGCGGATCAGGCGAACGACCGCATACTTGTTACGAAGTTGTCCGAGCGGGTGCGCGGAAAAATACAAAGCATGATAGAGCGCGCGCTGGCCGAACGCAAAAGCGTTTGGCTATAATTAAACGCGCCTTTACTAGTCATCCCCTCCCCTCTTGTCAAACAAGGGGGGCTTTTTTAATTAAAGAATAGTTTTACGCGGCGTCAGTCGATCAAAACCGCTCCGCCGATTTTCTCGTTCAACTCCGCTTCCAGCTTGGCTCGAACCGCCGGAGGAACGCTTCCGCCCATAGCCTCGGCCATCGCCATGAAAACCGCCCCCGCAACCGGCTCCGACCGAGCGACCATAACGCGCGCTTTAGGGTAAACGCTCAGAACGCGCCTTACCGCGGCCTCGCGAACGATAGGCGGCTCCGCCTTCTGCATAATGCTTCCGCCGATTGCAAACGCGGGCTCGTCTTCGGGCGTATAATCCAGCCGCTTCAGCGCGACCAGCGCGTTGCCGCCGAGCTCTTCGCCCGCGTCGGTTAAAATCTTAAGCGCCACTTTGTCGCCTTTGCCGGCGGCCTCGAATACGACTCGCGACAGCTTGCTTAGGTCGGGCGGGCAGTAGTCGTCCGCGTACCAAAATTTTATCGCGTCGATAATCTCGTCGATTTGGAAAATTTCACGGAACATAGCGTCCATCATTGTCGGTTCTCCGCGGCCGTCAACCGCCTTTATGCAGTCCCGCAGAGCTTTAAAAACCAAGTCTTCGCCGCCGCCGGTATCGCCTGAGATAGGACCCAGCCCGCCGACCTTCGACACTTTGCCCGCCGCGTTTACGCCTATCGTGTTGCTGCCCGTGCCCGCCACCAAAGCGACTCCGACTCCGTCGGTAACGCTCCACAACGCCGCCAGCGTATCGTTCGACAGCGCGAATCCGCAGACCTCGAACGGGAACGCCTGAGCTATCAAGTCGCGCACGGCGTAGAAATCGGCCACGCGGTCGGCTCCGGCCATGGCGAAGCCGCCGTAAACATAGTTGGCCGCCGCTTCCGGAACAAGCTCGAAAATTTTAGCGAGCAAACTTGAGACCTGCGCCTTCGCCCCTGCAGAGCCTACGCTTTGGTAATTGCCGGGGCCGCCTTTCGCGACCGCCTTAACGCTTCCGGTTAAGTCGGCCAGAACCGCTATTGTTTTTGTTCCTCCGCCGTCAACGCCGACGACGAACCCGTCGCCGCCTTTCGCGACGCCGCAGCGTCCGTACTTTAAATACGCCATTTCGTTCATTTTATTAAGCCAACTCCATTCTTCGCAAGAGCCTCAAGAAAATTCGCGTAACGTTCCCAGAGGGTCTTGTCGTTGTAAATCACGAAGTGATCGTCGGTTTTTTTATCGCGCTTGTACTGGCAGACGCCAGCGGTTACGAAAAAGCCGTCCGGCCCCTGCAGGTTGCCTTGCGCAGGCATGTCTATAGGGGCGATGCCTTTAAGCCCCATTCCTTCAATCGTCCAGCCGATCGGATTTATCTGCGGAAAGCCGGCCGCAACCATCAGCGTTTCGTTTGTTTGGTAGGGAGTGTCTTGATCCCAGTAGCCGCTTGTGTACATCATGCTTTTGCCGCGCCCGAAAAGAGCCTTGCTTACGTAATAAGGAGCGTAGTTCACCGGATCGGAAACGTCGATAATAGTTTGCAGCAGGTTCACGACCGGATGCAGCGGCCCTACCTCTTCTTCTTCCGCGATGCCGAGCACGTATTTGAGCGTTCCCATTACGTCGATGCCTTCTTTACGGTAAAGAATCGTATAGGTGAGAAATCCGCCGGCTCCCGAAAAGACGCCGCCCGGAATGTCTTTCAGCAGCGGAACGGCTATGGAACCGGTTATCCCTCCGTGGCTGTGTCCCATGAACAGAATATTCGTCTTAGATAGCTTAATATCTTTATTTGTCGGCGATATGCTCGCCGGAACCGAAACCGTGCCGCCTTTTAAAAGCTCAAGGATAAAAAATACGTCGGCGGCGGCCTGCCTGAAACTGGTTCTGCCGCTGTCGGGGTTCATGTAGTTGAAGGACATGACCGACTCGTCGAAATTTAGACCTTGTTTGCGCTCGCCGTGAAGAGGCAGGTCGATTGAGATGAGCGCAATTCCCTTCGGCGTAATAACGCTCGCTTCGCTGCTGTCCTTGGCTTGACAGCACGTTTCGTAGTCGCCGCCCGTGCCGTGAATGTAAATTACAACCGGCCAGCCGTCCGCGGGCTCTTCGAGATTTTTCGGTATGGCGAGCCGAAAGCGCAGCTTTTCGGTAAAGGCGACAACCGGCGTTTTGCCGTCGCTCTCGAACGCAAAACCGCCGCCAGAACTTGAGTAAGGTATTTCTCCCTGCTGAAAATTAGGAGCGTTGTAATGGCCGTCGAAGGCGTAATAAAACAATCTGTCCTTATCGCTGCGGCGCTTGACGTCGAGCTGCGTCGGTTTGGGAGCGGCGTTTTCCGCGTAGTCGCGTATTTTTAAAAGCTCGTCCATCGGGTTCTGAGTTTTGAACAAAGCGGCGCTCGCCACGTCGTCCGCTTTAAAGCCGGTTTTGCCCGCATTTATCGCGTCGCGGAGAAGTTTAAACGAATCGACCAGTTTGTCGCCGTATGCGTCGCCGCTCTTGGCTCCCGCAAGAGCCCGCTTCACGAGCCCCGCGGCGCCCAGCGGCGCGCCGTTTGCGTCCTTTAATTTTTTTAGAACGACCGCCGCGTACGTCGCGTCCGGTTCAAGCGGAAAGCCCGGAAAGGGCATGAACGCCAAACAGTTTTCCGGGTAAAACGCCGGAGCGGGCTGCGCGCTGAAATACTGCGAAAGAAGCGGAACCGTCTTTCCGTAATCTTTCGATTCGGGCGTTACGTTGACGATTTGAATGGGGCTGTCGAATGCGCCGCTCGATTCTGGCGCGGGAATTTGGGATAAATCCAGGGGAGCGCTGAAGTGAAAGTACGCCGCCTGATTCGTTCCGAAGCCTTTCACGGTTTTGGACGCAAACTTTACGTATTTATCGAGCAGGCTCGACCCGCCGGGATTGGGCAGCGTCGTAAAATCAATCGTTCCGTCGTCTTTGCGAAGAAATTCGTTCGGATACGGAAAGTCGAAGACGGGCGCGCCGTTAAGGTCGTAAAAAACTATTGTTCCGGGATCGTCGTTGTAATTGGCGGTCTGCTCCGCCTCTTCCTCGATCAACTCTTCTATCGAGTCGTTATCGGCGTCTTTCTTCTCGCCGGAGGATGAGCCGCATCCCGCAAGCGCAAAAATCGCCGCCGCGGCGATAACGACGGTTTCGGTTAAAATGGTTAGTTTTATTTTTTTCATTTTGCTGCCTCGTCAAATGGAGAAGGAAACGAAGGCTATTCATACATAACGGCGGATAGTATAGTCTCGCGCGCGCTTCTGGAAGGCGCGTAGCCAAGCTCTTTACGGGCTCGCGAGTCGTCCACAAGGCATACGAAACGAACGTAGTCTATCTCGGTGGCGGGAAAGCGGCTCAGACCGAGCCGGTAGAAGACGTTCAAGCCCAGCTGCGCTATTGGATGCGGCACCGGAATCGTCGGCGCGCCGAGCAGTTTTACTATTTCGCTGACGGGAACGGCGGTTTCTCCGGCTATGTTGAAGACGCCCCGCGCCTCTTTTTCGAGACAGAGCTCGAATGCGGCCGCAACGTCCTCTTCGTGAACCAGCTGAATGAGCGGATCGAAGCCCATCATCATCGGAACCCGCTTCAGGCGCATGTAAAAGGTCGCCGCGTTGTTGACCGTAGGGCCGACAATCTGCGCCGGACGCAGAATTGTGGTGTTGATGTTGGGACGCTTCCAAAAAAAAGTTTGCGCCAGCATGTCCATCTCGACCAGCGCCCTAATCTGCGGAAGGCGCATTCCGCCCAACAGCGGAGAGTTCTCCGTCAAATATTGGTCGTTCTCTGGAAGCGCGCCGTAAACCGTAGAAGAAGACAGTATCGCCACTTTTTTCACGTCGTACTGCTCGCAAAGCTCCAACAGTCGCGCCGTGCCGGCAAGGTTGTAGTCGTGAGCGGTCTTCTGCGATTCGTGAGGGGCGAACACCGCGCCTAAGTGAAGCAGAGCCTTAATCTCTCCGGCGCGAAAAAGGTCTGCGACCTTTTTCTTGCGATAGTCTATTACGTGAACGGTTACGTCCTTGGGTTTTCCGCGCATGGGCCTGACGTCTATGCCGTGTACGGTATGCCTGCGGTGCAGTCTTCGGGCTAGAACGCGCCCCAAACCGCCCGATACGCCGGTAATCAAAACGATTCCGTCGTCCGGCTTTTTATCTTCAGCTACGTCGTGCAATTTCGCGTTCTTTTTAAATTTAATCATTTCCGTCCGCGCTTTATAAAAACGATTAATAAAATACGTTCTTGCGCAGCTTGAGGCCGTACGTCAGCATTTCGCGTATTCTGTTGCGCACCGCTCTTACTTTTTGTTCGATTACAATATCTTCGTCGTCCGGGTCCCCGTCAAAGGTCATCGGCTCGCCCATGTAAATGCGGTATTTTACGGGAAGCGGAAGAAAGCCCGCCGGGCCTAACCACGGGAAAAAAGGCGTAACCGGAAACGCGGGCATTCCGAAGAATTTCGCCGCCGTTTTAAAATTAAACAGCGCGGGTATCTGCTCTTCCGCGCCCACGACCGCGATAGGAACTATAGGCGAGTTCGTCTCCAGAGCGAGCCGCATGAAACCCAGTCCGAAGTCTTGAAGCATATAACGTTGCCACCACAATTTGTTGATGCCGCGGGTTCCTTCGGGAAATACGACGAGCGCTTCGTCGTTATCCAGCAGTCTTTTCGCGTTGGCGGGCGTGCCGAGCGTCTGGCCGCACCGCGCCATAAAGGTGGATACATACGGAAGCGTCGGAACCCACCGCTCGACCATCGCCCGCACAGCCCTTGGCGGCGACGCTTCAAGGAACATTCCCGACGCGATCATCATGCCGTCAAGCGGTATCTGCCCCGAATGATTTGAAATCAGCAAAACCCTGCCCGCGGGAACGTTGTTTACGCCGTTGAGCTCTACCCTGAAATAATACTTATACATCCAGGCCGCAATCGGGACGACGTTCTTGGTGAACTGCGGCGAGAAGCCGAACGGATCGTAGCCAAACTCGTTGACGACGGTTGGAATGGCCTCGATTCGCTCTTTGTAAGCGAGGTCTATCGGCTCTTCTATCCACCTTTTATAGGCGTTTTTAAACGGCAACAGAAGCGGGTGCATTCTCTTTTTCGCTCCGCGTTTCAACGCAAGAGTTAAGCAACCTCGCCCTCGCTGAACTTGCGGGCAAGCCCGTTAAGAGTCAATGTTGCGTAATCCCGGCGGATATAGTCTATCACATCGGCGTAATTTGACAACTTTTGTTCTAAAGGAATATTTAAATCAGGCTGAACGCTCAACGCTTCCGGCAAATCGTCTTCGACGGAACTCATAAAATCCAACGCGTGAAACTCCACCACAAGAGGCGCGTCGGACATTGAAAGCGTTTTATACAACAACTTCGAGCCCTTGGCTCCGAAAAGCGAAAACAACGAACCAAGCGCGGGCAGGCCGCCTAAAGGAAGCGGAGCCACCGCTATTGGCAGTTCGATTATGCCATTGGAATCGGTTTTATTCCACGGAGCCGACGGCGAAGCTAGATACGGTTTTCTTCCGGCCGACATCATTCTGGCGTCTCCGATTAGGGAATGACTGCGCCGCCTCTGAAGACGAATGGACGCAATGGCCGCGGCGCGGGTAAGGTAGTACGGCAGGCTGGGAAACAGCGAGCTGTCGTATTCGTGCCCGGTCGATTGAAGAGCGCGGAAGAGCTTTTCGTTCACGTTGTATCCCGGAGCTCTGAAACCCGTAACCTTAACGCGCAGCGAATCTTCGAGTTTTGATTTGGCTTCGGCGAGCTCTTTTTCGATTTCGTCCTGCGGCCGCTTGGTAATACGGTAATCGTGGCGGAGAGTATGACTGGCGATTTCGTGTCCTTCGTCCGCCGCGGCGCGCAATATCTCCCTGTTTTTGGGCTCGTCCAAATCTTCGGCGACCGCAAACAACGTCGCTTTTACGTTTTTCTTCCGCATCAGCTCAAGAAAACGCGAAAGCCCAAGAGTGTAGGCGCGCGCGTCCTGCGGCGTTTGCGCCAGCCCGTATATTTTTTGATAACAGGCTATCGAATCAAGGTCGATTGAAACGCTCGCGTATTTTGTTTTAGCCATTTTTAGCCTCTTTTCCGCGCTAAATTCCCAGCGAATTTTTAAGCGCGCTCTTTACGACGCTCTTTGACGATTCCGAAAGCGGCGCCAGCGGCAGCCTGACTTCATCCGTCATTTTGCCCGTCAGCGACAGCGCGTATTTAACCGGAACCGGATTGATTTCGACGAACAAATGTTTGAATAGAGGCCACAACTTTACGTTAAGGGCGCGCGCGGTTTCCGCGTCGCCGCGCTTGTGCGCTTCGTACATCTTCGCCATTTCGCGCGGGGCGACGTTTGCCGCCACGGATATTACGCCGTCGAAGCCGATAGAAAGCGACGGATAGAAAAGATTGTCGTCGCCCGAAAGCAGCGACATCCGCTCGCCGCACAAAATAGCGGCGTCCGTGTATTGCGCGACGCTGCCGGACGCTTCCTTCAACGCTATTACGTTTTTATGATCCGCGAGACGCGCGACTGTTTCCGGAAGCATGTTTACGCCTGTGCGCGAAGGGACGTTGTAAAGAATTATCGGGGCGTCCGCAGAGTCCGCTATTTTTTTAAAGTGCAAAAACAAGCCTTCCTGCTGCGGTCTGTTGTACGGCGGAGTAACCGCCAGAAGCGCGTCCGCGCCCAAAGCGGCGAAACGCTTAGCCCGCCTTATTGTAGCGGCGGTGTCGCTGGTTCCGACTCCGGCTATAATTTTAATTTTTCCCGCAATCGCGTTTTTGACGCATTTAAAAACGGCTTCCTGCTCCTCGTCGCTCATCGTCGCCGCTTCTCCGGTTGTTCCCAGCGCTACGACCGCCGTTACTCCCGCATCCGCAATTTCCGCGGCGAACGCGCTCAGCGCTTCCAAATCGGGCTGCCCGCCTTTAAAGGGGGTAACGAGAGCCGGAATAATTCCGCTTAATTTCATTTTATCCACTTGCGTCTTCTCCTTTCAGGGAAATCATCCCGCTTCCGCGGAAGGATTTTGTACAAAGCGGCGCAACAAGCCGATAAAAGCAGGAAAAGCGCCGTCAAAGAGTAAGCGTTCGTTTCGTCCGCGAATTGCGGGTCAAACGATGCGAATGCAAAAGCCAAAGAGCCTAAAGCGTTTGCGGCGATCGCCGCAGCGAGCGCCAAAGCGATTTTGGCGGCCTTCTCAGTCAAGAAAAGCGTCGCCGCAAGAGCCGCAAAAAACGCGCCCCACGCGAAAAAATTAAGAGCGAAAACGGCGCCGGAAAATTGGAATGAAGCCAAAAAACGCCAGCCCGCAATAAAAAGCGAAAGAGTAAGTATAGCTCGCTCGAACTCTCCTACTTTCCCCCATGAATTTGCTTTAGCGGCGTTCAGCACGGCTTTCGCCTTCTATCGCGAGGTTTTATAAAAATCGACGAACTTGAATTCTACCGCGTCGAACAAACCTTTATCGGTCAGCTTCAATTCGGGTATTACCGGCAGAGCGAGAAACGCAAGCTGCATGAAAGGCTCTTCAAGCGCGCAGCCAAGAGCCTTTGCCGCCGCTAAAAGCTCCGTAAGTTTTTTGCGGGCGTAATCGCCGTTTCTGTCGCTCATCAGACCCGCTATCGGCAGAGGAAAAATAATCGTTTTTTCTCCGTCGAATGCGGCAAGCCCGCCTTTGGCCTTGGCGACGGCGTTCACCGCCGCGGCGATCGCTTCGTCGCTCGCGCCTACCGCCACTACGTTGTGCGAATCGTGCGCGACGCTCGTAGCCAGAGCTCCGCGCCTCAGCCCAAACCCTTTTACGAAACAAGCCGCCATGCCGGCTTTGCCGGTATAACGCTCCGCGACGACCATCTTTAGAACGTCGTTCTCCGCGTCGCTGACGGCGTTGCCGTCTATAATTTTCAGCTTGGCGGACGCTTTTTTGGTTATTATCTGCCCCGCGACGACCTGTATTACCGGCCCTTCTGCGCCGGCGGCCGTCGTCGCCAAATCGGACGCGGATATTTCCGGCAGCTCGAAGCGGTTAGGCCAATCGCCCGTATGCCGCGGAACCTCAAAAATCGCTTTGCCGTTTTCCGCAACCATTGCGCCCGACGAATAAACCGCAAGCGGCGGTTTCGCCAATTCGCTCCAAACGCACAAATCCGCGACGAACCCCGGAGCGACGGCTCCGCGCCTCTTCATGCCGTACGTCCCCGCGGCGTTAATGGTAGCCATGGCTACCGCCTTTGGAAGGTCGTTAAAATACTCCGCCGCTCTCGCGGCGATTTGATTGACGTGTCCCCTCGCCTTCAGGTCGAGAGGATGGCGGTCGTCGGTGCAAAACATGCAGCGGCTCCAGTTGGCGTCGTTGACGGCTGGAAGCAGATCGTCGAGGTTTCGCGCCGCGCTCCCTTCGCGAATGAGGAGGCTCATCCCCAATGAAAGTTTCTCTTCTGCTTCCGCAAGCGAAATCGTCTCGTGGTCGGTCTTCGCGCCGGCGCAGAGGTAAGCCCAAAGCGGCCTGCCGCCTAAACCCGGAGCGTGGCCGTCGATTATCGCTCCCGCCTCGTCCGCCGCGGCCATTTTCTCCAAAACGTCGTCGAAGCCGAGAAACGCGCCGGGGAAATTCATCATTTCGGCTAATCCCAAAGCGCCGTCTTTATTTGCCAGCAGAGGCGCAAGGTCGCTTGCGGCGAGGTTCGCGCCGCTCGTCTCGAAAGTCGTCGCGGGAACGCACGAAGGAGCCATGAAGTAAAACTTTACCGGCAGCCCCTTCGCTCGGTTTATCATAAACCTTACGCCGTCCATGCCCAGCGCGTTCGCTATCTCGTGCGGATCCGCGACGACGCACGTCGTTCCGAGCGCGGCTATTTCGGCTGCCCACATTGCCGGTTCCAGCATTCCGCTTTCGGGGTGAACGTGAGCGTCGATTAACCCCGGCGTTAAGAGCGCGCCGCGCAAATCGACCGTTTCCGCGGCTTCCGTCAGGTCGAAACCGACGACGAAACCGTTTTTCACGCAGACGTTTTTATCTTCGATTTTTAAATTGAAGACGTTTACGACGCGGGCGTTTTTTAAAATAAGGTCGCACGGCGAGCGTCCCATCGCCGCATCGACCAAAGCTTTTAATCTTTCTTTGTTCATTGTCTATCATTATCTTTCCCGCGGCTTTCCGCTAGCCGCGCAAACGAAGCCATTAAATTTTAATTTTAAATATTTTGCAATAATTATTGCAAAATTTACTTTGGAAAAACGAACGCAGAGCGCTCTTTAAAACGGATAAAGCGCGGTAATGCAAAGTCCGCGTCCGTCGCCGAAGCCTACGTCGAAGCAGACGTAATTGCCGCGGCAGGTCGAAGAGTCGTAAAGGCTGCAAACCTTCATGCAGAGATTCGCTACGGCTCCGTAGTTGTACTCTATTTGAAAACAGTAGGAATTTGCAGGACAGCTGGTTTCTGGGTTGTTGAGGTCGCAAACCTTGGTGCAGTAGCCGTCGGGCCAAACGACGTTAGGATAATCGAACTCCAAAATGCAAGTCAAAGAATCGCAGTCCGCCGCGCCTCCGGGACATCCTCCGCCAATGACGCTTTTACGGCAGGTGCTTGAGTTGGGAATGCAGGTGTTCCATCCTAAATCGCTTCTGCAAGCGCTTCCGGGGGGGCAGTCCGCGTGGCTTGAGCACGGCGGCGCGCAAAAATGATCAAACGTTACGGCGTTGGAAACGCATGCGCCTCCAGGGCCGCAATCGCTTTGCGCGGAGCATTGCTTGCAATAGGTCGAAGGCTGGTCGTCGATTTGTTCCGCCGGGTAATCGTCCGGGTCGCGGTTGTCGAAGGAATCAAACGCGTCCGCGTCGCCGTCGTTATTGATTATTTCGCATATTCCCGTCTGCGGATTGCATAAAAAGCCGGGGTCGCAGCCGGTTACCAAACAATGCCAAGGCGGAGATTCGCACTTGCCAGTCTCTTCCGAACACGCGCTTCCGGCCGGACAGCCTGTAATATGGCAGTGATTGCCTTGGTATTCGCACTTACCGCTGTCTTCGACGCAAACCATGCGCGCGCCTTGCATTGCACGCCCTCGCAGTTATGAGTATCGCCGCCTCCGCCGCAATTATTGGAAATAGGCCAGCACTGGAAAGCCGTATCCGACAGCTGTTTGCAGTAAGAGTTCACCTCGACGCAAGCGCGCGTCGCCGAGCAGTCGCGGCCGCAGTAGTTGGTTCCGGTTTGGTCGGGCATGCACAGCCCTCCGGAGGCGCAGTCGTAGTTGTTGGCGCACGTCTCGCAGTACAACTTAAGCCCGACGTCGAGTTCGCACAAGCCTGTGGCGGCGTTGCACTTCTGACCGTCGGCGCATCCCTTTTCTACGCAGGTTTCGCCGCAAAATCCGCTCTCCGGAGCGCACTGCTTGACCGTAAGGTACGGTTTGCATTTGTAGTTCAACGGGCAGTCTCCGTCTTCCTTGCAGAAAAATCCGCAAAATTTTCCGCCGGTCGAGTCGGTCATGCAGAGGTTTTTGCCGCCGTTGCATTGCTCGTCTTTTTCGCACGGCTTGCACAGCGCGCCGTAAATGTTGTCGTAGTCGGCGGTTTCGCCTCCGTTCGTTTCGGCGAGTTCGTCGCTTTCTTTTATCGAAATGCGGTCGGGATCGGCGTCGCCGTCGGACGATAAATCTACGCAAATTCTATTCTTGCACGTCGATTTAAGGGGACAGTCGTCGTCGATGCGGCAGGGGATTACGTTTGATTTAACGCATTCGCCGTTGTAGCAAAGTTCGTCGGATTTACAGAAAAGACCGTCTCCGCAAGGCGTTCCATCCCGGTTGTTCGACGCGCTCTTTGCGCAGCCGCAAACCGCAGCCGCGGCGAAGACGGCTAAAATCAACGCAGTGATTATGTTTTTTAGCATGCCATTGGCCTTAATAAATAATTAACTATATTAATATAGCACAAATCGCGGCGGGGTAAAGCGTAAAATGCCGCTCTACTTATCCAAAAACAAGTTGACAAATTATAGAACTTCAATTTTTCTTCGACAATTTTTACGAATGGCTTTATATTTATTAAATTTGGAGGCGCATAATGGCGAACAGACGCATTGATTTAAAAATAGGTTTCGAGTGCAATAATATGTGCAAGTTCTGCGTGCAGGGGAGCAAGCGCTACGAATACGCCCCTAAAACGCGGGACGAGCTTTTCCGCGACATGGAAGAAGGGCGCAAGGAATCGGACGAAATAGTATTCACCGGCGGAGAGCCGACTATACGCAAAGACCTGCCGCAGCTTGTCGAACGCGCGAAATCGCTGGGCTACAAACTGATACAAATTCAGACTAACGGACGCATGTTCTCCTCCAAAGCGTTCTGCGAGACGCTTATAGCCGCCGGAGCCAACGAGTTTTCGCCGGCCATTCACGGCCCTTCCCCGGAAATTCACGATTCTCTTACCTGCGCCAAAGGAGCGTTCGCGCAAACCGTCAAAGGAATAATTAACCTTAAGGAACTCGGCCAGCGCGTAATAATGAACTCGGTCATTACCAAGCCAAACCATACGTTTCTTCCGGCCACGGCGCTTCTTTTCGTCAAACTAAAGGTCGATCAATACCAATTCGCCTTCGTTCACGCCCTAGGCAGCGCAAAGAAAAATTTTGAAGAAATCGTTCCGCGCTACTCGGAGCTTGAGCCTTATTTGAAGAAAGGGCTTGATATTGGCGTCGCCCACGGAGTCCGCGTTATGACGGAAGCCGTGCCGCTGTGCGTTTTAACGGGCGGATACGAGAAGTATGCGGCGGAGTTCGTAATGCCGCAGACTAAAATATTCGACGCCAAATGGATTATAGAGGATTACACCGTTTACCGCCATACCGAAGGCAAGCTCAAAGGGCCTAAATGCAATGAGTGCCTTTATTTTGGTTTCTGCGAAGGACCGTGGCGCGAATACCCTGAGACGTTCGGCTTCGACGAATTCAAACCGGTAAAAAAATAATTTTTCTACTCTAAACGTTTGTCTCGACATGAATTTTCTCAAATTACGCACAGCCGCCGCCGCGCTCTTAATCGCGTTTTTTTTAGCCGCGGCGCCGCGCGCGTCTTTTTCCTCGGACAAACTCGACGATCGGGCGCCTTACCTTCTTGACCTGCGCGCGGTCGATAAAGATTTCTTCGTACAATTCGCGGCGGGAGCCCATATCAAAACAGGCGACAGACGCGGTTTTTACCTTCAAGTAAAGCTCGACGGCGGCGCGTTGTCCGAGCTTGAAAAACGCGGCGCTCTTCTCGCCTCTACTTACGATTGGTCGCGTCTTCCGCCGGGGGTAAATCCTCCCGCAACCGACTATTCGTCGGACGGCATTATTTCCGGTCTTTACAACTTGGCCGCGCAATACCCGGCGCTGTGCAAATACGCGGTTTTTGGAACTAGCGTAAAAGGTAAAAAAATAGCGGGCATTCGGATTGCCGGAAACGGCGCGGCTCTTCGCGGAAAAACGGAACTGCGGATACTCGGCGCTCACCACGGAAATGAAATAACGTCCGGAACGATTCCGTACTTAATCGCAAAAAAGCTGCTCGAAGATTACGCTGCGGGAGTTGAGAAGGTTAAATATCTGCTTGACAATTCATCCATACTTATCCTTCCGCTGGTCAACCCCGACGGACGAGACGCCGGAAGGCGAGAAAACGCAAACGGTTCCGACTTAAACCGCGAATACGGCTTCCATTATCAAGCGACCGATACTAACTTTACGCCGTTTAACGAGCCGGAAATTTTGGCGGTCGCGAAAGACCACTTATCCCGCGGCTACGCCATGTCGTTCTCTTTTCACAACTACGGCGACATCGTTAATTACGTGTGGAATTACACCGGAACCCGCAGCCTTGACGACGCTATGATTTCAAGCGCAGCCGACGAGTACGGCGCAGCGGCCGGTTACAGCGTTACGGAAGGGTACGACTGGTATCAAACTTTCGGAGACGCCAACGACTTCTCGTACGGAGTTTCGGGCGATTTCGATTATACGATTGAAATCGCGGAAGAGACCGACGCAAAGCTTGAGACGACGTTGTCAATTAATTACTCAGCCGTCGTTCAGGCTTTTACAAAGCAAATCAACGAAGGCTTTCACTTACAAATATTGAACTACGACGGTCTTCCGCTCTCCGCGGTCGTCAAATTTTTCGACGCCTCAATCGGCGCGCCAAGATCGCAGCACGCTTACTCCGGCGCCGACGGATACGCCCGCCGCATGCTTTACGCAGGGAAATACCGAATCGTAATATACTCCGAAGGATACGAGACTTATTCGTTTACGCTTGAAGCGGACGCTTCCGCCCTTGCAACCGGAATAACGCAGACCGTAAGGCTCGCTAAATCAAGCGGCCAAGAAAGATACGCTTACAGGCTGGTCGGCGTAACGGCGCCAGAATCGGCGCCCGATTATCCCTTCGACGCGCTCGCCGCTCCCGACGGACGCAGCTGCCGGCTTTCGAAAAAAGGGACGATTACTCTCGCGTTCAAGGAAGAGTGCAAAACCTCGCTTAAAGTTTACGCCGCGGCTTCGGAAACCGGAACGGTTAAAATTTACGGTTTAACCGATTTGGACGGAAACGAAATATATCTTGGCTTGGCGGGCGCAAACGGCGAAATAACCCTTAACGCGCCGTATTCCATAATTAAAATTTTAGATAACGGCGCCGCGGCCAACCCGACCGCCGGTTTTGCGCTGGACGCAGTAGGCTGCATTGAAGCGCAAACGCTCGATGAAGAAGAATCGGCGGAAGAAGAATTTGAAACCGCCGACGGAGACGGAACCGATGACGATTACGCCGCGGAGGAAAGTACGACGGAGACCGAAATTGAGCGGGATGCGGACGAAGAGACGGCGGATGACGACGAACCGGAAATATCGCAAGATATTGAACTTACTCAAGAAATCTACGACAACGACGTAACGACAGACCAAGACGCGCAAGAGGCGGACGAACCGTCGGAATACGATATTGCAGAGTTAAGCGAAACCGCCGACGAAACGATAAACGAAGACGACAACGCAAAGAATAACGATAACGACCCGATAGAAGGAGCGGAATACGAATACGTCGATTGGGGAGAGCTGCCGGAATGGTATTTTGAGCAAATCGAGGAAGAGTCCGAATCGCGCTTTGAAGCGGAAACAATTGCGCGCAAAAGCTCGTCTTCGGGTTGCGCAAATTCGCCGGTCGGGGTATATATAGCGGCCGTCGCGGCGCTGCTGTCCGTCGGAAGGCTGCTCAGAGCCCGCTTAAAATGAAGCGTCCGTTCTAATTGCGCGCGAAACGAAAATATTTACTTTAACAGAGGTTGCAATGTCAGAAGACAGAGTAAAACCGGCGGTTCCGGGCGGATTTAACGACTTCGCGCCCGGCGAGGCATTAGAGCGCGAAACCCTGCTTGCCGACGTTTTAAAAACATTCAGAAGTTTCGGATTCGTCCCGCTCGAAACGAGCTCGGTCGAGTTTAAAGAGGTGTTGGTCGGGCAGGCGGGCGAAACGGAAAAAGAAATATTCGAACTGAAAGGAAACGAGGAAGATAAGACGCTCGCTCTACGCTTCGACCTCACGGTAGGTTTGGCCCGCTACGTCGCTTCGCATCCGGAGTTGCAGCTGCCGTTCAAGCGCTATCAAACCGGTTCGGTCTTTCGCGGAGAAAAGCCGCAGGCCGGAAGATACAGACAATTCATGCAGATGGACATAGACGTAGTAGGCGCGGGAAGCGTAATGGCCGAGGCGGAGCTGTTCGCCGCGATGAACGGCGCGCTGAAAGTCTTTAATCCAGGCAAATTTTACTTTAAAATCAATCACCGCGGTCTGTTGGAAGGACTTTGCCAAAAGGTCGGCATCCGCTCGCGAGAAGGAGCTTCGGCGGCGGATCAAGCCAAGCAATTGATGCGCATTTTGGATAAACTTGAAAAGATAGGGATGAACGAAGTCATTAAAGAGCTTACCCGCGAGCCCAAAGACGAACGCGATTTGGCTCCGAATATCGCCGAATCAGGCGCAAAACTCGTGGCGGATTTCGTCGGTTTTACTGGAAGCTGGAAAGAATCTCTCGCTCATGCGGCCGCGCTGGCCGGCGATACCAAAGACGGCGCGGCTGCGGTTGAAGACTTGACCAAGCTGGGAGAATACCTTTCTATGTGGGGTTTGACCGAGGAAGACGCGAAAATTGATTTCAGCGTAGCCCGCGGACTGGATTACTACACCGGCGTGGTCTTCGAGACCGCGCTTGCGGACAACCCCGGATGGGGTTCGGTAATGTCGGGAGGGAGGTACGACGCGCTTGTTGCGCGCTTTTCCGGCCAAAAAATACCGGCGGTAGGCGGCTCTATCGGTTTCGACAGGCTGTACAAACTCGTCAGTCGGCGCGGCGAAAAAAATACTGCCAGCGAGGTTGACGCCGTAGTCATGCTGTTCGAAGAAAAATTTTTGCCGCAGTGCGTCCGTTTCGTTCGAGATTTGCAGGCCGCTGGCTTGCGCGCCGAAATTCCTCTAACTGGAGACAGGTCGTTCAAAGGGCAGATGAATTACGGCCTAAAGCGCGGCGCGAAGTATTTAATTATTTACGGCGACGGCGAAGAGGCTAAAAACGAAGTGGCTGTAAAAAATACCGTTACCCGAAAGCAAAAAAGCGTTCCAATTAATGTAAATTGGGCTAATACAATACTTGAAATTTTCTGATTTTAAGATAAGATACAGCGCATAAACAATTCGGCTGCGAAAATACGCTTTTATAATTATAATTCGAGGCCGCAAGGAGAAACTGTATGAAAAAATATTTAGTTTTGGCGCCCCTGTTTATAGCAATGGCCGTTATGCTCGCCGGAATCGGCGCGAAAAGCGCGCCCGCAAAAATCGACGCGGCGGACTGGCTGCATAAAAAGGACGTAAAACTTCTGGCCGTAACGTTCTACGCAGCCTTCGATAGAGCGTGCGAGGCTTACGCCCCCAGATGGGACAAGATGATAAAGGCGTATAAAGACAAAGGACTGCGCGTGATCGTGGTAATAGAGCCCGTCGCGGGTTCGTGCGAGCAGAACGTAACATTCAAGGCCGACGAAGTAATTTGCGACGCCGACGGCTCCATAGCCGAAACTATGCGCGCCGAAACCGACAAACCTCAAAACTTTCTATGGAACTGGCGCGGCGACATGCTTCTGTACAACGGCGGCATAAACGAACTTCAAGCCGCGGTTGAGGATTTCTACAAATACGAGAATAAAATTCTGATAGCGGACGAAAATTACCGCTACGGCAAGCCGTCCAAGGAAATGGACGCCGTGATTAAGATGGTAAAGGCCGAAATAGAGGCGCAAACCAAACTAAACGTCGCCAAGGATAAACCCTCGGAAGACGATATTTTCGACAAGGTTGAAAAGATTATAAAAGACCAGCAGTATAAGGGCGGCAAAAAATGCGCCGAAAACGAGTGGCTCTCGAACGAACTGTTGATGTACGTCTCCTACTCCTCCGCAAAAGGAGCTAAAAAACTCAGCCTCGATTTATATTCGGCCTATAAAATGTGCTATTTCGCCACGGCGACCGTTGAAGACAAAGGAAACGTTAAAAACGCGATAAAAGAAGCGGTGAAAAAACTCAACAAGGATTTGACAAGCGGCGTGAAACTTCCCGCGCCGATGACCGATGCCGAAAAGAAAAGCGCCACGCTCATTCTCGACAGCGATCCCAGCGGCGCCACCGCCGAAGTCTGGGGACCGGAATCGTTTCACGCCTTCCAGACTCTTCCCGCTAAAATCGCAAACCTTAAATCCGGCTCTTATAAAATCGACATAGCGGCCAAAGGATACGAGCGCGAAGAGATGAACTTCGACCTCGCCGAAGGCGAACTCCGCGCGGCCAAAACATTTTTAATTCCCGCCAAAAAGGCCGAAGCGAAGGAGCAGCTTGTTCAGGCCAAAAAAGAAGCAAGCTCCGAATATCTTAAGGCCGAGGGCGAGCTTGTGATTGATCCGATTATGAACCTTACTTGGCAGCGCGGCCACTCGAAAGAACCGATGAATTATAAAGAGGCCGTGGCTTATTGCAAAACGCTGGAACTCGAAGACGAAAAAGGTTTCCGACTTCCTAAAATCAACGAATTGCGGGCGCTTATCCGCGGATGCAACGCTCCAAACTCCTGCGGAGACCTCTCCAGCCAGAAGGAAGACTGCGTATGGTGCGACAAAGGCAAGGGGCCGGGAGACCGCGGCTCTTACCTTTCAAAGGGTTTGTGGCAGGGCAAGGGAATGATTTTTTGGTCGGAGTCTTTGCTGACCAAAGATACGAGCAGAGCTTGGTACGTAAACTACGAAGAAGGCCACATCTATTCATACGATAAAAACTCAAAGTACTACGTCCGATGCGTCAAAGGCGGCTTATAAAGCAATTAAGCCGTTTAAATGCCGACCGAAGAAGGCGCTCCCTCAGGAGCGCTTTTTTATGCGCCGATAATCGTTATTATTAAAAATATTTAGTTGATTGAGCGGGCGTAAATTGTGTATAATGCGCAATTACAGAGCAATCAACATTTACTTTGAACAGTTATAAGCAGAAAGGAGCTACCTTAATGGATAAAGAAGTCGTAATAGTATCCTGTTGCCGAACCGCCATCGGCGATTTCGGCGGAAGCCTTAAAGACGTATCGGCAAGCGACCTGCTGGCGCGCGTTATGAACGAGACGCTGACGCGTTCCGGCCTCGATAAAAAAGACTACGAGCAGATTGACGACTGCCTCATGGGAAACTGCTTCATGCGCACCGACGAGATAAACGTCTCGCGCACGGCGCTGTTAAAAGCCGGACTGCCGATTACCATTCCCGCGTCCACCATTCAGAGGCAGTGCGCAAGCGGCATGCAGGCTACGATTTTCGGCTACCAGAAGATTTTATGCGGCGAAGCCGACTTGGTATTGGCCGGCGGCGTCGAAAGCATGTCCAACATACCTTACGCTATGTACGATATGCGCTGGGGAGCTCGCTACCGCAACTCTCAGGCAGTAGATATGCTTTACGAAGGGCTGTCCGACCCGATTTTGAAAATTCAGATGGGCGTAACGGCTGAAAATTTAGCCGAAAAATACGGAATCACCCGAGAACAGCAGGACGAGCTTGCGCTTACGAGCCAAAATCGCGCCGTGGCGGCCATTGAAAACGGCTGGTTTAAAGACGAAATCATGCCCGTTTCCATTCCCCAGCGCAAAGGCGATCCGGTTGTTGTGGCGACCGACGAGCATCCGCGCAAAGGGCTAACGATGGAAAAACTGGGCAAAATGCCGGCTGTTTTTAAGAAGGACGGCACCGTTACGGCGGGCAACGCTTCGGGGCTTAACGACGGAGCGGCTGGGTTGCTGCTTGCCAGCGCCGAGAAAGCAAAGGAACTTGGATTGAAGCCGCTTGCTAAAATACGCGGAAACGCGGTGGCGGCGGTGGAACCGGAGCTTATGGGGTACGGCCCCGTTCCGGCGGTAAAAAAGCTGTGCGCCCGTTACGGCTTCAAAGTTGACGATTTCGATTTGATAGAGTGCAACGAGGCGTTTGCGGCGCAGTATATCGCCTGCGAGAAGCTGCTTGAACTGGACAGAAACAAGACGAACGTCGTCGGCAGCGGCATCGCGCTTGGGCATCCGGTCGGCGCGACAGGCGCGAGGCTTATCGTAACGCTGCTGCATCAGCTCAAACGGACGAACAAAAAGCTCGGTCTGGCGACGTTGTGCGTCGGCGGCGGCATGGGCAAAGCGATTGCGATTGAAGTTTTATAACCGCAGTTTTGTTTAATAAAAAGGAAGCGCGCCTTAACGGCGCGCTTTTTTACGTTAAATTTACTTTTTATCCAAATCGCCCGGGCCGGAATCGGGGAATGTTCCGGTCTTTTCGTATTCCTGCATAGCGGGAATAAGCAGGTTGGGAATTTGAGTTTGCAGCAGGTTTACGCCGCCGAGAGTAAACTCTTTCCAGCCCGTATAATTGCCGACGCTCCCTTTCATGTCGCCGGTGAAGACGTCTTGCTGCGCCTTTATGCCCGCCGCGAGAACCGCCTTAAGCAGCTCGTCGTTGTAGCCGACGACTCCAAGCTCCACTATGGTAAGGCCGGGAATCGCGCTAATCGCCGCGTCGAGTTCGTCCTTGGATGTAATCGGCGGCATTACGAGCAGATTTGAAATTCTTTTGCGCATTTCAAGGCATGAATCTACCGGGTCGCGAAAGAGAACGACGTCGAGGTAAGGCCCCTTGTTAATCACGCGGGCAAGCTCGTCGTAATTGTCGGTTCCGTTATCAACGTAAAGCATAATCTTTAGTTCTTTCGCCAGCGCAAGCATCGCCTCGAACGTCGGGATTTTCATCGACTCCGGGTCGTTCGGGTCGCCGCCGAGTAAATCGAAGCCCTGCAGTTGCTCGTAAGTGTAGTCGCTTACCTTTCCTTTGCCGGTCGTAGTGCGGTCAATCGTCGAGTCGTGCATTATAACGATTACGCCGTCTTTGGTCGCTTCGGTGTCGAGCTCTACGAAGTCGCAGCCCAGCTCCGCCGCCGCGCGCAGGGCCGCCAGCGAATTCTCGGGCTTGGTCTTTTTATATCCGCGGTGAGCGGCTATTTGAGGCTTTTTACAGGTTTTATCGGTAAAGCATTCGTAAACGCTTTGCGCGGGTTGTTCCATTTCCGCCTCTCGTTCCGCGTTGTCGGTTATTTCCGAGTCGTTGTCGCCGTTGGAGTCGTTATTGTACGAGCTTCCGCACGCGGAGATAAACAGGCTGATAATAAAAGCCGCAAACGCCGCAAAAATCGCGCCTTTCATTTTTCAATCCTTCCGTTATGTCGAGAAAACTTACAATTTTTATTTGCGCTAAGGGGAACGTTAAGCGAGAGGCGATTGCGTTAAAAGTACGTCTCGTTCTCCTCGCGGTATTTGGCGCGCATGGCCAATATTTCTCCTAGCCGCTCGAAGAACGCGTCGGCCACGACCGGATCGAAGTGCTTGCCCCGCTCCGCGCGTATCATTTCAAGCGCGCGCTCGACTTTAATGGCGGGCTTGTAAGGCCGCGCCGTCGTAATCGCGTCGAAAACGTCGGTAATGGCCACGATGCGCCCCTCAAGCGGGATGTCCTCGCCTATAAGGCCGTAGGGGTAACCTTTGCCGTCGAAACGCTCGTGGTGAGACAGCGCGACTTTTTCGCTCAGCATTAAAAGTTCCGAGGTGGAGCCGGACAAAATTTTCGCGCCGATTAGCGTGTGCTGCTTCATCAGCTTGAACTCTTCGTTTGTAAGCTGCCCCTTTTTTAACAAAATCGCGTCGGGAATGCCTATTTTGCCGAGGTCGTGCATAAGGCTCGCAATGCCTATTTGCCGCACGAATTGGTCGCTCATGCCCATAGCCTTGGCAATTACCGACGAATAGCCGCTGATGCGTTTGAGATGTTCGCTGGTGTTCTCATCGCGGAATTCGGCCGCGACCGAAAGGCGGAAAATCATCTCTTCCTGCGTCTCAATAAGCTCCGAGTTTGCGCGGGAAAGCTCGCGGAAAGTCTTGCGCAGGTTATCGGTGCGGCTGGCAACCTCTTTCTCTAGGTGCAGGCTGTAATTTTGAATTTGAATCTCGCTGGCGATGCGGAAGCCTAAAATCGTAAGTATGTGCATCGTCCCTTCGTCAACTTTCGAGACGTCGCCTACGGCCATAAGCGCGCCGATTATTTTATTTTCGTAGCTGCGCAACGGAACGGCGGCCGCGCCTAAATCGCCCGCCGCGCCCGGTTTTGAGCCGGAGAACGCCGACAGAGCCACCGTCGTTTTGCCGTTTCTTAGAACGTCGCCTATTTTTTCGTCGTTCGGTTCGAATATTCTGTTTTCAAACTGCGGCGGAATGCCGACTCCGCCGACGACGCGAAACGAGCCGCCGTCCTCAAGCAAAACCATAACGCTGCCGATGCCCAGCAGCACGCTGACGCGCTCGCACAGGGCGCGCAATACTTCGTCGAGCTTATTGTACCGCTCGCTGAACGTCGAAAGCTCGAACAACGATTCGAGAGCCTCTTCGTAATGAACGACCTTGTCGTGCATTTTTTTAAGTTTGAGAAGGCCGCGGAAGCGAACCAGAAGTTCGTTGCGGTTGACCGGCTTGGTGAGAAAATCGTCCGCTCCGGCTTCAAGCCCGCGTATTCGCTCGCTCTGCTCAAGAGCTGTAACCATTATTATCGGCACGAAAAATGTAGCCGGATTGTTTTTAACCCGCTTACAAACCTCGAAACCGTCCATTTTCGGCATCGAAACGTCAAGCAGGATTATATCCGGCAAAAAAGTCTCGACCTTTTCCAGCGCTTCCAAACCGTCGCGGGCGAAATCCATTAAAACGCCTTCCTGGCTGAGATACGCCTCCATCAGCTTCAGGTTGCGCTCGATGTCGTCAACAATCAAGGCTCTGGCCGGCGCTTCCCCTATCCATGGAACGACGGTTTTGTGTCTTTGCATTATCGGCGTTTCCGTTCGCTCATTCCTTAAAATATTAGAGCAATATTTTACTCCCGTCGCGCGATATGGGCAAGAAAGAAAATTAAAATAAAAAAGAGCGGCGATATTGCCGCTCTTTATATTCCTCCCAAATATTGGGCTGACTGCTAATTGCCCAGATATTTCCTGACGAGGTTGCGAAGTTTTTCCGGGTCAACCGGCTTCTCGATGAAGTCCTCGACCGGCAGAAAGTCGCTGTCCTTGTTTTTATTGAAGTCAAAGCCGGTAACTTTGCCCACGCTGGTAATCATAACGATGGGAATCGCCTTCAGCTCGTCGTCCTGCCGCATCTGGTACGCGGTCTGGAATCCCTCGTCCTGATAGTTCATCATAACGTCCAGCAGAATTAGGTCGGGCTGGTGCGCCTTGGCCGCGGCTATGCCTGACGGTCCGTCCTCGGCGGTGAATACCTCGTGGCCGTCTTTTTCGATTACGACCTTCATGGCATTCTGGATGTCAATATCGTCGTCAATTATCAGAATTCTTCTTTTCATCGTTCAACGCCTCCTTAAGGGTTAGCGATACAATTTCGTCAATCTTGTTCTTCAGTTCGTCCGATAATTCTCCTCGGCAGCCGACGTCGAAAGGCTCGACGGCGACGATTTTAAGGTTCGGTTCGCAGCCCATTTTTTGGGCGAAGTAAAGCGCGTCGGGCAGCGAGAATTGATGAAGCGACGTGTGGCGCAGCAACCTGTTCTTTAAAGCCGCCTCTCCGTCAAAAATCCTCGCGGTTCCGGGAACGGCGTCCATACGAGCCGCGTCCACCAGAACAGTTTTCCCTGTTGACGTTATTAAATCGAGGAGCGAAAACGGATCGGGCGGAGCCTCAACCGCTTCTACTCCTTTAGGCAAAAGATTTCGCGCCAGTATCCTGTCGATTACGGCCGGACCGATTCCGTCGTCTCCGCGGAGTCTGTTCCCTATGCCGATGATGCGAACCGATACGGCGGTCATTCTAAGCCTTTTTGCGCAAATTATTGGCGAGCCGTTAAACGCAAAATAAATAATACCTTATTTACTTGCGCAAATCAACCACGTGAACCGAGCACGAAATACACGGATCATACGCGCGGACAAGCATCTCAAGTTTGAACTGCATGTCTTTTTCCGCCTCGCCGGCTTCAAGCATCTGCGGCACGAAGGCCTTCATGTCGGCGTCGATGTTCGAGAAGTTCTGGTTGGTCGGGATGATGCAATTGGCCTTGGTTATGCGGCCGGTCGCGTCGTAAGTGTAGTCGTGGAAGAGAATTCCGCGCGGCACTTCAGTCGATGCGATTCCGCGCCCGCCCTTTGTTTTGAGCTCGCGGGGCGGCTCTTCGGGCTTGATTCCCTCGGCGCAAATCTTGTCGATGCGCGCGATGGCGGTCTGCGTGCAGTGCACGCATTCTATAAGCTGAGCCACGTTGTTCATAAACGGATTATGGCAAACCGGCTTGAGGCCGAAACGGGTCGCGACCTGTTTAGCCGTGTCTGTGAGCTGGTCGTAGTTGACGTTGAAACGCGCCAGCGCGCCCGCCATGTATGCGTCGCGGTTATAATGAGTGTGCTTCGCTGTGCTGTGATCGACGATTTTTTCGTTGGTCGCGCGCAAATATTCGCTTACGGGAATAGGCGCGACGTCGGTCGAGCCAATCATGCCGTCGTAGAAGGCGTACTCTCTCTTCTCGGTCAGCGCCATGAACTCGGTTTCGCGGACGAAGTTCGGGAACTTATCGGCGACGCTGTAAATAATGTCGGCGAACTCGAAGAGCATCGGAATCATCTCTTTTTCGAGGCGCTCCTTCATCTTCTTCAGCCCTTCGACCGTCGGCAGCTTGGTAAAGCCGCCAGGCACGCAGGTAATCGGGTGAATCATACGGCCCGCGAGATAGTCGCAAAGGTCGTTGGCAAGGCGTTTGCTCTTCAACGCGATTTCAACCGCGTGGAAGTTCTTGTCGATAAGCGCAAAGGCCGAGGGGACGCCCAGAGCGTCGGGGGCCGCGAGGAAAACGACGTGAAGGATGTGGCTGGACAGCATCGACGCGTCCACCAGCAGGCGGCGGAGTTCGTCGGTCTGCGGGCTGACGGGAATGCCAAGAGCGGCTTCCGTAGCTTTCAAAGAGGTCATCTGATGTCCGACGGAGCAGATCCCGCAGATGCGGCTCGTAATAATGGCCGCCTCGTACCAGCTTCTTCCCTTCAGCATCGCCTCGATGTAGCGCGGAGCTTCGACGATCGCCAGATGCGCGGTCTCGACTTGACCGTCTCGCACTTTAACGACTATGTCGCCGTGCCCTTCTACGCGGGTAAGGTGATGAACATTAATATCTACGTTACGCCCGGTCATTATTTCACCTCCGTAAGTCCAGAGTAGAGCTTGAACTTGTTCGCAATCTCGTGAACCGACAGACCGGCCTCTTTAAGCACGTCGTGCTGGGCGTTCTTGTTCGGTTCGGGAACCATGCCGCGGCAGCCGTAGCAGAACTGGCCGTTGCTGGGACACCACGCGCCGCATCCGGCCCGCGTTACGGTTCCCATGCAGGGAATTCCTTGCAGCATGAGGCATTCGTTTTCTTTCAGCTTGCACTCGACGCAAACCGGATATTTCGGCGCGGCGGGAACTTTACCCACTAAAATTTGCGTCAGCGTGCGCAGAACGTCGTCCGGCTGCGGGGGGCATCCGTAAATGTACGCGTCCACTTTAACGACTTGATCGGCCCGCATGACCGGCAGGCTGGGGAAGTGATATTTCTTGTCGCCGTAAACTTCCTCGCGCACTTCGTCGAAGTTCATGCTCGCGCGTATAGCGTTGATTCCGCCAATGGCCGAGCAGCTTCCGAGCGCGATTAGAACCTTCGCATGCTCGCGTATTTTATTAATGCGCTCGACGCACGAAGGGGTGGTGATGGAGCCTTCTATGAACGCGACGTCGAACTCCCACGACGCCTCGGTCATGGCTTCGCGGAAATTCACGATGTCGATGTGCTCCAATAATCCTAATAACTCGTTCTCCATGCTGACTTTGGCGAGCTGGCAGCCTTCGCAGCCGGTGAAGTCGAAGAACGCAACTCTAATTTTCTTTTTTGCTTCGCTCATTAGATCGCCTCCTTCACGTCGAATATGCGGGAATAATTGAACACGGGACCTTCCTGACAGACGTAGAAGTTGTTAATCTGGCAGTGCCCGCACTTGCCCAGTCCGCACTTCATATGGCGCTCAAGCGAGACCAGAATTTGGTCGTTCGCAAAATGCTTGCTGCGCAGCGACATGATGACGAACTTGTACATAATGGGTGGGCCGCAAATAGCCGCGACGGTGTTGGGAAGATCGAAAGTCATCGGCGGAATAAGAGTGGTTATTACTCCGACGTTTCCTTTCCAATCCGCGTCTCCGCGATCTACCGTCATATGGAATTCGATGTCCGGGTTGGACTTCCACATTTCGATTTCCGGCTTGAATAGGATTTCGGACGGGTTGCGCGTGCCGTACAGAATGACCAAACGGCCGTAATCCTTTCGGTTGTCGATGACGTAATTAATAAGGGAGCGCAGCGGAACCAGACCGATGCCTCCGCCGATAATTACGACGTCTTTGCCTTTGAGCGCCTCGACGTCGAAGCCGGTTCCGTAAGGGCCGCGGATTCCGAGTTTGTCGCCGGCGTTGAGCTTGTGCATCGCCGCGCTGACGTTGCCTACTTCCCTTACGACCAAATCAAACGCGCCTTTTTTAGTGGGCGAGGAAGAAATGGAAATGGGGGCTTCGCCGACGCCTAGAACGCTGCACTCGACGAACTGACCGGGCTTGTGGCCGAGGTCCGCGCCGCCAGGGAGCGTAATTTCAAAATATTTTTCCTTCGCGGTCAGTTTTTCGGCCTTCGTAACGTCGGCCATGACGGGCGCGTAGGAAGCGTGGGATATTTCTTTAAGGGTTACCATTTATCGTCTCCTTTCATTTCGTTTCGCCGCGGGCGATTTCGTTCACTATTTCGGTGATGGAAATCTTGGCGGTGCATGCGCGGGTGCAGCGTCCGCATCCCACGCAGAAAGGTTTGCCGAAATGTTCCGTTATATACTTGAACTTGCGGTAAATGCGGTGCGCGACGCGAGCCGAGCGGTCGTGTCTGAACACTTCGCCGCCCGCCACTTCGGTGAACGGTAAAAGCTGGCAGGAATCCCAGCGTTTTACGCGGTTTCCCTCTTTGAGCGACAAAGCGAGCTCGTCGTTGACGTCGAAGCAGTAGCAGGTGGGGCACACCAGCGTGCAGGAGCCGCAGGAGAAGCACTTCTCGGCGTTCTTTTTCCAAATCGGGTTATCGACGGCCTTGGCCATAAGGGCCGGAAGGTCTTCGTAGCGCGCCACGAGTTTGTTGGTATATTTGTGCTCGGTCGGTTCGTCGGCCATGGGAGCTCCGAATCCGCCAAAGCCGTTTACGAGCTTTTCGCCGGCTTCGGTCAGAATTTCGACGTTGTAGCCGCCGTCGGCCTTGCCGAGAAAGAGATCGAGCCCCTTGCGGTCGCCGGGATTAATTCCGACGGACGGAGAGAAGTGATAATCGTCGGGCGTATATGAAACGCCGACGAAGAGCCAACCCGCGCGGCGAAGATTCCAGCCTTCGTCTTTATTGCCGCGGTTCATGGCGTAGTCTAGGTCGAGGATGCCCTGCATGTCGTAGTTGTGAATTCCGAAAAGAATTTTAGCTTCAGGCAGCTCTTCCTTCGGGGCTTCGAGGGTCAGGTTTTCCCTGTTGAATTTGAAAAGAATTTCAAATTCCGGCTGGAAAAACTTTTTCGGCGGCAGGATGGTGGTTTTGTAGTCCAGCGCAGCCTCGCCGGCGGATGTAATCCGCTCGAAAGAATGACACTTTTTCTTAAGTGTCGGGGCAAAAACAGCCGCTTGAGCCATTAAATGGGCGACAAAGGCTTCGGTTTGCCCCTTCGGCAGTCCGACTTTTCTCATCTGTTTCCTCCTGTGATTGATTATGAATGACGATTCATTCAAGCAAAATCTATTTTACGCAGTTTCCTATTACATTTGAATTATGTCAAGAGCGAAACGACAATTTGTGAAAAATATCACGATTTTACAAATCGTAATACTAGGCATAATCTCAGCTTGTTGACGGCATTAATTTTTATTATTAAAAAGGCGACGAATGACGGGTTAGGCGCTAAACGAAACGAAGATTTTTATTTTGAGAACATATCGGAACCGCTCTTTTTCTTTTCTTCCTGTTTCGCCTTTTTAAACATCAGCGAGCCTTGCGTTAAATCGGGGAATAGGGGTTTTTCGCGTCCTTCCAGCAGTCCGTCTATCGTTAAAATTTGAATTTTCGGGTAAAGCCTCGAAAAATTTTCCGATTCGTAAAAGCCCGCCGCCGCGGCTTCGTTTCGCATAGGCATGGTAGGAGGATAAAGAGTTACAAACAAGCCGATTTCGGCCTTTTCGCGCTCGATTACCCCTTTTAAGTCGCGCACCATGCCCACGTTTATGTTTTCGCCGCCTTTAATTGAAACGATAATTTTCTTCGTCATGCCAACCTTGGCGTCCTCGAAAAAAATCAACCCGTCCACGCCGCTGTCCGCGCCCTTCTTTTTGCCTTGATACGGCTGCGCGTTTACCAGCGAACAGGCCCACCATTGAAACTGGTATTTGTCCCTGACGGCGAGATTTTTGGCGCCTTCAAAATCTTTGGGAGCGCCGTACACCTCGTATTCGATGCCCGGAAAGGCGTCGCGCAGCCTTTTTTCTATTAATGTAATCGCCAGGTGCGTTATATCTATGCCTATCCATTGGCGGTTAAGCTTGTGCGCCGCGTGAACCGCAGTGCCGCATCCGCAGAACGGGTCGAGAACGACTCCGCCTTCGTCGCTTGAGGCTTGGATTATGCGTTCCAATAAAGCAAGCGGTTTTTGCGTCGGGTAGCCAAGACGCTCAAAAGCATGAGTCTGAACGGGAAGAATGTCCGTAATTACATCTTGAATGGCTTTGCCTTTATCGGACTGCAAATATCTCTTCAATCGCGGAATTTTGCCGTTCTTGGGCCACGAAATAAGTCCGGCTTCTTCCAACAAATCCAATTTATCTTGAGTTGAGAGATTTTTTACGCGTTTGCCCGCGAGGATTTCCTTAAGAATGTCGAGTGGAATCGCCCAATGTCTTCCGACTTCGGTCGGGTTGACGCCTTTCCACGGTTTGCCCGAATCTCCGCGCCTGATGCCCGCGCCGGTCAAATCGGATTGACGATAAACGCCGTTTTCATCCGAGAATTTATAAAAAGACTTTACATAGCCTTTATCATAGGGCATGAAAAGTTTATTCCATTCGTAATCCTGCGACTTGGAATAAAAGAAAATAACGTCGTGAATTGGTCCCCATCGTTTCGCCGAATTATGCCCGCTTGTCCTTTTCCATGTAATTTCATTCCTGAAATTATCTTTTCCGAATACGCCGTCCAATACGATTTTTAAATAATGGCTCGCGGTCGGGTCGCAGTGAAGATACAAACTACCCGTAGGCTTCAATACGCGGTGAAGCTCGAGCAGTCGGTTGCACATCATCGTCAAGTAGGCCATCATGTCGTTGACGCCTAAAAATTCGCGCAGCGCAATCATCATTTGAGCGACCTGCGTATTGCTCTGATGAACTATTTCATGGAATTCGCGTTCGGCCTGTTCGCCCCAATGCCAACTGTCCTCGAAGGCCGTAATCTGCGCGTCCGACTTGTGCCCTGCGGGGCTTTTAAACAACAGGTTATAATCGCGTTTGCTGTTGAAGGGCGGATCGAGGTAAATCAAATCGACCGATTCGTCCGCGATATGCTCGCGCAGAACGTTTAAATTGTCGCCGAAATATAATTTATTCATTGAAAATTCCATGCGTAAAACGCCAAAATAAGAGCTTGATTAGTTTTTACATACAAACGCTTAAATTTCAAACAAATTTTTCGTTTTCCGGCCGCCCGACGTTGCCGGTTTATTCCAAACGGGCGGTAAAAAGATTTACTCATGCGCTTGTTTCACTTTTTTAACAAATCTTATAAAATCAAACAGTTATTTGTATGTTATTAGGCGGCAGCTTCTATAATACATTAATTATAAAGAGCCGTTAAAAAAACAATAAAAATACGCTTTACAACGCCGGGGAACTATGTATAATCCATTTAATCTTTTTTGAAAACTCTTTATAAACGTTTGATATGATTTTGATATGTTAATTATACTTCAAAAAGGCTGTTGACAATGGAAAACGGAAGCAACAAGAAGAACGGTATCGTTCAAAACGAAACATCGCAAAACGCCGGCGAATTATTCGACTCGGCTCCTATTCAGTCCGACACGATTGAAAACTTCAGACCCGGCAACGGCAACGGAACGGACGAAGACTCGGCTGGGTACTCCGCAAAAGACATCAAGGTGCTTGAAGGGCTTGAGGCGGTGCGCAAACGTCCGGGCATGTACATCGGCGACACCGACGACGGCATCGGTCTTCATCACATGGTCTTCGAGGTCGTCGATAACGCAATCGACGAGGCTCTTGCGGGTTACGCAAACGAAATACAAGTAGTGATCCACAACGACGAGTCGGTTACGGTAAAAGACAACGGCCGCGGCATACCCGTGGACATGCACGAGTTGGGCATTTCGGCGGCGGAAGTCATTATGACTAAGCTGCACTCCGGCGGCAAGTTCGATCAGAATTCCTATAAAATATCCGGCGGCCTCCACGGCGTCGGAGTTTCGGTAGTAAACGCGCTGTCAGACCATCTCACGCTGGAAATCAGGCGCGAAGGAAAGAGCTACATACAGGAATACAGCAAGGGCGAGCCGCTTTATCCGTTAAAAACGCTCGGCACGACCGAGAAGCGCGGCACCAAGGTTACGTTCCACTGCGACCCCGAAATCTTTAAAAACGAAGTGGTTTATAAATACGAAACGCTTGCCAACCGCCTGCGCGAGCTCTCCTTTCTCAATAGAGGAATTCGCATCGAGATACGCGACGACCGCACCGGCAAAGGAGAAGTCTTCGAGTATCAGGGCGGCGTATCCAGTTTTGTGCGCCACCTCAACCGCAATAAACGACCGATTCATCCCAACCCGATTTATTTCACGGCCGAGCGCCCGGCGGAAAACAACAAATTGATTTCAGTTGAAGTAGCGGTTCAGTGGAACGACGGTTATCAAGAAATGGTTTTCGCGTACACAAACAACATACGCAACGAAGACGGCGGAACGCATCTTACGGGCTTCCGCACCGCGTTGACGCGCGCCATAAACAACTACGCGCAAGACTCCCCGCTAATGAAAAATTTTAAGGGGCAGCTTTCCGGCGAAGACTGCCGCGAAGGTCTGACCGCGGTAGTTTCCATTAAAATGCCCGATCCGAAGTTCAACGCCCAGACAAAAGACAAACTCGTTTCCAGCGAGGCGAAAACGGTCGTCGAGCAGGCGGCTTACGAGCAGATTACGCAGTATTTCGAGGAGCATCCCTCGGAAGCTAAGGCGATTATTGGCAAAGTCATCGAAACCAGCCGCGTGCGCGAGGCCGTGCGCAAAGCGCGCGAGCTGTCGCGCCGCAAAAGCGTAATGGACGGGCTTGGACTGCCTGGCAAACTGGCCGATTGCCAGGAAAAAGACCCGGCTCACTGCGAAGTATTCCTTGTGGAAGGCAACTCCGCCGGAGGCAGCGCCAAACAGGGACGCGACCGCCGCTATCAGGCCATTTTGCCGCTGCGCGGTAAAATTCTTAACGTCGAAAAGGCGCGCTTTGACAAGATGCTCCACTCGGAAGAAATCGCGGTGATGATAACCGCGATGGGCACCGGAATCGGTAAGGACGACTTCGACATTTCCAAACTGCGCTATCATAAAGTAATTATTATGACCGACGCCGACGTTGACGGCTCGCACATCCGCACCTTGCTGCTCACCTTCTTCTACCGCCAAATGCCGCAGATTATTGAGCGCGGGCATTTATACATCGGCCAGCCGCCTCTGTATAAAGTCAAGAAGGGGAAAAAAGAGATGTACCTCAAAAACGACGAGGCGTACGAAGACTTCCTGCTTGAGGAAGGAACCGCCGACGTCAAACTATCGCCGAGCGCGCCGGGAAAAAGCCCGCGGGTCGGCAAACCGCTCATCGACCTGCTTAAAAAGGTCATTAAATACCGCAAACTGCTCGACGCTTTCAAGCGCCACAAAGACCCGCGCATCGTTGACGCCGTTTTAATGCGCGCATCCATCGACGCGAGAATGCTGCGCGACGAGAACGCGCTGGAATCCGAGGTCGGCAAGTTGGAAGACTATCTTAAGCAGCGTCATCCTTCGTTAATACCGCTGCATGTAAAATGCCGCCGCGACGAAGAGCACGACTGCTACAAGCTGATATTCATCTCCCGCGTCAACGGCGAGCAGAAGGAGACGTGGGTCGATTACAACATGATGAATTATCCGGAGTATATAGAGCTTAAGAAGCTCGTCGCGGATTTCAAAGATCTGGGCCAAGAGCCCCTGAAGCTGGAAACGCCCGACAAGTTATTCGAGGTAGCCGACGTTTTCGAGCTTTTGGACAAAACGATGGAACTGGGGCAAAAGGGCTTGAGCGTTCAGCGCTATAAAGGCTTAGGCGAAATGAACCCGGAACAGCTGTGGGAAACCACCATGAACCCGGAGACTCGCACGCTGCGTCAGGTTTCCATAGAAGACGCCGTCGCAAGCGACGAGATATTCACCATTTTAATGGGCGACGAAGTGGAACCGCGCCGCGCCTTTATAGAAAATAACGCGCTTAACGTTAAGAATCTGGACATTTAACCGAATTTAATTCAGAATAACAAATTATAGACGTTTGATAGAAGCAATAGTTTTTTCGCATTTTGCGCAAACAACTTGCATACGGCTGCAGGCGCTCGCATGGAAGACAGGGTTTTTAAAGAAATACTCGTGGCGGACGACGAGCCGGGCGTGCGAAACACGATAGCCTATCAGCTCAATAAAAACGGTTACGTCGTTCATACGGCCGAAGACGGCGACAAGGCTCTTGAGTTCTTAAAAAGCCATCCGGTCGATTTAGTTATATCCGACATACGCATGCCCGTAATGGACGGATTGACTCTGCTTACAAAAATGCGCGAAGAGGGAATACTCTGCTCCGTCATAATGATGTCGGCCTTCGGCACTTTCGACTCCGTCATCGAGGCGATGAAGAAGGGCGCGTACGATTACATTCACAAGCCGTATTCATCCGAAGAGCTGATGCTGATTGTGAGAAAGGCGGAAGAGCGGGAAAGGCTTAAGAGAGAAAATATTGAGCTGCGCCGCGCGATAATGCGCGGGCCGACGCGCTACGATTTAATAACCGACAACCGCCGCATGACGGAGATACTTAAACTAGTCCGCAAGGTCGCCGACTACAATTCTACGGTTCTTATTTTGGGCGAGTCCGGCACGGGCAAAGAATTAATAGCCCGCGCGCTGCACGAAAACTCTCCGCGCAAAGATAAGCCTTTTATTGCGATTAACTGCGGAGCCATTCCGGAGACTCTTATAGAAAGCGAGCTTTTCGGATACGTAAAAGGCGCCTTCACCGACGCCCGCGCCGACAAGCCGGGGTTGTTTGAAGAGGCGGACGGAGGTTATTTATTCCTCGACGAAATCGGCGATTTGCCGCTGCAAATGCAGGTCAAGCTGCTGCGCGTTTTGCAAGACGGCGAGATAAGACGCGTCGGCGGAACGAAGAGCGTGAAGGTTGACGTCCGAGTCGTGGCGGCCACCGCGCACGATTTGTCGGAACTTGTTAAAGAAGGCCGTTTCCGCGAAGATTTGTTCTACAGGCTCAACGTAGTCGCCATAGCGCTGCCTCCTCTGCGCGAACGCAAGGACGACATTCCGAGGTTGTTCGAACATTTCCGTAAAAAATTCAACTTAAAGCTCGGCTCCAACGTAACTGCGGCAAGCCCGGAGGCGATGGACTGCCTGATAAACTACTTCTGGCCTGGAAACGTCCGCGAGCTTGAAAATGTAATAGAGCGCGCCATGATTTTATCCGAAGGCTCCGAAATCAAACCGTCGGATCTCCCCGCAAAAGTAACCAGCAAAGCCGAAGAAAACATAACGATTCCGCAGGACGACCTTTCTATACCTAAGGCCAGCGCCGCGATAGAAAAGATTCTCATTACCAAAGCGTTGTCGCAGACCGGCGGCAACCGCACGGCGGCGGCTAAACTGCTTGAAATAAGCCACAGAGCGCTTTTATATAAAATAAAGGAATACGGCATCGACCTATGAGACTGAACGTCCATCGTTTGCGGCTAAAATTTCTAAGCGCGGTCGTTTTATCGGCTGCGACGGCGTTTGCCGTTTCCTGCGCTGCGCCCGACGCGAACCTGAAAAAAGAAGCTCCGATCGTAAAAAAAGAAGCCTCGAACGATAACGCAATCGAAAACAAAGGCGAGAACGAAGAGCCTCCGTTTGAATTTCCTAAAGAGACCGGCAAGCTGACCGAACCGGCGTACTTTGCGCAGACGCCGGTTTCGTTTTATTTAATAGCGGAGAATTTCCCCATAATCATGGACGTTCTGCGCATACCGGCGCTTTATTTAGAGCAGCTTAACCGCCTCAACGACGATTCGCTGTCCAAGCAAATCGCTTTCTTCGATTCGGAAATTCCGAAAAAAATTAAAATGCGCATGTACGAGGACGCCGACCATATAAACTCGTGGATGCCAAGGCTTTTAGCCCTTGAGATATTGGCCGGACGCGGAACCGACGCGGGGCGTTCCGCGCGTGAAAAGCTCTCAAGTTTCTATTTCGATAACGCCGGAGAGCCGACGCACGGCATCGACTTCGAGCCTCGCAAAAGCGTCGTATCGGCCATGCTCTTCAAGCAGGGAAAGAAAAATCCGATTGAGGGCTTTTACGCGGAAGTCGCAAACCTTCCTTACGCCTTCGCTTTAGCTTACGAAAGGCTGGCTGTAGCCCGTTTCAAAACCGAAATGAAGGCCGAAGGCAAAGCCTCGGCGTTGAAGAACTTAGCCGCCGTTCTGCTTAAGGCGCGGCTTAACGACAAACTATACGACGTCGCCAAATCTCTTGCGGCGTATAAATCCGACGCCGAGTCGCGCGAGCTTTACGCGTTCGCGCTGTGTTTGAACGGCGAGAAGTCTTGCGCAAAGGCCGTCTCCGCGCTAGGAAAAAGCGGAGTTCCCGTCGCGTCCGAGCTTAAAACGCTCGCCGCGGCTGCAAATGCGCTGCAATCGTCCAAAACGCTTGCCAAAGACGAATCTAAATACTGCCAAGCCATAGCGGAAGCCGGTTTCCTCCTGTTCGACGCGGGCATGTCCGGAGACGCAAAACCCGTCGTAGAAGCGAACGAGCAAAAATGCCTTAACAATCCCGCGTTCGTCGCGCTGGCAGCGCAAACAAGCCTCTATCTTGGCGGGTCGAACCCGAAATTAAACGAGTATTTAGAGGCGGGCGCGAAGATAAAAAATTACGACGTCCGCTTTTTAACGGCCGCGCTAAACGCGCATTATCTCGGAAGTCTGCCAGTGATTTTCACTCCTTCGGCGTCCAACGTGGTAATGGGCGCGCAGTGGTATTTCAAGACCGGACCGGGCAAAGAAATGGACGAGCAGCTTACCGCATACGGGAAACTGTTTCCTGCCGAGGCGGAGTTTTTGCGCCTTATGATGACCGTTCTGTCAATGCGCACAAACCAAAACCAACCCGATTTTGTCGCGGAGGCGAACTCGCTGGCGCAAAAAGCCTCGGAGCTTCAAAAGAAATATCCGAAGTTCGGCGCGTTCGGAACGCTTGCGGTAATTTTATACGCCCAGCGCGCAACGGCGGATTTGTCTCACATGCTTCAAACTGGCGAAGGGGTGGATAATACCGACTCGGCGAGCCTGCTGGCTCTTGCTTCGCACATGATAAAACTCGGCTTTAGCGGCTCTATTCCCTCTTGGTACGAAAACGCCGTCGCCTCGCTGCCGGCGGACGATCGCCTCAAAAAGCCGCTCGCTTCGGCTCTTGCGCTCGCTTCCGCAGTGCGCGACCCAAAAACGGCGAAAACATACTACGATTTTTATCTAAAATCCGCGGCCTCGCAAAAGATAGACGAAGAAGAACTGCCGATGGTCTCGGCGCTGTTGTTCAACTGCCGCGCTTTGGCTTTTTTGGACGGCAAAAAAGAAAGCTCCGCGCTTAAAGAATTAGGTCTGAAAAATTGGCCGCTGTTCGAGTATTTCGGCTCCGGTCAATATTTTAAAGAAATGAACCTCTTTTTTTCAATCGAGCTGTCGCAAAAAGGAAAGTTGTCGGAAGCGGCCGACGCAGCCATGGCGGCTTACGTTAGAGCCTCGACAAAAAGCGACGCTCTTGGCGCTTCGTGGCATTTGGCTCATTTATATTATCAAATGAAAAACGCGGATAAGGCTCAGGCTTTCGCGACCGGGACATACAACATTTACGAAACGTTTAAAGACCAGATTATCCTCGACGAAAAACGCCGTTTCGCGCTTACCTTGTTCGACAACTCCTTTGATTTTACGATGAAGACAGGCCCTAAAAAAACGAGCGAGCTTTCTTTAGGGCTTTCTTTCAAGTTCTCGCCTAAGCTGTTCGTTCTGCCGCCTCTGCCTTTGGCGAAAATGGAAAAAGCCGCAAAAAAAATGATGAAAAAGGGCGTGGTCGTCCCTGAATTCAAGGAAAAGGACGCGCAGGAAAACGAGGACGAATCTAAGGACGACAAGAAAAATAAAGAAAACGCCGCCGAAAAAGAAAAAGCGAAGAAAAACACTTCAGAGAAGAAGAAAGAGAATAAATAAACAAGAGAGTTTTCAGCGCAAAAAGACTGAAATAGAGGTTTGAATGGACGCGAAGGAAAGAGCTGTAAAAGGATTTATCAAAGCATACGGCAGCATGCCCAAAACCGTCGTCAGCGCGCCAGGACGCATCAACCTCATCGGCGAACACACAGACTATCAGGAGGGCTTTGTTTTCCCCGCGGCAATTTCCTACCGCACCGCGGTCGCTGCGGCTTTTACCGAAGGCTCGCGGATTATCGCATCGTCCGAAGGATTCGACCAAATCGCGGACATAAAATACGAATCGCTTGACGCTGCGGACAAAGTCAAAGGATGGGCGCAGTACGTTGCGGGCGTTCTTTACGTTCTGAAGGAGAGCGGCGTTGAAAATGTCGGCCTTAAATTATATTACGCAAGCGACGTTCCCATCGGCGCGGGACTTTCGAGTTCCGCCGCGATAGAAGTATCTACGATGGGCGCGGCGATGGCGCTTACGGGCGAATTCCCCGAAACGCAGAAGGAGCGCATGGCTGTCGCCAAGCTCTGCCAGCGCGCCGAGAACAAATACGTCGGCGTGCCTTGCGGCATAATGGATCAGGCGATAAGCGCGTGCGGCAAAAAGGGAAACGCTCTGCTTTTGGACTGCCGCACTCTTGAGGCGAAGAACTGCCCCGTCAGCGGCAACTTTTGCCTCGTCGGACTGGACAGCGGGGTTAAGCACGCGTTGGCGAGCAGCGCATATCCCAAGCGCAGAGCGAGCGTGGAGCGCGCGGCGGCTCTGCTTAACGCAAAGTTCGGCGGAATAAAAACGCTGCGAGACGCGACGCTTGAAATGACGGCGGCGCTTAAAGACGGCTTTCCCGAATTATCGGCGGACGAGGCCGACGAGCTGTTCCGCCGAGCGAGGCACGTAGTAACGGAGAACGAAAGGGCGCTAAAGGCGGTAAAGGCATTGCAGGACGGCGACGAAACCGCCGTCCGCCAGCTGCTCGCCGGTTCCCACGACAGCCTCCGATATGATTACGAAGTTACATGCCGCGAACTTGACGCGATGGCGGAAGCGGCGGCCGGCGCGCCGGGGTTCGTAGGGGCGAGAATGACGGGCGGAGGCTTTGGCGGCTGCACGGTCAACGTCGTACGGCGCGGCCAGGAAGAGGCTTTCATGGAATATATGAAAACGCGCCTGCCTTTTATTGCGAGAGCTTTCGCGTCCGACATGGCCGAAGGGATGCGAATAGAGTAGTTTGGTCCGCGCAAAATTTGCCAGAGCGGAAGAAAGAGAAAACATGCAGCAAAATCCGGCTTTCAACCAAATTATGCGCGCAAAAGACTGCGTAATAGCGCGCTTGGCGATAGAAAAAAACCTTACAACATTTCCTCGCGCGCTTTCCATAGCGGCGCTCGCCGGAAATAGAGGAATAGCCTTCTATTCAGCGCTGAAGGACTGCCTTGCGATGAGCGAGGCGGACTGGGCGGAATTGGATGCGGAAGCTGAGAAGAAGCTGGCCGAAACGGCGGCGGAGGCCGCCCAGGACACGGGAGAAACTCTGTTTTCGCTCTGCGCCGGAAGCGGCCTAACCGAGACTCTGTTAATGCCGGACGACGCGATTATGAAGACGGAGTTTGCCCGGCTGCCCGAAGAACGACCGAAAGAACAAATAAAACGCCACAAGACGGTCGCAATCGACGAAAATCTGGCGGATACGCCGAAAGACGCGGCGACCGCGCTGTGCGTAGCCAAAGACGAAGCCCGCGACAGGCTTTACGGAATATTCAAAGAGCCGCGCTACACAAGAGGCAAAGAAATAGCAAAAGGCGGCCACGGAAAGATTTTCGTGGCGAGAGACGAGCGTTTCGGCAGACACCTTGCGCTGAAAGCTCTCATCGCCGGACGCAACGCGACTCCAGCGCAGGCGCGCAAGTTCATACTTGAAGCGCGCGCTACCGCGCTGCTTGAGCATCCGAACATCGTTCCGGTTCACGACTTAGGCGTAACCGAAGAAGGCGAAATCTACTACACGATGAAGAAAGTGCAGGGAAAGAGCCTCAAATACATTCTTTATAAAATCGGCAAGGGAGACAAAATTCTAGCCGCGCGTTATTCAAGGCTGAAGCTGCTGATGATTTTTCAGCAGATATGCAACGCCATAGAATTCGCTCACAGCAAAGGAATCATTCACCGCGACCTCAAGCCGGAAAACATCATGGTAGGCGATTTCGGCGAAACTCTGGTGATGGACTGGGGACTGGCCAAAATAGTCGATATGGATACGGACGACGAGGCGTGCGGCGCGCAGGACATCCGCCCCGAAGACATGGACAAGACGCGAATAGGCACGGTAAGCGGAACGCCCGCCTATATGCCGCCGGAGCAGGCGCGAGGCCGCGTCGATTTAATCGACTTTCGTTCCGACACATATTCTCTCGGCGCAATTCTATACGAAATACTGACCTACTGCATTCCCTTCGAGGGTAAGAACATTGAAGAAGTGCTGGATAAAGTCCGCAACGAAGCTCCGATTCCGCCTTCCAAGCGGGCTCCGCGCCTCGACATTCCGCCCGACTTAGAAGAAATATGCCTGCGCGCGCTGTCCAAAGACCCGGCCAAACGGTATCAGAGGGCGATGGAACTTTCCAACGACATCGACGAGGTGCTCGAAGGCGGCAAGGAAAAAGAACGCAGGCGCAAGCAGGCGCGAGAGCTTTACGTCGAGGCTCAAAAAGAGTTCGCCAATTACTTCGAGCTGCGCAGGTCTCTTTCGGGCGCCAGCGAAAAGCTCGAAGAGCAGTTGAAAGCCGACGGCGACGGAATGGACTCCGAAGTTTTATGGAAGCTGATGAAGGAAAGAATCGCCGCCGACATAAATCTCGACCGCTCGCTTTACGGGCTGAAAGGGTCGCTTAACCGCGCATTGGCGCTCGATCCCGAACTTAGCGACGCGAGAGTGATGCTTGCCGACGTTTATTACACCCGCTTTGCCGAGGCGGAAACGGCGAGAAACAAAAAAGAAATGCTTTACAACCGCGGCTTCATAACCCAGCTTGCGCACGAGCGCTACGTCGATTTATTGGACGGAGAGGCAGAGGTTACGCTGGAATCGAAGAACGGCTGGGACGCGCTTTCCGTTTACGCGGTGGTGGCGGACGACGGCAACAGCCGCCGCGTGGACGTTACGGAAAACCTTATGCCCATCGGCGAGACTATTTCGCTGCCGATAGGCAATTATTCAATCGAGGCTGAAGCGGGCGGAGAGACGCTCGTGTTTCCTCTTCGCCTCGAAAAAAACGAAAAAGCGAAAATTAACCTCGATTTCCCGCGCATACCGCCTACTGCGCTAGACGACCTCTATTTTATTCCGATTCCAGCCGGAGCCTTTTTAAAGGGCGGGGACAACGAAGCCGTCGGCTACAGCAAAATTCAAGATATTTGGCTCGACAACTTCGCGATTTCTAAATATCATATAACAGTGTCGCAGTACTTTAAATTTTTAGAGGCGACCTGCAGGACGGATGAGGATTTTCTCGCGCGCTCGCCAAGGCTTAAACCCGATAAAGGCCGCTTGATGCGCCCCGGCGAGCCTCTCTCCAGACTTCTGGCCAGACTCGGATGGAAGCCCGACTTTCCGGTCGTAGGCGTTTCATGGCTCGACGCGGCCGCTTTTTGCGAATGGCTGTCGGTCTGCGCGGGAAAAACAATCCGCCTTCCGTCCGACGAAGAATGGGAGAAGGCTGCGCGCGGCTCGGACGGGCGCGTTTACCCTTGGGGCAACGGCTTTTCGCCGGAGCGATGCGTAATGCGCGACAGCTGCGATAAGAATTTTCTCGCGCCGGTAGGCTCCAACCCGCGAGACGCATCGCCGTACGGAGTTTGCGACATGGCCGGGCTGGCGCGCGAATGGTGCCTCGACTACACTCAGCAGAAGTTAGGCGAAAGGCTCGTTCGCGGCGGTTCATGGTACGACGGCGAAATCTTTTGCCGCGCCGCGAGCAGATCCGGCATGAGACAGGATTTCGTCCGCACTTACGTAGGCTTCCGAGTGGTCATGGAATTCTAACGTTCCGGAGGCGTTAAATGGCCGTAGTAGAGCTGAAAGGCGTTCACAAAATTTACGAGGGGAAAACGCACATCGTCAAAGGCGTCGATCTGCTAATCGAAGACGGAGCTTTTCTCGTTCTCGTCGGCCCGTCCGGCTGCGGCAAAAGCACGCTTCTGCGGATGATCGCCGGTTTGGAAGAAATTTCCCGCGGCGAAATTTTTATCGACGGCGCGCTCGTCAACAAACTTCGCCCGAAAGACCGCGACGTCGCCATGGTTTTCCAAAGCTACGCTTTATATCCGCACATGACTGTAGAAGAAAACATGGGCTTCGGGTTGAAAATCGGCGGAATTCCAAAGGATGAAATCAAAAGCAGAGTCGCGGAAGCGGCCAAGACGCTGCAAATAGAAGCTCTGCTTCCTAGATACCCCAAACAGATGAGCGGAGGCCAGCGTCAACGAGTCGCGATGGGGCGGGCCATCGTGCGCAAACCCAAAGTGTTTTTATTCGACGAGCCGCTTTCCAACCTCGACGCGAGCCTTCGCGCCCAGATGCGCGTCGAGTTGAAGGCGATGCACCAACGGATGGGCGTTACGATGATTTACGTTACCCACGATCAGGTCGAAGCTATGACGCTCGCCAGCAAAATTGTCGTTCTGAACGAGGGAATCGTTCAGCAGGTAGGCGCGCCGTTGGAGCTTTACGAAAAGCCGGCCAACAAATTCGTCGCCGGCTTCATAGGCAGCCCTCAAATGAACTTCCTTTCCGCAAAATTGTCCTCGGGCTCGCTTTTATGCGAAGGAGTAAAATCCGAACGCTCTTTCAATTTCGGCGACGGGGATATTTATCTCGGCGTAAGACCCTCGGACGTAACCGCGGAGCCGATAGAAGGCGCGAGTCTTAAGTTTGATGCAAAAATTGGGGTAATCGAGCCGCTTGGCGATATTGCGATCGTAAACGCGGCCATAGGCGGACAACCGTTCCAAGCTCAAATGCCCGCCAAGCGGGCGGTCGGCGTCGAGAGCGGCCGCGAGCTGACTTTTTACGCTCGCATGGAGTCGCTGCACATATTCGACGAGAAAAGCGGAAAACGACTGGAGGCAAAAGGTTGACGATGGACTCGAAGAAAGAGAAGAAGGCTCTGGGGAGAGGATTGTCGGCGCTGCTAGGCGCGCAGGCCGCGGAAGCCGGAACGCAAATCGCCGCCGCGGGCGACGGTTCGTCAGTTTCCATGCTGCCGATAGACAAAATAAAAGCGATGCCGAACCAGCCGCGCCGCTCATTCGACGACAAGGCTCTGCATGAGCTCGCGCAGTCGATAAAAGAAGAGGGACTTCTTCAACCGCTGCTTGTGCGGGAGATAAAAGGCGGCGACAAATACGAGCTGATTATCGGCGAACGGCGTTTCCGCGCCTGCAAAATAGCCGGTTTGCAAAAAATCCCCGCGATAATAAAGTCGTACTCCGACGCCGGAGCATTCAAGGCCGCGCTGGCGGAGAACCTTCAGCGCGAAGACTTGAACCCGATTGAAATCGCAATCGCCTATAAACGCATTACGGAAGAGGACTCGCTCACTCAGGAGCAATTGTCGCAGATAGTCGGCAAAGATCGCAGCCACGTGGCTAATCATCTGCGTCTTTTGTCGCTTTGCGACGAAGTGCAAAAACTTACCTCGGAAGGAGCGCTTAGTTTCGGACACGCCCGCGCCATCGTCTCGCTGAAAGACGAGGCCGACCAGAAAAAGGCGGCTGAGAGAGCGATTAAAGAAGGTCTTTCGGTGCGAAAACTGGAAACTCTCATCACTTCCATGACGACCGCGGTCAAACCGGATTTAAAGAAGCCGGCCGCAGATCCCAATACCGAGAAATATCGGGAGCGGGTAGAAAGCAAAATCAAGGCGCGCTTCGGCGGCAAGGCGCGCTTGTCGTGGGACTCCGCCAAGAAAAAAGGAAAGATTGAAATCCCAGTCGCGTCAATCGACGCGCTGGAAACGGTTTTAAAACTGCTGGGCGTGCCCCGCGACGAAGCGTAAAATTATACTCCTTTTAATTTTTTTCTTCTTGTTAGCATTATCGCAACTGCAATAACGACCCAAACCGTCCAAATCGCGCCGCCCGACGCGCATCCGCCTCCGCTTTTAACCTTCGTCGGAGAGGTTTCTTTATCAAGCTGAGAGTCGGTCGTCAAATCAACCGAGTCGGCGTTTTCTTCTTCAAGCGCGGCTTCGTCGTCAGCGTCGGCCTCTATGAAGTCGGGAGCCTCTATTTCGTAATCGTTTTCATCCGTTTCTATTTCTCCGCCTTCGAAGTCCAATTCTTCGCCTTCAAACTCAAAGTCAACGTCGCCGTCTCTTTCCGATGGGTCTATTGCGACGACCCGCGTTTCCGCAAAATCTTTCGAACCGTTGAAATCTTCGACTGTCATTTTTACTTCATAAGTTCCGGCGTCCTCTATAGTTATCTCCTCTTCCGCGCTGCGATCGCAGTTTTCAATCTCCGCGGCGGGTTCGCCGTTCGCCTCGAAGCTGCATTTCAAAGGCGCGAGCCCGCCTGAAATAAGCCACGAGAATTTCGTTTTAAGCGGAGCGAATCCTTCGCTCGGATAGGCGGCAAGGCTCTCGATTTTCAACTTCTCTACTTTCTTAATTCCTTTGCCCGTAAGCGTAACCGCAATTGACGGGTTCTGCGGATCGTTCGACAGAATAAGAAGGAATGCGGTCGTTTCCCCATCTACAGAAGGCTTATAGGCCAAATTTATTTCGCACGTTGAATTAGGCGCAATCGGCGCGGAAAGGCAATTTTCGGAAGCGATGGAATATATAGACGCCAAAGAGGTCGGGGCTATCATCAACGACCAGACGGACAAAGCGGCTCCGCCTAAGTTGCTTACCGCCGCGCTTGCGCTCTTGGCTTCGCCGCCGGCAACCGCCTCGCCGAAATTAATTTCCGTTTTGTCCGCCGATATTTTAGGCTGCACCGGCGAAAAAGTCGCCCGCACGGTCATGCTGCGGTTCAGAGAAGCGACGACGAGAGGATTTGCCGCGCCGCCCGCGTCTATTCCCCATTTTGTAAATTCGTAACCCGATTCCGCCTGAGCGAGAAGCTCTAATCTTGAGCCGTCCCGCAGCTCAATCGAGCAGACGCCGGGACAGTCGATGCCGCTCCCCGAAACTCTTCCTTTGCCTTCGATGGCTACGCCTATTCTTCGTTTTACGACGGGAGATACGACCACCTCAACGACGTTCGAGTAGCCGCTTTCCGCGCAAATAGTAACGGCCTTCATGCGGTAATAAAATTTAGCGGCTGCGGCAACTTGCCGCGAAATAGGCGCGTCGGCGGAAATAATCCGCGGAGCGTTAAAAGAATTATCGTCCGACTCCTCAAGAACGAATCCGACCGCCCATTGCGGCGAAGAATGCGAGAACGAATACTCCTGCCCCGACTCCACGCTGGCCGAGGAAACGGAAAGTTCGGGAGCTGCGGGTTTTACGCACGCAAAGAGCGCGGCGATATTCGCGTCGTCGGAAACCTTGAACGCAAGCGGGTTTGCCGTTGACGTTTCGCCTCGCGGCAAAATCCAACTTACAAATTCATAAGCGTCGGCGGGTTTTGCTTTCAACGAAACTTCGCTTCCTTCGACAAATTCTTTCCCGCACTTTCCGGGACAGGAAATACCGTCTCCTTCGACGCTCCCCTCCCCTTGCAGAGATACCGAAACGTTGTAAAATTTCAACGCTTCCACTTTGACTAAAACGGTATTCGACCACTGACTTTCGCCGCACTCCGACAAAGCCTTGACGCGGTAATAAAAGTCCGCGTCGGTCTCGACTTCGCGGACGTACTCGGCTTCGGTTCCGGTCGTTTCGCGCGTTAGAGCCGACGAAAAATCTTCGTACTGAGATTCTTCTATCACGTAAGACGCGGCCGTCTCGACCAAACTCCACGTTATTTTATATGGCGTTTTAGTTTTTACCGAAACCGCCGAAGAAGAGGCCTGAGGCGCATCGACAGATTTACAAACAAAATCAGCGAAGAGATTTGCGTCCTTCGTAATCGAAAAATCGGCGCGCGGATTGGAGCCGACGAACGCTCCGCGCCAGCCTGCGAACTCAAATCCCGCATTTGGGGACGCCTGAAGCGAAACGACCGAGCCCGCGAAGATTTCCGCGTCGCATTTGCCGGGGCAGTTAATTTCTCCGCCCGTTATGCCGCCGCCGTTTTCCGGCGCGACCGCCGCGCGCAATTTCACTTTCGGCGTCTCGTCTACAGAAAACTGGAACGAAACGAAGTCGTCGATTTGAGCGCCGTCAACGCCGAAAGGAACGGCTTCTATTTCAACCAAATGCGTTCCCGCATGACCGGAAGCCCAGCGCAGCGGAATTACTGCCCTGCCGGCTCCGTTCGAAAAAGCGATTCCTTCGTAAACCTTAACTTTATCGATTAATATATTGACGGCCGCGGCTCCGCTCAAACTGCCTCCGTTGAACAAAGCAAATTCCAGTTCCACGTCGCTTTCTGGACGCGGCGCGCCGACCGGATAAAGCGACGCCTGAGAAACGGCGAAACCGCTCTTTCGCCTTTCGTTCTCGGCCATGCCGCAAAGCAAAGCGTCCGCATCGAGCTGAGAGGCGGCAGCTACAAAGCGTTTAACGTCGAACAGAACTACCGTCAACTTGAAGTCGTAAACTGAAGAATATTGGCCGGGATTCATGTTATACGAATTGAAAGCTATTTCGTTTTTCGCGTCCGCGCCGTAATTTAGGCGGTAAGGATTAATCGCGTAATAATAACTGCCTCTGGGAACTGCGCTTCTGAAGTTTGCGACGAGCCAATCGTTGACAAAAACGTCGAGATCGTGCGGCTCAACGGCAGTCATCGGCTTGAAATGAAATCCCGCAAACGCGCTCGCCGTTTCTTCGGGAAGAGCGTTGGACGGAGTGGGAACGGTCGTCGAGACGCGCGGTTTATTCGTGTAAAACCAGTCGGAGCCGTAGGACGACTCTTCAAACATTCCTTTCTCTATGCCCGAAGCGCAGTCCTTTGAAAAAAGTTTTAACCTCTCGCGCAGCGCGCCCGAAGCCGTTTTCAGCGTCGATAACGGCGTTTCCATGGAAGAGATTAAATCTAAAATCCACGCCGTTCTATTTTCGAAAGAAAGATTTTTCTTCGTTTCGTCCGAAGCCGCGCAGCCTTCTATATCGTCCTGAGCGGTTTTAAAAAGTTTGTAAAGACTTTCGGCACCCTGCGCGGCGCTTTCAAAATAACGCGAAAGCCTGTGGGCATGCGCGCTTCCGGCGGATTTGATGATCAGCTTTGCCAAGCGTCCTAAATCGTCGTAAACGCTAGCCGCAAATTTGAACGAAACCTCTCCGTCCACGATTTTCAATTCGTCCGAAACTTCAAATATTCCGACGCCCGCCTCTATTTCTTCGCTCGTCGGAGAATAAGAGGAAGGTTCTCGAATATCGACGACGAATGAAACGTAAGAGCCGCCGCCGTCGAACGAAACGTCGAAAGACTCGTAATTCTCTAGCGACTCTTTAATCGTCGTTTTAACCGGAGAAAGGTCTGAGCCGCAAAGCGCGTCTCCCAGCGAGCCTTCGTATATAGCGTCCCCTTCGTCAAGCTCAAACGACAGCTCTTTTTGCGCTTCGAATCCTCCGCCGACGACTTTAACCAAACCGTAAAGCGGCTTAAAATCGGCCGATAATATGGGCGCGACTGAAAATTCCGCGTAGGAGCCGGCCGCCAAACGGCCGTGAGAAATCGAAGGCGAAATCAACGCCTTTCCGGCAAGCTCGTCAGAAAGCGAAACGGCCAAATCGTAAACCGCGTCCGCCTTATTGTTTACGCGCAGCGTCTTTTTCAACGTCGCGGGATCGGCGGCGACTTCGACGATTTCAAACTCCGCGCGCGTCTCCGATACGTTTACGACGATTAAAGCGAAGTCTTTTATAGTCTGCGTTTCGCCCGCGCTTTCAAGCTCGACGCCGAACGAATAGACGGCTTCTTTTGCGTCTTGAGCGAATATCAGCAAATCAAACGACGTCGTTTCGCCGCCGCGAAGAAGAAGTTTTATTTCCTCTCCCTGATTCGTTTCAGAAGAGTAAAGCGAAACGGGCAAATCTTCGGGCGCTTCGGGAATAAAGATTTTCACTTCGCGGGCGTTCGAGTCGTTGTTCGAAACCGAGACTACGCACCGCTGAGCCGCTTCCTTACGAACAGTATAGCGGAATTCCTTTTGGGTAAAATAAACGCCGTTTGCTATTCTGAATTTTCGCGTCTCGGACGAAGCCTTGCCATAGGCGGATTCGCTCTCAACGTAAAACTCGTACGTAGAGTCCCAAAGCAAATCGGCAAGCTCCGCGCTGTGCCAAGTTCCTCCGCCTGCGTCCATGGAAATCCATTGCCGACTTCCTAGGAGCCTGTAATATACGATGCCCGTCGAGGGAACGTTGGCTCGCCAGAAAACGACGACCTTGTTGGACGCCGATAACCAGCCGTCGGAGGGAGAAAGAGCCGAAATAATCGGTTCGGCGATAACTTCAAGCGAAGAGTCCGCAGAACGGGCGCCTTGCATCGCGCCGGTCGAAACGACCGCTTCCGGACGGTAAAGGCCGGTCGCGTCAAAAGGGCCTATCGAGAGAGGAATGGAAATCGTCTGACCCGCGGAAATTAAAGCCCGCAGGGGATTTACGTGAACCCATGCCGAAGGAACGCCTCCAATCTGCGCGTCGAAAAACTCCGCGGTCGAAAGTTTGTTGGATATTTTCAAAGAATAAACCGCGTAGCCGCCGAGACTTCCTCGCGCGCTAGAAGGATCGAGAGAAACGGAAAACGGCTCGCCAACGTTGAGCGTCATTTCCGCGGAGGCTCCCAGACCGGGGACGCTCGCGCTTTGGGCCTTCAAAATAATCTTATATACGCCGGGCTTAGATTCGGTCGCCTTTATTAACGCGCCCGCTTCGCCCCATTCAGGCGCGGACGCTTCGTTTCGGTCTATGCTCAAAGAGCCGACGCCGTCGGGATTTTCCAATTCCAGCTTTATTACGTCCGCGGACGGCTGCATGTTTTTAATCGTCAGCGCAAATTCGGCTTCTTGAAGCGGAGAAGCCTGAATCCAACGCGGTTGAACCAACAGCTTTATTTCGCGGGAATTGCGTATCTCAAACGGCCCGAAGTACCCCTCCCCTTTCGCTCCGCGCTCGTCGAAAACCACGGCGCGCAGACGGTAAAAGCCGTCGGAAGCGGACGAACTGTCCCATTGCTCGGAGCCGGAGGCCGTTAAATTCGTTAAAATAGGAACCTCGGCGTTCCCAAGCAGATAAATATTAGTCGGCAAAAGCGTTAAACCGTCCGGGTGGCTCGCGTTCCATGAAATAGTCTTGACGCCGCTAACAGGTTTGCCGTCCCAGCCGTCAATTTGCGCCGAAATTACGGGACGCCGCGTTACGCGCGGCAAAACCTGAACTATCGCGTTGTTCGTCTCGTCGCTCTCCTCTACCGCAAATTTCGCGTCGACCGCAACCGCCGCCGTCCAATCGCCGGGCGATGGCCGCCATTCAAAATAAAGAGTAAACTCTTCCTGAGGCTCTATGTAGCCGATTGTCTGCGAAGACGCGGCAAAGCCGTTAAGCGACAAAACGACCTCAAACGGTATTCGAGTGGCTCCGCCGCCTGCGTTTGCGACTTTCGCCGAAAAATGAGCCGTCTTGCCGACAACCAGCTCTTTAGGATCGTAGGTAAAATCGGAGATTACAAGGTCGGGCGTTAAAACGCTCGGAAGAGCTCCTTCCGACGAGTTGTTTGAGTAATCGCTCTCTGTCAACGCTTTGTTTTCGTTTACCGCTACTTTATAAGTATGCGGCCCCGCCGAAATTTTATACGGCGGAGAATTCGTGATTTGTTTAGCCTCTCCGACGCCGAGACCGGACGACAGAGCATTCGCGCTGACTAAAGAGCCGTCAACATAAACCGAAACTACCGGCGGAGACGCGCACGCGCCTTCTCCCGCGTTTTTAACCGTTATTGTAAAATAAACGTCCTCGCCTTGAACCGGATCAAGCGGACGAAACGAAACTTCTTCCATGACAAAATCGGGAACTTTAACGTCGAAGCCGCCCGCCGCGGAAATGTTGTCGCTCTCGTCGCTCTCGTCGATTTCGTTAAGCGGATCAACAGATGCGAACAGCGAGCTCTTGCCAGCCTTCGCCCTCCATTTCAAACGCAAAAGAGCTTTATCGCCGTTTGCGTTAAAGTTGGTTACGCGCGCGAAATCCGCGACGCTCTCTCCGTCCATCAGCCTTACGTAAAAACTTTTTAACGTAGAACCGGCGCCGGCGTTGCCGATCGCGACCGTAAACTCTACAATCTGCCCCAGAATAGGCGAAACGACGTCCGCCGAAACGCTCTCCAAAACAAGGTTGGGGAATGGAACCGTAGCGGCGATTTTTTCCAGCTTGTTGTTAGTTTCGTCCGACTCCGCTATCGCGCCGCCGGAATCTGCGGTCGCGACGACGACAATCGCGCCCGATTGAACTTCAATCTTAAATTCCGCGGACGTCTCCGCGCCGCCTTCAAGGCCGCCCTTGACTAAAAAGGTTTGAAGCGCGCCTTTAATTTCCAAGGAAATTTTAAAGTCGGAGAAAACCGACGCCCCCTTGTTGGCCGCAACGACGATAATCTTTCCCTGCTGTCCTTGAACGGCGTTCGCGGGCTCAAGATAGGCGTCCTTAACGTAAAGGTCTGGGTAATCCGGGGCGGGAAGAGAAATCGTCATAGAGTTGTTCGTTTCGTCGCTCTCGTCCGCAACGTTAGATAAATCGGCCGTCATTGTCGCGGAATGAGCTCCGGGCTGCGCTTTCCATACGAACGAGACGGGCGCTTCCTCGCCCGGCAGCAGCGCCGTAGAAATTGCCGAAGTCGCGTACGCGACGCCGTCTATGGCTAATCCGACCGTAACCGGCTTTGCAAGCGGCCCTAACCCGACGTTCTTAACGTAGGCCGTAATGGATACGTTTTGCCCCGCGAAAACGCCGCTATTCGGATTTACGTCGGCGCTTGAAACGATTAAATCGGGAGGAGGCCCTTCCGTTATAAAGCTCCATACCGGTCCGGAAGTCGTTTCGCCCATTGAATCGCGCGCCGCAACCCGCCAGAAATACCTCGCTCCCTGCGATAGAGAAGAAACTTCGAGAGAGTTCGCCGCTAGTCCCGCCGCGGCGGGCTCCATCGCGTCCGCCGACGCGCCTAAAAATACGTCGTAAACGACCGTGTCCCACGGATTGGGATCGCCGCCGAGCCAAGACAACGCAAGCGTTCCGTCGTTCGTTTTCACGCCGGCCGCCATGTGGGAAGGCGTCGGGAATGTCGGCGCGTAAGGCGCCAGATTATACGGAGGCTCTTCGACGCAATCCGAGACTTTTTCAAGCCAAGGAGAGACGAAAGCCGCGCCGTTGACGTCGTTTGCGCCGGGACCGGACGAGCCGCCCCACCAGTTTCCGGAAGCCTCGACCGGATAGTTTGAACTTTCAACGGAAAGTTCCCATTTCGTATTGGCGATGAAATTGTTGTTCTTTAAAACCGGGTCGGCGGCGTTTATCACTCGCACGCCGACCGAGTTGTCTTTAAAATTATTGCATTCCAATTTCGCGCCGTCCGCGCCGTTGCCGCTTACCGTTACGCCCGCGCCGGACGAGTTTTGAAAAGAGTTGCGGTACAGTTTTAACGCAATTTCGCTCATAGTTAGGTTTGCGCTCCCGTTATAGCCGCCGTACTCTATTACCGCGTATTCAAGCGAAGTGTCTGCGGACTTTGCGTATTGCGTGAAATTAAGCCCCGACCAATCGCCGGCCTTGGGAAACGCTTTTGCCGAGGTGAAATAAATCGGCGAGTCCGCGCCGCCGTTTGCGACCAACGCGCCATAGTAAACGTTGCTGTAGTACGAGCCGCCGATAGTCATTCCCGCGCCGTTTGCAAACCTAACGTAAACGTTCGGCTCGATTGTAAGCGTAGTCTTAGCGCCGTTCGACGCCCCGACGACCGAAACGGATCCGCTTACTTCGTAGTCCATTCCTTGACGCCGCCAAAGCGAATCGACGGTAAGAGAGCCTCCGCGTATTTGTATACGTCCCGTACCGCCGTTTCCTGCGGTCAAACCGGAGCCGTTGGGGTGAACTGAAATCGCCGCCGAGCCGAGGTTTTCAAATAAATTGCTAAATATTTTCGAGCCGGTCGAGGAGTCGTCAGCGTAAATTCCGAAACCTGACCCGTTTTTGATTCTGGAGTTTTTAATCGTAACCGACGCGCTTGCCGCGTAAACGTTTGCGCCGTAAGTAGCTCCCGCGTATTCTATAACCGCGTTGTCTATTACGCACTCGGCGTCAATCGCCTGATCGCGGTAATAAACGCCGCTCCAGTCTCCCGGCGCCGGTTTGGCCGCGTCCGAGGTAAAAACCACCGGCTCTTGACTCGTTCCAACGGCTTTAAGACCGCCGTAATAAACGTTGCTGTAATAGGTGTAACCAACAAAAAGTCCGGAACCGGGGACGAATTTCAAAACGACGCCGGGCTCTAAAGTAAGCGTCGCGCTTCCGCCGTTAGACGCGCCGCCGATCGTTAAATTGCCCAAAATAGCGTAATGAGCGTTTTGGTTTGGCCACGCAACGCTCAAATTTAAGGTTCCGCCGTAAACCTCTATTGCGTCGCGGACGTTTCCCCAAATTATATTGCCTGATACGGACAAATTGCTTCCAAGCCGCATCGCGCTTCCGCCGTTGTCGTAGATTTTATTGCCGATAAAAATGGGCAGCCCTTGGTTGTCAGCCTGAAATACGCCGTGCTTTGCGTTGCCGTAAATTTCGTTGCCCGCGCCTTCGCCGCCTATCTCCGAGTAGGACGTTCCGGCGATATAAATTCCGTGGCCGCTTCCGTAGCGAATTACCGAATTTTTTACCGGAAAAGAGGCGTTGTTTACGTAAAGATTCGCGCCGTAAGATGCTCCGCCGTATTCAATCACCGCGCGGTCTATAACGGTCGCGGAGTCGTTGGTTTGGTCTTGAAAGTATATCGCGCTCCAATAGCCTGGCGACGGCGCCGGCGAATCCGCAGTGAAGAAAACGGGGCGGCCTGACGTTCCAACGGCCTTCAGAGCTCCGTAATAGACGTTGCTGTAATAGGTGTAACCTAAAAAAAGGCCGGCTCCGGAAACGAATTTCAAAACGACGCCGGGTTCTAAAGTAAGAGTCGCGCTTGCGCCGTTCGACGCTCCCCCCACTGTGATATTGCTCAAAACGACATACGGCGCGCTCTCGTCCCGCCACGACGCGGTTTTGTTGAGAGTTCCGCCGTAAACCTCTATTACGTCGCGGCCGTTTCCGCTTATTTTGTTGCCGTAAACGTCAAGGTTCGTTCCGACCCGCAGCGCGCTTCCGCCGTTGCCGAGAATTTCGTTGCCGATAATCGACGGCAGCCCTTGGTTGTCCGCTTGAAATAAGCCGTATTTTGCGTTGCCGTAAATTTTATTTCCGGCTCCCGCGCCGCCGACGACCGAATAGCACTCCCCCGCAAAATAAATTCCGTGGCCGCTTCCGTAACGGATTTCCGAATTCTTAATTGGAAACGCCGCCGAATTTAAGTAAATTCCCGCGGCGTACGACGCGCCGGCATATTCTATTATCGCGCGGTCGATGGACGTTTTCGCGCTTTTAGTCTGCAGCTGAAAATACAGCGCGCCCCAGTCGCCGGGGTTTGGCGTCTGCGACGCCGAAGTAAAAAGTATCGGCTTATCTTCGGTTCCCTCGGCCTTCAACGCGCCGTAATATACGTTGCTGTAATACGAATACCCTACGAATATCGACGTTCCGGCACGCATGTACAGCTTCACGCCCGGCTCAATCGTTAAAACCGCCGTCTGTCCGCTCTGCGCGTGCCTTACGGTTATATTGCCGAGCAGTTCGTAATCGAGAGGCTGAAGACGCCAAAGCGCGTCGGCCACCGTCATGTCGCCGCCCCGGACGTAAATTCTGCCGTCGCCGTAATTGCCTTCTAAAAGGTTTACGCCGTTGGGAAGAACGGAAATAGGGGCGTTTTGGTTTGCGGCGAATTTATTGCGCGCAATCGTCATTCCCGTCGATCCATCGTCGCAATAGATACCGTAGCCGCGTCCGTAACGTATTTCATTGTCCGCAAACGAGAAGTTTGCGCTCGCCGCATAAACGCTCGCGCCGTAAGACGCTCCGGCGTACTCTATAATCGTTCGACTTAAAGAAGTTTTCGCGCCGTTAGTCTGCGGCTGAAAATACAGCGCGCCCCAATCGCCGGGGTTTGGCGTCTGCGACGCCGAAGTAAAGAGTATAGGCTTATCTTCGGTTCCCTCGGCCTTCAACGCGCCGTAATATACGTTGCTGTAATACGAATACCCTACGAATATCGACGTTCCGGCACGCATGTACAGCTTCACGCCCGGCTCAATCGTTAAAACCGCCGTCTGTCCGCTCTGCGCGTGCCTTACGGTTATATTGCCGAGCAGTTCGTAATCGAGAGGCTGAAGACGCCAAAGCGCGTCGGCCACCGTCATGTCGCCGCCCCGGACGTAAATTCTGCCGTCGCCGTAATTGCCTTCTAAAAGGTTTACGCCGTTGGGAAGAACGGAAATAGGGGCGTTTTGGTTTGCGGCGAATTTATTGCGCGCAATCGTCATTCCCGTCGATCCATCGTCGCAATAGATACCGTAGCCGCGTCCGTAACGTATTTCATTGTCCGCAAACGAGAAGTTTGCGCTCGCCGCATAAACGCTCGCGCCGTAAGACGCTCCGGCGTACTCTATTACAGCGTAATTGAACGAAGACTCCGCGTCGTTGGTTTGGTCGGTAAAATAAATTCCTTTCCAATAGGCTGCGTAAGGCTCCGAAGAGTTTGCGGTAAACAGAACCGGCTGGGACGACGTTCCGTTTACTTTAATCCAGCCGTAATAAACGTTGCTGTAATACGAATAACCCAAATCGATTCCAGCGTTCTTCTCAAACCGCAGTTCGACGCCGGCTTCGATTGTAAGACCGGCCGATTGTCCCGATTGGGATGCGAATATTCGCAGGTCGCCGGCAACGATGTAAGGGCTGCCGTCTAAAGTCAAAGTCATATCGGCGCGCACGTCCCCGCCTATATAAGTCGCCGCGTTTGAAGAAAGCGGAAAAGCGGCGATAGCCGCTGCCGCAAACGCAAAAACGATAATTGTTTTTTTATAAAAGGTCATCGCTTTTCGCCTCTAAACAAGCCGCATTTAGCTGCGGCAGTTGAGTTTGTCCGCCGGTTTCCCTCAAAACGATTAGCTAATCCGAACTCTCTTCGTCGCCGTCGGCGGGCGGAACGTCTTCGGTTTTAACGAGCCTGAATCCAAGATAGACTGATTTGGCGGCGGGATCGTCGGCTCCCCGCGCCGCGAGTCTGCAAGACTGCGAGCCGACGCCGTAACTGCCTCCTTTGTTGACGCGGTCGCTTCCGCCGCATTCCGCCGCGCGCGGATTTGCGGACGAATAAGTTTCGTATTCGGCGCAATAGGCGTCCCACGCCCATTCCCAAACATTGCCCAAAACGTCGTACAACCCCCATGCGTTCGGCTCTTTTTGCTTGACTTCTTTCGTCGAGTTTCCGCCGTTGCCGCAATACCAGCCGATTTGATCGAGGTTAGCGTCCGGCTCGCAGTCGAGAGCCGATATTGTTCCGTCGTTCCCGTCGCTCGAATAGAAAGCGGTCGTTCCGCCGGCGCGCGCCGCGAATTCCCATTCCGCCTCCGTCGGCAGACGGTAACCTTTGCATTCCTGAGGAGCCGAAAAACGCGAGTCGAGCGAACAGACGAAATCAGGAGCGGTTCCGGCGCAGGAGTAACATTTCTCCAGCGACTCGCTTTCGCTTAGCGCGTTAGCGAACGCGCAGGCCTCATGCCAGCTCACCAATTCGACCGGACATTCAAGCCCGCACGACTTGAAATTCGCCGGATTGTATCCCATCAGCTTTAAAAACTGACCCTGCGTCGTTTCAGTCGTCATAATATAGTAGCCGTAGGTCAATGTAACGGCGTGGAGAGTTTCGTTAGGCAGCCGCCCAAGCTCTTCGTTCGCCCCCGACGGGCTCCCCATGTTAAAAGTTCCCGGAGTTATTTTGGCGAACGAGGGCATTTCAACGTCAAGCTCATCCTCGGCGTAATCTTCATTCTCGGCGTCGTCCGTTTCGCCGTCTTCGACGTCAAATTCAACTTCGTCCGCGTCTCCGTCGGTTCCTCCGTCCGCTTCCGGCGCTTCAGCGTTCTCTTCAACAATTTCGGCCTCGCCGTCTTTGGTTTCGCCGTCCGAGTTTGGCGCCGGAACCTTCACTTTCCACGACCGGTATAAGCCGGTTTTGCCGCTTTCGGTCTGAAGCGCGACCCGCGCCGCGAAGTCATGGTCGAACAGGCGCGCATCCGATTCAAGAGTCCCGTTTAAAGTCATTTCGTAAAACTGCCCCGAAACGCTTAAGCGTTTGCTTACCTTAATATAGCGGTCGGCTTTGCCCACGCTGATAATCGCTTTATCGACCGAGGCGTATTCAGGAAAGGCGGTTAGAATAATAATTGAGAAAGACCGACCGGCGACCAGTTCTGTGGGGGCCGAGAAATCGGAGATTTGCGGAGCCTCTTCCGATACCGAACCTTCCGGAGCCGGTCCTTTAATAGTTTCTCCGCCCTCGAAAGACATTGAATCCGAAAGAATTTCGTCCAATTCCTTGGCGATGTCTTTGGAAGAGCCGCCTTGATTGCATCCGAGATTGAAAAAAAGCGCCAAAATGATAAACAGCGCGAAAACTGTGAACGTTTTTTTCATAAGTTTCCTTTCATTAATGCAAAAAAATTCTCGCATTATTTTTTTTACAGCTTTATTTATTTTAAATTATAATTGGAAAGCGCGGGGCATGCAATCGTTTTTTAAAAAGGCGGGGCATTCAAGCGTTCGCGGCCAAACGGCAAAACGGCAAACCGATTTTTCATATAAATTTGAAATTTAACCGCTATTATATACAATATCGCTTCGCCGCGGCGATTAATAATAAATATTGAGCGGCAGATTTAAACCCAAAACGGAGAGCCAGCCATGAAAAACATTCTATTGATTATGTTTGCATTAATAGCAATTTGCGGCGCGTCGTTGTCGTGCGGCGGCGGAGATGACGCTCTTAAAAATCCCTACGCTTCAGGGTGGATTTATCCGCGTCTGCACGTAAGCGGCAGGCTGATAGCAGACGAGTACGGCAGAACCGTAATGCTGCGCGGCATAAACGTAGGCGGCCACGCGAAAATTCCTCCGTTTACGCCTTGGGAAGGCGCAATCGACGACGGCTTCGACGCGACGCTGGCAAAATACATGGATTTTCCTGCCGACTGGCAGATGAATTCAATCCGGCTCACTATGTTCTGGGAAGGTTTAGAGCCGGCAAAAGGAAGTTACGACGAGGATTATCTGGCGATGGTCGAAAAGCAAATTAAAGCCGCAAAAGAGCGCGGCGTTTACGTCTTCATCGACTTCCATCAAGACCTATTCAGCCGTTGGCTGGGAGGTTCGGGAGCTCCCCCTTGGACGCTCGCAAATCCTCCGGCTCAGCCGCCGGAGCTGAATAATCAGTCTTGGTTTATGAAAGTTTTTTCCGATCCGGACGTCGGCGCGGCGTTCGACCGCTTTTGGGACGATGCGGACGGCATTCAAACCGCTTATATTGAAATGCTGAAATACGTTACGACTAAATTTAAAGATTACGACAATATAATCGGCGTAGATATAATGAACGAACCCAACCCCGGCATAAAGGGCAAAGAGGATTTGACCAAGTGGTACAACCAAGTTCTCATTCCATTTTACAAAAAAGCCGCGGAGGAAATTCGTAAAATAGCGCCGCATTACGTTATTTTCGTCGAGCCTAGCGGAGAAGAGGCGGGACAAAGCTCCGCCAAACCCGGCTGGACGATTGAAGGACTGGCGAATTACGTTCTTTCGCCGCACTATTACTATTCTATCCAATTCGTTTTCGGCGAGTACGACGGCAATATAGACGCGCTCAGGAAAGCCCTGACCGAACGAGACAACAGAGGAAAAGAGCTGGGCGCGCCTATACTTCTAAGCGAATTCGGCTTTCGCGGCGCGCAGGGAGACGTCGGCAAGGACGAAAACGCCGGCTGGTATTTCAACGATCTTTACGGCGTCATGGACGAGCTGCTGATGCACGGAACGGTATGGACGCACGAGGCGAGCGAAAATTTTTGGAACCGCGAAGACTGCTCGCTGACGAACGGCGACTGGAGCGAGCGCGTTCCGAGAGGAAACGCCGTAGCCAGACCTTACGCCGAATTCACGACCGGAACGCCTATTTCAATTTCCTACGACCCCGCGTCGAAACTGTTTCAATACCGCTACAAGTCGAACGCGGCGGGCGTAACAAACGGCGCGCCTACCGTAATACGCCTTCCTAAAAGGCATTACCCCAAACAACCGGTCGTAACGCTTTCGTTCGGCAAATCGCTTTACCTCCCGGACAAAGGGCTGCTGTTGGTATTCGACGGCCTCGCGTCGGACGGGATGGAACAAACAATCGGCGTACAGCCGTAAGCCGCAGCGGATTTTAAAAAGTTTTTTTTAAATTCCAAACGCTCTTAAGCGAGTTTAGGCCTTATAATGCAACGGCCGATTATCGCCGCCGGTTTTATTTTTCCTTAAGCCAGCTCTCGACGTCCTTTAAGAATTCGGCCGGTTCGGTGCACTCGACCGGATGGCCGCTGGCGGTATAGCGCGGAAAACGGAACGTTTTTTCGCCCAAACCGGACAACCCGAATGCGCCTTCCGCAAACTTAACTTTCACAAGTCCCGGCCTTTCTTCTCCGTTTGCCGCGGTCGTCTCGTGAACTACGGAATCAACCAAATTTGAATGCTTCGCGAGCGCCGCAGGTATTGCGGGCGAGAAAATAACAAGGTCGAACGCTGAATTCGTTATGAAGGTTCTTACCTTCGTAAGGTTGTAAAGGAACATTTCGCCGTAAATGGGCGACTGCGGATCAATCGGCATGGCAAGCGCGTCGGACGCGTAAAACGCCGCGGTTATATTGTAGTGCATACTAAGATAATATTCGTCCCATGCCGGCAGTTCGCCGAATATTGAACGCAAATCTCCTTTTATGGCCGGAACGGCCATCGTTTTAAGTTTCGCGTAACGCCTAAGCATAATTTGCGCAAAGGTCGGCAGAGCGTCGAGAGCGGGCTGCTCTTCGTCCTTGCGTTCGCTTACAAAACGGTAGGCTCCGGTTCTATTCTTTGCGTAAAGCGGCTGTATAAACGCCGGGTCGAAGCCCAGAAGCGACTGGAGCGCGGCTGACTGTACGAGCTGATTGTCCGCAATCATCCCTTCGTCGTCCATCCATCCCGCCGGCTTCGAGCAGTTGTAAAGGTCGCGTCCGGCCGCATCGTTTACGAAAAATATGGCGTTATTATAAGGATTGCACGTCTTATCGGCCTTATCGCAGGGCTGGTAGCTCTTTCCCGTCTGTGCGGCGACGTCATAAACGACGGAGCCTTGCGTCTCGAGCATTTCGCCTGAAACTTCGTCCTGATATTTGCCCGTTAAAAGCGGCTGAATGAGTATTTGAGCTCCCCATTGTTTTATAATCTCTTCGGGCGGAACCTTTTGTCCGGCCAACTTTGGAAAAACCGCGTCGAAGTGCCTCTGTATTTCGTCCGCAAGCGCGGCGTCTTGGTAAATCAACGAACCGTCGCCGTACTCTTTATAGCGCAGAAGAAGGTTGAGCATTACCGTCGAACGTATGCCGCCGTAGCTCTCCCCCGCAATGATAACTTTGTTGCCTTGAATTTGCGCATGATTTTTAAGAAAACGCAAAACGACGCGGACAAAATCGGCGCCGTCGAGAAGAGAGTTGAAATTTCTGCTGGAGAATTCTTTAACGCGGTTTTCCTTTTTGTCTGCGTCTTGAATGACGCAGTAGGAAAAACCGGTCTGGCGCGCGTCAATGTAAAGCAGGTTGCCTAGTTTCGTCCAACTGTTCGGGTTTTCTGAAAAAGCCCGGCCGCCGGTAAACGCCGGATCGACAGTCATTTTGCCGGTGTTCCAACCAAAAAGCAGGCTAGTTGAGCTGCCGGGGCCGCCGTTGAAAAAGACTATAAGAGGTTTCTTCGCCGGGTCTTCGTCGGCGGGTTGAAAGGCGTACCATATGCGCGCAAGCGAGCTCGTTCTCTCGCGCTCGTCCCCTTCGTAGCGCAGCGTGAAGGTAACCGGCTCAATCTCAATGAAACCGGCCTCGGCAAACATCGGAATTGAATTTTCTGCGTCGGAGCCGCCGCACGAAAGCGCAAAGAGAGCCAAACCCGAAATTAATAAGACCTGAGCCGCCGCGCCCTTTAAAGAGCGGAGCAAAAACAAACCGTCGAGATAGTATCGCATGCTTTATCCTCCTTAAAAGTAGTTTAAATGCTACAGGAATGACGCGCATTATTCAAGGGGTTAAAGCCCGCTTGACAAATCCGCATTTTTGCAAAAAACCGCCGAGCGCATTCTCCCTTCGAGACAAAAACGCTTCCGCATTTTTTACTCAATGACGCGGAAAGTTTTCGAGGAACGCCGCCGGTTTCAAAAAATAAGGCAGGCGTATTAGAGCCTGCCTTGTTTTTTTGTTATGTTTGGCCTTTAAAAGCTGGATTTTCTTCGCCGCGCCAGTACTAGAGCCGCAATTGCAATCAGTAAAGAGGCGAAAGAAGAAGCGTCGGCGGCGCCGCATCCGCCTTTGTAACTCTTCTTCGGCTTAACCAAGTCAATGTCCGCGTCGCCAAGGTCGAGATCGCCCAAATCAAAGTCGTATTCGACAACGTCCGCGCCTTCGTCCGTCTCGGCCGCAACGTCGTCTTTATCGGCCTCTTTCTCGGTTTCATCTGTCGTTTCCGTCGTCTCAACGGTTTCGTCGACAATGTCCGGCTGCTCGTTTTCGTCCTCCGCAGTCTCGGAGTCGTCGTCTCCGTCAACCGATTCGACGCTCTCGTCCTCCATGGGAGTTTCTGTCTCTTCCGCCGTTTCTTCCTCGATTTGCTCGTCCTCCTGAAGAATTTCTTCCGCGTCGCCGTCTGTCTCGGTCTCGTCTTCGGTCTCTTCCATATCGCCGTCAACCGGCCTTGGGTGAACCACTATCAGCGATAAAGCCGCAGCGCTGTTTATTTTGCCGTCGTTTACAACGAGCTTAAATATGAACAGCGTCGAACCTTCGACGTCGGGCGCGGTAAACGTCGCAATCGCGGTTGCCGCTCCGTTAATGACGACGTCCGGGCCGTATTCCTGACTCCATGCGTAGGAAAGCGGGTCGTTGTCGGGATCGCTGGATTTGCTTCCGTCCAGCGTTACTACCTCGCCGGATGTAACAGACTTGTTGCCTCCGGCGTCCGCGACGGGCTGCCCGTTGGTTTCTTCGGCAACCGTTACGTCGGTTAGGGATGGCTCGCTGTCTAGCAGCTCGTCGTTTACTACCAATTTAAACGTAAGCGTAGATCCTACGCTTCCAGCCGGAACGGTAAAGGACGGAGTGTTAGACTTCGGGTCGTTTAGCGAAACCTGCATACCCGCCGTCTGAGTCCACTCGTAAGTTATCGGGTCGCCGTCCGGGTCGAAAGAGGCGCGTCCGTCCAAAGTTACTACGAACCCTTCCTTAGCCGTTTGATTCGCTCCGGCGTCGGCCACGGGCGCGGCGTTAGCGCGGCAGATAGAGCGTATGCACATGAACCCTTCGGCGCAGTCGTCCGCCGATTCGCAGTTTGACCGGCATTTCGTCGAATCCGCGCAGGCGATATACGGCGAGCAGTCGCCTTCTCCGCCGTCCACGCACAAACCTTCTCCGTTGCAAACGTCGGACAAATCGAGCTTGCCGTCCGAGCAGGTTTGTTCTTTTCCGCATTTTGTTCCGGCGTCTTTGGGCGAGCCGGCGCAGGTTTTGAAAGTCTCGTCGCAAACCGCGTTCCAGCATTCGCCAAGCCCGCCGCTGCAGTCGCGCTGAGACGCGCCTTCGCATACGCCTTCGACGCAGCGGTCGCCGACGGTGCAGTACAGGTTGTCGTCGCACTCGTATCCGTCCTGCGCCGCGCTCCAAGCCGACGAGCTTTTCGTCTCGTCGCATACCTTGCACGGATCGTCCGATTTATGCGTTCCGTTCGGCACGCACGCGCCGTCAATGGCGCATCCCGCGACGGCGGAGTGCAGGCATACTCCTTCATAGCAGGCGTCGGTCGTGCAGTCCAAACCGTCGTCCGGACACGGGCCTAGTATATTGGTATGGGTAATTCCGTTCGTCTGATCGCAGGCGTCGGCTGTGCACGGATTGCCGTCGTCTATATCCGCCGCGGCTCCAATGCAAACGCCCGTATTGCATGCGTCGGAGCCGGTGCAAGGGTCTCCGTCGTCGCACGGAGCGGAGTTAAACGTATAAGAGAAAAGCCCTGTGGCCGGGTCGCAGGCGTCGTCCGTGCACGGATTGCCGTCGTCTATCGCCGCAGCCGCGCCTTTGCAGACGCCGTCGCGGCAAACGTCGCCGCTGGTGCAGGCGTCGCGGTCGTCGCACGGGTTGGCGTTTGGCGTATTGAAAATTTCGCCCGTCGCCGGGTCGCAGTAGTCGTTGGTGCAGAAATTATCGTCGTCTATTTTGCGCGGCGTTCCTGCGCATGAACCGCCGGCGCAAACGTCGTTCTCCGTGCAGCCGTCCGAGTCGTCGCATGGTTCTCCGTCGGTCGGAACGTTGGCGCAGCCTTTTATTTTATCGCACGAATCGGCGGTGCAAGCGTTTCCGTCGTCGCACGACAACGCGGAACCGGCAAATACTCCATCTTCGCATTTATCGTTTATTGTGCAGGCGTCTCCGTCGTCCATAACGCCGGAGAACGGCGCGTAAACGCATCCCTTGTCCGGCGAGCAAGCGTCGAACGTGCAAATATTTCCGTCGTCGCACGAGGCGGCTGCGCCGGATTTGCATACTCCCATATAGCACTTGTCGCCTACTGTGCAGGCGTCTCCGTCGTCGCACTCGCTTCCGTCCATCGGCTGATGAACGCACTTTACTCCGTCGAAGGAATCTTCGGTGCAAGGATTGAGGTCGTCGCAGTTCTGCGGATCGCCGGAGGGCGCGCAGCAACGGAAGCCGGTAAACTCGTCGAACGAACCGGCCTCGCGGAAAGAAAGCTCGGAACCGCACGCAAGCTGCGCCGCGTCCGATTTGTACGAGCCGTTGATTACGCCGCGCAGTTCGCCGTCAACGTCTGCCGTCCATTCCGCCGCGTTGCCCGACATGTCGTACACTCCTTCCGGAGTAACGCAATCGGACGCGAATCCTCCGGCGGCGATTTCTCCGCCCGCCATTGTATAGTCGGCGCCGTTGCAGACGGCGGCGTTGTAGAGCGAGCCGTACGGGTAGGCGCGCCCTTCGGGGCCGGAGCATTCCGAACGCCACTCCCGCGCCGTGCAAAGCCGTTTGCCCGAGTTGGCGCAAGCCTGCTTTGCCTGATTGAAGGTTAAGAAACGCGAGGGCGGCTCCTTGGCCGCAGGGCAGGCGTAGAGTTTAAGCGGCGAGGCGGAGCTTGCGTCGTCGGGGAACCCTTCGGGGTAGTCGTCTGATTTCTGACCGTAAGCCGCTCCGTTGCAGCGATAATCGGCCCGAACCAGAGACTCGTAACGGTCGATGCAGACGAAAGTATCGGGTATGGCGACCATATCCGGATGGCCTGAGCAGTCGGACGCGGCGGAGCATACTCCGCCTACGCATATTCCGCTTGAGCAGGGAGTTCCAAGCGGCTTAACGGCGTAGCGGCACGAACCGTCGTAAGCGTCGCAATAGCCCGGCGCGCATTCGGCGTCCAAATCGGGGCAGGATTTCGCCGAGCCGACGCAAGCGCCCGCAGAACAGACGTCTCCGCTCGTGCACGGGTTGCGGTCGTCGCACGCGGCCGTATTCGCGGTATGCGCAACGACGCCAGTGGCCGCGTCGCAGGAATCGTCGGTGCACGGGTTATTGTCGTCTATAACGACCGGAGTTACGACGCACGAGCCGTTTCGGCAGACGTCGCCGCTCGTGCATAAATCGTCGTCGCTGCACGGAGCGCGGTTGTTTGCATGGGTGATTTTACCCGTAACCGGGTTGCAATAATCGTCCGTGCAGACGTTGCCGTCGTCTATGCCTTCTATCGGCAAGCCCGCGCATGCGCCGTTTCCGCAGACGTCGCCCGCGGTGCAGGCGTTTTTGTCGTCGCAAGGCGCGGAATTGTTCGCGTGGCTGATTTCGCCGGTGGCCGAATCGCACGAGTCGTCGGTGCAAGGATTGCCGTCGTCAACGCCGCTTACCAGGGTTCCGGAGCACGACCCCGTCTTGCAGTAATCGTTAAGCGTGCATCCGTTTCCGTCGTCGCATTGGGCGTGATTGTTGACGTGCGCAACCAAACCGGTCTTGGAGTCGCAAACGTCGTCGGTGCAAACGTTGCCGTCGTCAACGGGTATTTTTTCGCCCGCGCAGGCGCCGTTCGAGCAAACGTCAGCAACGGTGCAGGCGTCGCGGTCGTCGCACGCCGCCGTATTATTAACATGGGATATTTCTCCCGTGGCTGGGTCGCACGAGTCGTCGGTGCACGGATTATTGTCTTCTATCGCGGCGTTGAGAGAGCCCGAGCAAACGCCTTCGTAGCAGGAGTCGAACAGCGTGCATCCGTTGGCGTCGTCGCATTGAGCTCTGTTGTTTGCGTGCGCGACTTCGCCGGTTGCGGGGTCGCACGAGTCGTCGGTGCAAACGTTGCCGTCGTCAATCGTCTTAGCGGTTCCGGCGCAAACTCCGCCGCCGCAGACGTCGTTCGTCGTGCAGGCGTTGGCGTCGTCGCACGGGTTAGAGTTGTCGGAGTGTTTTACTTCGCCCGTAAGCGCGTCGCAATAGTCGTCCGTGCAAGGGTTGCCGTCGTCCGTCGGTTTCAAGACTCCGGCGCAGACGCCGTTTGCGCAGACGTCGTTTACCGTGCACAAGTCGAGGTCGTCGCAGGACGAGTTGTTGGCGGCGTGAGTAATTTCGCCGGTGTCTGGGTTGCAGTAGTCCGATGTGCAAGGGTTTCCATCGTCTATTCCGCCTACCGTCGTTCCGGAGCACGCTCCGTTTCCGCAGACGTCGCCTTCGGTGCAGGCGTTCTTATCGTCGCAAGGCGCGGAGTTGTTTACGCGGCTGCATCCGCCCATGCCGTCGCAGTAGTCGTCGGTGCAGGGATTGCCGTCTTCGCAAGAATAAGCCGCTCCTTTGAAAACGCCGCTTTCGCAGTAGTCGTTTTTAGTGCACGGGTCTCCGTCGTCAAGCGCGCCGGTAACGGGGGCGTTCACGCATCCGACCGCAGGCGAGCATGAATCGGCCGTACACAATTTGCCGTCGTCGCACGATACCGCAGAACCGCCTCCGCACTTCGCGCCTTGGCAGGTTTCGCCGGTCGTGCAGGCGTCGCCGTCGTCGCAAACCTCGCCGTTCAAAATTGTATGAACGCAGCGAACGCCGTCGAAGGAATCGGCGGTGCACGGATTGAGATCGTCGCAGTTCTGAGCGTCGCCCGAAGGAGCGCAGCAGCGGAAGCCTATCTTATCGTCCGCCCGCAGCGGGTCTTTCCATTCCGGGTTTGCGGCGCACGAAAGTTTGTCGGACGAAGAGTCGAAAGCTCCGCCGACGACCGACTGGAAACCTCCGGTTGAATCGGAAGTCCATTCCCAAACGTTGCCCGACATGTCGTATGCGCCTTCAGGCGTGTAGCATGCCGACGCCGCGCCGGACGCCTGAACCGCCCCGCTCGAAAGCGTGTAATCGGCTCCGTTGCAGGCCGCGGCGTTGTAGTCGTTTCCGTATGGATAGGATCTTCCTTCCGTTCCGGCGCACTCCGCCCGCCATTCGGCCAAGGCGCATAGACGCTTTCCGGCGTTCTTGCAGGCCGTCGCCGCCTGCGCCGCGGTTATGAATCGCGAAGGCTTTTCTTTAGCGGAAGGACAGGCGTAAAGTTTAAGCGAATCTGACTCAGGCTCGTCCGGGAAAGCCTCTGGGTAATCGTCCGCGCTCTGGCCGTAAGCGGCGCCTATGCAGCGGGCGTCCGGTCTCACCGCCGCCTCGTAGCGATCTATGCAGACGAACGCTCCGGGTATGGGAACCATGTCGGGATGACCGGAGCAGTCGGATGCGGGAGCGCACGCGCCGCCGACGCATATTCCGTCCGAGCACGGCGTTCCAAGCGGCTTCGCTGCGTATTTGCAAGCGCCGTCGGACGAGTCGCAGTAGCCCGGCTGGCATTGCGGGTCGAGATCGGGGCAAACCCTCGCGACGCCCTTGCAAGCGCCGCCTGAACAGACGTCGCCGGTCGTGCACGGATTAAGGTCGTCGCAGACGGCGGAGTTGGGAGTATGAACGACGGCGCCGGTAGCCGGGTCGCACGAGTCGTCGGTGCACGGGTTCGCGTCGTCCGTAAACGCCGGAGTTCCAGCGCAGACGCCGTTTCCGCAGACGTCGTTCACGGTGCAGCGATTGCCGTCGTCGCACGAGGCGGCGTTGTTTTTATGGCTCACGGAGCCGGTAGCCGGGTCGCACGAGTCGTCGGTGCAGGGGTTGCCGTCGTCGATTGAAATAGACGTTCCGGAGCATACGCCGTTTCCGCAGACGTCGCCTACTGTGCAATAGCTGCCGTCGTCGCACGGGTTGGAGTTGTTTGTATGCAGGCAGCCGCCGCCCGCTCCGCAGGAGTCGTCCGTGCAAGGGTTATTGTCGTCGCACGAGTAGGGCGTTCCGACGCACGCGCCGCTCTTGCATACTCCGTCTTTAACGCAGGGCTGGCCTATTACGCAGGCCGAGCCTTCGCTTCCGCACATTACGCTGTTTTTGTCCGCTCCGCACACGTAAACGCCCGCGCAGTCGCCGGTTCCGCAGCCAGAGCCCAGCATAGGCCACGAGTCGTCGCTGGTTCCGTTGCAGTCGTTGTCTTTGCCGTCGCATACGTCCGAGGTCGGGCAGGTAAAATCGACGCAGTTTCCGAACGCGCCGCGGGAGCACCATTGTTTGCCCGCCTTGCAGACGCCTACGCCCGGAGCCCCTGAAGCGCACGGGTAGCAGCTCTGCGAAACAGTATTGTCGGGCGCCTCGCTCCATTTGATATGACTGCCGGAGGCGTTGCAAATCATGCACGGATTGCCGGGCTTAGGCGCGCCGTTCGAGTAGCAAACGTCGTCTATTTTGCAGGCGTCGGCGTTTATATTATGCAGGCACGCCCCTTGACCGTTGCAGACGTCCGCGGTGCAATCGTACCCGTCGTCGCCGCAAACCGTCCCCGAAGAAAAACTGGTATGGAAAGCCTTGCTCTGCTCCGGATTGCAGCCCACGCAGTCGTTGGTCGGGCTGGGCTGCCCCGCCGAGTAACAGACGTAGTCAATCAAACATTTATCGCTCATAACCGGATGAGTGCATGCGCCGGCGGCGTCGCACACGTCGGTCGTGCAGTCCAGACCGTCGCTTGAGCATGCCGTTCCGACGGGCATCAATGAGAAATCGTTTTGGCTCTTCTCAGGCAGACAGCCGAGGCATGCGTTGGCCGGATTCGGGTCGTTTGCGCCGTAGCACGTCCCGCTTACAAGGCAGGCGTCGGCCTTTAGGTTGAAGCTGCAAGTTCCGTCGCCGTTGCAGACGTCGGCGGTGCAAGGCAGGCCGTCGTTGCAGACGTATGGAGTTCCGAAACATACGCCCGACATGCAGCGGTCGTCGCGCGAGCAGTTATCCGCGTCGTCGCAAACGTTGTCGTTGTCGTAACCCCAATTCTTCTGATAGTAAGGTCCCCAGTCGTCCCGGCATTCCTCGCAGGGGTTGGCCGGATTGGGCGCTCCGTTGACGTAGCATACGTCGCCGATAATGCAGTTGCCCGCGATAAGCGAATTTACGCAGCCGCCCAAACCGTCGCATACGTCCATAGTGCAGTTTTTGCCGTCGTCGCAGGAATAGGCCGTTCCGACGCACGTCCCGGCCGAGCAGCGGTCTGAATGCGTGCACGAATTGCCGTCGCTGCAAACGAGCGCGTCGTCCGGCGTCCACGCCGTATTATTTGAGTCCGCGGCGCAGACTTCGCACGGGTTGGCCGGATTGACCTCGCCGTTTCCGCGGCAAATTCCGTTAATTACGCAGAAAGACGGTTTAATATTAACGCTGCACGTTCCGTCGCCGTTGCAAACGTCGATAGTGCAGTCGAGCTTGTCGTCGCAGCTGTATGGAGTGGTTATGCACGCGCCCGAAACGCAATGATCGTTCTTCGTGCACGACTCGCCGTCGGAGCACGGATTTGCGTCGTCGTTCGTCCACGTAGCGGTATTTACCGCCGATAAACACGACTGACACGGATTGGCGGGATTCGGCTGTTTATCGACCGCGCATACGCCGCCGATAAGACACGAATTTGCTTTGAGCGGGAAAGAGCACGTTCCATCGCCGTTGCAAACGTCGTTTGTGCATGAAAGATTGTCGTTGCAAGTATGAGACGACGACAGGCACGCGCCGGCTACGCAGTGATGGTTGTACGTGCACGGATCGCCGTCGTCGCATTTATTTGAGTTATCGTAACCCCAATGAGTTTTGTAATATTCGCCCTGTTCGTCGCGGCATTCCTCGCAGCTGTTGCCGGGGTTTTGCTCGCCGCGCGCAAAACAGGCTCCGTTTATGTAGCAGGTAAAATCGTTCACCTTATTATTGCAAGTTCCGTCGCCGTTGCACGAATCCGTAGTGCAGCTCTTGCCGTCGTCGCAGGAGTAGGCCGTCCCGACGCATGCGCCGGTCTTGCATTTGTCTTCTTTGGTGCATGCAATTCCGTCGTCGCACGCTATCCCGTCGTCGTCGCTCCATCTGTCGCGGGCGGAGTCGGGTTTGCAGCTCTGACAAGGATTTGCCGGATTCGTCTGGTTGCGCGCGTAGCAAACTCCGCCGATAAGGCACGAATTTGCGTCTATGGCATTGCTGCATGTTCCGTCGCCGTTGCACGCGTCGATTGTGCACGAAAGGTTGTCGTTGCAGGAGTAAGCGGTTCCTGCGCAAACGCCAGCCGAGCAATGGTCGGCCTTTGTGCAGGCGTTGCCGTCCGAGCATGAATTTGAGTCGTCGTCTGCCCAGTGCGTTTTATAGTAAACGTCCCAGTCGTCGTGGCATCCTTGGCAGACGTTATTCGGATTTACCGCGCCGCGCGCCCAGCACGATCCTCCGATTCTGCAATAGCCGTTCGTTATCGGATGCGAGCATCCGCCCAAGCCGTCGCATACGTCGTCGGTGCATGATATTTCGTCGTTGCAGGAGTAGCTCGTTCCGACGCACGCCCCCGCCGAGCAATGATCGGAAAAGGTGCAAGAATTGTTGTCCGAACAAGTCGCCGAGTCGTTGGCCGACCACGCGGTCGGGTTTGAGCCTAAACACTTTTGGCACGGATTGGAGGGATTAATGTCGCCGTCAGCGTAGCATTTGCCGCCGATAAGACAGAAGTTGGCGACCAACGGATGCGCGCAGCCTCCGCTTCCATCGCAGACGTCCGTCGTGCAGGTCAAGCCGTCGTCGCACGAGTAGGACGCGCCAACGCACGCCCCCGCGGAGCAATGGTCGCTCTTGGTGCAGGCGTTGCCGTCGCTGCACGTATTCGTATCGTCGTTCGTCCATACCTTTTTATTAGTAGCGGACTTGCACTCTTGACACGGGTTCGCAGAGTTTATGGTTCCGTTGGCGTAACAGACGCCGGCGATGAGGCAGAAGCCGTCCTTAACGGGATGCTCTACTTCGCAGGCAAAGAATGTGCAGGTGTCCGTGGTGCAGTCAAGCCCGTCGGAACAGTCCGATCCGCTGAAGCAAATCGCGTAAGCCTGCGCGCTGAATAATAAAACCGACGCCGCCGCAACCGCAGACAACAACCTTGAGCTTATTATTCGCATAAGAACCTCCATGTATGAAGAAAATAAATCAAGACTAGGAAAAGCTTGATTGCTCATATAACTGATTTAATGCGCCGCGTCAACAATTAAAATTATTAATAAAATTCAACAGGCTTCAATGAAGCGGCTTATTAAATAAATTTTCTCCAATCAACCCTCTTTAAATTTAAAATCAGCTCATCCACAAATTCATATTTGCAGACTTACCGCACAAAGTCAAACAATAGGACATTATTAGTTCAATAATTACCTTTAATTTCTCGTAATGAGACAAAAGCGTCTGTTAGGTTCCATCAAAAAAAGGTTTAGCTTATATTGACGGCGGGTAATTTTTTATTTTATTCTTTTTTTTAATTTCTTTAGCTGCGAAAAGGTTATTGATTTTATGAAATATAAATTTAAACGCGCGGCGGCGCTTGCATTAATTGCGCTATTGGCTTCAACGGCCGCAACCGAACAGACGGGCTGCAAACCCCGCAGCCCAGCCGTTAGGGCAAAAGACCCCGCGTTAGACGACGAAGGCTTTTACGGCGCAAGAAACTTCTTCTACAACGGCATTCCCGCAGTTGTAAAATTCAAACTCGCAGCGGGCGCGGACGACGCAAAGGCGCGGCTGACGACGGAACGAATATGGGGCGAATTCGAGCGTCTCGGAAAAATTTTCAGCGCGTTCGACCCTGAGTCGGAAGTTTTTAAATTGAACGCCGATAAACAAAAAAAGCGCGTAAACGTTTCGCCGGAGCTTTACGAGGCTCTAAAATTGTCTAAGAACATGCGCGAAACGACCGCCGGCGCATTCGACGCGGCAATGCTCGGCCTTAAAAAATTGTGGAAAAACGCCGAAAAAACCGGGGCCGCGCCGTTGGACGAGGAGATTGCGCAAACGCTGGCTCATTGCGGAATGGACAAAATAACCATTCTCGACGACGGAAAGGTTGAATTCGCGGACCCTTTGACAGAACTTGACTTGGGCGGCGTCGCAAAGGGATACGCAGTAGATAAAGCCGCCGGGCTTCTTGCAGAAACCGGAGCAAAGTGCGGACTCGTTCAATTAGGCGGAGAGACGGCGGCGTTCGGCGGCAAGGCGTGCAAAAAAAAGTGGACGATAGGCATCGAAGACCCGATTAACGAAGGACGCATCTTTGCGGCGGCGGAAAGCGCCGATAAAATAAGAGCGTCAACCAGCGGCAACGCGCGCCGTCCATTCGTTATAGGCGGAAAAAAATATTATCATATATTCAATCCCGTTGACGGCAAACCGATAAATATCAACATCGCATCCGTTACGACCGTCGTCTTCGACGACAAAGTCTCCTCCGCGCAGCTTGACGCGGCGTCCACTTCAATCGCGGTTCTCGGCGTAGAAAAAGGAAAAAATCTTGCCGAAAAACTAGGAATAAAAGCGCTTATTTTATCTTTGGACTCGGACGGAGCTCTCGTTGAAACGAGCGTCGGAGATTTTTATAGAAAAGAACCTCCGTTTTTAAACCGGTAAACGCGAGCCGGCGCCGATAACGCTTTTTTTTTGCAAATAGTTTTACAATATATATTTGCTCAAATCCTCGTCGGCAAGCGCTTCTTTCAGCCTAGACTCTACGTAAGAAGCGGTAACGGGAATTTTTCCCGCGCCCATGTCGGGCGCCTCGAATGAAATTTCCTCAAGGAGACGCTCCATTACGGTATAAAGCCTGCGCGCTCCTATGTTTTCGCTTCGCTCGTTGATTGAAAACGCTATCTGCGCTATTTTCTTAATCGAGTCGGGCGTAAATTCCAGCTCAACGCTCTCGGTCGCAATCATCTCCTTGTATTGTTTGACAAGACTATTCTCCGGCTCGGTAAGTATCCGTTCGAAGTCCTCCGCGGAGAGCGCCTTTAGTTCGACGCGAATCGGGAAACGTCCCTGAAGTTCGGGAATTAAATCGGACGGTTTGGAAACGTGGAACGCGCCGGACGCGATAAATAAAATGTGATTCGTCCGCACGGGGCCGTATTTTGTCATAATGGTAGAACCTTCGACGATAGGAAGAATGTCGCGTTGAACGCCCTCGCGCGAAACGTCGGGGCCGGACGATATTGAGCCTCGACTTCCGGCGATTTTGTCTATTTCGTCGATGAAAATAATTCCCGATTGCTCGACGCGGAACAGCGCCTCGCGCACTATTTCATCCATGTCTATGAGCTTCTGCGATTCCTCCGCCGCGAGAAACTCGCGGGCGTCTTTAATGCGCAGCTTGCGTTTTTTCGTTTTGCCGCCGAACATGTTGCCGAATACGTCTTTGAACTGCATTCCCATCTCTTCGATTCCCGAAGAGCTGAATATCTCCAACATAGGGCCGCCGCGCTCCGGCACGTCCAGCTCTATAAATTCTTCGTCCATTTTGCCGGCTTTAATATCTTCCAACAGGCTTTTACGGCGCTCCTCGCGCTCCGCTTTGAGCCTCTCCTCCATCTCGGCGAGCGTTTTCTCCGGCTCGAATTTGTCTTCTTGTTCGGTTTTCTTTAGGTCGGCGCCCGCTGCGGGATAAGAATCGAACGGCGCGGCCCCCTGCGGCATGAACGGCGGAAGACCGTCCTTGCCCCTCTTTTCCATTATGGACTGAGCCATTTTGGAAATAGCCTCGAAGAAGTCGGCGTTTGGCGAGGCCGCCGGTTTATCAGGCGTCTTTTTTTCGTCGTCCTGCGCGCCGTCGCCTTTAATTAAAATGTCCGCGAGCCTTTCGTCGGCCATAACGCGGGCCTGCGGCTCCACGCGCTCCTGCGCCTCCCGCTTTACCTGCTGAACTGACAATTCCGTAAGGTCGCGCGCCATGCTGTCAACGTCGCGCCCCACGTAACCGACCTCGGTGAATTTCGTCGCCTCAATTTTAAGAAAAGGCGCCTGCGCCAAATTGGCTAGCCTGCGCGCTATTTCCGTTTTGCCGACGCCGGTGGGGCCTATCATTATTATGTTTTTAGGAGTTACTTCCTCCTGCAATTCCGGCGCAAGCTGCTGGCGGCGCCATCTGTTGCGCAGAGCGATCGCAACGGCGCGCTTCGCTTCGCTCTGACCGATTATGTATTTGTCCAGCTCCGCCACTATTTGACGAGGAGTCAGTATTTTCGCCGGTACGGATTCCTTCTTTTTTTTTCCTCTAGCCATGCCGAGCCTCGCTGCGATTTATAAAGTTTCGATTGTAATTTCGGAGTTCGTATAAATGCACATCTCCGACGCTATTTTCATCGCCTTTCGGACGATTTCTTCCGCCTCAAGTTTCGGGTCGTGCTCAAATAGAGCTTTTGCGGCCGCGTAAGCGTATGGCCCGCCGGAACCGACGGCGATTATCGGAGCGTCCGGCTCTATCACGTCTCCGTTGCCCGAAATCATCAGCAGAGTTTCGGCGTCGGCCGCTATTAGGAGCGCCTGAAGTGAGCGCAAATATTTGTCCGTCCGCCAGTCCTTAGCGAGTTCGACTGCGGCGCGGGCAAGCCTGCCGGAGTGCCTTTTCAGCTTTTCCTCAAAGCGCTCAAGCAGCGTGAAGGCGTCGGCAGTAGCCCCCGCAAAGCCGACTATTACCTTTCCGTCGTTGAGTCTGCGCACTTTTTTAGCGCCTTGCTTGAAAGCGATTTCGCCCATCGTAACCTGCCCGTCGCTTGCGACGACAACTTTGCCTTTATGTTTAACCGCAAGCACGGTCGTGCCGTGAAATTCAGACATGCAAATACCTCCGTGTTTCAAAAAGCATTTCTAATATAAGCGCTCGCTCGCGGTTGTCGAGCGTACTTTTTATCCGTTTCGCGCAATAATTAAAAAAATATCTTGGAAGATACAAAATCTGAACGGCTAATTTATAATGATACTTTGGCCGAACGCTCGCTCATCTGAAATACGTCGTTCACGGATCGCGCCGTCGGACGACGGAAGAAATGTCTTGATAATCGAAACCGCCTCTATTATAATAAGGTAAGGTTTTTATTTGTTTTATAAGGAACTTGCAGCTATGAATAAATATGCTTTAACAACAATTATATTTGGAATTCTCTTGGGAAGCGGCTGCAGCTCGACGTCCGTAGGTTACAACAGCCATTGCAAAGATAATTCCGATTGTTCCGCCGGACAGGTCTGTTCCAACAATCAGTGCATCGACTATTACGCCGACGCTTCCGACCTCGACGACGAGCCGCTTGCGGAGCAAGAAGAATACGCGGCGGAAGACGCGGAAAAGACGGACGAAACGCTTGTCGAATTCGACGCCGAAACGGAAAAGGACGAACAGTCGGAACTGCCGGAAATTTCGGACGAAACCGCGGATGAAGAGGCTGAAACAAGCGAGCCGGAAAGCGAAGCGGACGAGACCGAAGAAGAGGAACAATGCGATTGCTCGCCGTACGCCGGGCGTTATTGCGTAGATAAAAGAAACGGCGACTGCTTCGGTCGATCGCCGGAAATAATCGTATCCCTTACCGAAGGAGCCTTATGCTCGCTGGACGTTGCGATTACCGACGGAACTTCTTCGCAAAGCTTTACGACCGGCTACTGCGGCTTTCCGACCGACTTCAATGATTGTTCCATTTCGGCAAGCGAAGGCGCGCCCTTCTTAATTACGCTCTCGTGCGGCGCGGCGGAAAAGACGTGCGTAATGCGGCTTACGGTTTCGGCCTGCGGCGCCGACGGCGACGAGGATGAATACGAACAGGAAGCCGAAGAAATTTGCGAAACCGTAAATCAGTGCGGCGCGTGCGGCCCCGATTTGCCGGACTTCGGCAAAGACTGCGCCGTTTCGGAAGAATGCGCGGGAACGTACGTCTGCGCGGTTGACGGCATGTCGTTAGAATGCAAACCCAAAAACGCAAACGCCTGCGGACTGTGCAACGGCCCCGAAATCCTCGGACTTGGAGAAAATTGCGGCGACTGCGGTAAAAACGTCTGCAACGAGGCGGGCGACGGGGTAGTTTGTTTGGACGGAGGCTTAAACGAATGCGGCGCATGCGGCCCGTCGCTGCCGGATAAGGGGAATGCTTGCGTCGGCGCCAACTCGTGCGAAGGAACGCTTGCATGCTCGGATAACGGGTTGAAACTTATTTGCCAATACCCCCAAAGAAACAACTGCGGACTCTGCGGCGGGCTGCCGGTAGAAGGAATCGGCGGCGATTGCGGCGAATGCGGAAAATACTCATGCAACAACGTGGGCGACGGAGCGGTTTGCGTCGATCCAGGTAAAAACGAATGCGGCGTTTGCGGAGAAAAACTGCCCGGCAAAGGCGCTTCCTGCGGAGATTGCGGAACTTACGTATGCGCGTCCGACGGCTTGTCGCTGTTATGCGACGACCCCGGCAGGAACGTCTGCGGCGCGTGCGGGCCGCAGCTGACGGGCAAGGGAGAGATTTGCGGAGAGTGCGGAGTAAAAATCTGTTCCCAGGACGGACAATCGCTTGTTTGCGGAGGCTCGGACGCCGAGAGGTGCGCGCTGCCGAACGTTTCGACATATTCCTGCATTGAAGGCGTATGCGGAATAATACTCTGCTTGCCTTCATATTACGACGCCGATAAAAAACCGGAAAACGGCTGCGAATGCAAGCCGGACGGCAATAAAGATTTGCCCGGCGACTTAATCGACAACGATTGCGACGGATTTGACGGCGACATTGACGATTCGATATTCGTGTCGCTAAACGGCTCCGACGGCAATTCGGGAAGCATGACGGCGCCCGTGAGGTCTTTTAAGAAGGCGATAGAACTTGCAAAATCTAATAATTCCGCTCCCTTCAAGCCGGTAATTGCGGGTTTGGGCGTATGGAACGAAAAGATTGAGACGTATGCGGGCGTTTCGATGTTCGGAGGTTACGACGACGCCAAATTGCCTTGGACTGCGAGCGATACGAATAAAACCGCGGTATCTACCGACGGCTACGCCTTGACCGCCGAGGGAATAACCGTACCGACGACCATTCAAGGCTTCGAATTCCGAGGGAAGGCCGCGCAAAATCAAAACGGCAAATCCGCCGCCGTTATTTATTTAAAGACAAACTCCGACGCTCTTGTATTTAAAAACTGCTCAATTATTGCAAGCGACGGCAACGCCGGCGCCGACGGACAGAAGGGCTCGGACGGTGCCGCGGGAGGCGCGGGAACTACTCCGCCGAAAGGAATGAATCAGATCGGAATCGGCGGAACTTCAACCTGCGGAGCCGCTGGAGCCAACGGCGGCTTGAGCGGCTGCGGATGGAACGACGGCAAACCGGGCGCAGGCGTCTGCGGAGGAGAGGGAGGAAACATAAGACACGTTCAGGGATATGCGCCAAACTGCGCGGCGAAAGCCGGACAGCCGGGAAATTCCGGCGCGGGCGGCAAAGCAAACGTCGCGGTCAATTTAGCGGGAGAAATTTCTTCAACCGGAGGACAAAACGGGTCTCCGGGGAGCGCGGGAGAGGGCGGTTCCGGCGGCGGAGGCGGACGCGGAGCCAATGAATGGTTCGACGATAAATGCGGAGGCGGAGGCGGAGGCGGAGGCGCCGGAGGGTGCGGAGGAGGAGGCGCAAGCGGAGGCGGCGCGGGCGGTTCCAGCTTCGGAGTCGTAGTATCCGGCGGATACGCAAAATTTGTAAATTGCTCAATAACCGCCGGTTCAGGCGGCAAGGGCGGAGACGGCAAGCAGGGCGGCAGGGGCGGAGACGGCGGGGCGGGCGGAGGCGGAGGCGATCATGAGGGAAATATCGCGGGGGACGGAGGTCCTGGCTCGGCCGGCGGCAAAGGCGGAGACGGCGGCGCAAGCGGCGGCGGCGCGGGCGGCTCCAGCGCGGCATTTTTGCTCTTCGACGCCGCGGCAGACAAAGTTATCCTGCAAAACTGCCAGATTAAGCGCGGCAACCCCGGCGCGGGCGGCAAAGGGGGCGCCGATTCTAACGCCGGAGCGCAAGGCTTGTCGCAGGACTACATAACGGCAACGCCTTAAAAATAAACGCATTCAAAGGGGCTTGTCCGGCGGCTGGTTTCTGCTAAAAATAAATTTTAAATCCGTCTTGACAAAGCGCGTCAATTTGGTTAGAAAATAAAAAGTAACTATACGGTTAGTTACTTTTTCGCTTGAAAATCCGCAAACGTATTTTCGGCCCAAACAACGGAGACAACAATGATACCCGAAAGACCAAGACGCAAAAGAGACGCCATCGCAACGCGCAAAAAGCTGCTGGAATACGCCGAGAAAATATTCGTAGAAAAAGGTTACGCCGACACCCGCATAGACGACATCGCCGAGCAGGCCGGAATAAACAAACGGATGCTTTACGTTTATTTCGGCAGCAAAAAGGACGTTTACAAAGAAGTCCTAAAAATAGCTTTCGGACGCCTCTTCGAGTGGAGCGAGCAGACGCTCAGCGCTTACGACGATCCTTCTAAAAAAGCGAAAGAAATCGTCGAAGGATATTTCCAGTTTCTTCAAAAAAATCCGACTTACGTAAGGCTTATCGGCTGGGAAACCATGAACGAAGGACGCTTTGCCGGAGAAATACTCGCCAACCTTCACGCCACCGGTTTGGAAAACCTTTATTCAGTGCTGGCGAAAGGAATCGAAAGCGGCGTATTCCGCAAAGATTTGGACGTCCGCAAAGCCGTTATGAGCATTAATTACATGTGCTTAGGTTATTTCAACCGCAAAATGCTCCTTTCTTCCATCTGGAAGGAAGACGTAACCCAAAAAGGTTACGCCGAGGAGACTATTAAGCATATTACGGAAATATTCTTTAACGGTATTCGCTCGGAAAAAGCGCCGGCATAGAAACAAGCCTTTTCGGCGGCGGAACTCGAAGACCTCCGATGAGAGGCGCTAAGCCGGCAAAACCAATCAATTTTATGAGGCGATTGGAGCTCAGATGAATAAGTATATTCGTTTTACCGCCTTGTTCGCGGCCGTTTTGTCCGCGGCCTTTATTTGCTCTTGCGGCAAAAATAAGGAAACCGAGAAAAAAGTTATAACCGGCCTTATCGACGCCGTTGAAATAGACGTAGCCAGCAAAGTGCCGGGGCGAATTTCCGAATTGTTTATAAAAGAGGGAGACTCTGTAACGGCTGGCCAAAAGCTGCTTACAATTGAGAGCGAGGAAATCGCCGCAAAGCTGGAGCAGGTCAACGCCGGTCTAAACGCGGCCAAGGCTAAGTTGAAAATGGCCAAAAACGGCGCCCGCATCGAAGACAAGGAAGCCGCCAAGAAACAGTACGAGGCGGCCAAGGAACAGCTAGATCTCGCGAAAAAAATGTACGACAGAATGAAGCAGCTGTTTGAAAAAGGAACCATTCCGCAGGCGCAGTACGACGATTGGCTGTTCAAATACAACGTCGCGCAGGATCAAGTCGATATAGCGAAAACCCGCTACGACTTGGCTCTCAAGGGCGCGCGATTGGAGGAAATCGAGGCGTTGGACTTTCTGGTTAAGCAGACGGAAGGACTCCTGAGCGAAGTGAACAGCTATAAAAAAGAGACTGCACAAAACTCGCCGATAGACGGAGAAGTCTCCAAAATTATACTCCATAAAGGAGAGCTTGCGGCCACCGGTTACCCGATTGTAACGCTGGTTGACATGTCGGACATTTGGGCGATATTCACCGTGCGCGAGGACATGCTTAAAAACATCAAAATCGGAACCGAGCTTAAAGCGGAAATACCGGCTTTAGGCAAAACGATTACGTTAAAGGTGTTCAACATCGCCGCAATGGGCGATTTTGCGACTTGGAAGGCGACTAGCGAGAAGAACAGCTTCGACCTTAAGAGTTTCGAGGTTAAAGCCCGGCCGATTGAGAAGGTTGAAGGGCTCAGACCCGGAATGACGGCGCGTTATTTTTACGAGTAAAAGCCCTTCCGCTTTAACGACGCGCAAAGACGCAAGACCGAAATGCTTAGACAATTCTTCATAGGAGCAAAGATACAGGCGCGAAGAACCTTCGCCGCGCCGAAATACGTATTTATGCTCTTTTTGCTGCTAGGCATTAGTTATTTAACGATGGAGATTTATTCAAACCTCGTCGTTCAAAATCAGCCGGTCGCAATAATTGATTTCGACAATTCAAGCGTCAGCCGCACGCTGCGCCGAATTATCGCCGCGAACAGAGAAATATCCGTAACCAATATTCCTATTAATTCAGTAGAAGAAGCCAAAGGGCTGATTGAAAGAGGCGAAATAGCGGCGCTTGTTTTAATACCGCACGATTTTTCCTCTCAAATTAAGAAAGGGAAAAAAGGGGACGTCGTCGTTGCAATCGACATGAGCAACATTCTCATCGGCAAAAACGTAATGAAGGCTCTGACTGCGTCGGTTACGGCGGTTTCGGCGGGAGTGCAGATAACCACGCTTAAAAAATTGGGCGACAGAAAAAACGCCGCAATGGCTCACGCGATGCCGGTAATAGTTTCGGAGAACAACACGCACAATCCGGCGTCTAACTATGCAATTTACATAATTCCGGGCGCGATATTCTTCTTTTTGAACGTGTACATATTAATTCTGGCGGCCACGGCGCTGCTGCCGGAAGAGCGTCTGCGCTCGTTCAGAAGGCTTGCGGGTTCGTATCTCGTAATATTCATTACAGGTTTTGCTATTGGAATGCTTTTCTTTTACGTTTACCTGCCTCATGAAAGCATTTATCCGCAGAGCCGCTTTTCAATTATAGCCTTTACTTTATCGGCCTTTATAGTCATCGACCTGATGAGCGCGGTCGTGCTGACAATGATAATACCGGCAAGGCTGCTCGCCTTCCAGACGACGATAATTCTGGCGATGCTGTCGCTGATGTTCAGCGGAATAACTTGGCCGACGGATATGTTTCCGCCAGCCATACGAGAGTTCTCAATGTGGATGCCGTTTACGCCTTTTGCAAAGGCCTTCCAACTGTTTCTGCATTACCCGACAGAATGGGATTCGCTCGCTTACGTTTACTCGGTTATGACTCGTCAGGCGGAGCTTTTCGCGCTGATTATAGCGGTTATGTTCATACTTAAACGGATATTCAGAAGGCTGTTCCCGCAGGCGGCAAAGTTCTTTAAAAAAGAAGAGGAAGCGGAAGCCGCCGACGTTATCGCCAGCGAAGGAGACGCCGAAGATGAGCCCGTCGAAGAGACCGCCGATTCCGGCGCGTTGCCCGCCGAACCTATTTCCAAACCGGAGGCCGGAAGGTGATTGTTTGGTTTAAAACTCTCGGCGGGGCGATTCGGGACGAATTCGTTTTTATACTGCGCCAAAAAAGCCTTCTTTTCGTTCTGCTCGCCATACCTATCGTTTATCCGGTAATCATTTCTTCTCTTTACATGCAAAATACCGCCGTGAAACGCCCGGCGATTATAGTTGACGACGATAATTCCGCCTACTCGCGCAAATTGACTTACTATTTGGGAGCCGCGCAAGGCATCGACGTTATTTCTAGACTTTCAAGCGTCGAAGAAGGTTTCGAGCTGATGAAGAGCGGCAGATCGGAGCTTTTCGTTTACATTCCGCAAGGCTTTTCGAGAAAATTAAAAAAAGGCGATCAATCCGAAATAAAGCTGTGGATTAACACCTCTAACATGCTGGTTTACAGCGCGTCCTATCCGGGAGTCGTCGGAGCCGTTTCCAAGTTAAACGAAACGCTAGGCCAAAAGGCGTTTATGCAGAAAGGCGTTCAATCGAAAGCGGCGGCTTTGAAGGTTTTTCCGATTAACCGGGACGAGCGGCTTCTTTACAGTCCCCATATAGCTTACGCCGCCTTTATGGTTCCCGGCATTATGATAATCGTTCTTCAACAGTTGATTTTGCTGGGCATGGCATTTTCGGTCGGTTGGTCGCGTCAATTAGGACAATTCGCGTTGGATAAACGCTTTCCATTCCTTTCAATGGAAGGCCGCTTTATTGCGCAGTCGCTCTTTTATCTAATCGGCGTAGTTTTTATGATTTGCGTAGTTTTCCCGTTCTTCGGCTGGCCGATAAAGAGCAAACTTACCGGCATAATTCTTTTCGCCCTTTTCGCTATTACGATGTCGAGCCCAAGCATTTTAGTCGCGATGTTTTTTAAAGATAAAATTTCCGCCTTTCAGCTGCTAATGTTCGTATCGACGCCGATATATTTGGCCAGCGGCTACACTTGGCCGTTCGAGGACATGCCCGGCTACGTGCGGGCTTTCGCTGCGATATTTCCGGCCACTCCGGCGGCTCAGGCTCTCCGTTATTTGTCTGATAAAAGCCCCGACTTGCAGCTTGTCGCGCCTTATTTAAAATGGATGGCGGTTCAGTTTGCAGTTTACACGTTGATGGCCGTGATAGTTATTCGTAAGAGCTGGCGCAAAGCGTACGTTCTTTTTGCAAAATAATAAACCTATGCGGCAGCAGGCCGCCGTAATTTGTTTTGTAACGTCAACCATGGAGGTACCGCATGAAGAAGACAAATTCGAAGACAAGAGGAGCCGCGTATAAATGCGCGGCTGCCATAGCGTTCTTAACTATTATTTTAATGGGGCAAACCATGTGCGGATCGACTTCGGAAACCAAAGAAAATTATTTTAAAGTCGGCTTTGCCGAGATTGACGTAACTCCGCCCGTCGGAACTATTATGGGCGGCTACGGAGCTCCCGGCGGCGCGCGCCGCTCAGAGGGAACGCACGACCCGCTTATGGCGATGGCTGCGTTTTTTACAAACTCGGAGGGACAGTCGTTCGTAATTATTTCTTTGGATACGGTCGGCTATCTTTACGATTTCGGCGACTGGGGGCCGGGCATTAAGGCTCTGCGTCAAAACATAGTCGAAAAACTGAAGAACAAAATCGCGCTGGAACCTGAGCACATTCTTATCGCAAGCGAGCATACGCACGCTTCGACCGATCTTATAGGCTTTTGGCAGAAGACTACGGAAGGAGAGAACGGAGTAAATAAGGAGCTGCTGCAAACCACGCTCGAACAAATCACATCCGCCGCCGTCGCCGCGTTCGAGGCGCAGAAAAAGGCCGTCGTTTATTTCGGTCAGACCGAGCTTGCCGGCTACACAGGACGAAATATGGACTGCTCGCCCGTGGTTGACAACGCGGTGAATTTCATTCACGTAAAAGACGAAGCCGGAATCCCGATTGTAACTATCGTGAATTACGGAAAGCATCCGACCACTCTGCCTATGGAGAATCATCTTATGAGCGCGGACTTTGTATGGGGTTACCGCGACGTTATGAAGAAACAAACCGGCGCGCCAGCCATGTTCCTGCAAGGTTTTATCGCCGCGGTGCACGACGGCCCGAAATCTGGCGAAACGGTCGCGTTAGGCTCTGACGGCAAGGAAGACGCCTTTCAAACCGCTTACAACATGGGCAAAATTTTAGCCGATAAAGTGCTCGAAACGCTGCCGAACGCCGAGCAGACGAAGAGCTGCGACGTAATGCACAAATACAAGCATTTCACGTGCGAAGCCAAAGGCGATTACATGGTCTCGGTAATCGAGCTCTTCAACATGCCGCAAAGATACATTCACAAGGAAGGCGAAGGCGAAAACGTTAAATACTTCGTCGACGAACTGGAAGCGAGCTGGCACAAGCTGGGCGACGCCGAGTTTGCGCTCTTCCCCGGAGAGGGAACGCCGGAATATTCCATAACCCTGCGCTCGCATATGGCGAGCAAATATAAGTTCGTGGTAGGGCTTGCTAACGATTCTATCGGCTATCTGGTCGATCCTGAAAGTCTGGCGGCCGATACCAGCGGCGAATTAGAAGGCTATGAGTTAAAGATGGGGTTGGGAAGACCCGGCGGTCCCGCCGCCTTCGAGGCAATTCAGTCGCTCGGCTGGTTCGACGGCGGCTGGAAGAGCGAAAAATAAAGACATCGACGGGTTTGCGGCGCAGGCTGAACGACTTGATTTTACAACGGAATTTCTTCTAGATTAACAGCTTGCCGAACGTCTTGCCCCCGCATCGCGCCGCGGCTCTGGTTAATGCATCATCGTAAAATCCCTTCTTGGAAACAAGGAGGGATTTTTATTGTTAGGGAATTGTATAAACGAATACAGGGCTTTGCGCGCCTTGGTTGTCCGCGCAGCGCAGCCCGATTTTAGTCGAGGCGTTTTTGGGAGTTTTTAAGGTAATTTCATACTTTCCGCTTAACTCCTTGTTCGGCTTGAAAGTCTTGCCGTCGTAATTTATGTCCCATTCTACCGCGGCAATCGTATCGAACGTTGAGGGGTCGATGCAGGAAGCGATGAAGGCGCGCAGGTCGTTCCCAATTTCTTTGGACGTAATTTTTGCCGCCGGCGGAAGATTTAAAACTTTAACCGTAAGTTTGTCGTTAAATTTAATCGTTGCCCCTTTTTTATCTACGACGCGGTAGGCTACGCGCCACTCTCCGCTGTCTGGGAAGCTGTAAACCAAGTAGGGGCGGTCTCCCGACGAATACCGCGCATTGAAAATTCTGCCGTCGTAAGACGTGTCCCATTCATAGGTTCCTCCGGCGTATAAATCGGAAGCGTCGGCCGGATGAGCGCGCAGAACTTGCGACGATCCCTCGTAGTACGCCCCTTGACCGAAAAATTGCGCGTCCATCGCCTCCGTTCCGACCGCAATATCCAACGTCGCTATCGGACCGAAAGTTCCGTCGGCGCCGATTGCCCGCATTGCAACGAGGTATCTTCCTTTTTTCGGCGGATAAAACGTTATTTCCGAAATTTTTCCTACGGAGAAGACCGAATTAAACCCTTTTTGCGCGTCGTAATCAAAATCATATTGTATGCTATAGCCCAATTCGGCCGCTTCCGGCGGAGAGGCCGAGACGCGTATAATAACCGGTTCGACTTCCAAAATTCCTAGAAAAGGCAGCGGCGGCGCGACTTTTATCAAAGGCGCAGCTCCCGCCGACAACGCAAAGTACAGTATTTTACTGGTTTTGCCTGCGCTGGATTTAACCCTTGCCGCGACCGTGTATCGTCCTTCGGCGTCGTAAGTATGCTCGAAGCGCGCCGATAAAGGCAGTTCCGTCTCCGGCTTAAAGTTTTTTCCGTCGAAGCGGGCGTCCCATTGCGCGGTGAAAGGCCCCAGCGAGCTTTCCAAACTTAAAGTTTCGATTTTAAACGAAAAAGCAAGCGGGTTCTTAGGATTTCTCGCGCCGATAATTTCGGCGGAAAGAGAAAATTGGCCGGTCTGCGGGGACGGCTGTTCGCCTGCGGCGTACTGGGCGCGTTCTTTTTCGATTTCTTTGGCTCGCTTTTTAAGAAGCTCTTTCGCCTGCGCGCCGTCGGCGACTTTTTCCATAAACCTCGTCAATTCCTTCCGCGCGTCTACGTCGTCAAGCGTCCAAATTATGGAAGATACGGCGTTAAGATACGTCGGGGGCTCTCTGTCGCGGCTGTTAATGCGGCGAAGCTCCGCCGCCGATTGAAGAGAAGGCGAAAACGCGGAGATAAAACCAGCGCAAAATAACAAAAGAAGGAACGCCGCGTAAGAGTAACGCTCTTCCTCTTTTTCTTTGCCCAAGCCTGTCGTAAGCAGCGCGGCTATTCTGTAAAGTCCGAGAGTTCCCAACAGGCCGAAAAGGAAAAGGGGGATAAAAGGCGGAACTTGGCCAAAGACAACCAATATGCCAACGGCTAAAAAGACGAATATCACTCGGGCAGCGCAAATCGTCGTTAATATTTTAACAAAGGGAGAAGGTATGCCCGATTTTAACAACGCGAGCTTTATCGCCGCCGCGTAAACCAGAGAAGAACCGGCGAGCAGTAGGAAGTAAAGCCCGGCGCGCACAGCGGCGTCGGGCGCGAAATCGGTCGGGACGGGCAGCGGCGCGGTTATCGGAAGCCAGTCGAAAACCGAAACCGAGGCGGGAAAGAAAGTCGTAATAGCGGTCTGGACAAGCGCCGCGGCAACGGCCGAAGCGAAAATAATATAAACCGCCCGCTTTCCTTTTTTTTCCTTGAAACGCTCAAGCTGATGGTTGTAGGCGTATTGGCTTATAAAAAAACCGATTGCGATTTTAAGGGGAGTGAACTTGTTCAAATCCTCGCTGACTAGCTGACTCCATATGGATGCGAGCCGGTCGGCAAAACCGGCCTTTACGTCGTCCGTTTCGAGAGTCTGCGCATCGCCTGCCGGCTGCTCCTGCGCGGCGGTTTCCAGCCGAGACGCCGTCGAAACGAGCTCCGTTTCGGGCTCCGACTGCGCCGAGGCCATATCGCGCAAAGTTTGCGCGTAACGATCGGTTCTGTCCATCGGATTCGGCCTAACGCCGGTGTAGGCCGCTCTTTCGACATAGTTAGGGGGCGGCAGCACTTCGTCCCGCGGCCTCGCTTGAGCGTCGGGTCTATGCGCGGCTCCCATGCGCGTTATCCCCAGCGAGCCGGGCTCGTTCAAGTTTAAAAAATCGCATAAATACGGAACGTCTTCCGGTATTTCTTCGATTTGGTAAACCGAATGCACCTTGACGCCGTTAATTTTCAGCTCTTCCTTGCACCGTATAAAAAGCGGATCGTCGTCCCATATTATCGCTTTTTGAACTTTCCCCTGAGGGGTTATCATTACCACGAGCAAAATGCTCGGCGTTTGTTTGCCTCCCAAACCGGAGAAATTTCCCGGAGCTCTGCTCATAAATCGCGACGCAGCCTTTCCAAAGCCGCACGCAGCGGCGGCAACGTATTTAACAAATGTACATTATGTACGTTTAAGCGTTTAAATAAAACGCCGAATTGTACGTTTGGCTTATAAACGCAAAAACAGATTTATTCAAGCGGAAGCTCGCCGACTTCTTCTTTCGATGCCGTTTCTTCCTCGTAAGCTGTCTCGTCCGCCCGCAAATCGTCTTCTTCCGCGTTGGTTTCCGACGTTTCGCCGTCGAAGGAGCTCGCATCCTGTTCGTCGCCTTCGGAATAGTTTTCGCCGGCCGCGTCGGAATCGCCGTCTCGCTGGGAGCTTAAAACGTAAAAGGCTCCCTGTCCTTTCAACTCGAAATCTCCGGCTACGAAATCCACCCAAACGTTGCGCAGAGCCGGCGGCGCGGTATCGTCGATTAAAATCGTGGCGGAAAAGCCGGCGGGGCTAGCCGTAACGCGCCATTCCTTAAAATGAATGCCCGCTCCGAAGTTGCGCTCGGCGACGTAAACGAAAGGATTTTCTTGAAAAGCTTTTTTAATCTCCTGCGGAAGCTCTAAAAGCTCGCCTAAAATTTTTACGCTTGAGCCTTGGTTGCCCCACGTAGGCGTAATCAGCATCGAATAGCCCGACTCTTCGCCGTCGCTTTCTTCTTTATCCGCGTCCGAATCGGACGGATTGGGGGCGAGACCGGAAAAAGCCGAGTCGCATCCCGCCGCTGCGTGCGAGAACGCGATAATAAAAAGCGCCGTCGTTAAAACTGGATAATTTAGAGCTCTTAAGCGAATCATCGCCTCATCCGCGTCCGCCTCGGCGCCAATTCATCGCGCTGTCCGCCGCCGAGAATACTTTAACCTCGACGCCTTTGTAAGTTTTGCCGTCAATCGTTACGTCCTTAAGCTCGGTTTTAAATTTAGCCGGGTCGGGAACGATAGGATTTTTCAGCATGTACGCGTACTTCTTTCCTTTGCGGCCGTTAATCCAAGTTCCGACGACTTCGCCGTTCTTGTTTTTAACTATCCCTTTGGCGGAAAATTCAAACTCTGATTTCATCTCGTCGTCAACAATGGACGCCCCGCTGTGAAACCCGTCCGGAATCAGCTCGCTCATGTCGGCGAGTTCAATGGACTTAAGACCTTTCTTAATTTTACCGCGCATTTTAAGCTCCGAGTCGCAAATTGAGGCGTTTTATTTTATCGGCAGTTTGACGACGGTTCCTTCTTTTCCGTTTTTGCCTTGGCCGATGCTGGAAGAACTCGTTCCGCCTTTTCCGCTCGTTCCGTCGGCCGCGCACGTAAAGCCCGTTTCCGCAATTTCCGGCATGTCGGGCGTATTGGCGACCAGCGCGCAAGCCGAAATGCCGCCGCTTCCGCCGCCGCCGCCGCTTCCGGCTCCGCCGGCTCCGCCTTTCCCTCCGGCTCCGCCTTTGCCCGAATTATCTTTTTTCGCGCCTCCAGCGCCTCCAGCGCCTCCGGCTCCGCCTTTGCCTCCCGCTCCCCCTTTGCCTCCGGCTCCTCCCGATCCTCTGTGCAATTCGCATCCGACGAAAGTTGCGACGCTTTTAAATATAAACACGGAAACGCTCGCTCCGCCGAATTTTCCTTCGGTTCCGCCGCCGCCGCCGCATCCGCCGCTTCCGCCGCCGCCGCCGGAGCCGCCCCAGTTGGGGCTGCTAAAGAGACCGCCCGGCTGTCCCGCGCCGCCGCCGCCGCCCAGACCGCCGGTTCCGCTTGTGCCGGGGCCTCCCGCGTATCCGTCGCTTCCGACGTATTCGCCGTTTTGATTAACAAAGCCCATCCCGTCGCCGCCCGAACCCTGATAGGTCGTAGTTCCGTCAACTCCGTTTCCTCCGTTTGTGGCGTCTCTTGTCGGGTCGCAGCCTCCGGGGCCGCCTAAAGCTCCGCCGAGCCTGTCGCCGTCGGAGCCGCATCCTTCTCCGCAGCCTCCCGCGCCTCCCGCGCTTCCGTTCGCCGCGCCGTCGTAGCAGGTAATTTTGCCCGCCGTTCCCTTGGGAGGCGGGTTTTCGTTGCATCCGCCTATGTACGCGCTCGCGAAGGCGTCTCCGCCTTTGCCTCCCGCCGCGCCGTCCGCTCCCGGCGCGCCGTCGATTCCCGCCGCGCCCGCGAATCCGTCGCTTGGAAGAATGACGCAGTTTTCAAATTTTACGTTTTTAGAATTTAAAACCGAGACTGCAAACGAAGACTGCGACGGCTTTTGCGTCGATTCCGTTTGAATGGAAAATCCGCGCAGCAATACCTCGCCTTCCACGCCCGAAATTATTACCGTCCTAATAGCTTTGTCGTCGCCGACGTTGGAGACGAGAACGGAATTGAAGTTAGGCGTTTCCGTCCAATCGGACGCGTTCATCGAGCCGTAAATTTTCACCGCAAAATCAATAGTAATTTGCTCTCGGTAAGGGCTTGCGCCGCCCTGAACGTAAATCGCCGGACAACCGTTCGCTTTGGCTTTGGCGAGAGCCGCGGAAATAGTCGCAAGCGGCTTTTCCTTCGTTCCTTCGGCTGCGTCCGAGCCTAGCGGCGGATGAGCCGCGTAAACCGAACACGCGGTCGGCTCCTCTTCGGCGATTTCTTCCTCTGCGGGCTGCTCTTCTTCGGCCTCGGCGGTTTCTTCCTCAGCCGGCTCTTCCGCGGATTCCTCCGCCGCTTCTTCCTCGGCAGGTTCATCCGCTTCTTCGGCTGCCGCCTCTTCCTCCGCCGGCTCTTCGGCTTCCTCGACCGCGGCTTCTTCCTCTTGAGGAGTTTCTATTTCGTCCTCCGGCGCCGCTTCCTCCGCGGCTTCGCTTTCTTCCTCAAGCGCGGTTTCGTCCGAGTCGCCGTTCTTTTTATCGGAACTTTCCGATATCGTGCATCCGGCAACCGCCCATGCAAGAGCGATAATCAACGTTGTAAGCAAAAAATATTTTTTCATGCGGGTTCTCCCAAAGCTATAAATAACTCTTGTTGAATAGAATACACTTGCCCGGCCTAACAATCAATATATTTTTTATTTTAAGGAGCTAAAAGTTTAGAAGCGTTTTCGCGGCGCTTTTTACGTTTACAGCGTAGATTTCATAAGCGCAAACATCGCAAGCGCGGCGGCGAAAACCCAGATAGACCCGCTTTGACACGACGACGACGATTTTCTGTCTTTTACATGAACTTCCCATTCCGCGGCTTCGGCTTCGTCCAAGTCTTCCAATGTATCATCGGCAGCGGATTCGTCCGCTTCGGCCGTTTCCGCCGTTTCGAGCTCCGATTCGAGCTCGGCGGCGTCATCGTCTCCGTCTATGCCCGCCATGGCCGCTGCCGCTTTCACCGCCTCGTACGCGTTAAGCCTGCCGTAACCGTAGTAATTGTCGAACCCTTTTACGTCTTCCGACGGCGCGCCCAGTCGGTCTTCCGCGGTTTCGGCCAGTATTTGCCGCGCTTCCTCAAAAGTCAGACCGGGAACCAGCGTTCTCATCAACGCGATTACGCCCGTTACGTGAGGCGTCGCCTGACTCGTTCCGCTCCATTGTTGAAAATTCTGACCGGTTTTAGTCGGCCCGGTAATGTTGTTGCCCGGAGCGACAATCCATATGTGCGGGCCGTAATTGCTGCCGCCGCCCCACGAGAACGGGCTGGCTCGCTTACCCTGTTCGTTAGTGGCGCCTACGGCGATTACGCGTTTGTAACCAGCCGGGTAGTAAACAGCGCTGTTATTTGCATTCATCATGCAGGCGACGATTATAACTCCCGACTCGTACGTCGCATCCACCGCGTCTTCCATCGTTTCGGAATACTGCGACCCGCCGAGACTCATGTTTATTACCGAGGCTTTTGCCTCGACCGCGTCGGCCAGTGCGGATACCCACCACGAGTATTGGCCTGAATTGCTTGAGTTTAGAACTTTATAAACGAGTATTTTGCACTTTGGGCAGACGCCGACCATCCCTTTGCCGTTATTGGTATTGGCGGCCGCGATGCCGCTTACGTTGGAGCCGTGGCCGTGGTCGTCTGTTACGTCCTCGTTGTTGGACGCATAGTTGTAGCCGGTTATATATTTCCCGGTAAATTCCTCGTGATTTTTATTTATGCCGGAGTCTAGGACGGCTATAATCGTTTCTTTGGAACCCATCGTGTAGTCGAACGCCGGAATGAGATTGATTCCGGATTTTTCAACCGCGTCAAGCGAATACTGCTCTTCCAAAAGAGGATCGTTTGGCGTTCCGCCGCCGAAACCTATATAATCAGGTTCGACGTAAACGACCGAGTCGGATGCGTAACTATAAAGCAGCGCCGCAAATTTCGCCGGCTCTCCGCCTTCTGCGGAACCGTTTATAACGTAAACGTCCTCAAACCCTTTGGCTTTGAAGGCGTCAGGCATAGAGCCTTTAAGCAGCGGTTCGGCGCGTTCGATTTTGTAATTCAAAACCGACGCCGCCGCCGCGAAAAGTTCAACCGGAACGCCGCGCTTCATTTTGACGATAAAACCGTTGGATTTTGGCGTTTCATCCGCAAAAGCCGTTTGACGTAACGACGCGATTGTAAAAATAACAAATAAAAGCCCCGCGGCGGACAAAATAAACGATTTGCGCATTTAAATTTTTTCCACAAAAATTTTATGTTTTCCGGCCATTAGCACGTGATTCAGTTTAGATTTGGCCGATACCGTCGAGTCCGACATTATTACGGAATGAGAAATCTGCGATTTTTTCTCAATCGTTACGTTGTCGCCGATCACGCAGAACGGGCCTATCGCGGCGCCCTCTTTAATTACTACGTTGTCGCCTATGGCTACTGGCGGGAAAAAACCGGCTTTTTCGCCGACGAAGACGTTTTCGCCGACGGCCATAAAGTCCGCGGCTTCCGAATTCGGCTTCAGACGCAGCCTCGAATACGCGTCTATACGCTTCAGCGTCGTTTGTTTGGAGAGCAGCTCCATGTTTGTCGCTAAAACTCTGTCCGCCGTGCCGAGGTCGTTCCAATAGCCTTCCTTCATCATGTAGCCGTAAATTTTGTAATCGTTGGAAAGCAGTTTGGAATATCCGTAATTCACTACGCATGAGGCGATGGCGGGCGGCAGGTATTCGAAAATGACGGGCCTTAAAATGTGAACCCCGCAAAAGACGGCGCTTTTCGCCGGTTTTCCGTCTTTCTTTTCGATTTTAGAGCCGATTTTAACGACTTCGTCTTCCGCGTCAACGTGAACCGGATTATACTGCGATTTATCGGCTTTGGGGTTCAGCGCCATCGTCGCGGCGCCTCCCTTTTGGTTGTGAAACTCAATCATGTCCGCTAAATCGAGATCGATGAGCGTGTCGCCGTTCATTAAAATGAACGACTCTTCGCCGTCGAAGAAGCCCTCGGCAACCTTGAGGCCGCCGCCGGTGCCCCACAGCTCTTCTTCGCGGGAATAGAATATGTTTACCCCAAGCCTTGAGCCGTCTCCCAGCGCGGCTTCAATCTGCTCGCCAAGATGAAATAAGTTAATTATAATTTCGGTAACGCCGAAACGCGCAAGCAGCTCGATGTTGTATTCTATAATCGGCTTGTTGAGAATTGTCGCCAGAGGTTTGGGCGTAATTTCGGTAATCGGCCTAAGCCGCTGCCCCAAACCGGCCGCAAGTATCATCGCTTTCATTTACTTCAACCGCTTTTCGTATCCCGCCAGTATCTCGCGCGCGGCGGCGTATTCGGGGAACATGCCGAACGCTTGTTTTACGTAGCCGAGGGTGTCGGGAATGTATTGCAGAAACGACGGGTTCTTTTTAACTCTGTCGATGAAGACAAACCTGCCAGAGTCCTTCATTTTACGCTGGAGAGTTTGAAGGAAGAAATCCTTCGAGAAGTCGTCGAACCCCGACGCGACCGGAAGAGAGACCG
>CAYNVS010000007.1:0-123157 GCA_964400725.1 uncultured Myxococcales bacterium
CGAAAGAGACTCCGAAGGAACAACCGAAGGAACAGCCAAAGGAGACTCCGAAGGAGACGCCTAAGGAACAACCGAAGGAACAGCCAAAGGAGACTCCGAAGGAAACGCCTAAGGAACAACCGAAGGAACAGCCAAAGGAGACTCCGAAAGAGACGCCTAAGGAACAACCGAAGGAACAGCCAAAGGAGACTCCGAAGGAAACGCCTAAGGAACAACCGAAGGAACAGCCAAAGGAGACTCCGAAGGAGCAGCCCAAGGAAGCTCCCAAAGAAACTCCTAAGGACAACGCGAATCAAACCCCAGCGGGCGGAGTAGTTCCGGTTGAAAACAAAGAGCAGCCGAAAGAAGCTCCAAAGGAAACTCCGAAGGAGCAGCCCAAGGAAGCTCCCAAAGAAACTCCTAAGGACAACGCGAATCAAACCCCAGCGGGCGGAGTAGTTCCGGTTGAAAACAAAGAACAGCCAAAGGAGACTCCGAAAGAGACGCCAAAAGAACAGCCGAAAGAACAACCAAAGGAGCAGCCCAAAGACGCCAACGTAGGCAATACCGCCCCGGCAAACAACGCGACGACGGTTGTTACGCCAGGCGCGCAGCAAAATCCGCCCGACCCGAAAAAAGAGGAGGAAAAGAAAAAGGAAACCCCGAAGGAGGCTCCGAAGGACGCTCCGGTCGAACAGCCTAAAGACGACTCCGGGGCCGAGCCGGTAAAGTTATAACCGACGTTTTGACGCGCCTTTTTGACGCGAAAAAATATCTCAAAATGATTTGCTTTTAATAACTCGGTTATATATTATTCCATGAAATTTGCTTTTATTGGTTGCTTGCGGCGATAATTAAACAAATGGTTATGTTAAAACCCGAACCGTTTGGAAACTATCTTCTTATCGAGAAGGTTTCCACCGGGGGTATGGCGGAAATCCAAAAGGCTCTCATGGTCAGCGGAGAGTCTTTCAAAAAACTGGTCGCCATAAAAAGGCTGCTTCCCGCCGTCGCCGAGGACGAAGAATTCGCAAATATGTTCATCGACGAGGCGAACATCGCAGGCCAGCTTCACCACGCCAACATCGCGCAAGTGTACGATTTGGGAAAGCTGAACGAGCATTTCTTCATCGCCATGGAGTACGTGCAGGGACGCGATCTGCGCGCTCTCTTCGAGCGCCTGAAAAAAATAAAACGCGGCATACCGCTTTCAATGGCGGTTTTCATTATTTCCAAAGTCTGCGAGGGGCTGGACTACGCGCACCGCAAAAAAGACGCGCAGGGACGGCCGCTTAACATAGTTCACCGCGACATAAGTCCGCCTAACATTCTTCTTTCTTTTGAAGGAGACGTTAAAATCGTCGATTTCGGCATCGCGCAGGCGCAGCGCAAACTGACGCAGACGCAAGCCGGAATTTTAAAAGGGAAATTCGGCTACATGTCGCCGGAGCAGGTCCGCGGTTTTCCGCTTGACAGGCGTTCCGACATTTTTTCTCTCGGCATCGTTTTATACGAAATGATAACCGGCCGCAGGCTTTTCGTCGGCTCCTCCGACTACAACACGCTGGAAAAAGTCCGCAGCGCGGAAATAAAGAAGCCGAGCGAAATCAATCCGCACGTCTCCGCCGACCTCGAACGAGTCGTCATGCGCGCCCTCGAACGCGATCTCAACCAGCGCTACCAATGGGCCAGCGAATTTCAGGACGACCTTAACCGTTATCTCTACGGTCAGACGGCGACATATACGCGGCAGAATTTGTCCGAGTTTATGAGCGGCATTTTTTCGGAAGACATCGAGGCCGAGCGCAAGCGCATGGAAGACCTCGAAAAAATCAACGTCGAAGAGCTGCTGCGCGAAGCTAAGCAGGCCGCCTACAAAAGCCTCAAGACAGACGAAGTCAAACCGCTTCCCATCCAGCAGAGGGAAGTATTCGTCGGCAAGGACGGAAAGAACATATCGCCCGAACAGGCGATGTTGATAGAGATGGAAATGCCGTCCGACCCCATCAAGCTGGTAACCGATTTGCCGGGAAATAAAGCGGCGGCGAGAATACAAGGACGCAACCTGAGCGCGGCGGCGAGACAGCACACCGAGCCGCTGATTCAAACGCCGCAGATGAACCAGCCCGGACCGCTGCCGCAAAATAAAAATTACAACATACAGGTTGTTGGAGCCAAAAAAAGCTCCGACGACGCGCCGGAGAAAAAAAAGCCTCAAATAAATTATTTCGGCGTCGATAAACGCCATAAAAAAGCGCTGAATGCGGGCTTAATCGCGGTTGCGGCGGTTTTCGTCTTGATGGCGGTTTACATTTTATTAAAGTCGCCGTATAAAACCGTTTCGCTCGACACTGCGGCGGGAGTCAAAACGGCCTCCGCGATATTCATTTCGCCGGGCAAGCCCGCGAGCGTTCAACTTATTCCTTACAAAGACGACGTCGCCGATCTTAACGCCGCATTTCAAGTCTGCCCCAAGACGCCGTGCAAAGTCCCCGACATTCCCGCCGGTTTATACCGTATTGTTTTTTCTGGCAACGCCGGCATGTTTGCGGTTCCGAAGTTTCATTTCGAGCCCGGCAAGGAATATCCTCCAATTTCCGCGTTGTACGGACAAAGCGGAACGAAGACCGGCGTGATGCTCATAGGTTCGGAGCCGACGGGGGCGCGCGTCGAGATTAAGCTGGGCAGCGAAACGCTGGAAAGCGGAGAGACGCCGTTTAAAGTTAAAAACGCCTTAGCCGGAGAAAAACTCGACGTTACGGTCAGCAAATCTGGCTTCCGCACCGAAATGTTCTCGACGATTTTAGACCCTTATCAGGTCTTTAAAAAGGAAGTAAAGCTGAAGAGCTCCAAGGCTTCCTTTAAAATAATCAGCAACGTAATGGGCGCCAACATTTTCATCGACGGCGTCGATTCCGGCAAGGTTACGCCTTCCGACGTTCCCAACCTTGAACCGGGCAAAGAGTATAAAATCACGCTGAAATTCGGCGGCAAAACGGTTGAAAAGTCGGTCGTTCCCAGCGCGGGCGACGACGAAGTCAGCGTAAAATTTCCGGACGTCGCGGAAAAGCAGGAAGCCGCCCCGCAAACCCAAAAAACGGGCGACGGCGGAACGAAAGAAAAAGAGAAGGAAAAAGAAAAGGAACCCGTCGTTCAAATAGTAAAAGACGACAAAACTGGAAAACTCATAGTTACTGCCCCTAAAGGCCCCACAAACTTCGTCGTCGGCAGCGTAAAGGGAACGACGCCCAAGTCGCTTAATTTAAAGCCCGGCCTGCACGAGCTTCAGGTCGTTCTTCCCGCCGGTTTCCCCGTCCCGTGCGGCAATCCTAGAATAGAAGTAGGCTCCACGACTCATTGCGTAATTAATTTCGTCAGAAACAGCTACAACTGCGAGTGTAAAAAGCCGGAATAAACGCGGCGGCAAATCTTTGCCTTGCCCAATTGCGGCGCAATGACGTAATATAATCAAGTAAAATTCGACAAACCGCCGAAGTTGCGGAACTGAAAAAAGCGCTAAAGTGAACTGCAAAACCAACGACGATTTAAAATTATTGAACGTCTCCCGCAAGGAGACGCTGGTCGTCGTTCTGCTCGTCGCGGCGTCGATGGGCGTTCTCATATCAATGGCGACGCGTAAAACGGGCGGTCATTTGGGCGGAATGATAGACGACGTTTACATCCATCTTCAATACGCCAAAATGATAGCCAAGGGGCGCTTTTTCGAGTACTGCGAAGGGTGCGGTTTCAGCAAAGGGGAAACTTCCCCGCTTTACGCCTTTCTGCTCGCCCCCGCTTTTTGGCTGGGCTTAACCGGCGAGCGCGCCCTGTTGTGGGCGTTCGGTTTGGCTTTCGCCGCGACGTCGGCCACGTTCCTATTAATAATCGACGCGGCAAAACGACTCGGCTCGAAACTGACCGGCTGGCTGACCGTCGCCTTGTGCTTTTTGCACTTCGAGCTGATAATCTGCTGCTTCTCCGGCATGGAAGTCGGACTCGCCGCCGCGCTTTTGGCTTTGTGGGCTAATACTCTTGTAAGGCTATTTTCAAAACCGCCCGGCGAGGCTCCGAAAGCGTTTGCGGTTCATTTAATAACCGCCGCCATCGCGCCCGCGCTGCGTCCCGAACTTTTTGCGGCGAGTTTGGCGACCGCGGCGCTCGTTTGCTTAGGCCGTATAGCTTACGCGCCGAATAAACGTTTGCGCAACCTCTGGTTCCTGCCGGTTCCTTTTGCCGGGCAGGCGGCCGTATCGCTGTATTATTTCGTCAAAACCGGAAGCGTCGCCTACAACAGCGCGTTGTCAAAATCGTATTTCACCCAGCCGATGATTACGTTCGGACAGGGGCTCAAGCCGACGCTGGAAAACGTTTGGAATTTCTTTTTCAAAACCCTTTTAGGACGCGATTCGGAACCGCACTTCGCCAAGTTCTTTCTTGTTTTTTTTGCCGCGGCCGTTTTGTTCGTTTTAATTAAAAAAAGCCCATTTAGGCGTTTTTTTTCGGCGGTTTTGCCGGTAATAACGGCCGGACTGCTTATTCCCCAAACCACTTACTCCGTAAGCTGGGGGCTTTACCGTTACAGCCAGCCGTTTTTTCCGTGGCTGTTTTTCGCCTTGGCGTTCCTTTTGGCCGAAATGATACTTTCGCGAAAGGCGCGTCTTATTGCGTTCTCTTGCGCGGCGATTATGTACCTAGCTTGGTTTTCGGCTTCTACGCACGTTCCGACCTGGGCGGCGGAATACGCCGACGGAGTGAACGACGTTCACAGGCAGCAGAGGCGCGTCGGAGATTTCATCCGAATCAACCTTCCCAAAGACGCCGTGATAGGCATCAACGACGCGGGCGCGATAGCGTACTTTTCGGAGCGGCGCGTATTCGACGCTCTGGGGCTCGTAACCGAGGACATGGCCGTTTGCTTCAAGCGCGGAAACGGCTGTCTTTACGAGCATTTCAAGCATATGGACAGAAGCGGGCGTCCGACGCACTTCGCGACGTACCCCGACTGGTATTACGATAAGCTAATTTTCGGCGAAGAAATATTCCGCGCGACGGCGCCCAAGCACGCCATGGTGGGAGCCTTTACCAAATTTCTTTACGCCGCTAAGTGGGACGCCGTCGACGCCAAAGACGGCCCTCAGTTTCCGCCTCCCAACTACGAGCTCGCGGACGAAATAGACGTGGGCAGCCTGCGCCATCAGCGCGCTCACGGCTACGAAATACGCTCTTGGAAAGGCGCGGTGGATTACGGAACCGCGTTCAGGGAGTTCAAATACAAGAACTCCAAAAGCGGCAGAGTTTATCCCGAGTTCGGCGTCGTGGTTCCCAAAGGGAAACGGGAGGTTTTTAAAATTAAAACCAAACCCGGCAAACCGCTGATGATAATGCTGCGCACGGACGCGTATTGGGGAATAAACGCCGAGGTTAAAGCCGGAACGATGAAGACTGCCTTGACGTGGAAGCACGATCAAGTCAGGGACGCGTGGGTTGACGCGAGCATCATTCTTCCGAAAGAGGCGATAACCGACGAGGAGACGAAGATTGAAATTCTTAACAACGCGACGGACGTCGGCTCGTTTCATTACTGGTTTTACCAGCCCAGAGATTGAAAACTAAAAAGCGTTTTAAAGGCGGTCTCTTCGCTTGACTGTAAAAGCGTATGCGGCTATACCTTTTAAGAATAATGTTTGGTAAAACTATTACCGTTTGAAAACAGGAGATTTGCATGAACCTTTATAAAAAAGCGGCTCTTTTCGGCGCGATAGTATGCGCGGCGGTATTTTTCGTCGGAGCGGGAAGCGGCAAGTTCACGGTCGCGTTCGTCGATATGACGCGCGCGCTCAACGAAGTCGGCGAAGGAAAGGTCGAACTGGGCAAGCTGGAAGGATGGCAGGCGGCCAAGCGCGACGATCTCGCGAAAAAAGAAAAAGACTTGATGGACCGCAAAGAAAAACTGCAATCCGAAGAGGCGACGCTCTCTCAGGACGCTTACAAGGCCAAGGTTGAAATTTACCTGAAGGACGTCGAGGCGTTCCAGAAAGATAAAATGGCGGCGGCGAAGGATTTGCAGGACAAGCTCGCCAACGCAACCGTTTACGTTAAGCGCAGAATGGATTTAATCATTTCCGAAATGGCCGAGAAAAACGGCTACGACATGGTTGTGGACATCACAGAAGGCGGCGTGGTTTATTTCCCTTCGTCCATGGACATCACCAACGAAATAATAAGAGAATACGACAAGCGTTATCCGGCCTCTTCCTCCGATTCGGGCAAAAGCAAAGATAAGAAAAAGAAATAACGACGCGCCCAAGTCTTTTAATCGTTAAACCCGGCCCGCGCCTCGCCGCGAAGCCGCAAGGAGACGACTATGCGACCGGAGCTGTTTTATATTCCATGGGTGGAATTCCCAAGCAAATCGTGGTATATTTTAATACTTATAATTTTCGCGGCCATCGGCATGGCGCTAAATTATTTAGGCCAGCGCAAAAAGAGCGAATTCCTTTATAATTACAGCTACATAATCGCGGCGGCGGCGGTGATCGCGGGCTTGGCGGTATGGATAAAATTTTTCCCGCCTTCCGCAGACAGCGGCATTAAATTCGGCGACGAGGTTGCCAAGCCGGTTTACGGCTACGGGCTTATGCTCGGTTTGAGTTTTATTATCTGCTGGTACATGACGCTCGCCCTCGCGCCTAAAATGGGCTTTAAAATTGAGGAAATTTATTGGGTTTTGGTAATTTCCGTCGTTTCGAGTCTCTTCGGCGCAAGGCTTTTCCACGTTATCAGCAATCCCGGCGACTGGGAGCATTTCTTCGCCTTTGAAAACGGCGGGCTTGTGGCGTACGGCGGTTACTTTGCGGCGGTGGCGGCCAACGCGATTTATTTTCGCGTTACCAAAGTCGATATAGGACGCGCGTTCGACCTTTTCGCGCCCGCGCTTGCGCTGGGCTTGGGCATAACGCGAATAGGCTGCTTTCTGCGCGGCTGCTGTTACGGCAAGCCGACCGATTCCTTCCTCGGCGTCGTTTTTCCGAACGTGAAGAATTCAATCGTTTACCCCACGCACGGTTCGCAGGCGGTTTACCCCACTCAGCTTTTCGAGAGCGCGCTTGGCTTCGCGCTTGCGGGTTTGCTTCTTTATTTGCTTCTAAAAAAGCGCCATTGGGTTCGCGGCAGCATATTTTTGCTCTTCTTCGCGCTTTATGCGGTCGGGCGTTTTTTTCTTGAGTTCATCCGCGACGACAGCGGGCGCGCCTTTTATTTCGGCAATACTATTTCCGAGTCGCAGCTTTACGGAATATTCGTTTTAATCGGCTGCGGAATCGGTTATTTTTACTTCAAAACGCATCCGGTCGCGCTTTACGCGGTAAAAGCGGAAGCAAAAACCGCCGAACAGAAGCCCGACAAAGAAAAAAAGACAAAGAAGGACAAGCGTAGAAAAGGATAATCGTCCTTGACTCGGGCCTAGGCAGAAGGCGCGGCGCGCATATTTCGCCTATCGGCTCCGCCCAAGCCGCAAATATAGCGGCTTCATAAATAATTTCCAAAATACGAATACGCTGTTTGCCAAAAATCTTGGCCGAACTTTTCATTGACGGGCGGCTCTGATGCAACGTTTCTCAAAAATCTTTTCCGATTGAATTTTCTTTTCTCGCCGCATCTCTCGATACGTTTTGCTTTCGGCAAAACGCGCCATATTCCGGATTGCGCGAAAGCGGAAACAAGTCCGCGGGTCGGCTTATCAGGGCATAACGGGAGTAATCTGTTTTGACAAATTAAAAATTATATGAGAATTTATACGTTGATAACCTTCTTTAATCTAATAAAGACGCCTCGTCGGCGCCGTTAATTTGATGCGAGGAATCAATGAGCGATTTGAGCGAAAAAGCGTTTAAAGATTTTACTAAGAAAGAGCTCGCCGCCCTCGATAAACTAAAAACGCCCAATCTTATTCAACAATTTCTCGATTCGACCAACTATTCAGCCGATCATTTTTACCGCAGCCCGCTGCAAGTTATGAGGGACGACAAGGCGCACTGCGTTGACGGAGCTCTTTTCGCCGCCTGCGCCCTTGAGCGCTTAGGCTTTGCGCCTATGATAATGGAAATAACCGCCGTCCGCGACGACGATCATCTGCTCGCGGTTTATAAAGTCGGCGGATGCTGGGGGGCGGTAGCCAAAAGCAACTTCGTGGGGCTGCGTTACCGCGACCCCGTTTATAAAAGCCTCCGCGAACTGGCAATGAGCTACTTCGAGCCTTACTTCAACACCGAAGGGGAAAAGACGATGCGCGGCTATTCCATGCCGTTAGACCTGACCCGCTTCAACGAGTGGAGTTGGCGCTCAAAAAACGACCGCATTGAAGAAATAATAGATAAACTGGAAAAAAGCCGCCACGTAAAACTCTTGACGCCGGCGCAGGAAAATCTCCTTTCATTCGCCGACGCGCGATCCGTCAAAGCCGGGCTGCTCGGCGCCAACCCCGAAGGACTGTTCGACCCCAAAAAAGACAAACGCGGCTGAACAGGCGCGAGATGTTAAAAATTATTTTAAGGATTATTGCGGGGCTTACCGCGGCGGCGTTCGTTTATTTCAGCTATAACTACAACCTTCGTTTCGTCTTCGAAGAGCTGTATCCTTACGTTATTCAGTGGTGGATAGCCGTTTTCTTTCTTCTTTTGGCGGGGTGGCGCTGCGCCGGCAGGCTGTTCGGCGCGCTAAATAAAATAAGCGACCGCAGCTTTGCGATATTTATTTTTGCCTTTATTCTGACGACGACCGGCGCCATAGCAAGGCTGTGCTACGACGGAATTCCCCACGTGCAGGACGAAATCAATTATTTATTTCAGGCGCGCTTGTTTGCGGATTTTAAAATTTACCAAAACAGCCATCCGTTGGCGGAATTTTTTCATTTCAGCTTCATGGTCAACGACGGCAAATGGTACACGCTCTTTCAACCGATGTGGCCGGCGGCGATGGTTCCTTTCGTCTGGATCGGAGCCGCTTGGCTCGCCGCGCCGTTTTACGCCGCCTTAACGGGAGTACTCGCCTACTACGCGTTCAAAGACGCGCTGAATAAGAACGCCGCGCAGGCCGCGGTTCTTCTTCTCGCGCTGTCTCCCTTCTTCGCCTTTATGGCGGGAGGAATGATGGCTCATACGTTCGCGCTGTTCGCGACGGTTTTAATGTTATTCGCGGCGGTTCGCGCCGTAAGGCGCAAAAGCGCGCGTTACTTGGCCGTCTGCGCCGCGGCGTTCGGGGCGCTCGCCAACACCAGAGCGGCTACGGCAATCGGCGTTGGAGCGCCGGTAATGGCTTACGTTCTAGCCGGCATTATCGGCGGTTTTTTCTCAGGCAAAATTAACAAGGCGCGTCATGCGCGCTTCGCCCTGAAAGGTTTCGCGGCGCTCGCTATAGCCGGAGTCCCTTTCGCGGCTCTGATGTTTTATTACAACTACACGCTGACCGGCAGCCTGACAGACTTCCCGCAGGAGCGGTACTTTCGGCTCACCGAAGACAACCAATACTGCCATCGGCTCGGTCTGGGCAAAAATATCGGCTGCCGCTTCGAGCACGGACCGGACATTCATTGGAAAGAGTTTACGCCTAAAATCGCCGAAGCGGTTACTCACGAGCGGCTCAATCAGTACAAAGGCAACTTTTACGGCTACTCTATTTTGATGGCGGCGCTAATGCCGGCTCTCGCGCTTGGAGGCGCGCAGCAGGCGCTTAATTTTCTCATGCTGTTAGGTCTCGTCGCCGTTTACTTTTTTTACTATTATCACGGCATTTGCTACGGCGCTCGATATTATTTCGAGAGCGCGGCCAGCTTCATTTTTCTCGTCGTATCGGGGTGTTATTATTTGATAGAACTGGGACGAAAATATTTTCCGCTCAGACCGTTGGCGGTTCTGCTGCCGTCCGTCATTCTGGTAATGGTCGGCATGTCGTTTCCTAAAATGGACTACCCGATATGGAAGGAGAGGGACAACGGCTTCTGGGCTGTGAACGAAAACTGCAAAAACGCGGCGGCGCGCGGAAAATTAACCAACGCGCTCGTTTTCGTTCCCGGCGATAAACCTAAAGACTTCCGAATCTGTTTTGTAAGTACAGATCACAATATAGAAAAAAACGTAATTTTCGCCCGCGATCTTGGCCGACACAACGAAAACCTCGCCCGCTTTTACCCAGACCGTAAAATATACCGCTTCATACCGAGCGAAAAAGGGGATATGGTTGAATATACCGTAGAAAAATTCGCGCCGAGCGTTTATTTGGAAGGCGAGGCGAAGTTTCCGGCGCCTTACATGGGAAGCGGCTGGAACGAAATACAAGACATGAACCAGTTCAAAGGAAGCGGCGCGTCGGGGGGACGCCAGTTGTTCTACCACGGCAAAGAAGTGGGCGACTTTTTCGGATTCGAGCATTTCATCTTCGAGGACGGAATATACCGGCTGCGACCGCGGCTGACCGAAGCGAACGACTACGCTATAATCGACGTTTTCGTAGACGGCGCGACAGCCTGCTCTAACATTGATTTGTACGCCGAGCGCGACGTTAAAACGACGGAGAAAATCTGCGAGCAGGAAATTTCTCTAAAGCGCGGCTCGCACAAATTCGTCTTCATCGTTAAGGGGAAAAACGCGGCGAGCAGAGGGTACATGGTCGGCCTGGACGCGATGAAAATAGAATATCTCCGCCCCGGTCAGGAAGGCGCGCGATGAGCGGCTTACTTTACGTCGTCGCAACGCCGATAGGCAACCTGTCGGACATATCTCAACGAGCGCTGGACGTTTTAAATTCGGTCGATTTTATTTTATGCGAGGACACCCGTCAGACGGCGAAGCTGCTGGCGAGGTATGAAATATCCAAACCGCTTTTCAGCCTGCGCGAGCATAACGAGAAGGAAAAATCTCCTCTTGTCGTCGGGCGAATATCCGCGGGGGAGAGCGCGGCTCTCGTTTCGGACGCGGGCGCGCCGCTTGTGCGCGATCCGGGAGCGGGGCTTGTAACCGCGGCGAAAAAAGCGGGAATAAAAGTCGTCCCCATCCCCGGCGCGAGCGCGGTTATTGCGGCGCTTTGCGCAAGCGGCTTTAATCTCGAATCGGGTTTTTATTTCGCGGGATTTATGCCCGAAAAGAAAAAGGCGCGAGAGGAGACGGCCGCGAAAATGAAAGCTCTCGGAGAGGTCTGCGCGCTCTTCGTGCCTCCGCACGACGCGAAGAAGACGCTGGCCTTTTTAGCCGAAAGCCTCGGCCCGCTTAACGCCTGCCTCTGCCGCGAGCTTACCAAGCTGCACGAAGAAACGATAGAAGGAACGCTGCCGCAGCTGGCCGAGCTGGCGCGCGCGAAGGAATTCAAAGGAGAGATAACGCTGGTAATCGACAAACCCGAAGACTGCGGCCGCACCGCCGCAGCCGAAGAGGAGATAGACGCGGCCGCCGCGGAGATTATGAAAGAAATCGACGCGGATAAAATCGGCGCGAAAAACGCCTCCAAAATAATCGCTTCAAGGTTGAAAATAAGCGGCAAGCAAGCGTACGAAGCCGTTTTGAGAGCGAAGAAAAATTCAGGCCGCTCCCGCGGCTTTGACTCTTCCCAAATTTGAAAAAACCCCAAGGACTAAAGCGGCCCTTTGATATTTGCAAAAAACAATTCGACGCCCGCGGCTTTTGGGACGGCGGGTTACGCTTCAAGCAGTCCGGCGTCTATGTCCGCCTCGACTTTTTTCAGCATCGGCTCGTCGTCAACGTCCTGCCAATAGAGGCCGTTCACCGGCGTTCCGAAAAATCTCTCCCGCATGGCGAGAACGCGCATGCCGTCCGAAAGGCTTTTCTTTCCCTGCGCAAAAGCCTCTTCCAGCGCGCCGAAAATCGAGTGAGAACAAAGAAAAATTCCGGCGTCCACAGCGTCGTATGCGGCGAGATCTTTGCCGATTTGCGTTATCTTTTCGCCGTCGAGAGCGACTTTGGTCGCGTCGTCCTTATCGAAGATTCGATCGAGGTCTTTATCGACCGCAAGCCTTACCCCATGCGCGGGAGCGCCTTTTTCAAGCAGCATTCGAGCGATTCTGAAATCGAATATATGGTCGGACATTGTGAGAAAAAACGGTTTAGAACCCAGCTTTTCCTTTGCGCAATAAAGCGAAAGGCCGTTTGGCTCCCGATAATTTTCGTTGTAAGCGAAATCGATTTTCATTTCCGTTTCAAACGAGCTTGCCGCTTCCATTACCCGTTCTTTTTCAAAGCCTACGACTACGACCGCTTTGCGAACGCCCGCCTTTTCGAGAGTTTTCAGCGTTCGGCGGATGAGACTCGCGCCTCTGACCTCAATTAAGGGTTTCAAACCGTATTTTTCAATTCGGCTGCCCAGACCGGCGGCCAGCACGACCGCTTCTTTTCCCTCGGCGCGTCTAATGGCGCGGCAGCAGCAATCGGAATCCATTTTTCCTCCTGACTCAACCGAGGTTTTTCTCGGCTGTATAAACTTGAATAAAATATTTAGGAACGAGAATAAGCGCCTGCGCTCCGTAAACAATCGAGACCGGATAAACGAAGAGCCAAGGAACGTCGAAGACGAGGGCGACCGCGAGAAAGAAATAAATATCGACCTCGTTTATATTGACGATTGACAATACCGCCTTTAACGCCCAAACAATCCATTGCGAAACGGTTCGGCGCGGAGGTTTGACTCCGGCGTCGGGCGCGGCCGTTTTGGCGGCGAGCTCCTCCCAAGTTCCGTTTTGAAGGCGGCGTTTCATTTCCAGCTGGTTTAACAGCTTGTTTTTAACGTAGTCGCAATACCACGTAACGTAAATTCCGCACGCGCCCAAAAGCGGAACGACAATATCCAAGGCTTTGCCGCCGGCAAGAAAAACCCGGAGACCGAACGAGCCGAATATTAGAGTTATCGCAAAGGCGTCGCACGCCTTATCGAGGAAGCTGCCGTACATTGTGCCGCATTTACGGTAACGAGCTATAGTGCCGTCCATGTTGTCCAAAACGAGGCCGAGATTTATCATAACCGCCGCCGCGGCCCCGCCCGCGTACGACGGCCAGAAGACGAGCGCGGCGCACCCGGCGGCCTTGAAAAGAAAGCTGAATACGGTAACGACGTCGGGGGTTATAAATTTAAGCTCGATTATTGGGAGCAGAAGAAGAATGGTAAGCGGCCGCGCGAAAATCATAGCCCAAAAATCGCGCGATTGAAAATTGCGCAATCTTTCAAAGCGCTCTTTGTATGAAACCGACATATTTTGCCTTTCCTAACCGAGCAAAATTAAGGATTATTTTATAAACCGTCCGGGCAAAATAGTCAAAAGCAAAGAAAGAAAATCGCGGGTTTGCGGGGCGCCGGTTTGTATATAGCAGTTCTCAATGGAGCGTTCGGCTCAAATAAAATAAAAGAGGGTATTTTTACCCTCTTTTAAAGCCGCACAGGCGATAACGGGTTATTTAGAGAACAATTTCGGCCAAACTTTGCGCCGCAGCGCCAGCGCGGCGGCGATGAACGCAACCGCCTGTATGAACGGCGGCATTGAGTCGCATCCGCCGTCGTCGTTATAGGCGAATTTAATCTCGCGCTCGTCGCTGTCGGGCGTCGTCGAACCGCTCCAGTCCGCTACCGCGAAGTAAACCTTTGCGGACGCGCCGGACGGCACGGTAACCTGATTCCAGTTTAGCGAGCTCTCGCACTTCTGGCAGGAATTGATGTCGAAGCAGTTGTAATACAGGCACAGATATTCGTTGGATATATCGTCCGAGCCGGGCGGGTAGAGGTAAACCGTTATCGGCTGATCCGCGGTTTTCTTGAACGCCCATATCTTGTCCGGTCCTTTGAGGTCGTAGTTGCAGGCGCTTGTATTCTTGGGGTTGTAGCCGTTGGAATTGGTCGTGTATTTGAAATATTCCGTCTTGTTGCCGGTAATCATCGCGTCGATGGCGCCAAAACATTTATGGTCGGCCGGATAACAGTTTTTCTCCCAGCAGCGCTTGCCGGAGCCGCAGGCGACGTCGCATCCGCCGCAGTTGTTCGAGTCGGTATTCGGGTCGATGCAGTTGTTATGGCAGCAAATCTTTCCGGTCGGGCATGAGCCGCCGCAGTTGCCGCAAACGGAAACGTCCTGCTCGTCAACTAATTTGTCGCAGTTGTTGTCAACTCCGTCGCTGCAAATTTCGGCCTTCCCCGGATTAATATTGGCGTTGTTGTCGTTGCAGTCGTTGCCGCCGGGGCAGGCCGCATCGATGTAAGTATCTTTGTCCGTATCCTTGTTTACGACGTTCTTGCAGCCGGCGCCCGCTACGCAAGTATCCTCGGTGCACGGGTCGTTGTCGTTGCAAAAGCCGGAGTCGGGCGTATGGACGCAGCCGGAATTCGGGTCGCATCCGTCGATTGTGCAGGTAATATTGTCGTTGCAATCCAGGGGAGCCTGCTGCTGACAGAAGCCGTTTACGCATTTTATTCCGTTGCAGATATTGTAATTCGCGCAGTCGGCGTCGATTCCGCATTCGGGCGGAACGCGGCATCCGACCGACAAATCGCATTCCTGTCCCTGCGGGCAGACTGTATTGTCGGGTTTATGAACGCACCCAAGCCCGCGCTGGCAGGAATCTACGGTGCAGGCGATAGAATCGCCGCATCTCTCGTCGTATAACGCGTATTGGCAGCCCTTTTCAAGGTCGCATCTTTGATCGGTGCATGCGAATCCGTCGTCGCACTTCGAGTCGTCTGCCGTATGCTTGCAGCCTTCCGTTTTACTGCAATAATCCGTCGTGCATTGGACTCCGTCGTCGCAGAGCGCGTCGCTGGGAATATGCAGACAGCCGCGGTCTTTTATGCTGCAAACGTCAATCGTGCAGGAGTTGGAGTCGTCGCAAAGCGCGTCCTTGGCTTCGTTCTTGCAGCCGATTAAGGGGTCGCACGAGTCCGCGGTGCAGCTTATCATGTCGTTGCATACCGGCTTCTGCCCTTTAACGCACCCGCGAGCGTCGCGGGCGAGATTTTGCGGCTGGCACTTTTCTACCCCGTCGCACAGGTCGCCGTTGTCGCAGAATTCGTCCTTCGGCGAATACGAACACCCTTTAGTCGCTTCGTCGCACAAATCAATCGTGCAGGCGAAGCCGTCGTCGCATTTTACCGGTTCGCCCGGAACGCACTTGCTGCCGACGCACTTTTCGACTCCGTCGCAGTAGGTCGCGTTTTGGCATTGGTCGTCGGTCGAGCATTCGGGCGCGGGAACGCAGCCGTACTGGTCTTTCGCCGGATCGTCCGGTCTGCATACTTTACCGTCCGGACACTGCCGGTCGTCGTTCGTTCTTTTGCATCCTGCGACAGGATCGCATTCGTCTCTTGTGCAGCGGAGACCGTCGTCGCATTTTGACGCCATCGGATTGTGGAGGCAGCCTTTAAGCTGGTCGCAGACGTCTTCGGTGCATTCTATCGCGTCGTCGCACTTCGAGTCGTCGGCGGAGAAGATGCAGCCGCCCGCGGCGGAGCACGAATCGACCGTGCATTCTATATTATCGTTGCATTTATCGTTTTTGGGCGCGTGAACGCATCCTTGATCCGGTTTGCATTCGTCGTCGGTGCAGTCGAAATGGTCGTCGCAGTCCAGCGGCGTTTCCTGAACGCATCCTCTCGTCAGGTCGCATACGGGGGCGCCGAGGCAGAGGTTGGCTACGCTGCAAAGCTCGTCATGGCGGTTGTGCGCGCACCCTTTAAGCGTTTCTTCGCAGAAATCTTCCGTGCACGGGATTCCGTCGTCGCAGCTGGGCGCCGTTCCGGCCTGGCATCTGCCTTGAACGCATTTTTCGGCTCCGTTGCAAAAAACGCCGTCGGAGCATTGCGCGTCGGTCGTGCATCCGACGAATTCTTCGCCGGGATCGGGGTCGGATGCGTCGGGTTCGCGCTCGTCCAAGTCTGTTTTGTCGCCGTCTCCTTCGGTCGAGGCGACTTTGCAGGTGCAGGAATTGGCGCAGTACTGTCCTATCGGGCAGTCGTCGCTGGTCGCGCAGTCGCATACGGTCTCGCCTTTGTCGGCATCGACGACGTCGACGTCGCCCTCGCCGGTTCCCGGTTTTTTACAGTAGCAGGAATCGACGCATACCAGTCCTATCGGGCAGTCGTCGTTGGTCGCGCAGCCGCAGGATTGATCGGCGTCGCCGGCGCCTTTGGCCGTGTCGCTGGACGCGCACGAAAGCTGCGCCGCGCCGACCGATAACGCGGCGCATAAAAGAAACGGCAAAAGAACTCTTCTCATGGATGCCTCCGGAACAATTGACTAAATAAACGTCTTAGCCTTACTCAATTTTATTACTTTAACATATTTTCAATAAAAATAAAACAGTAAATACGCCGCGTCATTGCGAAAAACGTAAAAAATAATGGAATAATTTTTACAAATTAGTCCGTTGCTCTTATTTTGCCGTCTTCCGATGCGTCAAATTCGCTGAAACGCCTATTAGGAACAAACATGAAACAACATTAATTTTCCTTATTTGACATGTCGCGCCGCGTAATTGAAAATTGACAATTGCGTCCAGGAGAACTTTGCGCAATGGCGAGCTCTAACTATTTCAGGATGCGGGCGGCGGCGACAAGCGGGCGCGACGACCGTTCATGCGGATTTCCGCGTTTAAGAAATTTCTCAACCTAGAAAAGCACGAGGGTACCGATGAACATCTTCACCAAAGCGGGGCTGCTGGTTCACATAGCTAAATGGCGCTTGACGTGGGACAAAAAAGATCTCGACTACAAGCCTAAAAACGTTTCTAACCCGAAGTTTATGAGCGCGCGGCAGGCGGTTGAGTTGATTAACGACGGCGACGTCGTGGCGACAAACGGAATGGCCGGCAATATGCGCTGCTCCATATTTTACTGGGCGGTGAAAGACAGATTTCTCAAGACCGGACATCCGGCGAACCTGACGTGGATAGGCGTAGGCGGCATCGGCGGCCGCGGAAGAGTGCCGGGAACCATTGAAGAAGTCGGAATTAAAGGTTTGGTAACGCGTTTAATCGCCGGACACCTAGAAACGATGAAATCGCTTCTCAAGCTGGCGCAGAGCGGCGATTTGCAGATGCACAACATGACGCAGGGACAGATGGCGTTTGCGATCGAGGCGCAGGGACGCGGGGAGCCTTACGTGAAAAGCGACACGGCCGTCGGCACATACATGGATCCCCGCGTCGGCAAAGGCTCCTGCATCGCTACGACGACCGACGAATCGTTGATTACGGTTGACGGAAACGAGCTGCGCTTCAGCCTGCCGCCTATAAAAGTCGCAATGTTCGTCGGTTCCGCCGCGGACGAAGAGGGGAACATATACATGCAGCACGTCCCGATGTACACCGAGGCGCCCGACATCGCTTACGCCGCTAAGAAAAACGGCGGCAAAGTGGCTGTAGCGGTCGCGGAAATCATTCCGAAGGACGAAAAAAATATATTCCTTTCAAAGGATTACGTTGACGCAATAGTGGTAAACCCGGAAAACGAGCAGGTCGGCAGCGTGCCGCAGCGCAAATACTGGAAGATGTTCGACGTCGGCTGGAACGTCGATACGGACGACGCGGTGGAGAAGCTCAAGTTTGTAAACAACGTGCTGGGCATTACGCCTTACCGCGGCCCGGTGGAAAACGCTCTCGCGAGACTCGCGGCTTCGCTGTTCACCAAGAACGTCGTCAAGGGCGCGCACGTAAACATCGGCGTCGGAATGCCGGAGGAAGTCAGCCGCCTGCTGTACGAGGGAGGTCTCTATAAAGACGTTACGTTTATGACCGAAACCGGCGTTTTCGGCGGCCTGCCTACGATGGGCATCTTTTTCGGCTCGGCCATAAACCCGCAAAAATTAATGACCAGCGCCCAGATGTTCCGCTTCTACTACGACCACCTGCACTGCTCCTGCCTCGGTCTGCTGCAGGCGGACGAGGAAGGCAACATAAACGTCAGTAAGCGCGGGGAAGGGCCTGTGAACTACGTCGGCTGCGGCGGCCTGCCCGACATAGCCGCGGCGGCCAAAACGATAGTCTTCGTCGGCTCGTGGATGGCGCACGCGCAGATGAGCGTCGAGGACGGAAAGCTGAAGATTACAAAGCCCGGAAAGCTCAAGTTCGTAAAGAAGGTCGATGAAATTACCTTCAGCGGCAAGGAAGCGATGCGCAAGGGAAAGAACGTCTTCTACGCAACGAACGTCGGCGTCTTCCAACTTACGCCTCAAGGAATGATGTTAATACAGGTAATGCCCGGCATCGACGTCAAGAAAGACATATTGGACGTCTGCGAGATGAAAATTATTCTCCCGCCCGACGGCAATGTTCCGATGGTTGACAGAGCGATAGTAACCGGAGAAGGTTTCAAGTTGGAGTGGGGCAAATAATTAGTATTTTCTAGTAATTAAAATAAAATCCCTCTCTTTTATACGGGAGGGATTTTTTATTCGCCGCGGAGAAACGCGGAGTTTTTAATAACTAATTCCCCTTTCTTTCTTGTTTTCAACCCGCCTAGGTATGAGCTCTTTGAGGCAAAAACGCATCCGCGTTTTTTCCTCGGGAACGAGGCGGCGGAAGTTATGCGGGTTTAAATAAGATTGCATACGAAATAACTCTGTGTTAATAATTACGAACGGCGATAACGCTGCGCGATTAATATAACCGCGTTGAATTATTGTCATTTTACCGCAAACTAGCATGACGCGAAAAGGCTGGACGCGCAGTCGTCCGCAGGCGGAGCGCACAGATGAGCGATAAACAAAAACAGGAGGCAAAGCAGCTTAGAAATCCGCGGATGGGAATTTTGTTTACCGGTTTTCCCGGTTTTATCGGATCGAGGCTCGTAAAGCGCCTCGTCGATGTCTGGCCGGACGCCGTCTGGAACCTTTTAACGACCAAACAGGCGCGGGCGGCGGCCGAAAAGGAAGCCGCCCAAATTATTGAAGATTGTCCGTCGGCAAAAGGGCAACTCGCGCTTATTGAAGGAGACGTCTCGGAGCCGGGTTTGGGGATTGACGAGAAAACAGCGCGGGAAATGAAACAAAACGTCGCGTACGCGTTTCATTTGGCGGCTACGCATCATTTGGGAGCCTCGCGCGAAAAGGCCTTTAAAATCAATCTCGGCGGAACGACCAACGTATTGGATTTCGTCGCTCAATGCCGCGGGTTAAGACGGCTCGTTTATTTCAGCTCTTGCAGCGTTTCGGGCAGGCGCCTCGGACTGATAAAAGAAGACGAGCTTGAAACGGGTCAGGAGTTTAAAAATTTTTACGAGGAATCCAAGTTTCGCGCCGAAGTGGAAGTCCGCCGCCGGATGGAATATATTCCTACGGTTATTATACGCCCGCCAATAGTCGTCGGCGACTCCCGCACCGGCGAAACGTCCAAATACGACGGTCTGTACTATATGTTTCAAATAATGAAATACCTTCCCGTTTTCGTAACGCCGCCGATGATAGGCAAAATGAACGCTTATCTGAATATCGCGCCGGTCGATTATATCGTCGAAGGAACGGCTACGCTCGCGCAGCGTCCCGAATCGGCGGGGAGGACTTTTCATCTGGCCGATCCGCGGCCGTTGACCAGCGGCGAAATATATAAAATAATCGCCGGATATTTCGGCAATAAAACGCTTCCGGCAAAAATACCGGACAAGCCTCTTATAAAGCTGGCGGGCCGCTTTCCTAAATTATGGGAAACTATTAATTTCCCGCCGCAGCTTCTTGAATATTTAAACCACGACGCCAGATACGACACGGCTAACGCGCGCGCCTTTTTGGAGCCTTTGGGTATAGCGTGTCCCTACTTCCCCGATTACTTCGACAAACTGGCCGACTACTATATGGCGCACCCTGAAATCAAGCCGCCCAAAATTGCCGGCGAAAATTAACTTAAACGCGCCCGGCCGAAAACGAAAGAAAAATGGCTACGAAAAAGAAAAGCAATCAAGTGATTTTACGCTCCCGCGCAACCCGCGACTCGCAGGACGCGGCGGCGACCGAACAATCGGGCGAAGCGAAGACTTTCGGCGGACACGCGCCGGTGGACAAACCGATCGAGATATTGTACGAAGACGACGCGATGGCGGTCGCATACAAACCCGCCGGCGTTCTTATTACGCCGAACCGTTTTCAACCCGACGAAGACACGCTGACCAACCGTTTTTGGAATTACCTATGGCAAAAAACGGGGAAGGACGAGAAGGCGTTATATGAATGCAGGCCGAGGCTCGTTCACAGACTCGATAAAGACACCAGCGGCGCGATTATTTTCGCCAAAACGCTGGAAGCCCAGCGTCTTCTTACCGAGCAGTTCGAGAAGGGGAGAATTATAAAAACCTATTTGGCGGTGTGCGACGGCAAAATAGAAAAGACCTCCGACAGGATAGAGTATTCCATCGGCGCGCCTCCAAAAGTAACGCACGCGACTAGAGGAAAAATGTTCATCGGAACGCCTTACGCGCAGGAAGCGGTAACCGACATTAAGGTTTTGGAGGCGAGGGAGAAATGGTCGCTCGTGGAGGCCAAGCCCCGCACCGGCAGAACGCATCAGATAAGGCTTCATCTTTCGGCCTACGGTCATCCGCTTGTCGTCGATCCGCTTTACGGCAAGCGCGACAAATTTTTGCAAAGCGATTTGACCGGCCATAAACTTTCCGGCGACGATAAAGTGATTATAGACAGAATGCCCCTGCACTGCGTAAGCCTCGATTTCATCGCCGTCAACGCCGACAGAAGAACGAGCGCGCGCGTTCGGGTCGAAGCCCCGCTGGCGCAGGACATCGAGACGCTGCTTAAATTTTTGCGCGCCGACGGAAAACTGTAATTGTTTTTGCCGCTTATTTCAAAGGCGGCGGTTTTATTCCTTGTCCGACGTCTTGCAAAAGTCGAGTTTTTTAAACTCCAAACCGTCTTCCACAAAAAAATGCGCGCGCGGAGCGCACAATTTGTGCGAAAATACGAATTTCAACCCGTTGGGATAGCCGGTATTATCGCGGGAAATCGCTTCGACGTTGAAGGAGTAGCCGAACCACGCCGAATCGAAGCGTGGATCGCGCGCGGCGGCCGGAAGCCACATCTCCGCGGCGGGAACGTCCATAAAATGTCCGACGTTCACCCGCACCTCGATTGTAAATTCGTCGAGCGTTTTTACTCCCACCGTCGCCGTCGTCAGCTTCGGCTCGTCTTCCGCCAGGACCGTTTTGCGGTATGATTTTAACAGCGAGGACGGAATCGGCTCAGGGTTATAAGTAAGAACGAAGAACTCCGGCTCTTCTGGGAGGTAAGGGTAAGCGAGTCCGTGCGTAACGTCTATCGACTGCCACAAATGGATGAAATAAATCTTGTCTCCTTTTGCAAGCTGCGGGTTTTCGGAGTGGAATTTTTTAATCATTCCGTCTATCGCTAAAGGAATAAGCCCGGCGCTCGAAACCGCCGCGTGGCTTACCGCGACGACTCCGACCAACCAGCAAAGCAGCGAAAACGATACGACCAGCTTTGCCGTCCAACGCTTGATGCGAACTATAAAGTCTTCGGCTAAAACGGCGACCGCCGTAAAAAGGAACAACATCGGCAGAGTGGCGAAGTAGCCGCGCATTGCCATGAAAAGGACCGGAAAAAGCGACAAATAAAAGAATAAAAGCGCGGCGAACGCCTTTTTATTGACGGAGTAAACCGCGTAAAAGAGCATCGTCAGCAGCGCGACCGCCGTAACCGCCCACGCCAAAGTAAGAGCCGGGATTGGAAAGTGCGTTACGTCCACTTCGGGAGTAAGCAAAAAGGCCGACATTAGGTAATACTGCATGTTCAATATCGCGCGGTCCGGCAAGATGTGCGCGAGCAGCGGAAAATGCGTAACGTCGAATGTAATCATGCCCGGTTCCAGCGGAGTAAGGAACCTGAAGGCTAGATAGGCCGCTCCCACGGCGAAGTAAGGCGAGCCGTATTTCAACGCGCCGACAAAGCGGCGTTTAAATTCGCCGCCGCCGGTAATCGCGGCGTAAAAGAAGGGAACCGCGGCGAAGGTCAGAGCTATTTCCTTGCCGCCCAAAGCCATGAAAAACATAAACACCGAAACGGCCGCGGCGCGTTTGCGCGTTTTAAATTTTTCCCGGGCGTCCAACGATACGAGCATGAAATAAAAAGCCGCCGATACGAACAATGCGGCCAGCGCGTCCGCGCAGGCGGAAAGCCACGTAACCGAAAGATTGCGCGTCGGGTGAGCGGCGTAAACCAGAGAAAATAGAAGCGCGAGCGCGGCGCGCGCTCCGAGCCTTCGGATGGATAAGGCCATGAACCCGGCCGCCGCGGCGACGATTGCAAACTGCGCGAGCTTCCACATTGAATAGTTTCGGCCAAACGCCAGATACTCCGCGCGTTGAAGCAGGTTTTGCCATGGCCGCCAGTACAGGCGCATTTTTTTTATCGAATGGCCGAACGCCTTTTCAAGCCGCCCGTAAATCTGCCAGTCCCCTTTTACGTCGTCCCGCTCCAGCTCCCAAAAATCGAATATTCGCTCCGTATCGCCGTTTATGGCTTTGCGCGCGTGAGAGTAATCGTCAGCCGTGAGGACGTCGTTTAGAACGAACGAATAGTTTGCGATTAATACGACGAACGCAAGAGAGAATCCCGCTGCGAAAAGCTGCAAATCGGATTTTATTCGGCGTTCGATCATTTATCTGAAAACTTTCCGGCGCAAAAAAGTAAAATAAGTCCGCCGCCGAATATACCCCGTTTTACCAAACGAGTAAATATTTTTATTTGCCCTTAATAGTCATTATAAGGCATCCGACGTCCGAGCAGAATTCCATGGCTCGGAACGCGGCGTCGTCGCCCAGCTTAATCGCTTTGGCCGTTTCCATGTTGAATAAAACCTTAAGCGCGCGCGGCGTTACAAAGCCTACGTCCTTAACCGGCTTGCGCTCGAAAAGTATTTGCTGAAGGATGTTTGCCGCCTCCGCCCCAATGCTAGACGCGTCGATGGAAAGGGTGAACAAGGCGCCGTTCTGCACGAACCCCGGCGTAAGGGCGTAAAGCGGAACTTTCATTTTAACTGCGCTTTTAACCATCGCATCCACGCTTTGCTTGGCGAGATTGATTTTATCGGGGAGCATAAACAGCGCGTCAACGCCTTGATTGTTGAGTTCCGCGAGCCCCTTTTCGGACTCGGACGCTCTGTCAACTTTTTTGGAGACGAGAATAACTTTATATTTCGCAAACATCTGCTTAAGGTCTTCGACCATTTCTTCGGACGATCCCGCGTGTATGACGCCGACTTTGCGCGGCCTTATTATTTGGCTTAGCGCCTTGACTTGATCCTGCGGGGATGGGTTGAGCGCGACCATGGCCACGTTTTCCGCGCCTTCCTTTACGAACGATTTCGGAGAGGCGACGCCGGTAATTATTACCGGTATCGGTTCGACGTTTCCGGCTACCGTTTCGGCCGCAAACGGGCCTACCGTAACGATTGCGGCGAGCGGCGACTTTTTAAGCTCCGCTAGTATGGTCTCCGCTTTCTCTTTGCTGTCGTCGAGGTCGTAAAAAAGATATTCGACTCCTTCAATGGCTTTAATGCCGTTGATTATTTCCTCGAAAACAGGGTGTTTGCTCCCTTTGACTACCGCAACCTTCTGCGCCGCCGCGGCAGCCGCGGGGAGGAAGGCTATAACCAGCGCGGGAATTACCGCTAAAAGTCTTTTTGATATTGCGTTCATTTGGCCACCTCATTAATTATTCTATTAAATTATACAATTTTTATACAAAAGTAGCAATATTTTATTGCGAAATTCTGCAACGCTTTGCGTTAAATCGGAACAACCGGCGTAAACCGGCTATTGATTTCCGCTTACTTGACAACTCGGTTCCGCGATACGACAATTGAAAAATGAAAAAATACCGAGACGATATTACGAGCATTGCGGAGAATGCGAGCCGCATTGAAGCCGGTTTGCGGGCGGCTCTTTTGCCGCTGTCGCTTTTCGCGTTCTCTTTGGCGTGCTCGTCCGGCGGCGCGGCGCCTCCTTCGGGACGCGAGAACGAGCCATGTTACGCCGACGCGACCTGCGAAAGCGGCTTATGCTGCGTGTACTCCGTATGCAAAAAGCAGGCCGCCGCATCGTGCCCGAAGCTAGGAGAAACGGGGTACTGCAAGCCCTCGATGTGCGCGCAGAAACCGGCGACGGAATGTTTTGAAGACGACATGTACGGATACGTCTGCGGATGCGAGGGCGGATATTCGTGGAATCCCGCCGCCGAACGGTGCGAGCTTAACGAACGTACGCTCTGCTCCCCTTCGCCGTGCGGATTATACGGAACGTGCAAGCGCGAAAACGGAACTTGCGGCTGTTTCGAGCGTTACGGCGGCTCTAATTGCGATATGTGCGCCGAAGGTTATATCGGCTATCCGTACTGCGTTCCGGTTTCGACGGACGAAAAAGGATTCAAATGGGCGCGCGCGCCCGGCGGTACCTTTAAAATGGGGTGCGGCGAAGAGGACGACGGCTGCGACGCCTCCGAGAAACCCGCGCACGAAGTAACGCTGAAAGCGTTTATGATTAACCCGACGGAGATAACTCAAAAGGCTTATAAGGAATTAACCGGCGAAAATCCTTCGCAGTTCTTTGACTGCCCGGACTGTCCGGTCGAGAGGGTTTCGTGGGCGGAAGCGGGCGCGTTCTGCGAGAAAATCGGCGGCAGGCTGCCGACTGAAGCGGAGTTTGAGTTTGCTCTAAGAGCCGGAACGACGACGCTTTACTATTGCTGGGAAAAAGAAAAGAACTGCCCCGACGCTGCGGCTTGGCATTCGTCAAATTCGGGCTCAAAGACGCATGCGGCGGGCGGAAAAATTCCGAACGCCTATGGGCTTTACGATATGATGGGGAACGTATTCGAGTGGACCGCCGACTGCTACCGCCCTACTTACGAAGGCGCCCCATCGGACGGTTCGGCCGTTGAAGACGACGCCTGCGAAAAGCGAGTTCTGCGCGGCGGAGCTTATTCTTTTAATCTTTACAGCCTGCGGTCGTCGGCGCGGTTTTACGGCTCGCCGCAGGAAAAGACCGGGCGCAACGGCTTCCGCTGCGTAAAAAACGCGGATTAGCAAATAAATTAATTTCGGTTTTATTGCGCCGTTTTGTTTCCGTCCGTCGAGGCCGATTCGGACGGCGTCCCGCAGGCGCGACTCTTCCGTTTTTTTATAATAATAAAAATAGTTATCAGCGCGCTTAAAGCGACGGCCGCGGAAATTATTTCCGAGGTGGAAAGACCGTTCTCGTCGATTATCGTTTTGCCGTTGAACGTCTGCGTCGTCGTCCATTTTATTAAATAGCCGCGCGCGTGGTCGCCGCGGAACAGCTCCACGACTGTGCGCAAAAGCGGATAAAGAATAAGGTAGGTAAGAAAGAGCTGCCCGTGAAAACGCTTGCGTCTGCGGGCGAAAACTAAAAATAGAAATATCGCAAACTCTCCGAAACTTTCGTAAAGCTGCGTCGGGTGAATCGGAATGGAACCGGTATAATGCGAAGCGATTTCGTTAAGCGACGCGCTCGACGCCTGCGCCTGGGCGGCCATGGAATCGGGCGGAAACGAAACGCCCAGCGGCGAGTCGGTCGGCCTGCCGAAGCAGCATCCTGCCGCGTAACAGCCCAGCCGCCCGAAGGCGTGCCCCAGCGATACCGACGGAATAACGACGTCCGCGGTTTTAAAGAACGGCATTTTTTTGCGGCGCAAATACCAATACGCGACGGGAAAGGCGCCCAAAAGCCCGCCGTACCAAACGAGACCGCCTTCCCAGAAGCGGAAAACGCGCGTACAATCGGGCGCGTCGAGACCGAGAACGGCCGGATTGTAACAGGCGTCGTAATACATTTTCCAGTTCACTACGTCGAAGACGACGCGGCTTCCGATAAGACCGGCGAGCAGAACCCAAAACGAAAAATCGAGAATGTCGTCCGGATTGAAATTGTTTCTCTTTCCTTCGCGCATCGCCAGCGCGACGCCTAAAAGAAAACCGATTGTGATGAGAACCCCGTACCAATGAATTTCGTGCGGGCCTATCGTCCAGCCGAAAACGCTGAACGGCCCAAATTTCATAAACAACGGAAACATTTAATATCCTTATTAATATTTAAATGATTAAAAAACGCTTGTTATTTTTTTTGGTTCTCTTTGCCGTCCTTCTCAGCCATAACGCCAAACGGATCTTCTTTTGAAAAAAGCATCTGCGCGAACAGCAGACCGACGCCGACGGTGATGTAAACGTCGGCAAAGTTGAAATTAGGCCAAATGTGTTCGTAGTACCGCCAAAGTATAAAATCGACGACGTACCCCAAATGAATTCTATCGACGCGGTTGCCGATTGCGCCCGCAAGAACCAGCGCGAAAGCGACGTGCGTAACTTTGAAGCGGTAGGGAATTTTTATTATAAAATAAATCATAGCCGCGACGACTAACAGCGACAGCCCGACAAGCAGCGCGGTTGAAATTCCCTGACCCAAGCCGAACAGCATTCCGCGGTTTTCCGCGTATTGAAGCTCGAAGAAGTTTTGTATTATCGCTACGCCGTTATGCCCTTTGGGGCGCAAATATTGAACGGCCAGCGATTTGGTATAAAGATCGAGCGCGGCGGCAAAAACCGTAACCGGCAGAATTAGAATAAGTTTCTTTTTTAATTCCATTTACAAACCAATTTGCCGCGGCTGTAAGCGGCTAGCGCAATTTAAAGTTTCGACAACGGATTGGGCGGTTTTTCTTCCGAATCTTTGCCGCGCTCAATTCCGAAGGGGTCTTCCTTGGCCAATATCATTTGCAGCACAAGCAGCGCCACGCCGACAGAAATAAATACGTCGGCCATGTTGAACGTAGGCCAAATATGCTGATAGTAATGCCACGATATAAAATCGACCACGTAGCCGTAGGCGAGCCTGTCGTACAAATTTCCGCACGCGCCGCCCAAAGTCAGCGCGAGCGATAAATGCGTCAGATAAAAGCGGAACGGAACTTTGAGAATGAAATAAATCAAAACCGCAAACGCCAGAAGCGAAAGTCCTATGAAAACCGGAGTGGAAAACCCTTTGCCCAATCCCCACGCCATACCGGAATTTTCAACGTAGTTAAAGTCGAAAAAATTCTCTATCACGGTTTTCGTTTCCATTCGCAAATGCTTCACGGCCAGCGATTTCGTATAAAGGTCTATCGCCGCGCAAACCGCCGCAATCGGAAGTATAAAAGCGAGTTTCTTTTTTATTTCCATAAATATAACGCTAAACGCGCGGATAATATTGCATCAAAGCTAAATTTAGGCGGGATTTTAAGCGCCTGCGCTCCGTCTCGCGGCCCTTCCGTAAAATACGGAAGAGGAGCCGCGAAAATTTGGAGCGAAAATAATTGTTAGAACCCGCTCTTTTTCAAAACGGACGCGCAGCGCGGACAAACCGTCGGATGACCGGCGTCCGAGCCTATTTCTTCGTTGTAAATCCAGCAGCGCTCGCACTTTTGCCCGGCGGCTTTCTGCACGTCGACGTGAAGGCCGAAGACTTCCTCGCTGTAATCTTTTCCCGCCGCTTCCGCCGTAATTTTAACCTGCGAAACGATAAACAGGTCGGCGAGATTTTTTTCGCCGTAAGCCGCGAGTTGGTCGCGCAGGGAGTCGCTGGCCGCGTAAAGCAGAACCGCGGCGTCGAGGCTGTGCCCGATGAGCTTGTCGCGCCGGCGCTGTTCGAGCTCTTTCAAGACGACCTTGCGCACGTCTATGAGCTTCTCGAAGTTGGACATGAATTCGGAATCGGGTTCGATGACGGAGCAGGCGATCGGAACGTCGGAAAGGTGAACGCTTTCGGCTTTGCCGTCAAACGCGGGCATAGCCTCCCAGACTTCTTCCATCGTGTGCGGCAGCACCGGAGCCAACAATCTAGCCAGCGCGCTGGTTATAGTAAAGATGACGTGCTGGGCGGTTTCGCGCTCCTTGCCGTTCTTAGCCTCCACGTAAAGGCGGTCTTTTACAATGTCGAGGTAGAACGAGGATAAATCGTTGATGCAAAAATTCATAATTTCGTGATAGAGAAGGTGGAACTCGTAGCTCTCGTACGCGCCGCGAATCTTGTCGATTAGCGCGTGCAGACGCATGAGGATGTATCTGTCCAGCTCGCAAAGCTCCGACTCCAGCGTCTTATCGGCGTCCCTATTGTAGTCCGAGATATTTCCGAGCATGAACCTGAAGGTGTTGCGTATTTTACGGTAACCGTCCACCAGCCGGTTAAGTATCTCTCCGCTGAAGCGGATGTCGTTGCGATAGTCCTCGCCTACGACCCATAAGCGCAGTATTTCAGCGCCCTGCTTGTTGATGGACTCCTCTATTGGGATGTAATTGCGCGAGCTCTTTGAGAATTTAAAGCCTTTTTCGTCCACCACGAAGCCGTGCGTAAGAACCGTTTTAAACGGCGCGCGTCCGCGCGTAGCGGTTCCGCAAAGCAGCGACGAATGGAACCAGCCGCGGTGCTGATCGCTGCCTTCCAAATACAAATCGACCGGAACTCCAAGATTGGGGTCGTCTTCGCAAACGGCCGCCCAGCTTACGCCGGAGTCGAACCAAACGTCGACGATGTGCGTTCCGACCGCGAAATCGCTCGCGCCGCACTTCTCGCATTTCGTCCCTTCGGGAAGAAGTTTGTTAGGCTCCCATGTGAACCAAATGTCGGTAGTATGCTTTTCGTAAAGGTCAGCCAGATGGAACGCGGCTTTTGCGGAATAGTAATCGGCGCCGCAGCTTTTACACGCAAAGGTGGGAAGAGGAACTCCCCAGACGCGCTGACGGCTGACGCACCAGTCGGGGCGCTTTTCAATCATTCCCAGTATGCGCGCTTTGCCCCAATGCGGAATCCATATAGTCTTTTCAATCTCTTCCATCGCCCGCTTGCGCAGGTCGTCGTGGTCGATTTTAAAGAACCACTGCTCGGTGGCGCGGAAAATTACCGGCTTCTTGCTTCGCCACGAGTGCGGATACTGGTGCTTAATCTTTTGCCCAATGGGGTTTAGCAGCGTTCCGGCCGCCTTCATATCCGCCATAATAATAGAATTCGCGTCGAAGACAAACATGCCCGCGTATTTGGCGACGTCTTTGGTGAAGCGTCCGCGCTCGTCCACGGGCGCGTAAGCCGGTATGCCGTACTGCACGCCGGACTCGTAATCTTCTACGCCGTGTCCCGGCGCGGTGTGAACGCAGCCGGTTCCCTGCTCCAGCGTAACATAGGGAGCCTGAATGTGAACGCTGTCGCGGTCGATGAACGGGTGGCGGCTTTTGAGCTTCATAAGATCGTCGGCGCTCAAAGTCCCGATGATTTTATAGTCGCTCCAACCGATGTCGCGCATAGCGTCGGCAATGCGCTCGCTCGCCATGATGTAAACGGCGCCGTCATGCTCCAGCGCGGCGTATTCTATCTGCGGCCCGAAGGCGATGGCTAAGTTGGCGGGAAGAGTCCACGGGGTCGTCGTCCATATTACGGTGTAAGTTTTCTTCCCCGCCGCCGCCGGAACGAATTGAGCCAAGTCGCCTGCAAGGTCGAACCTTACGTAAATAGACGGGCTTTCGTGCTCTTCGTATTCAATCTCGGCTTCGGCCAGCGCGGTCTCGAAGACCGGATCCCATAGTACGGGTTTGTAACCTTTAAAAAGAAATCCTTTTTCAATCCAGCGGCCGAGCTCGCGGGCAATAGTCGCCTCGTACTTGTGGCTCATGGTAACGTACGGGTTTTCCCAGTCGCCCATGCACAGAACGCGTTTGGACTCGTTGCGCTGAATGTCTACGTACTTTTGCGCGTATTTGCGGCAGGCGAGCCTTATCTCTTCGGGCGGTATCTCGTGAAAGTCTTTTCCTTCGGCTTCGAACCCTTTAATGACCTGCTGCTCGATGGGGAGACCGTGGCAGTCCCATCCGGGGGTAAAGGCGGCGAAATGACCGTCCATGTTGCGGTAGCGGACGACTATGTCTTTGAGAACCTTGTTCAAAACGTGCCCGTGATGAATTGAGCCGTTGGCGTACGGAGGCCCGTCGTGAAGGACGAACTTCGGTTTGCCAACATTTTTCTCCATCAGTTTTTTGTAAACGTTAAGCCGCTCCCATTTTTCGAGCGACTTCGGTTCGGCTTCGGGGAGCTTGCCCCTCATCTCGAACGTCGTCTTGGGCAGGTTCAAGGTATCTTTGTAGTCCACGGCTGCCTCCTTTTAAAAACAGTGCGATACCGCCGGAAAAATTCCGGCCTATTTTATGCCGCAAGAAAATTACCATACAACTATATATTGTCAAGAGTTATTGAAAATGACGAGCGGGATAGAGAGATAATCAGTCCAGATACGTATTTAGTTTTGCCATAAACGCCGCAAAGATTGCCGAAACAGCGTAGAAAAAATAATGCCGCCGGTTTGGATTTAATAAATCCGCCCGATTCGCTTTGTATCCTTTTCTAGTAAAAAATTGGCCGAAAAAAACGCTCTAGTATATTTTTAGTCGGCGCTCTTGGGCGTAATATTTATTTTGTGAGTTCCGCCTGTCTTTGGGACGTTTATAAGCAGCAATTCAGTTTCGGCGTCCCATTTGTAAGTAAATCCGTCCGCCGAACCGTCAACCGACGCGTCGAAACCGTTTGGGTAAAACCGTTTGGCCGGAACGTAAATCTCCGTCGCGCCGGAAATCTCCGCGCGGTCTTCGTATTCGAGCGTAAACGCTTTGGCGTCCGGGTCGTAATTGAACGATTTAGGAATTCCCGCCGTTTTACGCGCGTAAACTCTTACAAGATAATTCGCGGCGTCGGTCTCTTGTTCCCGCGGATCGAGCCAGCTCCACCCGCCCGGATCCCACGACCAATACGCCCAGCCCGCATTAAGCGATTCAAGCGCGTTAAGAACGTCGCGAAAGAAAAGGCGCGAATCAACCCACGATAAATCGAGCCCCCATTCGCCTGCGATAAGCGGCGTTCCCCATTCGGCGGCTTCTTTTTTGCGGTTCTTCGCCCAGTCCGCGACGGATGTATCGCTTTTGGGGTCGTATGCCTGTTTCGCCTCCAGCGCGACGGAATACAAGTGCGGCGCGTAAAGCAGTCTTGGCGCCCCTTTGCGCGGGTCGGTAAGTTTGGTAAAATAGCACGGCATTCCGTTGCCGACGGCGCCGTAACGGCCTTCGTAGGCTATCCATCCATCCGAGTCTATTTCGCGAATTTTATTTATTACGCGCTGATAAAACGGCTGGAGTTTCTCCCTGTCAAAAGACGGAGACGGTCCTTCGGGGTTTTCAATTCCCACCGCTTCCGCCGGATCAAAGTCCGAGCCCGGATGAGGTTCGTTCATTATGTCGTACGCTATAATCGCTTTTGAGTCTTTAAGGGTTTTAACGACCACTCCCCACATCGCAATATAGGAGTCCTGCAAAAAAGCGTTTTTCCCTTGGTAATCCCAAAAGTTGTCGAACGCCCTTTTAACCGCGGGCTGAAGGTAGTTCGTCCACCATTGGCTTTGAAGCTCGAACGGCAGACCGTCGTCCCAAACAGCCCACTCCGGCGCGCCGTCGCAGCAGAACTTCTTTGCGTAAACGTCCTGGTGCATATCCAGCATAACGTAAATTCCCGCTTCGGCGAACCATTCGAGCTGACTTTTAACTTTCGCGAGATATTCGTAGTCGTATTCGCCCGCCGATGGCTCGACGGCTTCCCAGACCATTAAATAACGGACAAAGTTGAAGCCCCAATCGCGCGAAAGCCTTAAAACCTGCTCGCGGGTAATGTTCGGAACCGAGCCTCCCTTGGCTCCCCGGTCGATGTTGGCGCCGCGGAAAATAATCGGTCTTCCAAGTTCGTCCGTAACGAACGGAGCGTCTATTTCGACCGGCTTTTTTACCGCCGCCAATTGGGAGCCGCCGCATTGAAGGCCGAAAGAAAAAACCGTAAAAATAATCGCCGAAATTAGTATTTTATTCATCGAGCGGGTTCTCCGCTTTGCGTTTTATAGCGTCTTTAAATAAATTCGTTTTAAATCCGGCCTATTCCGCCAGTTTGGCGGCGCGCCTGAGAGTCTCGACGCATTCTTTCGCCATTTTTTCCACAATTTCGGCGGCGCCGGGCAGGTCTTTCAGCGCGCCTACGACCTGTCCTATTTCCAGCTCGCCTTCTTTTACGTCCCCTTCAAACATGCCTAGGCGGCTGCGCTTTTCGCCCAGAAGCTCAAGCAGTTCTTTTTCTCCGGCTCCGGCGCTCTCCGCTGCGGCGACGCGCGCGGCCCAGTCGTTTTTAATTACGCGCACCGGTATCAGCTTGCGCAGCAGAAGCGCGGTGTCGGAGGCCGAGGCTTCGAGCATCGCCCGCTTAAACCCTTCGTGCGCGCTCGACTCGGCGGACGCGGCGAAGCGCGTGCCGACCTGCGCCCCTTCCGCGCCCATGCACAAAACCGCCGCCATCGTCGCGCCGTTGTAAATTCCTCCGGCGGCTATTACGGGAATTGTTTTAACCAGTTCCGCCGTCTGCGAAACTAACGCCATCGTGGTTAGTTCGTCGCGTCCGTTATGCCCTCCCGCCTCAAATCCCTCCACGACCACGGCGTCAACGCCGGCTTCCTCGCATTTTTTCGCAAGCGCGGGCGTACTTGTTACATGCGCGACGCGCATTCCGGCGTCGCGAAACGCTTTTGTGAATTTTTTGGGACTGCCGCCGGATGTAAAGACAATCTTCACCCCTTCGTCTATTATTACGCGCGCCATTTCCTCGGCGTAATTGAAGAATATCGGCAGGTTGACGCCGAAAGGCTTTTCGCATGCGGCCTTCGCCTTGCGGATGTGTTCTCGCAGCAGTTCCGGGTTCATGCTCCCCGCGCCTATGAGCCCCAGCCCGCCCGCGCCGCTTACCGCCGCCGCCAGTTTCCAGCCGGAAACCCAAATCATACCGCCTTGAATAATAGGGTATTGAACGCCGAAAACGTCGCAAACTCTAGTGTGCAGCATTTTTTTCCTCGCTTGCATTAAAAGAAAGGTTATTATTACAAGCCATTTTACTTAGGCGGCCGTAAATATCAATTTAATTCGCCTACTCTAAAAAGCCTAATCTCGTTTTTGCGCAAATTAAACCGCTTCTTGAAAGTATTTTTCTTATAAAGAGCCGCACTCATCCCGCCTGTCCCATCCTTCCGCCATTTTACGACGATAGAAGGCCTGCAATCTCCCGCCCGCGACGGCATAATCGGCGTTTTGCCAAACCGCGCAGAACGATTGCCGCTCTGACGCCGCTGGCGCCCCTGCGGCCGTCTTACCCCGCGCCGGCTGGGGCGTTGACGCTTTGGCGCGGACGGAACGCGGCGCATAGTTTGACGCGGTTTCTTATAAAACGGAAACAGGCGGCGGCGTTTTTTTTACAGATTTTATAAAAAATTTTCAAAAAAAGACAAAACGGGATTGACTAGTCCGTCCGTTTCGTTTATTCTGAAACTGGTTGAAGAGAAATTTTTTAAACGACCGGAGAAATACATGGTTTCCACTTTGCGCCGAAAAAAGGATTCCGACAGGAAGGAACGAACCAATCAGGAGCTGCTGAACGCGGCCGTGGAAGTTTTCAGCGAGAAAGGGTACCACGCGGCTCTAATCTCCGACATCGTCGCCCGCGCCGGAGTCGGACAAGGAACGTTTTACAGAAATTTTAAAAACAAACGCGATCTCATCGACGAAATAATGGACAGGTTCGGCGACATGCTGCTGGGCAAATTCGCCGGTATGACGGCCAATCTTCCTTCCAACGCGCAAGAATACCGGGAGGCGAGCCTTCACGCGGTCGGCGCCATGGCCGAGGTAATAGAACAAAACCGGAAACTTGTTCTGTTGATACTAAGAGAAGGGCCGACGGTTGACCGAGAATTCGAGCAGCGCATCAACAATTTGTTCGATCAATTCGCGGGGCTTGCGGCCTTTTACCTCGAAAACGCGATCGCCAAAGGATACGCGAGACCGTGCAATTCGGCCGTCGTCGCGCAGGCGATCGTCGGAATGGGAGTGCGCCATATTACAAAGTGGCTTCAAGACGACGCAAACGGCGCGGACGTCCGCGAACTCATAAAAGAAACGGTCGATTTCGCATTTTTCGGCCTCGCGGCGCAAAACGCCCCGAAGTCGGACGGCGCATCGTAAAAACCAAAACGGAGATTGCCATGATGCAGGAACGCGTAAGAGAAGAAAACCAAAGGCAAAGCCTTAACGCTTCGGCCAAGCGAGTTAAAAACGCCGCGGAACCGAAACTCGACGTTTTTAAAATCCAGCGCACCTGCGTCCACGACGGTCCCGGGTTGCGGACTACGGTCTTTTTTCGCGGCTGCAAATTAAAGTGTATTTGGTGTCAAAACCCCGAAGCGCACTGCGCCGCGTCCGCGCTTGAAGAAAGCAAAAACTATACGGCCGCGGAAATCGTTCAAACGGCGAAGCTCGATAAAACCTACTTTGACCTTACGGGCGGAGGCGTTACTCTTTCCGGCGGAGATCCGGCGCTGCAAAGCCCGGCGGCGCTTCTTCCATTGCTGCGCGCCCTGAAAAAAGAAAAAATCAACGTAGCAGTCGAAACGAGTTTGTGCGTTCCGTGGGAGAACGTCGAGAAATACGCGCCGTTCGTCGATTTGTTTCTCGTCGATTTGAAGGTTGTGGGGGACGAAGCGCTGCACAGGCGGCTTACAAAGCAAAGCGACGCGCTCGTTCGCGAAAACGTAACGAAACTCCTCAATAAAAAGGCTAACGTTAAATTCCGCATGGTCATGGTTCCGGGGCGCAACGACTCCGAGGCAAACGTCAAAGCGGCGGCGGAATATTTAAAATCGCTGGGGCGCGATTCGATAGAGCTGCTGAAATACCACAGCATGTACGAGGAAAAAGCGAAACGGCTGGGCGTCAAGAGCGAAGCGTTAAACATTACCGACGATCAAGCGGTCGAATCCATCAAAACCGCGGTTTTGACTTTTAAAAAATACGGCGTAAAAGCCGAGCGTCTCGACGTTGACCAAGCCAGACATAAAGCGGCGTTTCCGCAAAGAGTTTACGACATTCAAAACGCTATTCGCACGAGCCCGCACAGCGTTTGCATGGAAGTATCGAACCTAAAAACCGATTTTTATAAAAAAAACGGGTTCGACAAGCCAAGTCATATACACAGAGCCGAGCGGCTTATGTACGTTCTTAAAAACAAAAAAGCCATCGTCTATCCGGGCGAGCTGCTCGTCGGGAATTTCACTTCCAAAAGACGCGGCGGTCAGGTCTGGGAAGAGCATTACGGCATAATGCTTGGGGCTCTGCTTCCTAATTTGGAGCGTCAGACGCCGGTTCCTTTCGCCTGCACAAAAGAAGAAAAACGTCTTTTTTACAAAAAAATATTGCCGTTCTGGGCAAAACGCTGTCTTATGGCAAAAGTCAACTCCAGCCTCAAAGACTTCGCGCTTCTTTTCGCCCGCGCATCCGAAATGATGGTCGGCTTCAACAACAACATGGCTTCCATCGCGCATTTTATAGTTAATTACGAGCGCCTTTTGCAAAAAGGGACGACGGGACTGATTGAAGAAATCGAAACCGCGCGGCGCGAAAACCCGCAAAACGACCAAAACGTTTACGAAGCGATGATTATATCTTTAAAGGCTCTTGAGGCCTTCGCCGAAAACTACGTTAAAAAGCTTACGGAAATGGCCGACAACGAGACGAATCCGGCGCGGCGCATGGAGCTTGAGACTATGGCGGAAGTCTGCAGGCGCGTTCCGAAATATCCCGCCGAAACCTACCATGAAGCTCTCCAAAGCATGTTGTTCCTGCACATCGCGCTGTGCATTGAAACTTTTGAAAACGCGATTTCTCCGGGCCGGCTAGACCAGATTTTGTATCCTTATTATATTAAAGATAAAGAGGCCGGAAGAATCGACTACGAAAGAGCCCGCGAGCTGCTCGCGCTTTTTATTTTAAAAATGGACGAAGCGATTTTGGTGAACGACGGCGACACTTATTTGAAAGTCGGCAGGCTCTTCGAGACGATGTCCACCGACCAGACCGTTACGGCCGGAGGCTTGACCAAGGACGGCAAAGACGCCACCAACGAGCTTACCTACGCCTTGCTTGATATTTGCGAGCTTCAGCCGTACGCCGTAAACATGACGGCGCGCATTCATCCCGACAGCCCGGCCGAATATCTTGAAAGGATCGCGGAAGTTTACATAAACGGCTCCCCTATGCCCGCGCTATACAACGACGAGATATACCTCGACACTCTAACGCGCCACTACGATACGACGATAGAGGAAGCGCGCAATTACGCCATAGTCGGCTGCGTGGAGCCCAACGCATCCGACGACCATTACGGCAACACCGACTGCGCCAACATGAACGTGGTTCTGCCGATGCTTCAGGCGTTAAAAGGGGAAGAAGAAGATCTGTGGAACTTTGACGTTCCCGACCAAATCGAGAAAATAGCGACAAAATTCGTCGATTTTGCCTTTAATAAAGACAAGAAAACGTCCAAATTCATCTATGAAAAATACAACAAAGCGCGGGATTATTATAAAAAGTCAAGAAAACCGCGCCCCAATCCGCCCGCGAACATGGACGAGCTGCTCGAACGCTTCCAGCGCAGGCTGAACGCGCTCGCCAATTCCATACTCGCCGACCACCAAAAAATAGAGGCGGCGATTAGAAAAGATTTCCCGACTCCGCTGGCCTCTTCGCTTTCCAAGGGAAGCGTAAAAAGCGGCAGAGATTTGAACGACGGCGGCGCGCGGCACAACAGCAGCGGCATTCAGGCCGTCGGAATTACCGACGCGGCGGACTCGCTGCACGCGTTGGACGAAGTTGTTTTTAAAAAGCGTCTTTATTCGATAAGCGAGGTTATTTCCGCGATAGAGAGCGATTTCGCCGGCGAAAAGAACCAAAAGATACGAGAGGCTTTGCTTGCGGTTCCCAAGTTCGGGCAGGACGAGTCGCCGGAAGCGGCGCGCTGGGTCAACAGGACTCTTCAAATTTACGTCAACGCGCTCAAGCAGGTTCCAAATTGTCCTCGAAACGGCATTTATTCCGCGGGTTATTACGCTCTAAACGTCAGCGACGTTTACGGAAAGAAAACGCCGTCGCTGCCTTCGGGCAGGATGAAAGGCGTTCCTCTTGCCAACAGCGTGGCGCCGCATTACGGAATGAAAATGGCCGACCTTCTGTCGTCGCTCAATTCGGTTGCGGACGTCGACTTTGCAAGCTACGCGCCAAACGGCACGACGCTTACGTTCACCATCGACGCGGCGCTCTTTCAAGGCCGGGAAGGAGTTAAAAATCTCGCGAGCGTATTTAAAGGGTTTTTTCAAAAAGGCGGAATGCAGTTCCAGCCGAACGTCATAAGCCGCGAGATACTTCTCGACGCGTACGATCACCCGGAAAAATACCCGTATCTGCTGGTGCGCGTGGCCGGTTACTGCGCCTACTTCAACCATCTATCGGACGATTTGAAGAAAATTATAATTAATAGAACTTGTTACTCGTAACATAAAAAGCTACGGCCCCGACGCCGCGCGCTACGGCGGGTTCAACTTCTTCGGCGAGTCGGTGGAGAAGGAATAATTAGCAATTACGGGCAGTTGCGCCATAATACATATAACAATTTCCGCACGTCCCGAGTGTTTTGCTTCTAGCAAAATGTATCGAGGGACGCAAATTTCAATCGGAAAAAACTTTCGAGAAATAGTATAAATTCGTTTTTTTCATCATTCCGTACTTAATTATACGCCGCCGATAAAATAAATCAATCGCGATAATTAATAAGCAAAACCCGCAACATTTTCACGTTGCGGGTTCGTTTGAGGTAAAGTGAATTTATTACGGCTTAATACTTTTCCTTTGCAAGGCGTTTCTTAATTTCGCCGATGTGCCACGTGAGGTTAATTTCCTTCGGGCAGGCGTGGACGCAGTTAAACACCGTGTAGCACTTGTAAACGCCCTCTTTGTTGTCAAGTATCGCTAATCGCTCGTCCGCCGCCGCGTCGCGGGTGTCGAAGATAAACCGGAACGCCTTGAGCATCGCGGAGGGGCCGAGGTAATCGGGGTCGGACCAGCTGCTGGGGCAGCTATACGTGCACGAGCCGCAAAGTATGCACTTGGTCGATTCCTCGATAAGCTCCTGATCCGCCGGGCTTTGCAGGCGCTCCATATGCTCCGGGGGCGGCTCGTCGTTGATAAGGTACGGCAGCACCTTGCGGTATTTGCGGAAGAACGGCTCCAAGTCCACGCACAAATCCTTCTGTACGTGCGCCTCGGCCACGGGCAGCGGCTCGATGACGATTGTTTTACCCGCCGGGTACTCGCGCACAAGCGAAAGGCACGCAAGTTTGTTCTCGCCGTTTATCAGCATCGCGCAGCTGCCGCACATGCCGTGCCCGCAGGAGCGGCGAAACGTCGTCGTGCCGTCTTGATACCACTTTATTTTGTTGAGCAAGTCAAGTATGCGGTCGGTTTCGACTGCCTCGACCTCGAAGCTGCGCCACTCGGGTTTGCTCATCGTCTCCGGGTTGTATTTCTTCAGCTTAATGGCGACTTTCATTTTATTTTCTTTCCGCTTATTAAGGTTTGCCGCAAATCAATACTTGCGCTCTTTGGGCTCGAACATGCCCAGCGTTACCGGCCTGAAGCTAAACTCCAGCCTGCCGTTGGCGTCCCGCCGGACGAACGTGTGCTTAAGCCAATTCTTATCGTCGCGGTTGGGGAAGTCCTCGCGGCAGTGCGCCCCGCGGGACTCTTCGCGCAAAAGCGCCCCTTCGGCGACGGTCTGCGCGCAATCCAAAAGGAAGCCGAGCTCGTACGCTTCCAGCAGGTCTTGGTTGAACTTCGTTCCTTTGTCTTGAATCACGACCTTCTTGTAACGTTCCTTCAGCTCGGCGACTTTGGTTATAGCCCGTTGAATGGCCGGGGCCGTGCGGAAGATGCCCACGTCGTCCATCATGGAGTTCTGCATTTCGTCGCGCAGCGTAGAATACGACTCGCCGCCCGTTCTCTTCCTAAGCGCCTCGAATTCCGCAATCACGTCGTCCGCGGCTGTTTCGGGTATTTCCTCGAAAGTTGCGGTCTTGAGGTATTCGACCATGTGCTTGCCGGCGCGCCGACCGAATACGACCAAATCGACTAAGCTGTTGGTGCCTAAGCGGTTTGCGCCGTGAACCGACACGCACGCCGCCTCGCCCGCGCTGTAAAGGCCGTCCACTATGCCGTCGCCCGCGTCGTAACGGACGCGTCCGTCTTTGTCGGTCGGGATTCCGCCCATGGCGTAATGCGCCGTCGGGGTAACGGGGATGGGAGATTTGGCCGGATCGACGCCCGCGTAAATTTTTGCAAAGCTGGCGATTTCCGGCAGTTTGCGGTTGATCTCGGCGGCTCCGAGATGAGTAACGTCCAAATTGACGTAAGGCAGCCCGTTGACGCCTTTGCCGTCGCGTATCTCGAAGTAAATGCTGCGGCTGATGATGTCGCGGGGGGCGAGGTCTTTAATGGTGGGCGCGTAGCGCTCCATGAAGCGCTCTCCCTTGCCGTTGAAGAGCTTGCCGCCCTCGCCGCGCGCCGCCTCGGTGATAAGAATGCCCAGCGGGTAAAGGCCGGTCGGATGAAATTGCACGAATTCCATGTCTTCAAGCGGCAGCCCGGCCCGCAGGCACAGAGACATGCCGTCGCCGGTGTAGGCGTAGGCGTTGCTGGTTGTGCGGTACATTCTTCCGTGCCCGCCGGTGGCGAGCATGACGGTTTTAGCTTTAAAAATGTAGAAATCGCCGTTTTGGATGTCCACGGCGACGACGCCCGCTACCTTTTTGCCGTCGGAGCTTAAAAGCAGCTTGACTGCCTGAAACTCGTTGTAAAAGCGGACGTTATTTTTAACGCACTGCTCGTAGCATGTGTGAAGCATCGCGTGCCCGGTTCTGTCGGCGGAGTAGCAGGCGCGGCGTATCGGCGCCTTGCCGTACTCTTTGGTGTGCCCGCCGAACGGGCGCTGAGCTATGCGGCCGTCTTTCATCCGGTTGAACGGAACGCCGTAGTGTTCGAGCTCGATAATGGCGCGGGGGGCGTCTTTCGCGAGAACTTCAATCGCGTCTTGATCGCCGAGGTAGTCGCTGCCTTTGACCGTGTCGAACATGTGCCACTCCCAGTGGTCTTCCTCTTCGTTGCCGAGCGCGGCGGAAATTCCGCCCTGCGCGGCTCCGGTGTGGGAGCGGGTCGGGTAAACCTTGCTGAGCGCCGCTACGTCGGCGACGGGAGCGGCTTCAAGCGCGGCGCGAAGACCGGCCACGCCGGCTCCGACCACTAATACGTCGTGCGTGATGATTGGAACTTTGCGCATATCTGCTGCCTCCGCTTGGTTAGGAAAGCGCCGTAACGGCGCCGAGGATGAAAATGCCGATTCCCAACAGCCAGACGAACCATACCCATGCCGTCTTCCAGCAGGAGGATGCGACGTAGTCGTCAATTACGTTCATAAGGCCGTTCAAGCCGTGCGTCAGGCCTGAAAAGAGGAACAAAAGATACATCGCCTTAAAATAAGGGCTGTTGAAATGCTCTATTATTTTAGCGGCGTCAAGTTCGGAGCGGCGAACGCCTCCGTCGAAGGAAAAGTGCATGGAAACCATGTGGTAAATCAGCGTGAAAACCAGTATTACCGCGGTGAACCGTTGAAAAAACCACCAAAAGGTGTATGAACGTTTAGCTCTGTTTGCCATATTTCGCCTCTATACGAGTCTGCTGCGGTTATTTAAAAATGGAGAGGAACATAACCAGACCGGACGGAATGAAGACGCCGAGAAAAGCAATCCAAAGGATTGCGTTCAACAGCTTGTCCCGCTTGCTTCCGTTGAAGAAATCGACGGCCATCACTCTTATTCCGTTGAATGTGTGATATAGAACCGCGGCCAGCAGAGCGATTTCTAAAATAGTCAAAACGGGATTGTGCATGATTTGCGCGAGCCTGTCGAAGGCGGCCTTGTCGGAAACCGCGCCCGATTTAAGGGACGACACGACGAACATGTGCGCGCAGATGTAAAGAACCAGCGCAAGCCCGGAAATGCGGTGGAAAAGCCAGTTTATCATTCCGGCTCTCCATTTGTAACGCCAAAGCATCGAGTTGTTTGTCAGTTTTTTCAGCGCCATATCCATTGCTCCTTGACGGTTAAGTTGTCGGCAAAAGCCGATTTCGCGTTGCAGCCTAATTAATAGCTTTACTTTTTAGAGCGCGCCGTGTCAATAATTCTTCTGATAAATAAATTCATCGGATTGATAAGTAAAAATGATATTATTGCGAAAAAGCCCCGCGGCGAATGAAGGAAATTGCGACAATTAATAAAAAAACCGGACGATTAGTCCGGTTTGAATGTTCCCTTTATATTGCAAAAAGCCTTATCGGCTCCGGCGCGCGCTTACGCTTTTTTGGCGCGTTTCTCAAGGGCGGTGAAACGGTCGAGCAGCCTGGCGTGCGTCTGGGCGAGAAGAGCCTTTTTGAAAGGGGAGTCTTCTTTTTTGGCCGTCGGACGCTCCAGTTTGAGCAGACGTTCAACTAAGTCGGTCTTGCTGCCGAATTTGCCGTAAACGGTCTCGGTAACTTTATAGAGTCTCAAGAGTTTGCCGTTGCTTACGCGCATAAGTCTTTTAATAAAATCGTCGCGTTTTTCGTCGGCTTTTTTCTCAAGGCGGTCAACAAGCTGCTTAACCAGTTCTTCCTTGGTGCCAAATCTTTCTTTCATTTCTTTTAAAGGCGCTTTGGTCATTTTGCAAACTCCTTTCAAAAAGCGAATTGACTATTTGCCACAAAAAATATTTTTTTGCAACTTTTTTTTCCGTTTTAAAATTATTAGTTGCAAGCAAAAACAAATTAACGTAATATAATAAAGAGACGTAGTAACGACGATATAGGATTTCAAGCCTTATATGGTCTCGTTTTTTGGGTATTTGGCAAAAGGAGGCTATCATGCGTAACCTTTCATTGCGTCTTTTAGTCGCGTGCGCGGCGCTTGCGGCGGCGGCGTCGTTTGCGGCCTCGTGCGGCTCCAGCGCGAGCGACGGCCCGTGCGCCCCCAGCACGTTAAGGTGCGCCCCCGGAACCAACGAAGTTCAAACCTGCGGCGCCGACCAAACGTGGAAAACGGCGAAAAACTGCGAGTTGGAAGGCAAAGTTTGCAGCGCCGGTCAGTGCGTAGAAGGCTCTACCGGAGACTGCACGCCCGGCGCTTACAGATGCGACCCGGCGAACGCCAATACCCGCCAGCAGTGCGACGCCACCAAAAAGTGGGTTTTCTCTAAAAAATGCGATACCGAAGGCAAAGTCTGCTCCGGCGGAACTTGCGTAATCGCGACCGACGAAGACCCCGAAGGAGCCAACTGCACTCCGGGCACCAAGCAATGCAAAGACGCCACGGTAACCCAGGTTTGCAACCCCAGCGGCAAGTGGGAAGACGATCAGAACTGCGCCGAATTCAACAAAGGATGCCAGCTCGGCAAATGCGGCGGCTGCATGGACGGCGCAACCCGCTGCAACTCCGATAAGCCTACATTTTCACAAAAGTGCGTAGGCGGCGCTTGGACGGATATTATCGACTGCTCGACGCTCGGCGGCGGAATAGTCTGCGACAACGGCATATGCAGAACGCCGTTAGGCGACGGCGACGATACAGAGTACGTGCTCGAAGGCGACGCCTGCGCATCCGACCCGGACTGCAAAAATACCAACAAATACTGCTTTAAAATGGAAGGCGCGGCCGACGGAATATGCCTGCCTTACTGCGATCAGCAGGGCGGCGCCGATTTGTGCCCCGTAGGCTACACCTGCTCCACCACCGGAACGCTTAAATGCGAGCGCATAGAAGGCTTTTGCACTTCGGGCGCGCACTGCACGACCGGAAGGCAGTTTTGCGACAAAGACGGCGAAACCGGCTGGGGCGTTTGCAAGAATTACTGTTACCTTCCGGGCGAAAGCTGCCCGCAGCTTACAAAATGCTGCCTTAAAGACGACGCAAGCTCCGATTGCGCGGGCAAGGCCGGAAAGTGCATATCCACGCAGGGCGAATGCAGCCGCTGTTACAGCGATTCCGACTGCGGAAGCTTAAACTACTGCGAGAAAATCGCGGGACAGAATTTAGGCTGCTGCAAACCGAAATGCTACAAAAACGAAGACTGCCCCGCCGGCTTAACTTGCCGCAGCGATGGACGCTGCGGCTCCGGCGTAAGCAACTGCGACTGCGGAGGCGGATGCGGCATGGGTTACGTCTGCGACCCGCTTTACTGCCAATGCGTCCTTAACTGCCCCTCTTGCGCGCCCATGTATTGCTGCGACGCGGCTCACGCGCCCAACTGCTACAAATGCGAATGCAAGAACCCGACGGTTTGCGGCATCCTGTTGGAGCAGTGCTGCTTCGGATACAGGTGCTCGGCCATTGTTTACGGCGTTTTAGGCTTCTGCATATAACTTAACAAGTCCCCCTCCCCGAAAGGCGAGGGGGATTTTTATTTAAAATTTATACGCTTCCCTCGACCGACGCGCGGGAAGTTAAGCGCGGAAAGTTCGTCTAAAGGCTTCCGCCGCTTCTTTGATTTGCCGCAAATTTAAAATTTTTAGCCGTTTTTCGCGCCTTGACAGCCGCGCTAATGCGCGCGCTTATTGACCTAGCGCGGCTGCGTCTTTACAAGGAGGAACGCTTGAAGTCGTTTAAGCGCAGCTTATTATTGCTTCTGGCGCCGCTTTTAGCCGGAACGCTGATTTTTTCCGCGGCTTCCTGCGAGACAAAAATTAAACGCGAAAAAGTGTGTTCGCCGGAGTCGCTGAAATGCGACGACGCGAAGAGAAAAGCCCTTTGGTGCGGATACGACGGCGAATGGGCTTTATTGGACGATTGCGCGTCTTCGGGCGGCGCCTGCCTCAACGGCCGATGCGTCAACCCGGAGGAAGAAATCGAAACCGCCGCGGAGTTGGAGACGACCGGAACTTGCGAGCCGGGTTCGTTGAGGTGTAAGAACGAGACGGTTAAGCAATTCTGCGGGCCCGACGGGCAATGGACACACGACGTAGATTGCGCTCAGTCGGGCAAAGTATGTCAAGCCGGCCGATGCGAGGTTTGTTTAACGGGCGCGACGCGCTGCAACCCGGAAAACCCGACGTTTTCGCAAAAGTGCGGCTACGCCGGAAATTTCCTCAAATGGGTTGATATAATCGACTGCTCGATTTTAGGAGTTTCTATAACGTGCGTAAACGGCGTTTGCCAAAACTCTCCCGACGGCGACGAAATCGAAAACCGCTTGGAAGAGGAAAAGGAAAACGACTTTTATTACGAGATGGAAGGCGTTCCGTGCAAAGAGTCCGCGGACTGCGGAAGCGAGTATAAATACTGCTTTAAAATGGAAGGAGCTTCAAGCGGCGTTTGCCTGCCTTACTGCGACCAGAACGGCGCCGCCGACCCCTGCCCTTTAGGCTATACATGCTCCGCCGCAACCCTTGAATGCGAGCGCATAGGGTTCTGCGTAAGCTCAGATCAATGCGTTGCGGGCAAACAGTTTTGCGATTTAGACGAGAATTCGGGCTGGGGAATTTGCAGAAATTACTGTTACTCCGTCGGAGAATCCTGCCCTCAAGGAACAAAGTGCTGTTTGAACGACGACGAGAGCCCGGAATGCGCCAATAATAAGGGAAAGTGCGTTTCAAGCATTGGGGAATGCGTTGAATGTTACGCGGACGCCGATTGCTCGACTTCTTTGTACTGCGAAAAACCCGATGGACAGACGCTCGGCTGCTGCAAGCCTAAATGCTATAAAGACGAAGACTGCGCGGCCGGTTTGACCTGCCGCAGGGACGGGCGATGCAGTTCCGTCGTCAGAGACTGCGACTGCGACGGCAAGTGCCCGTTAATTTATTGCGACCCCGTTCTTTGTTTCTGTACAAGGGACGAGTGCCCCGCTTGCCCGCCGGGCGAATGCTGCAACGCCGCCAGCTCGCCCAACTGCGTTCCTTGCAATTGTGAAAATCCGCCGGTTTGCGGCCCTTTAATGCGGCAATGCTGTCTCGGCTACTATTGCTCGGCGGTAATTTACGGCGTCGTTGGCTATTGCATAAAAACAAATTAAGATGAAAAACATATTTTTTTTCGCAGTCTTGTTTTTTGCGGCGTTCGCGGCGGGATGCTCGTCGTCGTACGAGCAGGTCGGCTGCCGCAGCGGCGATTTGAAATGCGGCGATTGGGGACAAACCCTAATGCGCTGCGACTACCGTAACGAATGGCAGGCGTATTACGACTGCAGCCGCGACGGAAAAATCTGCGTCGTAAACGAATGCGTCGCTCCGGAATTCGAGGCGGAAACCGAGGCTGAAGCCGAAGTTGAAGTTGATGAAAGCTTAGACGGAGACGAATCGCCCGAAGAAACAGCCGTCGAGGAAGAAGAAAATTACGGCGAATAAACCAAACGCCGCTTAGGATTTCATTGCTCGGCGCGCGTTTACAGCGCAGCGGGTTTTTGCGCCGCCGACTGACAAAAGCCGAGCGCAATAAAAAAAGGCCTTTCGGCCCTTTATTATTAGAAGCGAAAAAGTTAATCCACGTCGAAGAACTCAGGCGACTCGGTAATTTCGCCGGAGAACATTTCGGGGAGCGGTATGTTGCGCCCTAAAAGCACCTTGATGCAGACCATTTCAATCATGTCCCTGTGGTCGGGCAGGTTTTGCGTTAAAGCCTGAACGAATTTCGACACGGCGGTCTCTAGATCGATTTTAATGTCGAGGACTTTAAGCCCTTCCGCCTTAATTATATTTGGGAACGTGCCGTCCGCCGCGAAGACGCGCATGGCGTTGCGCAGGCTCATTTCGTCTACGAAAGGCGAAAGCTCCGCAAGAAGCTCGTTCATGCCGACCAGATAGTTGTCCTTCTGCTGGCTGTCGAGCAGCAGGTTGAGGCCGACCGGCAGATTTTCAATCTTATCGAGGTAGTAATCTACCCATTTGCCGGTTATTATGCTGCCGTGCTGCGGCGCGAGCATCACCGGCTTGGGGTCGAGCGCGCGTATGTTTTTAACCGCCAGTTTCAGCCCTTCCTGCACCGGCATGTAAATCTGGTGGAACGTCTTCATGCCGTCCCACGACGATTCGTCGGCGTAAAGGTCGCTTTTATACGACAGGCCGCCGAATAAATCGCCGGTATAAAGTATGCGAGTCTCGTGGTCGTATATCATAGTCGCGCCGCGAAAATGACAGAACGGCGTGGGAATAAAAGATAAAACGTGGCCAGTGGCGAGGCTTACCGTCAGATTTTTGAATTTTTCAACCGGCCTGTAATTCTTGCTGGAAAGGCCGTAAAAACGGACTAGGCGCCACGTGTCCTCGGAGCAGAGAACCAGCAGGTTCGGGTTCATCTTTTGCAGATAGCCGGAGTTGTAGCAGACGTCCGGGTCTTGGTGATTGAGGAAGACGAGATTTACCTTGCGAAGATTTTCAATAATTTTGCCGACCTTTTGCGACATCGGCACGAGGTCTTCGGGAGGACCGGGATCGATTATTAAGTTTACGCTGCGGCCTCCGCGCTTGAAGACGCGCAAAAATATGTTGCGCTCAAGCAGCGTTCCTTCGCGCCGTCCGACCCAGTAGGAATCGCCGGAGATTTCAACCGGATCGTCGAGGTTAATTTTTGATTTGCCGCTCAAATTCTTTAAATCTTCGCTCATCGGGCTCTCCTTGCTTCAGAAGCGATGCGGGTTGCTTTAAATAACGCAGTAGAATTAATAAAATCGATTGTTAAATTTATTAATCATTACTTGGCCGGTGTCAATTTAATAAACGAGGAAATTCTCAAAATAAGACGTCGTCTTTTGCGGCGCAAACTCTTTAGCTACTTTGCAAGCCTTGCCCACAGGTTGACGACCCAAGCAAACGCAAGCGCGGCGGAGAAAACAATTAAAAACGTCCGTTTGCCGCGGCTCCAAACAAAATCGAGCAGGCTCTTTCCGGTAAAAAGCTGAACCAAAGCGAGACCAGCCGCAAACCAAAAAGCCGCAAAAAAAAGAGGAGACGCCGCGTTCAAGGCAAACGCCGCGCCGGCGCTTCCCGCTCCCAGCTCGAAAAAGGCCGCCGTCATGCCGCACGCCGGGCATGGAAGAGTCGTCAAGCGCTTAAAGACGCAGATAATCGGGGCGTCCGGGAAACCGCCCGCCGCCGATGAAAGAGCCAGAATCGGCAGTAAAACCGCCAGCGCCGCAAGCCCCGATTGACGAATTCGTTTGTTTTTATTCACGGTTAAAAAAAACGAGCGCGGCCATAAAGCCGCGCCCGCTTAATTTCAGGTTTTGCGCTCGATTATTTGGTGATGCGCATACCGTAGAACGAACGATAGACGAACGCGACGGCGACGACGAAGAAAATCGCCGCCATAATCGCGGTGGTGGTGTGGGAGGTATCGCCCTTGTTGATTTCGGTCGCCAGCTCGACGGCGAGAAGGCCGAACAGCGTGGTGAACTTGATAATCGGGTTCATGGCGACGGAAGAAGTGTCCTTGAACGGATCGCCAACGGTGTCGCCAACGACGCAAGCCGCGTGAAGTTCTGTATTTTTGGCGTTAAGCTCGGTCTCGACCAGCTTCTTCGCGTTGTCCCACGCGCCGCCGGCGTCGGCCATAAAGATGGCCTGATACAAACCGAACATGGCGATGGAGATTAGATACCCGATGAAGAAGAAGGAGTTGACGCAGGCGAAAGCCAACGTGATGAAGAAGACGCCGAGGAAGATGTTGAACATGCCCTTTTGCGCGTACTGCGTGCAAATCTCGACGACTTTTTTGCTGTCGGAGATGCTCGCTTTTTCGGCGCTTCCGTCCAGTTTAATGTTCGCCTTGATGAACTCTACCGCGCGGTAGGCGCCGGTGGAGACGGCCTGAGTCGCCGCGCCGGTGAACCAGTAAATTACCGCGCCGCCCGAAATGAGGCCGAGCAGGAACGGCGGATAAAGCAGCGAAATCTTTTCCACGTTTTCTTTAAGACCGTTGGTAAGCATAACGATGGTGGCGAAAATAAGGGTGGTCGCGCCGACGACCGCGGTTCCGATGAGAACCGGTTTAGCCGTGGCTTTGAAGGTGTTGCCGGCGCCGTCGTTCTCTTCGAGGAACTCTTTGGCGCGGTCGAAGTTGGGTTCGAATCCGAACTTTTTCTTGACGTCTTCTTTAATTCCGGAAATCGTTTCGATGGTGGAAAGCTCGTAAACCGACTGAGCGTTGTCGGTAACCGGGCCGTAGGAATCGACGGCGATGGTTACCGGCCCCATGCCGAGGAAGCCGAAGGCGACCAGACCGAAAGCGAAGATGGCCGGAGCCAGCATTATGTTCTGCAGCCCCATGCCGCTGACGTAATAGGCTATTCCCATGAGGGCGACGATGGCCAAGCCCATATAGAATCCGGAGAAGTTGCCGGCGATGAAGCCGGACAGAATGTTAAGAGAAGCGCCGCCTTCCTTGGAAGCCGTTACGACTTCGCGGACGTGGCGGGATTCGGTGGAGGTGAAGACCTTGACGAGTTCGGGAATAAGCGCTCCGGCTATGGTGCCGCAGCTGATGATGATGGAGAGCTTCCACCAAAGGGTTTTATCTCCGGCAACGTCCGGGATTAAAATCGCGGAAAGAATGAACGTCATTATGATTGAGATGATGGATGTAATCCATACCAGCGAGGTGAGCGGAATTTCAAAGTTGAACTTGGATGCGTTCTTGTATTTCGCCTTGGCGATTACGTCATTAATGAAGTAGGAAAGAACGCTGGTAACGATCATGCCGATGCGCATGATGAAAATCCAGATGAGAAGCAAAATTTGAACCTGTTCGTTGGGGAGCGGTTTGCCGTTGGAGCCCATTACTACCTGCTGGTCGGGACCGAACTGAACGACCGCCAGAAGAATAAAGGTAATAAGAGCGACGCCGGTTACGCCGTAGGTTTCAAAGCCGTCGGCGGTGGGGCCTACGGAGTCGCCCGCGTTGTCGCCGGTGCAGTCCGCGATGACGCCGGGGTTGCGCGCGTCGTCTTCTTTAATTTGAAAGACGATTTTCATCAAATCGGAGCCGATGTCGGCGATTTTGGTGAAGATTCCGCCCGCGATACGAAGCGCGGCGGCGCCCAGCGACTCGCCGATCGCGAATCCGATGAAGCAGGGGCCGGCGTAATCGACGGGCATGAACAGAAGGATGAAGAGCATGATTACGAGCTCGACGCAGATGAGCATCATGCCGACGCTCATACCCGCTTTAATGGGAATGGCGTAGGTCGGGAACGGCATGCCTTTGAGCGCGGCAAAGGCCGAGCGGCTGTTGGCGTAGGTGTTTACTCTGATGCCGAACCAAGCGACCGCGTACGAGCCGGCGATGCCTATTATTGTGAATAGAACGATGGTAATCAACTTGGGAATCGGCGTATGCGAAAGAACGCCGAAGTAAACAACGATGATAGAGCCGATAAAGAGGAAAAGAATCATTATGAATTTACCCTGCGTTACCAAGTAGGTTTTGCAGGTTTCATAAATGAGTTCCGAGATTTCGCGCATGGAGGAATGGACGTCGAGTTTGCGCAGCTGCAAGAAAATGCCGAAGGCGAAGGCCATGCCGAGAATGCAAATTCCCAAACCAATCAATAGGTATGGGTGCATTTGGATGCCGTTGGGCATAACCAGGTCCGCCTCGCTTGCGCTCGCCAACGCGGGGAATAATCCCGCTAGCGCCGCAGCCGCGATGGCGGCCGTTTTCGGAGCCCCGAAGGACAGCCTTTGTAAGAATCTCATAAGTACCTCCTGTCAAGTAGTGAAAAAAGTTATGAGGCGCTACACCGCTAACTTTAATTTTACGTTAAAAGAACGACTGGTTTTAAAATAAGAACCCGGCCGCCCGCCGCGCGCCGTCCGTCCTGCGAATGTCAATTGCCGGCTCTGAATAAAATTTTGCCCGCATTATACCATTATAACGCGGTCTGTCAAATGAAACGCCTTGACGGATGAAAATTTTCTAAAAATAACCAATTGGTTACTTGCGATTAAAAACCTAAAAAACGCCGCAAATTAATTATTCGTTAAAAATTTTTAGCGGCGGACGAAAATAAAATAGACAACGGTTTAATTTTTTGGTAAGTAGTTTGACCTATCCCCTAGGTGGGGATGTAGCTCAGCTTGGTAGAGCGCTAGAATCGCACTCTAGAGGCCGAGGGTTCGAGTCCCTTCATCTCCACCAATTTTCCTTAATAATTATAAAGGGTTACAACAGGCCATCATAATTGCTCGCAGCCGTTTTTATTCCCCTTTGTAAAAAATGCAAGATTTGCATCGCGTTTTTCGCGAATAAAACCACTTCGCCATCCGAATGTTGGAACAATTTTTCAGCTCGCAGTCTTAACTCAATCAAGGCATCCTCCGACAAATTAGCCTGTACCGGACCCCGAAAAAAAAGGACCAGCAGCTAAGGCGTCAAATCTGCGGTATAACGGCTCCTGAATCGACTAAGAGCGGCGGCAATGAAAGCTTTTAGATTTAAGCCGCGTTACGCTGCATCGCAGGCCGGCGGAAAACGTTGCGCAAACATAAAGGATGCGAAGTAGGAGCGTGCGAAACGCTTCAGGTTTTGCACGGTTTTGCTAAAATAGACGGCTATTCTTTTTGTTTTTGGACGACGGCGAAAGTTGGTTATTTTTCTTCCGTAGCCGGTTCAATCGTTATAGGCGCGGACGGCTCTCCGTCTCCCTTGCCGGAAATATCTACCAGCTTTTTTTCCGGAATTTTGTCTTTTTCCGGCGTAAGAGCCGGAGCCGGATTAACCAGCTCGCCGGGAGCGAGCTCTTCTATTATATCGTCAAGCTGTTTGCCGTCCATCGTTTCCACAACTAAAAGTTCCTGCGCGGCGCGGTCGAGAATCGCGCGATATTTGCTCAAAATATTCATCGCGTCGTCAAACGACTGGGTTACGATTTTTTTTATCTCGCCGTCTATTATCTGGGCGGTGTCGTCGCTGTAATCGTTGTTGCGGGCTATTTCGCGGCCAAGGAATATATGCTCCTCCTTCTTGCCGAAAGCGAGCGGCCCCATTATATCGGACATTCCCCACTCGCATACCATCTTTCGCGCCATTTCGGTGGCGCGCTCTATGTCGTTGCTGGCGCCGGTCGTAACGGAGTCCGAGCCGAAGGCCAACATTTCCGCGGCGCGTCCGCCCATCAGCACTCGGAGAGTATTGAGAGCCTGCCTCTTGGTCAGGGTGTAACGGTCTTCCGTGGGAAGCTGGTATGTGATGCCCATCGCGATGCCGCGCGGAATGATGGTAACCTTGTAAACCGGGTCGGTGTCGGTTAAAAATTTCGCGACTAGCGCGTGGCCCGCCTCGTGGTAGGCGGTGTTTTTCTTCTCGCGGTCGGAAATAATCAGGCTCCTGCGTTCCGCGCCCATTAAAACTTTGTCTTTCGCGTTCTCAAGGTCGAGCATCAATACCTGCTTGCGGTTGTTGCGCGCCGCTAAAAGAGCCGCCTCGTTTGCCAGGTTGGCCAAGTCCGCGCCGGAAAAGCCGGGCGTTCCGCGGGCTATAAGCTCCAAATCGACTTCGGGGTCCAGCGGCAGCTTGCGGGCGTGCACTTTTAGAATCTCGTAGCGTCCTTTTACGTCCGGTCTGGGAACGACGACGCGGCGGTCGAAACGGCCTGGACGCAGAAGAGCCGGGTCCAGCACGTCCGGTCTGTTGGTGGCTGCGATGAGGATTAGTCCGTCGTTCGCCTCAAAACCGTCCATCTCGACGAGAAGCTGGTTCAGCGTCTGCTCGCGCTCGTCGTGTCCGCCGCCGAGCCCCGCGCCTCGCTGGCGTCCTACGGCGTCGATTTCGTCGATAAATATGATGCAAGGCGCGTGCTTTTTACCCTGCTCGAAAAGGTCGCGGACGCGGCTTGCGCCGACGCCGACGAACATTTCGACGAACTCGGAGCCTGAAATTGAGAAGAACGGAACTCCCGCCTCGCCCGCAATCGCTTTGGCCAACAGCGTCTTGCCTGTTCCCGGAGGCCCCATCAATAAAACGCCCTTGGGAATGCGTCCGCCGAGTTTGGTGAATCTTTTGGGACTCTTGAGAAACTCTACAATTTCTTGCAGCTCTTCTTTAGCCTCTTCGACGCCGGCAACGTCTTTAAAGGTTATTTTATTGCCGGAATCGCTCATAAGACGGGCTCGGCTTTTGCCGAAAGCCATCGCCTTTCCGCTGCCGGACTGCAGCTGCCGCATGAACATAATGAAAAATATTACAAGAATGCCCAGCGGAAGCCAAGTTGTTAATATTTGTATCCAAATTCCCGATTCTTCGTCCTTTACGAACGAAACTTCGGCGCCGGAATCGTAAAGTTTTTCAAGCAGCTTGTCGGTCAACAATCCCTGCGTTTTGAACGCTTCGCCGTTACGAAGCTTCCCTTCGTGAAGGAACGCGCCTATTACCTTTACGCTTTTAATCTTTTCCTCTTCGGGCGTCTCGGCGTCGGAAAAGCGTTTCACGTATTCGTTGAACGACAAATCGTGGACTTTGTTTTTGCCTATGAGGGAGCCGTTGGGCATCATGCGGAAAAGCATTAACACTCCTCCGATAAGCAGCGCCCACAGCAGAACCGTTTTCAGCGTCGAATTCACGGCAGTCTCGCTTTCAAATTGAAAAAAGCTTAAACGCTTTTTTTATTGAGCCTAGGATAAACGACGTACATTATATACTCAATAACGCCGGTAGAAAATAAAACTAACCAAAAATATTAAAATGTAAAGCGCTTTGCTTAAAGAGAGATTTCTTTTCAACCTGCAAACGCCGCTTTTGTCTCTCTCTAATGCAGGCGCGTAAGGCGCGCCGCCGAATTAAAACAATCTCGGCGCCTAAGAGAAGCGCAATATAAATAAAAATCCGACCGTTTTCGGCGGCCGGATTTTTTCTGCGAGAATTCAATCTTCGGTTAAGGCTGCAAGCCGTTTTGAAGCATGGTTAAAATATGTTTGGCCTCGGCCTTCATCGAGTTCAGCTCTTTGGTAAGCTGCGCTTCCGGCAGCTTGTCGATTTCTTGATAAAGTTTTAGGAACGTCGGTTTCGCTTCTTCGGTCGAGTTCATCGACATGAACGCGCTCCATGCGCGCTTGTAAGTTCCCCTAAAATACCAAACGTCCTTTTCGGAGGAGCCGGACGCGAGGGCGTCGTAAAGCTCGTAAGCCTGATCGAAGCGGTCGAAAATTTTAGGCGAGTTGAAAGTCAGCTCGGCGCGCCTGAAAAGAACTTCGCGCGCAAGCGGGAACTTCGGAAACTGTTTGTAAAGAGACGTGAAAGTTTCAAGCGCTTCGTCCTGTTTTCCCATTTCCTGCTGAACGACGCCCAGCAGGTAGTAAACGTCCGCGAGATAGAGAAAATCGTTAAACTTTTTAATTGTTTTTTTGCAGTAATCCTCAATGCGCTCGTAGTTGTTTTTATACTGCATGACCGGCGCTTCGTCGGCCTTCTGCTCGCCGTCCTTCTTGGGTTCATCGGTCGGTTTGGCGTCTTTGCTTTCCTTCGTCTCCGCGTCGGGCTTTTTCTCTTCCGCCTTGGCGTCTTTGCCTTTCTTTTTGTCTTTGCCGCCTTTTTTATCAAGTTTAAGGTCTATCGGCTCCTTGCCGTCGAAGGTAATCTGCTTGACGTCCTCGACCGGCTTTTTTACGCGGATTGCCGGGGGCTCGCCTTTGATTTCGTAAAACTGGCGCGCCGCAAGATAATAAACGTAAGGGTCTTCCTTTTCCAGCAGCGAATCTTCCGCCAAAAACAGAAACGCGTTGCGCAAATCGCTTTTGCTTTTGCGCAAAGCCTCTATTTTATTGTTGGCATCGGCCTTTAGCGCGTCGATTTTCTTCGTCTTGGCCGCGTCGGTTTCTTTCCCTTTTTTAATCTCCGCTATTTTTTTATCGCATTCTTCCTGAATCTTTTTTTCCTGATTAGGGATGTCGATGATTTGATTGTAAGCGGCGTATATCGCCTGCATCGAATCCTTGTAGGAGTCGGGGAAGGAGACTTGCGTCTGGGTAAGTTCCAGCGAAATGTGAATCGCCGGAGTCCGGTTTGACGCCGAATAGGCGGTCGCGCCGATAAGAAGAGCGACAACCGAAAGCGTTAAAACGTACTTGATTTTCTTCATCGCAACCTCTCTTTGCAATAAATGCCTAAATTATAAACTAATTTAAAAGACTACAATCATTCCCCGAAATAATCAACTGTTTTCGGATGATATTTTGAGGTTTTCCCGACGCGTTCCCGACTCGTCCCGGCTTTGTATAAAAAGACGCGGAGACCGCGGACAAACGCATGGTTTTTTATAATTAATTCCGCGGTTTTTAGCGATAACGGAGAGGAGTTTGGCGTTTCAGCGTTTGACCGCTTTACAATAAATTTCGAACTCATTTAAAAAATCTTCTTGTTCTACGCTTTGAACGTAGTTAGAGCTGAAACTTCTTATCCACGCCAACGCGTCGGCGCCGCTCAAATTTTCTTTATAAATCATGTAACAGGCTAAAATCATTCCGGTGCGGCCTATGCCGGCAAGGCAGTGAACCAAAACTTTTTTGCCGGCTTGTATCCGTTCGTCCATTTTTTTTACGAGTTCAAACGCAGCGTCAGGTTTAGGCGCGCCGAAGTCGTCGATAGGAAAGTGAATCCACTCGAACTTGCGCAATAAATGAATTTTATAAGGTATCGGGTCTTCGGTCAGCGAAACGACTACGTCAATCCCTTCCTTCAGCATGAACAAAAGGTCGTCCATCGGTTGATCGTGATAGCCGGGCATTTCCATTCCAGCGAGCTTGTTTTTTATTATATACCTGAAGTTTCTAGCCATTATCGCTCCCGATGCGCGTTGATATGTTTATATAACTATTCCTGTCTCGAATTATAAACGGCTCCCTGATTTTTATTTTATTTTTCCGTCTATTCCGCCAGGAAATAGCCGCTCTTTTCGTCTTTCGACTTCAGCTCCGATACTCCTTTGCGCCAGTTCATCTCCTCTTCGGACTCTAACGAACGCCCGACGTAAGCGCGGCTGCGTATCCAGCTGAGCATGTACGGCCAGACTTCTTCCTTGCTGTGAACGCCAAGCGTCAAATCAACGTGGCCGTAATCAATCTGATCGTTCATCTCGACCTGAAGGCCGTCGGGTTTCGCCAGTTTTCCTTTTTTGCCAAAAATACGCAAGGTTTTGTCTTTGGAGCCGACGTCTTTGTAAACGGTTTCGCACGTTTCCTGAGTCGCAAGGTAATCTCCCGCGCCGCCGACTATCAATAGCGGAACGTCTATCATGTATAAATTTTGGCGGTAATTAATTTTACCGTCGCTGCTTGTGAAATCTCCGGAAAGTATATACTTTACGAAGTCTTCCATAACGCCCTGCGATATGTCGTCGATGCCGTCTTTAAGATATAATATTTTATTTTTACGCTCGATGTTGTTATAATTCCACATCGAGAAAGTCAGCGGGGTGTCAAGCAGAACGCCGAAGGTGGCGAGCGCGTTGGCTAGAAAATCGGTGGGGAGGTAAGGCAGCTTGGACAAGAAAGAGAACTTGTAAGCAAGCGCGTACGCCAGCAGCCCGACCTGATCAAAGCTGACCGGCGAGCCGATGGTTACTCCGCCGTGCACGAGCCCTTCCTCGAACAACTCGGAGTTGTTGTGAAGCGACGCCTCTATAAGGTAGGCGTAAAGCAGCATTCCGCCCATGGAATGACCGACCCACATAATTTTTTTCTTGCCGGAGCGCTCTTTGATTTTATGAATCATAGCCGGAATATCGAACCGCAGAAAGGTGTCGAGGTTCCAGTCGAACCGCTCGCGGGAATGGCTGCTTTTGCCGTTGCCTCGCAGCTCGCCCATGTAAACGTCGAAGCCGTTTAAAGCGAGATAATCGACGAAGCTGTTGCCGAGCGCTTGATCCAGAACGAAACGGGTTTCGCCAAGCCCTGGAAGAAGAAAAATCGGGACGAGGTCTTCGTTGATTTCCCGCGGCCTCTTGTGAGTAATAACGAGCGTAAAGTCGTCTTCCGTAACCGCCGGAATATCTTCGACAATCAGCTGTTTAAAGATATAGTCCGGCCTGTGCAGCGGATAGATTGACGGCGTTGTGGGCGACGATATTTTACGATAGACGCCCTGACTCCCCTTGACGATGTTCTTTCGGATTTTATTTATCAATTCTCTGGCGTATGCTGCAATGTCTAGGTTCGCCTTCATTTCCATTTCCGACGTTGATAACCGGCAAACTTCGACGGTTGACGTTTAGTTGCGCCCGACCGAACGCGGGTTGACCGGACGACCGCTTCAAATATTGCGCGGGGCGTTCGCAGCCTCGCGATTATTGGGTATAAATATAATTGTTTCCGCTCGTTTTCGCAAGTAAAAGCGAATGCGCAAAACGGATGCGGTCAAATTTTTCAGAAAATTGAGAAATTCCTTTTAAGGCGAATGTTGTCGGACGGCAAAGCGTTCCGGCATTTGTAAAAAGCCGGCCCTTTTTTGAGAGTAAATGTCTAGGAGCTTTCTCCGCGAGCCTTTTTAAGCTCGCTCGGCATTCCTATATCCAGCCAGTCGTCCTCAATTTGGAAGACGCCGATTTTCTCGCCGGCGTCCATACGGGCGGTAATAAGGCTCGGCATGTCCGCGGGCTCCCCTTTGGCCGCCGCCATGTCGTCGAAGAAACGCGGCGAAATGACGTAAATTCCGCTGTTGATAAACCGCGAGAGCGTCGGCTTCTCGACGAGCTGCCTCGCCTCGTTTCCTTCGCGCTCGATGACGCCGTAAGGAATGGTAACGAAGTATTCTTTTCCGCCGATGGTAATGCAGTAGCCGCCGGCTTCGTGAAAGCGCAGCATAGCCGAAATGTCCGCCTGAGTAATCAGATCGCCGTTCAGCATCAGCATCGGCAGCGTAGGCTTTTCGGGCAAAAGAGCAAGCGCTCCCGCGCTGCCCAGCGGTTTCGACTCTTCAATATATTTAATGTTGCAGCCCAGCTTCGAGCCGTCGCCGAAGTGGTCTATTATCATTTCCTTCAGATAATTAACGGAAATGTATAAATTTTTAAAACCGTAGCTCATAAGGTGAAGAATTATTCGCTCCAGTATCGGGCGACCCGCTACCGGTATCATCGGTTTGGGCATGTTTTGAGTCAGCGGGTACAGCCTCGTTCCTTTCCCTCCGGCCATAATTAGCGCCCAGTTCTCGCGCTTTTGACCGCCAAGCATTTCCTTCAATAAATGCAGCCCGACGAGCTTCCCTTCCGAATCGACGATAGGAATTTGGTTAACGCTTATTGCGCGCATATAATCCAGCGCTTCGCCCCGTCCTACGCTTTGCGGAACGGATAAAAAGCGTCTGTTCATATGGGCGTCCGCCCGGTCGTCCAGCCCGGCGCCTTTAAGCAGCGCGCGCCGAACGTCGCCGTCTGTCATCACTCCGGCGATTTTCTCGCCGTCCATAATAAGGCAGATTTCCACGCCCGACTCGTTGAGACAGCTCATAACGTCGCGTATGGATGCGGACAATGGCACTATTACCTTTTGCATTTTCAGCTCTTTTTCTGAAGAGGTTTCGCCGGAACGCCTACCGCCGTAACGTTGGGCGGAATGTCCCGCACCGCGCAGGCTCCCGCGCCGAGAATTGAGTTTTCGCCGATTACTATGCCTTGAATAACGGCCGCGTTTGTGGAAATGTTGGCTCCGTTTCCTATTTTTACGCTGCCGCTGATATTCGCGCCCGGGCTTACGTTGACGTAATCGCCGATAACCGCGTCGTGGCCTACGGTGCAGCAGAGGTTCAAATAAACGAACTCGCCGACTTTAATGTTGCAGGTCAAAACGCAGCCGGCGCATATTATCGCCCCTCGCCCAAGATCGACGAAATCGCCCACTATAGCCGAAGGGTGCTTTAAGGCCGGATAATTCTTTATGCCAAAACCCAAAGCCTCATCGACCATCCGCATTTTTATCTTCGGGTCGCCGGTTGCGACCGCGGCGCATATGTCGGGGTTGCGCTCGACCATTTTTCTAAGCTCCGTTTCGTCGGAAACGACGGGCAGGCCGTTGAGCGTCGAAATTTCTCGCGCGAACTTGTCGGCGAACGCGATTGGAACGTAAAGCGGCTGCGGGCTTGAGGCGTTGATTTGCTTAACGGTTTCGTAAACTCCGCGCGCCAAACCTCCGGCGCCGAATATAATGATTTCTTTCGCCATGTCGTCAATTCTCCTTTGTCGCGTTTTCAGGGCAATTGAAAAATTTTTTCCTCGGCGGAACCGGAACCGACCAATTCCGCAATATTTCGGCCATCTTGTAAGAGGCGCGTCCGTCGCCGAATATTGACGTTTTTCCTTTAATCGAATTTAAGAACTCCTGCGACTGAGCCTTCTTCATCGCCTCTAATATTTCTCGCGGGTCGCTGTTTACGTCTATTACCGAAGGGGAACGCAGCCGCCCTTTCTGCCTGTCTCCGACGTTGATTGTCGGAACGCCCAGCGCGGGCGCGGACGTCAGCCCGCTGCTTGAATTGCCGAGCATGAAGGAGGCAAGTTTGAGAACGCCGAGGTAACGCGCTTCGCCCAGCGATTCTACCGCGACGACGTTTTTGCGCTTTGATGCAAAATTTATAAGCATTTCGCGTATTTTTGCGCTGCCAGGATCGGAGTTCGGCAATGTTATTACTGCGGTTATATCGGCCATTTTTATCGCGTCAAGCGTCGCCGCCGCCTCGTCGGGCTCGCCTTGCGCCGCAAGCGTGGTCGGGTGAACCGTAACAAGCGCCAACGGCGGGTCTAACGGCAAGTTAAGGAACGCTTCAAGCTCCGCTTTGCAAGGGGTCGGAAGATTAAGGCAGTTATCGACGCTTGTGGAGCCGACGGTATGCACGGCCGCCGGGTCCTCTCCCATTTGCAAGACTCTTTGCGCGTAAACTTCGTGGCTGCAAAAGTGCAGGCTTGACAATTTGGTAATCGAATGGCGCAAAGCGTTGTCTATCGCTCCCTCGGTTTCGTCGCCGCCGTAAAGGTGAACGATGGGAACGCGGGCAATCGCCGCCGCAAGCGCCGCCGCCGCGGTTTCGTATCTGTCGCCCAGCAGAATCAAAGCGTCCGGAGCGCGCCTTTGCAAAGCAAGGGTCGTCAGCCGCAGCGCCTCGGCGGACTGTTCCCCCGCGCTAAGCGCGACGGGATCGAAGGCGAGCCGCTCGGTTACGTCGTAACCATCCGCAACGATTGATTTAACGACCTCGCCGAAACGGGCGTCCAGAGCCATTCCGCCCGCGAAAATTTGAAGGTTGAAATATTCGTCCTCCGCGAGACGCTCGCATAGCGGGCGAAGCAGCCCCCAATCCTGTCTGCCGGTCGTGAGAACAGCCGGCGATAATTTGTCTCTATTGCCCGCCATCACGCTTCAAAGTCCTCTTCGGCGAGCATTTTATACGCTTCAACGTCCCGCTTTACGCGCCTTCCGACGAATTCGTCGAAGCGGTTTGCGGGAATGCCCGTTCCGGGACGCATTAAGGCTACGTCGTTGACGTCCAGCCGTTTGCCGGAAGGGATGAGCCGCGCCGCATGCAGGCTTTTACGCGCTATCGCCGCCGTGTTTTCTTCCGACGTCATCCTCCGTTTCACTCCGTCGCCCAGAGCCGCCTGCGCCTCTTTTATTCCTTTTACCATAGCGGCCAGTTTGTCGGGCTCTAAAGACGCGCGGTGGTCCGGCCCTTCCATAGCGTTGCTAAGGGTAAAATGCTTTTCCACAATTTCCGCGCCTATCGCCGCCGCCGCGACCGCGACGTTTATTCCGAGCGTGTGATCCGACCAGCCGACCGGAATTTGAAAACGCTCCCGCATCGCAGCCATTACGGACAAGTTGGAATCCTCCACCGCGCTGGGGTAATTGCTTACGCAGTGCAAAACCGCGACCGGAACGTTCCGTTCCCTGCGTATTACGGCAAGAGCGTCCGACACTTCTTCGAGCTTCGACATTCCGGTTGATAATATTATCGGTTTACCTTTGGAGGCCGTTCGCGCCAACAGCCGATAATTGGTTATTTCTCCGCTTGCGATTTTGTAAAATGGAACGTTCAACGCGGCTAAAAGCTCCACCGAATCTTCGTCGAAGGGCGTGGAAACAAAAAGTATGTTCTTTTCCTCGCAGCGTCTTTTAATTTTTTTAAACTGTTCGGCGTTGAATTCTAACTTTTTTACCATGTCAAATTGCGATTCGGCGTTTCCGGTGTTCGCAATCTGATAATCGGCCTTAGGCGCGTTTTTCGCGATTGTTTTCTCGGCGGTAAAAGTCTGAAACTTGACCGCGTCCGCCCCCGCTTCGGCGGCTGCGTCCACAAGTTTAAACGCCAAATCGAGCGACCCGTTATGGTTCACTCCCGCCTCCGCGATAATAAAACATGGAAATCCTTTGCCTATTCCGCGTTTAATCGGCGCGCCGCCAAGTTCGTATTCAATGTAAAAAGATTCCATTCGCAACTCCTGTTATTATATTTAATTTTTTCTTCTCGCCAGCAGAAACTCGACGAATTGCAAGTCAAGCTCGTCGTCTATATCGACGGCTCTTTCATGCGGCATTATATACAGCTTGGTGTCGTCGTAAAGAGCGGTCTGTTTGTCGAACAAAGCGTCGCGGTTCCAAACGTAAACTATTCCGTTTACTTCGTAAACTTTAGGCGCGTCCTGTCTGCGGAGCAGCGGTTTCTCCGTCCGCTTGCATTTTTTAAGCCTGCCGTTCTCGTCGTACTCGTACATCACAAAGTACGGACTGCGGTTTGTTTCCGTCGCGCTCAAAACGGACGACGCGTTGTTTTTTTCAAGAATTTCGATTGCTTTTAAAATGTCTTCGACTTCGCGCATGGGGCCGGTTACGGCCAAGTCGACAACCTCGTCGAATTTGACCGAACAGGCGCGCTCGACTTCTTTTACGCAGTGAATTATCGCCGGAATTTTACCCGCGGTATCGCTCGCCAGCTCGTCGGGGCGCTTAACCAAATGAGTCGCGTTGAACATCTCGGCGATTTCGAGAATTTCGTCGGAGTCGCTGCTTACCGCCACGGCGTCGAACGCCTCGCTCTCAAGAGCTTTTTCGATGGAGTAGGCTATCAGGGGTTTTCCGCCTACGCTGCGGATATTTTTATTTTTTACCCCTTTGCTGCCGGCTCTGGCCAATATTGTCGCTATTCTCTTCAAGGCGGTTCCTTTCTCGCTGCGGTTTTTTGCGCGTGGAAAGATTATATAATCTTGGGCGATAAAGTCAAATTCAGGCGCGGTTACGCGGCATCCCTTCCGAGTAGTCCACGCTTTGTATAAATACCGCGCAGACCGCGGAGGTTTTTAAATTAATTTCGTTCTCGTTTTTGTTTCCAACCCGGCGAGCGAATGCGCCCCTCGATACAAACGCCTACGCTTTTACTCGGGCCGAACGGATATTTTGCTTTTATAATTATTTGAAAGCAATGCCTTTTCCCATACATCCCTAGCGTTTTGCCGAAGGCAAAATGCATCGAGGAACGCGCGGGCGCCCTTTCTTGCCCGTTCGGTTCGGCGCGGCTTTAGCGCAGCCGGCCTTTCTTTGGGCGCGCAAAGAAAGCGAAATAGCGGCAGTCGGAGGTTAACGCCCTCTCCCGCCGAAACCGGCGGAATTTAACGCTGAATAAAAGACGGCGGCAAAATAAAAAGGGCGCATATCGTCGCTCCTTCGTAAAAAATCGCGTTTTGACGCGTTTATGACGCGTCGTGTCTTGATGGACTGACGCCGACGTGATACATTTCTCACCAATTGAGCGCGGATAACGGAATTGCTAACGTTTTCGGAGAGATAAATTAATGGCGAAATTTCCGCAACGACTGGAAGGGTGGCCTTACAAGGTGTTAATCATCTGCCGGCGAGGCCTTTCCGATATAATATGGGCGCTGCCGCTTATAACGGCGATTAAATCGCTCTTCCCGACCGCGAAAATCGACTGGATGATAGACGACAAATACGCGGATTTTATCTCCTGCGTAAAAGGAGTGGACGACAAGGTAATTTACCCGCGCGGCGACGTTTGGCCGCTTTTAAAACCGTTCAAGCCTCTTTTTCGGCCTCTCGTTCAAGCGCTTCAAATCGTCCGTTCCTTCATCGCCAAACTGCGCGACAGGCTTTACCCGGCGTCTTTCGACGTTGAGGACACGATTGCGGCGCGGCTTTTGACCTACCTTGCCAGCATAAGGCTTCGCGTTGGGCGCAAAAAGTCGTTCGGCCTGCATTCTCTAAACAATTACGCCGTCCCCGTCGAGCTGTTCAGCGAAGGGCACGCAATAGATCGCAACATAGCGCTGCTTTACGGCTGGGCTAAGGATTTGAAATTAAAGCCGGAGCCGCCAGAAATAATTCTTCCGGAAGAAACGCTGAAACGCCGGGACGAGTTTCTTGAAAAGATTAAAATAGAAAAAAGACGATACGTCGTCATGCACCCCGGCGCGCCGTATCCGTCGAGACAGTGGAGCGGCGACGGTTACGCGGAGCTCGCGAAAAGTTTGTATGAGAATTACGGATACAAATCCGTCCTTACGTGGGGAGTGGGCGAAAAAGGATGCGCTTGGGAAGTGGTGGAAAAGGCGGGAATGGAAATCGCCTTTCTCGCGCCGGACTGCGATTTGCTGCTGCTTACCGCAATTATAAAAGAGGCGGTTTTATGCGTCGCGCCCGATACGGGGCCGCTGCATTTGGCGAGCGCGTTGAAAATTCCAACGGTCGGACTTTACGGAACCACCGATCCGGCCGAGCGGAGACCGTACTGGGGGTGCAGCCGCGTTGTCAGCCGCTATCCGGACGCAAAAAATTGGGCGGAGAAGAAGCTCGCCCTCGACGTCTGTCCGATAATGCAGGAAATTCCGTCCGAGGAAGTATTCGCCGCCGCCGCCGCCGCGTTGGAAGAGGCTGCGAAAACGGGAAATAATTTATAGCCCCAATTAACAACCCCGCAGGACGTACGCCGGCGCGTCCCCGCTTTCGCCAATCCAAAGAGGGCGTACTGGCGAACTCGCTCGCTCGCTATTCGCTCGTCGCTTAAACAACGCTTGCCGCCGTTACTCTCGTTTTTCCTGATTTTCGGGCTTGTCCGCCGCGGCTTTAGCAAAAGCTGGACGCCCTCGCCGGGTTGGAAACAAGGATGAGAATGAAATTAATTAAAAAACTCCGCGTATCTCCGCGTTCTCCGCGGTTTTTATACAAAGCGGGGATGGTTTAGTCTTTTACGCCGGCAAATACAATAAATTGCGTAAGGGCGGCAAACTTTGTATAATTTTAAATTGAAGTCGTTTTTTAACTAAGGAGATGACGCGGCGTTGAAATACACTATTTTAATAGTCGAAGACAATCCTAAAAATTTAAAGCTGTTCAAAGATATTTTAACATACTACGGCCACGAGACTCACGAAGCCCTCGACGGGGTTAGCGCGGTTGAATCGGCCTGTCTAATGCAGCCCGACGCCGTAGTAATGGACGTTCAACTAGATAAAATGGACGGCTTCGCCGTCGCCGAGGAGCTTAGAAAACGCCCGGCGACCGCTTCCATTCCGCTTATCGCCGTTACCGCCTACGCCATGACGGGAGACGAAAAAAGATTCAGGGACGCCGGTTTTTCCGGATATTTGACCAAACCCATCAACACCCGCACTTTCGCCTCCGAAATCGAAAAAATAATCGAGCAATCGGGCGGAGGCGCGCCGATTAATAATTGACGACCGGATTATAGAGAGGTTTTTTTGCCTAACCGCTCCGCAAAAGACGCAGACTTGAAAGACAGTCTCATTTACCGTCTCCCGCCGGAAGACAGGGACGATTTGGGAAGACTTATGGAGATAGTCTTCCAAACGCACGGAGCGCGGGAACTCTCGGAAAAAGCGGTGAACGAATACCTTACAAGCCGCCGCTGCAAGGCCGGAGTCATTCTTGGGTTGAATTTGGTGAAAGGGCGCGTAACGCCCATAGCCCGGAAAATGCTTGACGAGCCGCTCGTCGCGCCTCCGCAGCAGCCGGAAATCGTAAAAATAGACGCGTTCCTTCCTTTGGTAAAAAACCGCGTTACCCTGGTGGACGAAGACGTCAAGCGCGAAATCGTCAAAGTCATTCCGTTAAAAAGCTGCGAAAGCGACTTATGGCTGGCCGGAGTTACGTACTCCGCGCAAAAGGCGCCCATAGCTCTTATCTTTGCCGTCTATGAAAAGACGGGTCTCGACTTGAACCGGGAGAGGCTGTTTTTTAAAACGACGATTGAATTCATCGAGAAACTTCAAATCCGGCTAGGATTCAACGAAAATTACGAGATTGAAAAAGCGCGATACCGTCAGTTTATACAAAACGGAAAGCATATCTTTTTTGCGACCGACAAACGCGGCTATCTGCTCGAAGTCAACCGCGCGTTTGAAAATTTGACGGGACGAATGGCCGACGAGCTGATAGGCCAAAAGATTGATAATTTCATTTCCGCGTCCGATAAAAGTTTCGTCGAGGCCGCGGGAGCGGAAAATACGGAATTCGTGGCGGTTCTTGTCGCGCCGGGACAGCCGCGGAAGTCTTTAGTGGCGCAGACTTGGCCGATTAAAGGAAAAAACGGACGGCTTATCGAAATCGACGCCGTGGCTTTCGAGCCGAAAAGACGAGACCCCGCCGAAGATTCGGCGTCCCGCGCCGCGCTGACGGGAGCGGAATGCTGGCCGTATCCGGCGGTTATCGCGGACGAAAACGGAATAATCGTAGATATTAACTCGCCCGGCGCCGAGCTTTTCAGAGCTCAAAAAGAGGATTTGAAAAACGTCTATCTCATCGACCGCGTGGACCAAAAGCTGCGGGACGCCTTCTTGAGAGCCTTCTCCAAACTATTAATTTTCGGCGAAGAAGTCGAATTCAACTCGGCGCTGCGCTCGGCGAAGGGAGAGGTCGTTCCGGTGGGCGTCAAAGCCAGAATCGACGACGGGAAGCCCCGGACGATTCAATTCTTTTTAACCGATATAACCGAGAAAACGCGCGCCGAAGAAGAGATAAAGAAACTTTCGCAGTTCCCGCGGGAAACGCCAAATCCGGTTTTTTGCGTCGATTCGGAAGGGTTCGTTACTTATCAAAATCAAGCTATGAGGGATTTTCTGCGAAAAATCGGCGCCGGAAGAATAGGCCGCGCCGACGAGCTCTTTGAATCGGACGCGGAATTCGCATCCGCCTTGTCGAACTCCGCAGGCTCGCAAATAATAGTAAAAAACAAGGAAGTGCGCATTCTCGAAAGAATTATGCTCGCGTCATACAGCTCTTTTTTCGGCGCGCGCGAGACGTTCGTTTACCTTCAAGACATAACCGAGCTTAAAACCATGGCGGATTCCCTTTCAAGGGCAAACGTCGAACTGACAAGACTAAAGGAGTCTTACGAAACGCAGGCCGTAAACGCGGTTTTCGCCAGCCGCCAAAAGTCTATGTTTCTGGCAAACATGTCGCACGAATTGCGCACTCCGCTGAATTCCATTATCGGCTTCGGAGAGCTTCTCTACGACCAAATTTTCGGACCGCTGAACGAAAAGCAGACCGAGTACGTCGGCGACATTTTGGAATCTTCCAAAATACTGCTGGAACTTATCGAGGAAGTTCTCGATTTGGCCAAGATAGAAGCCGGCAAAATGGAGCTGGATTACGAAACCTTCGACGTTTACTCCATGCTTGAGCGCTGCGTTCACATGGTAAAAGAAAAGGCCGCGCGCCATTCAATCGAGATTTCCTTAAACGCGGCCGACGACGTAACCGAACTCGACGCAGACCCGCGCAGGTTCCGTCAAATAGTCTTCAATCTGCTTTCCAACGCCGTAAAGTTCACTCCCGACGGCGGGCGCATCGGCATAAACGCGCGCCGAGAAGACGGCTTTCTGCTGATGGAAGTATGGGATACCGGCATCGGCATATCGCAGGAAGATCAGCGTAAAATTTTTCAGGCGTTCGAGCAGGCGGACTCTTCGCTCACAAAGAAGGTGGAGGGCGCGGGGCTCGGTTTGGCGATTGTAAACAACTTCGTCGCCATGCACAAAGGAACCGTCGAGCTTGAAAGCAAGCTTGGGCGGGGAAGCAAATTCACCGTCAGGCTGCCTCTCGCTCGGCCAGAAGGCGCCCGGAGAAAAAGAGAGGCGACGTGATTTAACGAGCGGCGCGGATTGATTTTTTATTCAGGAGGCAAAGATGCCGGACGACGGCTACAGCGAAAAAAGAAAGAAAACGTGGCGCGAGATAGACAACGCCAAGGAAAAAGGCGGATCGAAATCCGACGCGGCGGTAAAGCCGAAGAAAAAAAGCTCTTCGCAGGCCGCGGGCGACGCGGCGTACGCCGAATATAAAAAACAGCTCGAAGCGTTTTTTTCGGGCGGGAAACCGCCGGAAGGTTTGAAAAAAGAGATGTCCGGCGCTTCCGCGTCTATGTCCGGCGGCGTCTTCGCGCTCGGCGCGGCGATTAAAAAAGCGACAAGCCAAAAGGAACTGGCCGACGCGGCGGCGGCGTACAAGGCGGCGGGGTACGAATTCGGAGACGAGGACGGCGAAATGCTGACCGCGCTGCTTGAGCTTCAGAACGAAGAAATTCAAATGGAGGCGATGCGCCTTTTAAGCTCGCGTCTCGACAAGGGAGCGCCCGTCCCGTCGCCGTCGCTGACCAAAGCGAAGCTCGATTTAATAATTGTTTCCGCGTCCGAAGACGAAACGGCGGAACTGGCGGAAGAGTTGAAGCGGAGAATTAAATAAACCGGCGCGCGGTTTTCGCTCCAAGAGAAAAATAGCTGTATGAGATTATCAGGCCGGCCAACAATGTCGATGGGATCCGCGGCGGTTTTAACGGTTTCCGCGTTTATTTTGCAGTCAAGGCTCGCCGCCGGATATAAAGTTTTAGCGGCGCTGGACGTCTGGGGAACTTCCGCGCTGATTTATCTTACAATAATGTTCGGCTTGAAGGAGCTTTTCGGCGTGGACACCGGCGCGGGATATAAACCCGATTTGCGCTCTCTAAAAGGGGCGGCGATAACGTTTCTTCTGTTTCCTTACAGGCTTGTCGCGTGGTCGCTTATCTGGCTGTTCCGCGCCGCGGGAGACAACCCCATAGACAAGGTAGGAGACAAACTTTTTCTTTCCGGACGCTTGGTTTTCGCGGATAAAAAACGGTTTGACGAAGCGCGCATCGGCGCGGTTATAGACGTCTGCGCGGAGCTGCCGGAATGGCGGCGCATAACCGCCGACCCGTCGATTAAATACTTAAGCCTTCCAGTGCCCGACAACTGCGCTCCGTCGCCAAAGCAGGCCGAGGCGGCGGTCGCGTTCGCAAGGGAGCAAATGAAAGAAGGGCGCAACGTTTTGGTTCACTGCGCGTACGGACACGGCCGCAGCGCGGCGGCGGCGGCGATGATTTTAATAGATTCCGGACAGGCCGGCAGTCCCGACGAAGCGTTGAAATCGTTAAGAAAAGCGCGCAAAGCGGTCGATTTAAGCGCGAACCAGCGGGAAGCGTTAATTCGATGGCATAACCGCGGCTTAACTTAGGCGCAAGAGCGTGAACGATGATTGACAGAAACGACAACCGTCCGAAAATTCTGCTTTTATGCAGCAGGCCGAACGATATTTCCTACTACGAAAAGGCGCTGACTGTGGCCGGTTATGAAGATACCATCGTCGCGCACAGCGGACAAACCGCGGCGGCGGTGTTGAAAAACGAAAAAGTTTCGGTCGTTTTAATCGACAATTTAATTTACCCCGAAGGCGGGCTGTACAATTTGCAGGCGATTAAAAGGGATTTTCCCAAAATATCCTGCGTCATAATCGTCAAACAGGACGAAGTCGATACGGCGGTGCAGGCGCTCGGCATGGGCGCCGACGACTACATGATTAAAGACGAGCTGTTCGCCGGAAGCCTCTCCGAAATAATGCGTCGTTTGACGCGCTCGGATTTTTTCCGTTACGGATTCGACGAACAGGACAAAGGAAGGGCTTTGCTGCCTATGCTGCGAAGAGCCTTGCTGCTCTCTAAGCGGATATCCGTTCACCTTAGCTATCAGCCGGAATGGGAGAGCTTAAGCGACGAAGTTTACGACGTTTACGGCTGCGACGCGTGGGGTTACGTTTTCGAGGACGAAAACCGCTCTTACGGCTCTATATTCAGACGCGGGCCTATGGAAGACGACGCTCTTTCGAGGCTCGTCTCAAAATGCTCCGAGGTTTACGACTTCCATTCGGGCAAAAAAATCGACCCGAAAAGCCTCGATTTGAGAATTTTTCAAAAAAACGAAGGCGATATTAAAATAGTATGGCCTTACAAAGACTTCCTGCTGCCGCTTTTCGCGGAAGGACGCCCGCGCGGGCTCGCGTTTATGATTTATCAGTCGCCCAAAAGAGCGACGCCGGAAAAGGCCGCGCTTTTCGAGTTTATGGCCAATCTAATCAGCGTCGCCTTGGAAAACGGCTTCGCGACGAACCGCCTGCTGCGCCTTTCCATGTTCGACAAACTTACGGAATGCTACAACCGCGAGTTTTTTTTAAAACAGCTCGACCGCGAAAGCGTTAAAGTCGAGCGGTACAAAGGTTTGTTTTCGCTTCTTTTAATAGACGTGGACGACTTTAAACGGATAAACCGCTCGTACGGCTACGAAGCCGGCACGGCGGCGCTGGTGCATCTGGCGTCGGTAATAAAGGACGAAACGCGGCTTATCGACATAATCGCGAGAATCGGCGGCGAAGAATTCGCGGTAATACTGCCCGACACCGACCTTAACGGCGCCAAAACGGTGGCGAACCGCGTAAAGGAAAAAATTAAAAACCAGCCTTTCAGGCTCGCCGCGGGCGCGGAAATCAAAATCACCTCCACCGTTGCGGCCGGACAATATTCGCCGCAGGTTCATAAAAGCGGCGAAGGGCTTTTAATAAGGCTTGAGCGTCTTTTAGCTCACAAAGGCGAAAACGGCGACAGCGTAATAATAGAAAATTAAAAAAGCGCGCTTTTTTAATTATTGCGCGGAGGCCGCCTGCTTTATCAGTTCCATAGAGTCGATTTTTTCGTGATTTCCGGAGTACGCCGTCAGCAGCAATTTGTTCGCGTCAATCGTAACGATAACGTAATTTTTTACCGCTCCGTCAATAGTAACTTCGGTAAAGTCGCTCGTTCCGTTGGAGTAATATTTCTGCGAATAAAAGCCTCCGGCAACCACGTAAACAGTTCCTTTACCCGGCTCGACTATCTTGCCGCCGTTCATCGGCTTGCTCCGCTCGTAATCGTGGTCGTGTCCCGACATCGACAAATCGACTCCGTATTTGTCGAATAAAGGCGAAACCAAGTTTTGTATGTAATCGACGCAGCCGTGAACGCTGGATGAATACGCCGATTGATGATCTATCGAGATAATCCAGTCGATAGCCGGGTCTTCGCTCGCCTTTTTTAAGTCGGCTTCAATAAAGGGAAGCTGCTCCATAACGGCGTATTCGGAATATCCGTAAAAACCTATAACGTGCAGATTGCCGAAGTCGAACGACCACGCGGCCTCCTTATATTCGTCGGGCAGCTGCGGCATTACGGGGAGCGCGAATTCGCCCAAATACACGCCGGTAAAAATATCGTGATTTCCTAAAACGGGCATGACGGCGTAGTAATGCAAAATCGGAGAAAAAACGTCGAACCACTGCCACATTACCGCCTGAGAGTTAAGTTCCGTCAAATCTCCTCCAAGCAGCCAAAAGCGGTTCTCTTTGCCGGTTGTGGAAGTTATAATTTTTAGTTTATCCTGAACGTCTTCGTACCATGACTGGCTGTCGCTTCCAAAGCCGAACTGGAACTTAGTTCTTGCGCCTTTGGGCAGGCCGGTTTTAAAACGATAAACAGGCGACAAATCCGCATCAACGAGCGTTTTGGCGTTCTTATCGAACGCTTTCCACGTTCCGACCCTGTAATAGTAAACCGAGTCGGGCTCAAGTCCGGTCAGGGTTACAGCCCACTGATGACCTTCCAGCACGGAGTCTTCGCCGCAATACAGCTCGCGGCAGTACCGCTCGGATACGCCCTGCGCCGTAAGCGCGTCGTCGTACGGCAGCTCGCCGGTTTGCTCGTCGAGCGGCAGGTTTTTAGCCTCCAATTCGCTTTCTTTTACAAACCAAACTTTCGGAACGTACGCCGTCTCGTCAACGTCTTCGGTCTGCCATTGAATCGTCGCGCTCGTCGCGGCGTCCTGTTGGTAGGTTATGTGGATGTACATCGGTTTCCGATGTTCGTTCGGGTTCCATTTGTCGGGCGGATTTATTTTAGTATATTTAGAAGCCGGGTCCGAGCCGCAGCCAATTAAAACGGACGCCAAGGCCGCCGTAAAAATCAACGCCGCAATAAAAAAATAGTTCTTTCTCATTTTAAGCCTCGCGCCGTTAGAGGAGAAAAGCTCGACCGTTATATTTGTTCGTAACGCAATTCTAACCAAATCTTAACTCGTTCTTAACAATTCAATTATCAAAAATATCCGCGGAGGTCAATATCGGAGCGTCGATATTTCCAATTGTTTCAACCGGCGCAAGCCGCCCGCTTGACCGAACGAGATGCAATACTTATTTGGTTTAATTTCTAGTCAAAAAATCGCTTGACAAAAAAAAGCGGATTGAGGTATAAACCAAATTGAACAATTAAGTGATAAATTCAAATTACGATTTGAGTTTATTAAGTTTGCTTGGTTTCTTATCTGCGCGTCCGCTAAAGGACGCATAATTTAAGGAAAGGTTGGACGATGGTTTGCCTTAGAGAGCAAAAACTAGAAATGCTTCTGGACGCGGCGAGCGAAATGATGAGACACTACGGCCCCCGCAAGGTTACGCTGGAAGACGTCGCTAAAAAAGTCGGGCTGACAAAAACGGCCATTTACTACTATTTCAAAAACAAAGACGAGCTGCTTCTTTCCTGCATCGAAAGAGACGCGCAGGAACTTTTACGCCGCGAAATGGAAGCGGTGGACGCGGCCCGCGGAACGGAAGGCAAATTAATCGCGTTCTCTAAAAGCCGGCATATATATTTGGTCGAAAAGACGAACAGCATTACGCCGGAGCAGTTCGAGGACATAAAAAAGATGATATTGAATTCCAAAATAGATTTCACCGGCGTGAGGATAAGGCTGTTCGAGGCCGAGCGGCAGATTATAAAAGAAATTCTCCGCGGCGGAATCGAAGCCGGAGAAATCAACCCGATCGACGATTTGGACGCGTTTTCGGCGTTTTGCATCGCCAGCGCCGTAAGCTATGAACATACCTTTATCTTCAATCAGATGAACGACTGCCCTATCGGCGCTTTAACGGATAAAATCGAAACGTTTACGTCTATTTTTTTCAACGGTTTGAAAAAAAGACCGGTCAAATAAAAGCGTTTAAGGTTTCGCCCGCCGGAATCGATCGCCTTTTTTTACGGAGGCTGCGAAATGGCCGAAAATATTATGATTGATAAATACAAGAGCCGTCCCAAAGCCGCGGAAACTCCGATTGAATTTAAGAAATCGGCCGATTTTGCGGAGAGACTTTACCGGCTGCGAAACTATCAATCCAAAGATTTCTGGGCGATGCTCTTCGCCCGGCCGCTAACCATTCTTTTCCTTTTGCCCATCATTGAGCTCAAGTGGGTTACGCCCAACCGGGTTACTATCGCGAGCGTCGTCTCCAAAATGGCGGGGGCCGCCTGCCTGGCTTTCGCGCCTTCTTATTGGGGAGGCGTCGCGGGAGCGCTTCTGATGAATCTCGGCCTCGTGCTGGACAACATGGACGGCACAATAGCGCGCTACCGCGGCTGCGGCACTTCCATCGGCTTTTTCTTCGATAAAGCCTCCGATATGGTCGGCCATTTGGCGCTGTTTTTAGCGTTCGGCTGGCGCGCCCACCAAGCCGACGGCTCTCTTTTATGCGTTCTTGTCCCGATGCTCGCGTTCGCGGCGTTTGCGATTTCGGGTTACTGCAAATGGATAGCCGAAAAAATCATCTTCGACATTGAGCTCTTAAAATCGAAGCGCGAGCATAACCTCGAAAATTTGATTGACGAGCGAACGGACTACTGCCCGGTAGAACGCCCCCCTCAAAGGACGCCGTTAAGCTGGCTCAAATGGCTTGGGCAGGCGTTCGCGTCCATTCTTAAATTCAACGAAGTCGATATTTTTTTCTGGGCGCTGGTCGCGGCGCTTGCGGGACGCGAAGAAATCTTCACGCTTTGGGCTTCCGGCGCGTACTCGCTGGGCGTCCTAATCGGGCCGATTTACTTCGGCGTCAAACTGCTGAAATACGAAAGCGGCAAATAGCGCGGCACTACCGCACAGCGGAGATTGAAAAATGCGCGGCATAATTTTGGCCGAAAAAAAAGCTTCGGACGGCGCTACGCCTTCCGCGCTGATTAAAATCGGCGGGATTACATTAATGGAAAGAGCGGCGCGTCAGCTGGCCAATGCGGGCGCGGAAGAGATATTCGTCGTCTGCGGAGCGAACGAAGAGGCGCTGCGGGAGGCTCAAAGGCTTAACTCTCTAAAATTAAAGTCGAAAACAACCGGCGTAACGTCGCTTAAAGACGAGCCTTTTGCCTCGCTGCCGTCAAGCGAGGAATTCCTCGTTCTTCACGCTTCGCTCGTAGTTGACGACAGGCTTGTTCCCGAAATCGCCAAAAGGCCCGCGGGAAGCGTAGCGGCGTTTGAGGCCGAAGATATGAATTTCAAGGCCGCGCAAATTATGCCCGTTTTCGACGCGGGCGGCTCGCTGATGTACTTCGGCGGAGCGGCCAAACTTTACAAAAACGACGTCCTCGGTTTCGCAATGGAATTCGCGGACGATTCGGATAGTCGGCGGACGAAGTCGCCAATAGATGCGCCCCAAAGCTGCAAACTTACTTTTGTAGATGTCGGCAAACTTCCCTCCTACAGTTACGATCTGCGACGCCTGCAACCATACCTGTTCATGGCGATAACGTCCGCCGGCGACAACCCAGCCGCGAAAAAAGCGCTTCTGGACGCGGCGCAGAAAAGCGTTCTCGATTGGCCCGCGTGGTATATCCACCGGCCGATAGAAAAATGGATTATCTACCGGCTTTGCGAGTATTCGATTACGCCCAACCAACTGACGGTCGTAAACAACGTCGCGGCCTTTGCGGCGGCGTACTTCTTCGCGGTCGGCTCTATCGTTCCGGCGATGCTTTTGGCTCTTTCGGTGGGCGTGCTGGACGGGCTGGACGGCAAACAGGCGCGAGTAAAAGTTATGACTTCCGAAATCGGCCGCATCGAAGAAGTCTTCGATAAGATTTACGAAAACGCTTGGTATTTGGCTATCGCTTATTACCTCGTTAAAGCGGGCTTCGCAGTCGAGCCGTACGCGCTTTTCGGCTTAATATTCTTCCTGAACATGCTGGACGTCGCGATAGGGCTTTTTTACAAACGCAAACGCGGGGTTCAACTGGACGACGCGGGCGAATTCGAGCGTAAATTCAGAGTAATTTCCGGCAGACGCAACACGTATATCTGGACGCTTCTGCCTTTTGCCGCCGCGACGGCATTGACCGGAAGCGCCGCCTATATGCGCGCCGGGTTCGCGGTCGTCGCCGGATACGCGGCGCTTACCGTCGGCGTGAGACTCGCAAGGCTCTTTTTCAGGCTGTCGTTGCGTTCGCCTCAAGGCGGAAAGGAGCGCGCCCGATGAATTACGGTTATTTTAAAGACAACGCGGGAAAGCTGCTGGCGCATTTTTTATACGACCGCCGCAAAATGAAAACGCCCGTTATTAAACAAATTAAATATTCGCCGTTTCTGGCGCAGCTTGTAGTTACGCGAAAATGCAATCTGGCGTGCGGCTACTGCAACGAATACGACCGCGACAGCCCGCCGGTTCCGCTGGAAACGCTGCTGCGCAGGGTAACTCTGCTGCGCGACTTGGGAACGCTGGCGATAGAGTTCACCGGCGGAGAGCCGCTTCTGCATCCTAATATCGCGGCCGTCGTCGAACGCGCGACGAACCTGCGCTTTCCGGCGAGAATGATGATTTCAAACGCCTTTTTAATGACGACTGAAAAAATAAACGAGCTCAACCGCGCGGGGCTGACGCATCTTCAGGTCAGCGTGGACGGAGTAAAACCGAACGCGACGACCCGCAAAACCCTCGACTTGCTGCGCGGCAGGCTCAACGAGCTTGCGGCGCGGGCCAAATTCGAGGTAACGCTAAGCGCGGTAATAGGCGCGGGCCGACCCGGAGAGGCGGAGGAAGTAATCGAATTCGCGCGTTCCCGCGGCTTCAAGCCGAGAGCCCTTTTGCTGCACGACGGCGCGGGACAGTTAAGCGTAAGTCAAGGCGAGCTTGCGCAGTACGAGAGCGCGGCGAAAAAAATAGGCTCCGGTTACAACGAATCGCTGGACTACCGGCGCAAACTGGCGCAGGGCGGACGCGCGGCTTTTAAGTGCCGCTCCGGCTCGCGGTATTTGTACGTGGACGAATACGGAATCGTGAGATGTTGCAGTCAATCCAAGGGGATGTTGAGCGTTCCGCTTGAGGAATACGACGCAAGCGACCTTGAAACGGCGTTTTATATGTACAAACCCTGCTGCAAAAGCTGCACCGTCGGCTGCGCGCGAACGGCGTCCAAATTGGACGAATTCCGCCCTCAACCCGGTTTCGAGGAAGCTTTAGCGAGGGACGAAGAATGACTTTTAAGCGGTTCTCGGTTCTTATTTCCGCCGCGGCGGCATTAATTGCATTTTTCACGCCCGCGGCGCCCGTAAGCGCGTACGACGTTTCGCTGTACGGGCCGGCTAAATCGTCCGCCGAATTTTACGCCGAGCAGTGGTCGGCCTCCTTTTGGTGCGAAGACGGAACTTACGTTCATTTTCAATTCGCGGTTTCCAACATGGGAATCGGCGACGGCAAAGGGGGCGCAAAAATTGAAATAACGGCCGCCGACGGCGCGCGGCTTCAAACCAAAAAAGATTTCGGGAGCTCGTGGAAGAGCGGCAAAAGCGAATTCTCTCTCTCGGCGGACGGCTGGAAATTTGAAAAGAACGCCGACGGGTTTAAGTTTTCGGGCGGAGACGACAAGATTAGCGTGGACGCGGCGGCGGTCGCGCTCGCGGCGGCGTGGAGGCCGGGGCCGTTTCCGTTTTATAAAAACGACGACGGTTTTTACGACTACGCGCTTTTGGCGCCGCGCGCCTCTTTTACCGGAACTGTAAAATTCGCGGGGGAAACGCGGGAATTCAAAGGAACGGGCTTCGTCGATCGCAGCGTGGCCGACATGGCCCCGCACAAGCTGGCTAAAAGATGGCTGAAATTCAGGTTCTTTTCGGGCGAATACGCTTGTATCTTCGCGGGGTTCGCGCCGCCGGACGCAAAGGGGAACGCGGTTTACAAAGGGTATTTGTGGCTAGGCAAAGGAAGCGAAACTTTATTTTCCGGAACCGACGTTTCGGCTTCGTTCTCCGATTTTTTTATAGATAAAGCCTCGAAGTCCCGATACGAACTGCCGTCGAAAATTGAAATTTCCGTCACTTCCGGCGACAAGCGCGTTGCGGCGGCGCTGTCAAAGAAAAAACTTTTAAAGCGAAAGGAAATACTGAAGGATTTGCCGTTCGCGGTCAGAAAAATCGCGCAAAGCTTCTCCGAGCCGCTCGACTTCGTTTTTTCCGGCAGCTTCGAAATCAAACTTTACGGCGCCGACGGCTCGATAAGGGCGGAAGTCTCGGACGACCGCGACTACGTGATGCAATACATTAATAAATGAAAGACGCGAAACCGCTTACCGGCGCGCAAAGGGACGCGGCCGACATCGCGCGCGGCGCGCTCGTCAATTTGCTGGGCATCGCCTCCTCCAGCCTCGGGTTCGTCTTCTTCGTAATTCTTGGCAGGCTTTACGGCTCCGGCGCGACGGGACAGTATATCCTTTCGTGGACGACGGTAGATTTAGCCAGCAAAATCTGCATATTAGGTCTCGACAGGGCGATTTTAAGCCGCGCCGCGAGGCGCAGAGCCGAGGACGACGCGGACGGAGCCCGTCGAACGCTGGGGACAGCTTTGGCGATAGGCGCGATTTCGACGGCGGTCGTTTTAGCGGGGCTTCAAATCGCCGCGGGCGCGATTGCGGACGCTTTTTACGGAAAACCTCAGCTTGCGACTTCAGTGCGCTGCATGGCGATATGTCTTCCCTTCTGGACAATTTCCGCGCTTTTCCTTCACGCGGCGCGCGCGGCGCGCGTTATGCGTTACGAGGTTTTTACCAAGCGGTTGGTCGAGCCCGTCGTTCTCGTCGCTCTGGCGGCGCTGTTTTATCGTCTCGGGTTCGGAGAAAGCGGACTTTACGCGGCGTTTGCGGCCTCTACCGCGGCGGGCGCGATTTTTTCCGTTTTCCTATATTCCCGCATGTTTCCGCTTTGCGGACTTTTTGCGGGCGTTCGTTTCAACGCCGAGGCGAAATCGCTTCTGGGCTTCTCGGCGCCAATCGGCCTGTACGATTTGCTCAATCAACTTATGCAGCGCGTCGATTTGTTCGCCGTCGGCAGACTTTTTCCCGCCGCCGCCGCGGGCGTTTACGGCATGGCGCAGGAATCGAGTTTCTTCGTGAAAAAAATCCGGCAGGCGTTCGACCCGATACTTATACCGGTCATTTCCGGCGCAAGCCAAAAGCGGGACTTTGCGGGGATGAGCGCGCATTACAAACGCGTTTTCGGAGTTATTCTTACGTTCAATCTCGCCGCGCTGGGCGCGGTTTTGCTGGCGGGCGGAACCATTCTGTCGCTTTTCGGCGAAAAATTTTCAAGCGGAGCCGCGGTTTTTTCGGTTCTTACATTCGCCGCGGCGGCAAACGGCGCGTTCGGTCTTTCGGAGCTTTTCATCCTCGTCGAGCGCCCGATGATAAACCTATTGAACAGCGCGCTCGCGACGGTAATTTCCATCGCTCTGGCGTGGACGCTCGCCTCCCGCTTCGGCGTAATCGGCGCGGCTTACGCGGCCGCCGCAACCTTTGTTATAATGAACGCGGCGAGAATTATAGAAACGCGAGCAATAACCGGACTTCACCCGTTCGGGACGAACAACCTCGTCGTCGCGCTTTGCGCCGCGGGCGCTCTTTGCCCCGCGTTTATTTTCAGCGCATTCGCGCCGCTCGCCAAAACGCCGAAGGAAATCGCTTCTGCGTTTATTTTCCTGTCGTTGTACGCCGCAAGTCTTCTTTTAACTAAACGGATTAAAAAAATTAAGCCGTCCCAAATATAGGTTTCTCAAAATTATTATCCGTTATTATTTTTTTGCGGACGCGGCCTTTTGATTGTTTGCTTTGCAATGATTTGCTAATTGGTCGGGGCGAGAGGATTTGAACCTCCGACTCTCTGGTCCCAAACCAGATGCGCTGCCAGACTGCGCTACGCCCCGACGAACGAATTATATACACCAAATTTTTCCGCCGCGCAAATGAATGCGCTTCGCGGCGCAAGCTTTATCCTGAGTAGTCCCCGCTTTAAATAAAAAAACCGCTACGGGACCGCGTCGCCGTCGGTTTCTTTGGGCGGAACATAATCGCATTTATCTATAAAACCCGACTCGAGGCATGGGGCGTCCATAATTTGGCCGTAGTTCCACGTGCCGCTATTGCACTGGAGATAATAGCAATATCCCCCGCCATCTCCCGACTCGCTCGGCGGAACGAACGCGCTTGAAAGACAAATCGTAAAGCCCTCCTCGCAGCCGCAAGGTCCACCCTTACCCGCATTCTCAGGTTCGCAGGCGAGCTCGATGGGTTCGTCAATCTCGTCGCTTTGCGTCTCTATTACAACGTCCGAATTAACGTCTTCGTCCCCTTCGGTCTCGCTCGGCCTTAGGTAATCGCAATGCGGGCATGGCACATCCATCCAAAAGCCGTATTCCCACTTTCCGCTCGCGCACTTGAAATAATAGCAATATCCCCCGCCGTCGCCGGTCTCGTTTCCTCTTATATCTACATTCTCAAGGCAGGCGACGTATCCTTCGGCGCAGCCGCAAGGTCCAATCTTACCCGCATTCTCAGGCTCGCAGGCGAGTTCGACGTGTTCGTCAATCTCGTCGCTTTGCGTTTCTATTTCATCGTCCAAATTAACGTCGCCGTCCTTTTCGCTGTCGCTGGGGTAAGCGTCGCATCTATAACACGGAGCGTCTATCCAATTATCCGCCCGCCAATAGCCGTCCACGCATTTCATCGCGTTACAATAACCGCCTCCGTCGCCGGTTTCGTTGCCCCGAATATCGACGCTTTCAAGGCAAACGGTGTATCCCTCGGCGCAGTTGCACGGGCCGGTTGTATGGTCGGGGTTGCAGGTAGGCGGTTCGTCGCCGTTGACGACGCAGGTTCCATATACGCAATGGCCTTTCGGCCCGCAATGCTCGTTGGTTTCGCAGTAATGTCGGCAGAAGGCTCCCATTCCTTCGCATCTCATATTGGCGCCGCATTGGGTATTAGGCTGGCAAGTCTCGCATACCCATCCGCCGCAAACGCCTTTAGGGCAGGTTTGTCCCTGTCCGCAAAAGTACGAGCAGCGATGGTTATTGCACGAGCCCGCCGCCGTTTCGCTTTCCGTCGAGCCGCAGAATTGCGAATCGCATTCAATCTCGGCGCATATCCCGTAGTCGCAGAACCGTCCCGTCCCGCAATCCGAATCGAGCGAGCACAACTGCAAGCATTCGCCGCTTCTCGGCTCGGCAAACCACAGCGGCCCCTTGGCGGCGCATTCGTCCTTTACGGTTTTATCGCCCGCTTTTTCGCAGTCCAACGCAAACGCGGCGGCAAGAGCCGCTAAAATTATCAGATGAGTCCTTTTCATTTTATCGCCTCTGCTTTAATCGTCTCTATAAATTCCATTCGCTTCTTGCGTCTGAAAATTATTATGCAATAACAAACCATAAATTGCAAAGAAAAATATTTTCCGCGCCGCAAGCGTCAAACTGCCGAGATAAATTTAATAGTAAGTTTTTCGGCGCTTTTTGCGTCTTGACAAACGATTTTTTTGATGTTACCTAATAATAGGTTGAATGAACAACCATTCATTATCGGAGGAGCTATGACTTCGGGCAAGACCGGCGCAAAAGGCGGCAAGAATGATAAATATGTAAAAATCATCGACGCCGCCATTAAAGTTTTCGCCAAAAACGGTTTTTTCCATTCCAAAGTCGCCGAAATAGCCAAGGAAGCGGGCGTGGCGGACGGAACAATATACCTTTATTTTAAAAATAAGGACGATATATTAATTCAACTTTTTGAAAACAAAATGGAAGAAATCATCGCAAACATACGCGAAGATTTTACGCGCATACAAAACCCGCTGGCGCGCCTGAGAAGACTTGTGCACATACACTTCGAAATCGTCCGGGAAAACGCCGATTTGGCGGCGGTAATTACCGTTGAATTGCGGCAGTCGACCAAGTTTATGAAGGAATATAAGAACGAAAAATTTCAGGAATACCTGCAAATCATCGCGAAAATTATTAAAGACGGCAAAGATATGGGCATGATTCGGCCGGGCATCAACCCCGCCGTCATCAAGCGCGGCTTCTTCGGCATGCTCGACGAGCTCATGCTTTACTGCGTTCTCAGCGAGCGGACGAAAAGCGAGGAGATAAGCAAACTTGCGGACAGCGTAAGCGACGTGCTGATTCGCGGCATAGCCAACAATCCCGACGAGGCGGTTACGCTGAGCCGGGCGGAAATCTTAACGAACAACGGCAAAGAAGTTGCATAAACGAACCATAAACAAGGAGGTTATAAATGAAAGTATTGGTTACGGTTAAAAGGGTGCCCGACCCCGACCTGAAAATTAAAGTGAATCCGGCGGGAACGGGAATAATCGAGGAAGGGTTGAATTTCATCGTCAATCAGTTCGACGAAATCGCGGTAGAAGAAGCCGTAAGGCTTAAGGAAGCGGGCGCGGCGGACGAAGTCGTCGCCGTTACCATCGGCCCGGACGACGCGCAGACGCAGCTTCGCACGGCTCTCGCCATGGGCGCGGACCGCGGAATTCACGTCAAGACCGCCGAAAAGCTCGACAGCGACGCGGTCGCAAGGATTTTAGCGAAAATCTACGAAGCCGAAAAGCCCTCGCTGATTCTTATGGGCAAACAAGCCACCGACGACGACGCCAATCAGGCAGGCCAAATTTTAGCCGAACTTTTAGGCCTTCCGCAGGCGACCTTCGCGTCCAAACTAACCGTTTCGGGCGGCAAAGCCGTCGTAATGCGCGAAATCGACGGCGGCATGGACGAAGTTGAAATCGTCCTCCCCGGCGTAGTTACCGCCGACCTTCGTTTGAACGAGCCGCGCTATCCTTCGCTTCCCAACATTATGAAGGCGAAGAAAAAGCCGGTTGACGCGAAAACCCCCGCGGACTTCGGCGTCGATATAACGCCCAAGGTCGTGGCGGTGCGTTTCAGCGAGCCCCCCGCGCGCAAAGCCGGACAAAAAGTGCCCGACGTCGCGACGCTGGTGGACAAACTCATTAACGAAGCCAAAGTCCTTTAAGAATTACAGGAGGCAGCCATGTCAGTACTTGTATTGATAGATCATAAAAACGGAAAAATCTCCAAGGCGGGCTTCGGCTCTTTGGCTTTCGCCAAGCAGGCCGCCGATAAGCTCGGCTCGACTTACAGCGTTCTGGTAGCCGGCTCCGGCGTCGGCCAAGTGGCCGAACAGCTGACCGGTTACGGCGCCGCCGCGGTGTACGTCGCGGACAAACCCGAACTAGGCGCGGTAGTGGCGGAATATTACGCCGAAGCGCTTTACGCCGCCGTCAAAGCCGCGGGCGCAACGTTCGTAATCGGCGTCGCCAACAGCGTAGGCAAAGCGGTTCTGCCGCGCGTCGCATCCAAAATGGGCGCGGGCATGGCCAGCGACATCGTCGCCTTCCACGCCGACGAAATGACGTTCGACCGCGCGATTTTCGCGGGCAACATTATTATGACCGTCTCCGTAACCACCGCCGCCAAGGTCGTGTCGGTTCGCGGAACCGCCTTCGAGCCGATGGCTCCCGTCGGAGGAAGCTCCGAAGTAAAAACGTTGGACGTCGATTTGTCGGGCGTCGCCGCCAAGACCAAATTCGTCGCCATTCACGAGAGCGCCTCAACCCGCCCCGAGCTTACCGAAGCGTCTATCGTCGTTTCGGGCGGACGCGGAGTGAAGGACAAAGACGGCTTTGAGAAATACATTTATCCCTTGGCCGACCTTCTGCACGCCGCCGTGGGCGCCACCCGCGCCGTGGTTGACGCGGGCGTCGTCTCCAACGATCTTCAGGTCGGACAGACCGGCAAAATCGTCGCCCCGCAGCTTTACATCGGCCTGGGTCTTTCGGGCGCCATTCAGCACCTGGCCGGAATGAAAGACTCCAAAGTCATCGTCGCGGTCAACAAAGACGAAGAAGCCCCGATTTTCAGCGTGGCGGATTACGGCATCATCGGCGACCTTACCAAGGTTGCGCCCGAAATGGTCGAAACGATTAAGGCCAAAAAAGGATAACGCAAAACTTTAAACGCGATTTCGGCAACGCAACGCTGCCGACTGGCAGGGGAGGCCGTTCATGGTCTCCCCGTTTTTCCTCTTATTTTATTTAGTCGTTCTTTACGCTCCCGCGCAAGGGGTTGCATCGGATTGTAAAAGCATTCATCATCGTCATCATAAGGAGTTGTCTGCATGAGCCGCGGCGAATTACCGTCTTTCATCAAGTCCCGCATCCTTTCCAACGAGGAGGCGCTTAAACAAATAGTCGTTTCGGGCGCGACCGTCGCAAGCGGTTTCGGCCCGTCCGAACCTCACACTTTCTACGCCACAATCTGGCGTCATATTCAAGCCGAAAACATTACCGATTTAAACATACGCAGCGCGTTCTTTTTAGCCCCGCACGAGCTTTGCGTAGGCGACGCGATGAAGAGCAAGGGGCTGCTCAAAGGTTTGAAAGGCGGTTCGTCCGTCTTCAACGCGCTGGGCAAAAAAATTAACGAGGCGACCCGCAAGCTGGAAGGCTTGGGCAAGCTTATCGACCACTACGAGGAAATGAAGGAGCGGCGGATAAAGCTGATTTCGCCTTTCATAAGCCCCGTTACGAACATGATTATTCCGGGCAACGCGCTGACGCGCGCCCTATACCCCGATTACGTCAACCGCAACTCCACCCGCATCGGCGTAACCGACATGCAGTCGATCCACTTCTGCGACGCGATGGAGGGGCTTGCGTTCACCCCGGAAGGAGAGCCGCGCATCGACTCGTTCGTAATGGTTTTAACGCCGCCGAACGACGAAGGGTATATGAGCAACGGCATCTCCAACGGCGCAAATCAGGAAATCATCGAGCGAATTACGAAGACTTGCGACGTCAAGGTTTTGTTATACATTAACAAAAACTATCCGTTCACCTACGGATACAACGAAGCGGCGAACACGATTCATATCGACGCTTTCAAAAAACTTTCCAAAGAAGGCAAGCTGTTCGTGGTAATGGACGACGACGGCAAAATCCCGTCGCTGCCGCCGAACAGCCTTTCAAACCCGCTCCCCGAAGAAATTCAAATCGGCGAGCACATCGCCAACCACATCGAGCTCAACAAAAAAATCACTTACGGCCGCGCCATTCAAGTCGGTTTGGGCGGCACGGGCATATTGGCGATTAAGGCTCTCAAGGAGTCTTCGTGGAAGGGAAGAAGCTACTCCGAAATGATAGAGCAGTTCACGCTCGACCTGTTCGAGGCCGGAAAAATCAGCGGCTCTCACTTTATAGAAAAAGACGGCAGGCGCACGCAGCTCGACGGCAAGCTCGTCTGCACCTTCGCCCTTTGCGAGGAAAATTCAAACTTCTATCAAAGACTGCACGAAAATAAGGCCGTCGTCATGGGTCCGGCGTCCCGCGTCGTAATATCGGAAGGCTTTTACGGCGGGCTGGGAATAAACAACTGTTTGGGAATCGACTTCAACGGCCACGTAAACAGCTCGGGCCGCGGTAAAAACTGGTATTCCGGCATCGGAGGCGCGGCCTCAATTATGCGCGGCTTGGCGAAGGGGGGAATCGGCTACCTTTGCATGAAGTCCACTCACAAAACGCTGGACGGAAAGCTTCGCTCGTCGATATTTCCGTATTTGCCTCAGGGGACGCCGGTCAGCGTGATAGGCCCCGACATTATGGGCGGCCGAGAAGGCGCGCGCTTTTTCCTCGTAACCGAACGCGGCGTTGCGCAGCTTTCGGGCTGTTCGCAGTCGCAGCTTATTAAAAATCTCATTTCAGTCGCGGATCCCCGCTTTCAAGACTGGCTTAAAAAGCAGGCTTACGAAGAGTACCGCATTGTCGTTTGATTAAAAAGAAAAAAGGCGACCGAAAGGCCGCCTTTTTAATTATTTACCTAAAGCGTTCTACTTGCAAATCGTCTTCGCTTCAGCCCAATCCGCTGCGTCTCCTTCCGTCGTATCGCCGGCGTTGTTGACGACCAGCTTCATCGTTTGTTTGCCGGTCAGGTCAACGGCGATTTTCTTCGCGTCGTCTCCGGCTTTTACTATTCCGCTTGAATATGCCTTCTTGTTGTCCGTCCAAACCTCGAAGACGACCGTTCCTTTGGTTCCTGCGGAATCGTCCACGCCGATTTGAGCCTCGAATGAGGAGCATTTTTTGCCGAGGTTGTAAAGGGCTATCGTCGCGCCGCAGACGCTCGTCCCCTTCTCGAACGTTTTTCCGTTAATTTTTATTTTACCGGGGTTCGCGCTTGCAGTCGAACAGGCCTTATCCGCGCTCATTTCCCCGGCCGCGACGGCGTAATACATAGGCTTCAGCGCGGAAAGCTCGGTTTCGCCAGAGCCGGGCTCAAACTCGGTTCCTTCTATTATAAGCATTTTAACGCTTTCGGGTTGAACTAAAGTTTCGTAGCCGTCTATAAATTCGCCCATATCCTCATGCGCCCACAGGTCGCGCAGCTTAGCCTTGCCCGGCTTAAGCCCAAGCTCTTCCCATTTCACCGAAATCGTCTCTTCCTTTCCTTCCCAGTAAAGCTCAGGATAATCGAACGACGCGTTGAACAAAGCTACGGCTCTGGCGCCCTTTTTCGCAATCGGCTTAACCCACGTTTCGGCCTTGCCGTTTTGCTTTATACGGCGGCCTTGAATGCCCCACGGGTCTTGATCGACGTCGATTATCTCGGAGTTGAGAAGTATCTCGGCGGTTTCTTTCGTCATCGTCCGCGCGTCGTGGCCGGCAATCAGCGGCGCGGCCATTATCGCCCAAAGGCTCATGTGCGACTTATAAGAATTCTCCGACATTGCGCCGTTGCCCACTTCAAGCATGTCCGGGTCGTTCCAATGCCCGATTGAGGCGTACGCCGCCAGCTTTTCGTTCGGCTCGTAATTCAGCTTCATTCTGAAGGGATCGTCCGCAATGTCGCCCGTCGTCCGCCACAGCTCGCCGACAAGCGGCCCCCAAACCCACGGCTCCTGCACTCCCCAGTTGCAGATTGAAAGAATTATATTTCTTCCGCTCTTGTCTATCGCGTCGCGCATTTTCTTATAAAGCTCGTAGGAATTGCGCTCGTCGCTTACAAAGCAGTAATCCTCCTTCACGTAGTCAACGCCCCATTCGGCGTAAGTTAAGGCGTCGATTTCGTCGTAATCCATGCTTCCGGGGCGCTTTTGGCAGGTCATCGTTCCGGCGCAGGTGTAAAGCCCGAATTTCAGCCCCTTGGAATGAACGTAGTCGGCGAGCGCTTTTATGCCGCTCTTGAATTTAACCGGATCGGCGACGATTTTGCCGTTCGCGTCGCGGCTCGTCTGCCAGCAGTCGTCCATATTTAGGTAAACGTAGCCGGCGTCGCGCATTCCCGACGAAACGAGCGCGTCGGCCATTTCCTTAATCATATCCTCGTCGATTTCGCAGGCGAACTTGTTCCACGAATTCCATCCCATTATCGGGGTCGCGGCGTTCGTTTCGCAGTCGCAATCCCTGGGGCAGTTGAGACACCTTTCTCCGTGCGAGCAAATTCCGTCTCCGCATCTTATTTCTGCGCTTTTTCCCTCCGAGGACGAGCACCCTGCAGCGAGAAGGAATAGCGATAAAGCCAATAAAATTAAAATATTATTCTTCATTTCCGCTCCGTTTGAAATTTGTTGAAAGCGATTAGCCGCGTCTCTTAATTAAAGCGCCCGCAAGCTCTCTATCGCTCATGGTCTCAACGTCAAGCGTTTCCCAAAAGCCCGGATAATTGAGCGCGGGCGCGACGATTCGCTCGTCCGCAAGCGCGACGATTTCCGCCATGCTTTTATGCGCCGCTGCCGATAACTCCGCCAGAATGCCCCGGCTCGTTTTTTGGCTTTCTTTGCGCGCCGCCGGATACCCCGCGCCAATCTCGACCGAGAAGAGCGCGTCGAACGTCATGCGCAGGTTGACGTTGGAGCCCCAGCCGTACCCCTGATTAAGCGCCAGCGAAACGCAGTTCCCCGCGTTAATCTGCGCGAAGAGCCAAGCGTCCAGCGGCGTAAGCAGATGGCCGCAGACGACCGACGGATACTGCATGACCGCGTTGAGATACCCCTGCCCAGTGCCGCATCCGCCCACGACTAAATCGGCGCGGCCCGCGTTGAGCATCAGCGCCGACATGAAAGACGTATTGATATACGTAAGTTCGGGCGCAGCCCCGCTTTTTGTCATTCCGGCGTTGATTATTTCGTGTCCGCGGCCCGACAACGCGTCGATTATATCGGCGTTTTTATCGGCGGCGCTGGTTTCGTTGATTACCGCTATTCTCATTGTATCCTCGCTTGGTTACAAACCAATTTTATGCCTTAAGGCCTGCGTATCCTCGCACCAGCTGCCGACGTTCCAGCGGCCGTACGCGCCAAGCCCGCCAAGCGGGTCGTCGCCGAAGTAAACCGGAACGTGTATAACGCTCAGTCCGCCGTACTCGTACGCCTTCTCAAGCGCGGCCTTAAACTCTTCCGGCGTTTTGCCGCCGAATATCGCGTTGACCCCTTTTACGGCTCCCGCAAGCGCGACGTAATCGACCTCGACCGAATCGTCGGTGGCGAAATCCGTTCCGTACTGCGCCTTTTGCAGCGATGAAATCGCCGCCATGCGCCTGTTGTCGAACAACAGAACGCAGCCGCTTGCGCCGTGCTCCGCCGCGTCTATTAATATCTGCGGGTTCATCATAAACGATCCGTCGCCCGTAAAGGCGAACGCGTAAAACGCTCTGTCGGCGACGCCCGTCGCAAGCAGCGCGCTCGCCGCGAACCCCATGTAACTGGCGCCCGTATCGGTAAACGTAAGACCTACGCGCTCGTCTTCTACAATCTGGAAGCCGTTCGCCTGAACGTCTCCGGCGTCGAAGAAGCAGGCAATATCGCGCTCGCGCGCAAAGTCGGCGGCGATTTTGACAGCCGCGGGCTGCGTCAGCAGCTTTTCGCCCCGCTTCTCGTCAAAAAGAACCGGGGCGTCGAACCGCGCCCGCTTGAACGCCGTCCATTCCTTTTTCTTTTTCTCGCACTCCGCAAACCACTTCGACTTTCCTTTTACCTTTTGCTTGTCGCCAAGCCTCGCAGCAATAGCCTCGTTCATCTTCGCAAGCGTCCCTTTTGCGTCGCCGACAAGCGCGATGGTTTTATTGTAATGTTGCGCGTCGCGTCCGTCCGCGTTTATATTTATGACGCGCTTTACGTTGGGGTAGGCGGTGCGGCTAGAGTCTGATTGACAGACGGACCGCGACCCGACCGCGACGAGCAAGTCCGCGGTTTCCATGGCGAAATTACCGCAAATCGACCCCTTGCTGCCGGCTACTGTCATGTTGCGCTCGTAGTTGTACGGGACAACGCCCGTCGCGATGGGGCTCGTGATTATTACTCCGTCCGCCAACTCCGCCAGAGCTATTAACTCGTCGCCCGCCTCGCGGCTGCCGCCCCCCGCGCGAATGACGACTCGTTTGGCTTTGATAAGAGCTTCCGCGGCCTCGGCGAGAGCCTCTTCGTCGTCGCACGCCGCGACTTTAGGCGGACTGCCCCACGGCAGTTCGTCCAAGTTGAAACCCGCAAGCGTCTCCCCCTGCCTGTTCATCGGCGCGAGCAGATAGAACGGTCTCTGCCGAACGGGGTCGTTGGTTGCCGTCAGCCCCCGCATGAGCGCGGTATGAAGCGACAACGGATCATACAACGAGTACGCGTCGGACATCGTAGAGAAGAGGCGCAGGAAGAGCCCCTGCTCGCTCCGCGGAATCTGCTGCATGTTAAAGCCTTCATCCTGCGTCGTCTCGTCGCCGAAAATGTAATAAACGCCCACTGCGTCGCTCAGCCCCACCAGCGAGGCGGCCATGGCTTGCAGCGCGCCCGGCCCGATGGACGTTATAACCGCCGATTTTTCGCCCGCGGCCCAACGCAGCGCCGTCGCGGCGTGGCTTGCTTCAATCTCGCTCCTTACGGGGTAAACCTCGACGGCTCCGGCTCCGGCGTAAATGCGAAGAACCTCTCCTATTTCCGTGCTTCCGTGCCCGAAGACGACGAAGAACTTTTTAACTCCCTGCCTAAAAAGCCCTATTACGAGAGCCTCCGAGAGAGTAACGTCCGAGTATTGCGGCAGTCTGCCGCTCGCAATCGCCTTTGTAACGCAGCCGAATTCCGCCAGAATTCGGGCGCGCTTTTCTCTGTCGCGGGTCAATCTCCCCGCCGTCGAAATTTCTTTTTTTGCCATAAATCGCCTCTTTGGGGTTATGCAAAGGCTTAAGAACAAAGCTAAGTTCAATTACGCAATATTAAATTGTTTTGGTCTTTGCGGGCAAGTTTTTTCTGAAGCTATCCGACGCCGGCGCTGGTCAAGCGTCCCGCTTTAACGGACTCGCGGGCGGGCGGCAAAGCGCTCCGCTCTTCGGCGGGATTTGCGCCAACTTAAAGGACGACTCGGAATTTTCGGAATAAAAAAGCCCCCGCCGCCGGCGCGGAAGGGGCTTAAACGCTTTTTTAGCGCGCTTAATTCATGGAAATCAGCTTAGGCATAACTTTCTCGTAACCGCCGAATTTTATGCCTTCATACAAAAAGTCGATTTTTTCGTTTCCGACCTTTACCGTTCCGTCCTTATCGGTAACGGAAATTCCTTCGTCGTCCATAGCGACGACCTTCACGACTTCGCCGCCGTTGCGCGTCAGCATCGCCTCGTTCTCGTTCAATTTTCTAATCTCGAATTCGTCGATTGAGCCGCCGGGCGACTTAACCGAAATCGTCATTAAATCCTTCGATACGCGTTTAATGGTAATTTCTCTGCCGTTTTTATCCTTGTGAGTCGATTCGGCCATAAGGGTTTTGTCCGTCCAAAATTCAATGGAGTTAAGCACCAACACGTCGGCCAGCGCCGCCACTTGATAAACCGGAATAATTACGAACGCAAAGAAAACCGCTTCCTTGCCGACCTTGTTGCCGAAGGAGCCGTTCCATTTGTGAAGGTTGCGCGCAAGAGGAAAACTGCCGTAGCAGCTCGCAAGCGCCGAAACGGCGACGACGGCCATAAGAATCGTAAAAACAGTCTTTTTCATTTTTATGTCTCCTTTTCTTAAAAAAAATTAGACTGCCAAACTACTTTTAAAGTGCGGCGCCTCGGTTAAATTGTCAGGCGGTATTTTACTAAATTAAAAAAAAAATGAAACTTTTTTTTAATGCGCGGCGATAATTTTGCCCGATTTTTGCTCTTTTTGGCCAGAAACCGCCGAGACCGCGGAACAATTAAACGCTTTCTCGAAAACCGGCGGTAAACCGCGTCTAAGAAAAAATAAATTAAAAAAGTTTTGCGCTTTGCGTCGTAAATATGCTAGTAATAGTATTTAAGAAGAAAAACGTTAGGCCGGCGAGCGCAATTGTACAGGAATTGTATAATATTATCGTAATATTTCGCGCGCGGCCACGGTCGGTTGAGGATTTGACGGACTTAGGAGAAGTATTGACCTATGGAACGCGCCGCTAAACAGCCGCTCCGCACCGTATTATTGGTGGAAGACGACGTTACAACCCGCACGCCCATCGCATTATTCCTTGCGGACGAAGGATATAAAGTTTACGAGGCGGAAAGCGCCGAGGAAGGACTCGCGATAGTAGAGGCGAACCGTCCCAGCGCCATTATTTCCGACATCAGGCTTAAGGCGATGACCGGCATCGACCTTTTGCGCCGCGTAAAAGCGTGGGACCCGGAAATTCCGGTCATTCTGATGACCGCGCACGGTTCTATCGAAGACGCGGTTTCCGCGATGAGCCTTGGCGCCGAGACTTATCTCACCAAACCCGTCCGCATCGACGACCTCGCAAACAGACTCGACCGCGTATTTGAAAAAGTGTATTTGCAGGAGGAAGTCCGCAGGCTTAAAAAAGAGCTCGCCAGCCAGAGAAGGCTCGGCAGGCTCGTCGGCGGCGCCCCCCCGATGCGTCAGGTCTTCGAGCTGATTCAGCAGGTTGCGACGAGCAACGCCACCGTTCTAATATACGGAGAGTCGGGCACTGGAAAGGAGCTTGTGGCGGAGGCGGTGCATCAATTGTCAACCCGCTCCGATTTGCCGTTCATCAAGCTCAACTGCGCGGTCTTCACCGAAACGTTGCTTGAGAGCGAGCTGTTCGGCCACGAAAAAGGCGCCTTCACCGGCGCGTACGGCCAGCGGAAAGGGCGCTTCGAGCAGGCGCACCGCGGCACGCTTTTCCTCGACGACATTTCCGTAATGCCGGAAACGATACAGATCAAGCTGCTGCGCTTCCTTCAGGAGCGCGAGTTTGAGCGCGTAGGCGGCAACCAGACTATTAAAGTCGATGTCCGCGTGATAGCCGCAACCAACGAACCGCTGGAAAAAGTCGTCGAGTCCGGAAGATTTCGCCAGGATTTATTTTACAGGCTCAACGTAATACCAATCAGCATTCCGCCCCTGCGCGAGCGCAAGGCCGACCTGCCGCTGCTGGTCGTGCACTTCATCGAAAAGCATTCCGTCGAGCTTAACCGCCCGAACGTTAAAGGAATTGCGCCCGACGCGCTGGAAAAGCTGACCGATTACGACTGGCCGGGAAACGTCCGCGAGCTGGAAAACTGGGTGCAGCGCGCCGTGGTTATGTGTCCATCCGACATCATCAGCAGAAAGCATATGCCTACGCTCGGCGTTTTCTCCATTCCTAAAAAACCGGGGCTTACCGACAACCCGAACGGAGCCGGGATAAACGGCTCCGGCGACGCGCTAAAAGACAAAGCCGAAAATTATAATATCGTAGGCAAGGCGCTGAAGGACATCGAGCGCGATTCAATCATCGCGACGCTTCAGCAGTGCAAAGGCTCCACCGCCAAGGCTTCGCGGATACTCGGCATATCGGCGCGCAAAATACAATATAAGCTCAAGGAATATAAAGACCTCGGCTATCATATTCCGGCGAATTTGCTAAAAGAATAGACTTCGCCCCTTCGTATTAAAACTATCGTCCGCCTTTTGCCGTCAAGGAGCGGGCAGCGATGAAAGTCGCAGTCATCGGCGCAACGGGGTTTATCGGCTCCAAGCTGTCGGAGCTGCTTATAAACGAAGGCGCGGAAGTAACCGCTCTGACGCGAAACCCCGAAAAAGCCGCCGCAAAACTGCCTCCCAAAGTTATAACCGCCGCATGGGACGGCATGGACGCGCATAAACTTGCCGATATAATCAATGGGCTCGACGCCGTGGTAAACTTAGCTGGCGAAAGTATCGCGGACGGCGCATGGACGAGCGAGCGCAAGAAAATAATAATAAATTCAAGGGTTATTCCCGCGAAGGCGCTGGCGGAAGCCGCGCTTATTTGCCGCAATCCGCCGCAGGTTTTCGCGCAGGGCTCGGCGATAGGCTATTACGGTTACGCGGGCGCGGCGGCGGACGAAGAAAGTCCGCTTGGAGGCGGTTTTCTCGCCTCGGTCTGCGAGCGGTGGGAAGAGCCTTCAAAATTAATTTCGTCCCGCGGCATGCGGGTGGCGCTGCTGCGAACCGGCGTTGTTTTCGACAAAAAATACGGCGCGCTGCCGGTTTTGCTCAAGCCTTACAAATTTTTCGCGGGCGGTCCGGTCGGTTCCGGCGGGCAGTATATTTCATGGATTCACATCGACGACGCAGTCGGCGCAATCGCGTTCATTCTGAGGCAAAATACCGTTTCCGGCGCGGTCAACCTAGTTTCGCCCGGCGCGGTTACAATGAACGAATTCGCCGCCGCCGCCGGCAAGGCGTTAAAGCGGCCTTCGTTTCTGCGCGCGCCCGGCGCGGTCATAAAACTGGCGATGGGAGAAAAAGGGGTCGAAATGATTTTGGGCGGCGTTAAGGTCGCGCCGTCGAAGCTGCTTGCGGCCGGGTTTAATTTTAAATTTACGTCGATTAACGCGGCGCTGTCCGATTTAGCGTAAATACGCCCATACTACATTGTTATATTGTTATAACAATGCGCGCTCAGCCGATTCCCGCTCTTCCGGCAATACGTAATAACGCAAAAATTCCAATGGTTTGGCAAACCGGTCAAAGAGCGGGGAGTAATTTTCAATTCTTATATATTCATCGCGTCCGGCGTTTACGTAAAGCGGCGTATGCACGCTGTTTTTGACTGTATAATATCTTGAAAGAACGCTCTTCGTCCTGTCTTCAAAGACGCGGACGCCCGCATTGGAAAGACGCTTTCTAGCCTCTTTCGCGTTTTGGCTCTTCGACGATTTGTCGTAGGAATTGCGCTCGAATATCCGGTGCAAAATACGATTTTGCGTAATTTGCCGCGCCCAGAAGGAATCGCTTTTTTTAATTATATTGTGTAATTCTACGTCGTCCAACTCGCAGTATTTCTGCGGGTCGGACGGATATTTAAAACCCGTTTCATCAAAAAAAAGCGCGAGCATTTTGTCCAGTCCGCGGACGCGGTAATGCAGGTAAACCGTTACGAACATATGATAGCGCGAAAGAAGAAAATCCTCGAAGGAAAAGACAGCTTTCTTTTCGAGCCCCAAATAGACGCAGCCGTCAATACGCGCCGGAATTAAATTGTTTATCAGCCAGTCTTGGTCGTATTTGCCGTACGCCACGCCGCAAAAAAAGGCGTCGCGCAAAAGGTAATCCATCCGGTCGCAGTCCATTTCAGATGAAATGATTTGGTGCAAAATTGGCAAATAATTCTCGCCGTCAACAACGAAACGCCCCGCGCCTGAAACGTCGCGTCCGGTTAAAAGCGAAACTACGTCTTCGGGGATGACGCCTCCGGACTCGAAACGGCTGCGTATAAGGTCGCGCATGTCCGTGTTAAGCAAAATCGCGGCGGTGTAATCTTCGTGCGTCGCCGTTTTCGCCTCGTCGGCCTCATTATTTTCCGCCGGCTGCGACGGAACGACGAGCCTTTTTTGCGGAAACGCGCTCTCCGACACGTGGCTTCTGGGCGCGTGCCCAACGTCGTGCAGCAGCGCGGCCAAACGAACGGCGCGTCGAAACCGTTCCCGATCCTTGAGCGGAAGAGACGCTCCTTCCTTCGGAAAAATTCCGTCGAATATCCGCGTCGCTATTTCCATTGCGCCGATGCTGTGCAAATGACGGGTGTGAGTCGCGCCCGGATAAACGTACTCCGCAAAGCCGAGCTGTTTAACGCGCCTGAGCCTTTGCATGAAAGGATGCTCAAGACAGGCGGTTTCCGCCGCCGAAACGCGTATGCCGCCGTACAGCGCGTCCCGGATATTAATAAAGTTTTCCGTCATTTACATAAAAACGCTACAACGGGTTGATAACGGTCGCCTTGCCGCTGCCGTCAAAAAAGAAAGAGCCGAAAAAATGCGAAAACTGTTTCTTCGCTTTGTCTTCAAACGGACCGCTGAAGGTAAAATCGTGGTTTGCGCCGGGATACTGGAACCAACCGTTGCCGCCTGTATAAGGCGCGGGCGCGGGCGGTTTGTCGAAATACGATTTCGCTACGGGTTCAACCTGCGTTATATCTATTAAATACGCGAAGTTAAGGTAAAACGGCAGCATAATTGTTTCGTCTTCCATCGCCTGCGTAAACATGAACCGGAATTTATTTTCCGCCCGTTTTGAATTTATTTTTTGAACGTAGTTTATCGGGTCCCCGCCGTCTAAAAAAGTTTGAGCGACAGTCATAAATTGCGTAATATAATAATCAGGGTAAAGGTCGGCCATGCCGTAAGTGGATAGGAAGTCGGAAACGAAATCAATCAAGCCCGCTCCGCCCGCGCAGAAATGAGCTATTGCCGCGTCTTTACTGATGGAAACGCTCGTTTCGCCGACTATAGAACCCAAGGAATGGCCGAAATAACCTATTTTATTCGGATCAAAATCGCTTGCGCCCGTCCCTTTGCCGTCTGGATAGAAATCGAATTTGCCGCTTGAAATGGCGCGCATGTACCAATTGTGCTCGAACGCGGCCTGTTTAAAGTTTGAAACCGCTTTCCCCGGATGCACGATGTCGATGAACTCAAGCGGCGCATAACCCACGGAGCGGTGCCCGTGGAAAGGAAAGTCGAATATGATGGATGCGATCCCTTTTTCCGCCAGCGGCCCCACCAACCCTCTCATACCCTCCTTCCGGTTGCTGATGCCGTGCTGAATAATGACAACCGGCATAGGTTTTTGCGCGTTTTTAGGGTAAAATAAAAAGAACTGATTATAGGTATAACCGTACATCGTCGGCTTCTTGTCGGCTCCGCGCTTAAAATGGTAATAATACGGGCTGTTTCTATCGTTTTGATCTTGACGAAAGTCGGGCGTTTTCATCTCTCCGATTACAACATAATCAACAAAATTCTCATCCACCGTCGGAAGCGAAGGAAGCGTTTTGGGGTAATCGCTTATTTTGTAGTAATTTATCGCGCCGTCGGCGTCGAAGTCAAGGTCGGGCGGATCAATCTGCGCTTTGTCGAGATACTCCCCCGCGAGGTATTCCAAGTCGTCCGTCGCCGACTGCGTTGTAAAATCGAAGGCGAGAACGACTTCGTCGAGGTTAATTCCTTCCACCTCTTTAAGCAGTTCCTTCAAAGAGGCCATGCGCTCTTTTTCCGCAGCGCGTTCGGCTGCGCCCAAACCGGTTGCATCGACCGGCTTTACGCCCCAAACTTGCGCGAAATGATTAGACATTACCGGCGATTTACCCGATTCGCTTTTAAGTTTTTGAGTAATAACCGCCGCGTATTTGGTTTTATAGGCCAGCGGCTTGTCGGGACGCAGCGCGAGATACCAGAACAAATGCTCGGTCGCGTCGCTTCCTTCAATAAAATTATACGCTTCTTTAACCAGCGGCGCATACGCCGCGGCTTTGCCAAAGTCGGGGCTAGACTTATCGACGTTGACGATCAACACCGGACTTATTTGTTTATTAGCCGTGTCCGCCTTGTTTGTCGGAAACGAGCTTTCGGCAATCTTTTCGCCGCTTTCAAACATTATATAACCTACCGCGCTGAAACCGTCGAGGGTGTTCAATGTGTCAACGTAATTTTTATTATTCATAAACGACAACCCCGTATCGATTATGCGCGAGTTGGTAGTAATAAAAAATTCGTTGAGCGCGTAAGCAAGATTAAGGCGCAGACCGGTGATTGTGAAGTCGTCGGTTTTAGCGAAATAATTATATGGGAATGGAATAAGGTTGACGTCGTCGTCGTTGTTGGCGGTAGTCATTTTGCCGTTAAGGCGGTAAGTCATTTCGTAGCAGCCTTTTGCGTCTGCGCAATCGGCCAACGGATTTAACTCTACCTCCGCCTCCGCTTCGACGTCTTGGTCTGAGTTTGTCGGCTTATTTTCGTTAGAGCCGCAAGAGAAAAGCAGGAAAACGGCAAAAACAAGCGGAGCGAATAACAATGATGAAAATCTTTTTTGAGCTGCGCGCATGTAAACCTCGCATTGATTTAGAATAAAGTAATTTGCCTTTAATTCGGGCTTTGCCGATGTTTTCTCATTTTAAAACGCCGCGACGTTATTGTAAAGAAATAATCGTTAAGAAAAAAAACTTACTGTGCCTGATCCTGCAAGTATATGTTATATTTGTAAATCCCCTCAACGATTCCCTCGGCCAGCGCGTCTTGATACTTCGCGTCGTTAAGCCGCATTTCCTCGCGAAGGTTGCTGATGAACGACGTTTCGACGAGAATAGACGGCATTTTTGCGTAAAGAAGAACGAACAGCAGCGCGGGCTGTACGCCGCGGTCTTCCAACTGATTATATTTTTTCTTTTTCAGCGCCGACATCATGCCGCTTTGCACGTAAGTGGCCGCTTTTATTGAGTAATCCGTGTTCGCGCTCGTAATCAGGTCGGCTAATATATACGGCAGCTCGTCCTCTTCCGAATCGATTTCCGCGTTTTCGCGGTTTGCGAGCCTCTCGGCGTACTTCTGAGACGCCATATTCAGAAAAAAGGTTTCGATTCCGTACATCTTGCGGCTTAACGTCGCGTTGCAGTGAATCGAAACGAAAAGATCGGCGTTGGCGTTGTTGGCAATCTCCGTTCTCTCCTTCAGCTTCATCGACTTGTCTTCCGAGCGGGTCAGAATCACCTTTACACCGGGCAGTTTTTTTTCCAGCTTTTCTTTCACTTTCAGCGAAATTTGCAGCGTAATGTCTTTTTCCGCAGTGTTTCGCTTTCCTATGGCTCCCCAATCCTTGCCGCCGTGTCCGGGGTCTATCGCCACCACCTTAAGTTGTTTGGGCAGCTCGTATTCGTCGGCGCTTTTCTTCGCCTCTTCTTTCTTCGGCTCTTTTTTTTCATCCGCCTTCGAGGCGCCGTCCTTACTTGCTGCGGCGTTCGCATCCTCGACAATCTTTTTTATTATATCGTCTTTTTTATCCGAAACCGGCGGCTGCTTCGGCGGCTCTTCCTTTTTAGTCTCTTTAGCTTCCTCTTTCTTCGCTTCTTTTATATCTTTGACTTCTTTTGCGGCGTCCTTGTCCTTGACGGCTTCTTTATTTTCTTCAATTTTTTTAGGTTCTTTCGGCTCGTCTTTCTTCGCGCCGCCGGCGTTTGCGTCCAATTTGTCGTCTTTCGGCTTCTCTACAAGTTTGTTCTTTAAGGCGTCGCCCGCCGGCGCCGCCTCGATCTCGTCCTTCTTTTTATCCGCGGTCTTCTCTTCGCCCATCCCTGATTTCTGCGCGGGTTTATCGTTCTTTTCCTCCGCGGCGGTTTTGTTTTTTTTATCCGGCTTAGACTCGCTTTTATTTTCCGTCTTGACGAGCTGTTTTTCCTCGTTTTTCCCTTCCGCCGTTACGACCTTCTCCGTCTTTTTTTCCTCTTTTTTCGTCTCTTTTGCCTCATCCTTCGGCGGCTCTTCTTTTACGGCTAAGATTTCCTTCTTTTCTTCAGTTTTTTCGGCCTGTTTGACGTCCTTCTTCTCTTCCGCCGCGCCGCCGCCGGCAGCGGTTTTCGGTTTGTCCGACGCCGTTATTTTTATTACGGTCTCGTTGTTTTTCGTCTGCTGAAATATTTCGGCGTTCAGCGTTTCTTTGCGCAAATCGAGCACTACGCGGAGAGTCGTTTCGCTGTAACGCGCAATCCTCATTTTAATTACAAAGTCAGAATTAATTTCGGTCGCCGCTTTAATTCCGGCGCCGGTTTTCGCCGGAGAGAAATCGAGAAACAACCTGTAAGGTTTGTCTTTTGTCGCGGGCGCGTCCCCTTGAGTAAACGAAACCGAGCCCTTAAACGTAAGTTTAATAACCGTTTCGGTTTTCTTTTTTTCGACTGCCGCGCCGGTTAATATGGACAACTGAACGGGCGCCTTATCAATGTTTTCGGCCGCTTTTTTATCCGCGGACGGCTCGTCGATTTTTATCATTTTCTTCGCAAGGTCAACCGGAGGTTCTTCCCCGCCTTTTTTTTTCTCCGCGCCGGGCGTTTTGTCGTCCTGCGGCTTGCCGCTTTTTTTATCCGCGCCGTCCTTTTCTTTTTCAACCAAAGGCTGCTTCTGGACGATTTTCGTCTCTTCTTTGGCGGCGTCTTTCTTTAAATCATCGTCGTCTTCAAGCGGACCGCCGAGCGCCGCGAGTTTCTTCTTCGCTTTGGCGTAAAAATCCCCTTTTTTGTGGCGTTTCACCAGTTTCGTCAGGCAGAGGCGCGCCTCTTTCTTTTTCTGCGTTTTCTCGGCCATTTCAGCGGCGTAGTAAAGAGCGTCGTCGGAATATTTTCCTTCCGGGTAAGCGTCGAAAAAATTTAAAAGCTCTTCGCGGGCTTTTTCCGCGTCCTTTTTCGCGCCGCTGTTTTTGGCGAGCTCGTAGTATAACCTCGCCGAATTATACCTGCATTCCGCGGCGTATTGTCCGCCGGGATATTTTTTTAATATCTCGTCGAACAGGCGGATCATATTTATCCAATTTTCGCGCATGCCGCGTTTTTCGACCGACTGCTCGAATTGCAGCAATTTTTTCTTTGCGTTATGGTATTCTGCGGCGGAAGGGTCGTCTTTGGCGTAGGCGCCCTGCGCGGTTATAATCCCCAGCAGAGTCAATAGCGCCGCAGCCCCTAAAAAAACGTTGAACCGAAACGTTTTCATAGCCGCATTTAATACAATTTAAATTAAAATTTTGCAACAATTATGGCGCGCATTTAACGGTTTTTTCCGATTTTATCGCGCTATTTCAACTTCTCTTTAACGCAAAAAGGCGCCTCGGCGTTAAAAGCCGACGCGCCGGTTGGGCGTTCCCCCGCAATTATAGAAACTAATTTACTTTTTTACGGGCTTTTTCGCGGGGGCTTTGGCTTTGGGCGCCGCTTTTTTGGGAGCTTTGCACGGCTTTCCCTTGCAATCTTCCTTCGCCGCTTCCTTTTTTACTTCCTTCTTTTCCTCTTTTTTCTGCGCCGCGACTTTCACTTCTTTTTTAACTTCCTTAAGATCTTTCTTGATCTTGTCCCAGATTTTAACCGTGTCTTTCATTCCCTTTTCGATAACCGATCCGAAGGTGTCCTTCGCCTCGGCCTGCACGGTTTTGAAAGTTTCGGCGGCCTTTTTAAGCGCTTCCTTGTGCTCCGGCATAATGATTTCTTCGCCTGCGGCGCGGGCTTTTTCAATCGTGTCGTCGGCGAGTTTCTTGAACTTTTTCAGTTCGCCGCTGACGTCGGTAAGCTGCTTTTCGAGCTTTTTAATCATCGCCGTTACTTCGTTTGCTTTTTTAGTAGCCATCGGTTTCCTCCTCGTAAAAATAGTTGGTCGGTACTTCTTAATAAACTCTTTTAATTTTATTATAACTTTTATTTTAAAAAGGCAAGTTTTTTTATATAATAAAAAATGAAAGAAAGTTAAATATTATTGATTGTGGAGTTATATAAGAATGAAGTTTGTTGAAATTCAATTCCCGCCGACGCGATCAAAGCTCTGAATACCGACCATTCGCCGGTTTCGCTAAAAATACGTCGAGGACGCGGAAGATGCGCGGAAGTTTTTAAATTAATTTCGTTCTCATGCTTGTTTTTAACCCGCGTTTTTAACCCGCGAGCGTATGCGCGACCCAGTCCCGCGCTTACGCGCCGCGCCGTTCGTCCGCGTTTGCGGAGACGGATCGGGAGGAGAGGTCAAGAGGGCGCGAAAAACTGATAAAAGTTTTGAGCGACGGGGCGGCTGAAAACCGAAAGTTAAAAGTTTCATTTATTACAGATAGTTTTGACATTTTCGCGGCGATGTATTTAAATGTAATATTTGAGATATATTAACTCATGCCAAGGAAGAGACCATGAAACTAGCCCGCTTATCCTTGAATTTTCTTATGATAGCCGTCTGCCTTACTTTCTGCGTCCGCGGCGCGGATGCGGTCATGGGGCCTCAACCCTACCTCAGCTGGGAAGGTTCGTTCGACTACGGCGTAGTCGGCGGAACGGTTTTGCAGGATTTGTGCAACGTCGCGTCCAAAACCTCGTGCGATTATTCCTCGCGGGACGGGCAGGGCGACACCCCCGTTGATTGGCCGAACTACGCCATGATGTCGGGCATTCCCGAAGGCGCGCTGATTGAAAAGGCGTATCTCATTTGGATGGCGAGCAACACGCCGTTCGTCGGCGTCGACAACGTCGTCGGCTTCACTCCGCCCAACGGCGACTACTTCGACATCGGCGTAAACCCCGACGAGGACTGCAAAATTTTGGCTTATTCCAAGGGCTTGGTTCCGCAGAACTACGTTTATTTTACGTGCTGGGCAAACATAACCGACATTCTGCGCAATCACGTCGAGTCGCAGCGCAGGCCGCTGAACGGTCAATGGACTTTCGGGCATCTCGTCGTCGCCACGGACAGCCAGTATCTTTTCACTACGGGCGTTTTGGGCGCATGGGGAGTTATAGTCGTTTATCAGCATCCGGACATCGCCCGCAAAAGACTGTACCTTTATAAAGGTTTCGACAGGGTTCAATGCGGCCGCATAGAGCTTAATCCGTCCGGGTTCGTCGTTCCGCCAAACCCTAAGGCGAAAGTAACTTTCATGGTCGGAGAAGGCGACGAGCCGATTTCCGGCGCCGGGCAATGCCCCGCGGGCAACGCTTACTCGGAAGGTCTTACTTTCAACGGCGCCACGCTGACCGACGTCTGCAATCCGGCGGGCAATCAGTATAATTCGACGCGCAACACGAACACGCCCGTCTCTCCGTGCGAAAAAAGCGTTTTCTCGCTCGATTTGGATACGTACGAAGTCGGATACCTGCTTAACGCGGGGCAGACCTCGGCAATCGTTTACATGGACCTTGGACAAGACCAGATTTTTTCCAACTTCCTCATGCTTTCAATCGACACGAAACTGCCGGCGTTCGACATCCCCGGCTCTCCAGAAAAAACAAGCAGCGTTCCCGAAGACGGCTACGTCAGCCCCGGCGACCAATTCGACTTCGTAATAAGAGTCGAAAATTGGGGCGAGGACGAGGCTCACAACGTTTACGTCCAAGACAACATTCCGCAATACACAAAGTACGTCTGCAACTCCACCTACATATGCGGCCCCGGCGACAGAACTTTCTGCGACGTCAACGGCGCAAATTATCTGCCGGTTCCCGATCAGCCCGGCTGCGTTCCGCCTTTCGCGGGAGCGGGCTTCCCCGTTTCTTACAACATGCCGGCCAACGGCCAAAACGGCGGTTACTCGGTTAAATTCAAGGTTTACCTGCAAGGCGAAGAGTCGGGCGTAACCAAGGAAACTATTATTTACAATACGGCCAAAATAGGCTCGTCGGATTCCGGCGAGGCGTACGTTTCCAACGGAGGCATTCCGGTAAGGTTAAACGTCCGGCTGCGCTCGTACGAAGGGAAGCTGCTGCTTCAGCCCGGCGAAGCCGACCCGAAGGGCGGCGTGGTTTATCCGGGGCAAAAAAACGTTCCGATTACGCAGGTTAAAATGTCGAGCGTCGACTCCGACTTTCTCTTAATGGGGCTTTCGTTCAAAGCGGCCGGAACCGTCAACGACTTGGCCGAAATAGCCAAGGTCCGCCTATACAAAGACGACGGCGACGGCGTTCCGGGAATCAACGATCAGCTCATCGGCGAATCAAGATACAACATCGACGACGGCGTCGTAGGCTTCGGAAACTTTTCAATGGTCGTAATGCAGGGGCAGCCGATTTATCTGCTGCTCGCGTACGACATGGCAGACAACGTGCAGCTCGGAACTTGGTTTAACGCGACTATTCCCGATTTGAACAGTTTGGTTTACCGCGGCATAGTAAGCCCCGACGCCCTTCCTTACATTTCCGGCAAATTCATCGTTCCCGCCACCGATTTGTTCGTTTCAAACGGACCGGAGCGCCCGATAGCGCGGGAGGACGTTCAACCCGGCGAGACCTTCCCCATTATTCAAGCGGTCGTAAAAAGCGCGACGGGCAAGGCTTACTCGCTGAAGGGAATAAAGATTGATTTGGGCGGCAACGCGCAGGCGGTTCATATTAAAAACGCCGCGATAATTCTCGACGCGAACAAAAACGGAATTTACGACGACGGCGAGACGAAAATCGCGGAAGGAACTTTTTCTACGAGGTCGTTGCAGCTGACGAACCCGGGCGGTTACTTAACCGTAACGAACGAGGCGCCGCTGCTGATTCTGTTTGCCATGTCCAAAGACGTTACCAATTACACAAGCGTAAAAGCGACGATTTCGGCGATGGATTTTTCGGACGCTCAGGGCGGATCGGTTTCGCCCGAAGGGCTGCCGATTGAAAGCGACATGTTCGTAATCCGCGTAAACGCGGTAACGGACGGAGACGTCGATTCCGACTCCGCGGACAAGGAAAAGATAGACCAGCAGTACGACTGGGCCGACGGCAAAAACGACGGAACCGGCGCCAAAGGCGGCGGCGGATGCGCGCAGGGCGCCGATACGGTCGCGCCGATTCTCGCGCTTATGCTGGCTTTTGCGTTTTTCTCCGGGCTCTTCGCGCTGACGGCGAGAAAAAGATAACGGCCGCAACAATTTCAGCCGAATCAAAGACGCGCTTTATGCGCGTCTTTGCGTTTTTATATGAAGAGAGCTAAATTAAAACGTCCAAGCGGCCTTTGCGGTTTTCTGCAAAACCGCGCGCGGCTCGTCCGAAGGCGGACGCGCCGCGATAATAATCTTGTCATGCGCTCGAAAGCGCTTATACTTAAAGGCGCTTAACGAAGTATCTTAAAAAACCGAGGCCGAATAAATGAACTTTAAAAGCCTGTGCGCGATGTTCAAATGGAGAGTCGGGAAGTCGAAGGTGCGCCCCGCGATGTGGGTGAAGGACAAGTCCAGCGGTTCGTGGTCGCTGCTGCCGTGGCAGCAATACGACGAATTAGCCGCGGAGCTGGCGGCCGGCTTTTTAAAAAATAAGGTCGAGCCGCGGGACGTCGTAGTCAACATCGCGCGCTCCAACGTATCGTGGCTCGCCGCCGATATGGCGCTGATGCGAATCGGCGCGATAAGCGCGGTGGCCGCGCCCGACGCCCCGCCCGAAGCCGCCGCCGCCATAATAAAAGAAACGGAAGCCAAGGCGGTTCTTACCGACGACCCTCTGATTGTAGAAGTCGCCCGTTCTTTCAAATCGGTTAAAAACGTAATTTTCACCGCAAGAAGCTCGGAAATCCCCGAAGGCGCGACGGCCGTGGAACATTTTAGAATGTCCGGGGACGGCTTCGACCGCGCGGCGATAGATCAAATGGCCGACGCCGTCGATTTGGACGACGTTTTGACCATCGTTTACACCGCAGGCCCCGCCGGCGACATAAAAGGCGCGAAAATAACGCATTACAACATGATTCAGGAGTTAATAGCTCTGCAGCAAATAGTCGGCGCCACCGAAGAGGACGTTACTCTGCTCATACTGCCGACGGCGCACATCTTCGGCAGACTTATTCACTTGCTAAGCGTTTACACGGGTCTTCAGCTCGCTCTATGCACCAACCAAAAAGAGCTGCTCGACGACATACGCTACGTTCGTCCGCACTTCTTAGGCGCGACGCCTTCGACGTATCAACATATCGCGCACCTAATTGAAACCGACCTCGACCGCGGTTCCGGCGCGTCCAGGTTGGTCAATAAATTGGCGCTTGGGCTGGGCAACAGGCTGCAAAAAACGTCGTTTTCCGGCCAAACGCTTTCCTACCTTCAAGTCGTCGAGCGCAAGCTGGCCGACAAGCTGGTTTTCGAGCGCATTCACAACAGATATTTCGGCGGAAGGCTTAAATTCGGCGTTTCGAGCGGCGCGCCGCTGGGCCGCGAGCTCGGCGAATGGTACCACAAAATGGGCATTCTTCTACTCGAGGCGTACGGCCTGACTGAAGCCTGCGGAGCCGTTACGATGAACCGCAAAAACGACTTCCGCTTTGGAACGGTCGGCAAACCGCTGTCGCAGGTCGAGCTGCGAATGGCTCCCGACGGCGAAATACTCGTGCGCAGCCCGATGGTTATGAAGGAATACTTCAAGGACGAAAAAGCTACGCGTATGGTGCTTGACAAGCATGGATTTCTTCACACCGGCGACATCGGAGAAATAGACGAATCGGGCTTTTTGCGCATTACCGACAAGAAACGGGATATAATCGTCAACGACGCGGGCAAAGTGGTCGTTCCTCTGCCGATAGAGGAAAAATTTAAAGACGATCCGTTCGTCTGCCGCGTCGTCGTGCACGGCGAAGGCAAGCCGCACGTCGTAGCCCTTGTTACGCTTAAAAAACACGCGGTCGAAACGTGGGCGCGGGAGAAAGGGCTTCAATTCCAATCTTACTCCGAATTGTGCGGGCTGCCCGAAGTGGTCAAGCTGGTAGAGGCTGCGGTTCAGGCGCGCAACAAAGATTTGGCTCCTCACGAAATAATAAAAAAATTCGCGATTCTGCCGGAAGAGTTCTCGGTGCGCGGCGGAGAAATAACGGTAACCGACCGTCTGCGGCGCAAGCTGATTTCGCAAAAATACCACGACGTAATAACGTCGCTGTACAACCCCGAAGCGGAGCCGCCCGCGGATGAAATTTCGGAGCGCAAAGGAAAGCGAAAGAAAAAATAATGGCCGGGCTGCGAAAAATTCTTACAATCGGGGCGATTGTTTTAATCGCTTACGTTTTGTATTTCGAGACCGGCCATAACGACGAAGGCGGAGTTTACCTGGACAAACCCAAAGGGGACGAACGAAAAGCGTCGTTAGGATACTTCGCTCCCGATTTCGAAGCGCCTAGGCTTAAAGGCGGCAAGACGGTAAAACTCTCCGACTACGCGGGCAAAACGGTTTTGCTCACTTTCTTCGCGCCGTGGTGCAACCCGTGCAAAGAAGAAATGCCGTGGATAAAAAAAATGGCGGAAACGCTCGGGCCGGAGAAATTTCAAGTCGTAGGCGTGGCGGTTGACTACGAAAACGAGGCCGCGGTGGGAGCCGTAACCAAATCGCTTGGTTTCGACTTCCCCGTCGCCATGGACGCGGCGCAAGCTATAAAAAATAAATACGGCGTTCATTCTTATCCTTCCAACTTCGTACTTGATTCGAGCGGCGTCGTAAGAATGAAAACCGGCTGGAACCGCTGGAATTCTCCGCAAACGGTAGAGCTTATGAAAAAAATTATGGAAATGCAGCCGATTTAAAACAAAATAATTATCGGTTATGCGCCTTAAAGCGGTTCTCGTCGCTTTTTACCGTAGAGGATTGTATAATTCCTTAAAATTATTCAAGACCTTTACCAAAATTTGAAAACTATTTGTTGCCATTCTCCATATTTTAAGGTAAACTGATAAAAGCTATAAATTTCTTAAGCTGAGTTCCTTGACGTAAACGGAGAAATGTCATGTCGGAGTCATATAGCGGGAGGAAGTTTGGGGTTTTGGCCGCGGCGGCGTTGGTTACGGCTATTGCTTTTCTTTTCGGTCTTGGCTGCGGCTCGTCCGACGCCGTAAAACCCAAGCCGGACGACGACTTGGAAGGAATAACGGAAATCGAGAAAGACAAAGACGTCGACATAATCTTCGCAGACGGAGACGGTTTGGAAGAAAACGAAGACGACGCGGAGATTTTCGACGAAAGCGCGACCGGAAAGATGATAGAGGTCGATCGCGAGAAAAACCTCGGTTACTGCAATCTTTACAAACCTGCGACCGGCGAAATAGTTTTGCGTTCCACCGGCACGCAGACCGTTACTATTTTCTCCGCCACAATCAACCTCACCACCGACCTCTACAACGAATGGAAACTTGAAAATCCGATTGACGCCAGCGCTTCCAAACAGCTGCGCCCCGGCGAAACCTACTCTCTTAAAGTTACGCTTACTCTTACGCGCGGCTGCTCAAGCTCGGCGCAATTGATAATAATTACCGACGATACGCGCGGCGGAACGTACTCTATGATAACGATTCAGCTTCGCAGCGAATGCAAGGGAAACACCGAAATAATCGTCAACGGAATGGATACTGAGGAATCGCCCATGCCGCAGCCGACGATGAAATTCCAAAACACGCAGGTTCACACTCAAAAATCTTGCCAGTTCCTTTCGCTTAAAAACAAGCCGGTTCAGCCGGACGACAACAAACTTTTAACGATCCGCAAAGTTGTGCTCGAAGACCCCAACGACGTAAACTTTGAAATCCCCAACAGCTCCGGCAGTTCTATTCTGCTGGGCGCCGCCTATCAAACCAACGTTCAGATATGCTTCAACCCGCAGCAGGACGGCGACCTTAAAAATAAGGTTTACGTATATCACGACGCCGATTTTTGCGACTACGGAGAAAGCTGTCAGGAAAACGAACAAGGGAAATACGTCGTCGTCGATATTTCAGGCAAAGGGGTAATTCCTCAAATTCAGGTCATTCCCTCGTGCGCGCTCGGCCAGCCGATTAACTTCGGCGAGGTAAGAGTCGGCGTTCGTACGCCCATGACCATTACAATTAAAAATATCGGCCAGTCTATTCTTACCATTTACAAAGTCGGGCTCGCCTCGTCGTCCAGCGCGTCTTTCGGCCTAAACCCGAACAACATGCAAAACATCAACATGGCGCCCAACACGCAGCAGCAGTTCGAGCTGGTTTACACCCCTTTGCTGACTCAAACGGATTTGGGAATTCTTGAAATCCAATCCAATTCATTCAAAGATTCGATGCTGCAATGCTCGGTGCAGGGCTCCGGCGTCGTCTCCTCGCTCTCGGTCGATCCCTCGGCGCTGGACTTCGAGAAAGTCCTCGTAAAAGACACGAAAACCAAAAGTTTCAGAATCAGAAATACGGGCAACGCCACGCTTACCATACGCAACGTAACCTTCGACAACGCGGAAGATTATTCGCTCAGCGCGGGCGACATGCAGGCTTTGCCGGTGGTGCTTATCAACAGTCAACATCACGATTTCACCGTCGTTTATTCGCCCCAAAAAGAAGAAAACGACGCGAGCACGGCCCACGTAATCAACGACTCGGTGCAGAACGACCTGCGCATTCCGCTGAACGGAATAGGCGTCGCTCCGCATATCGTAACGACGCTATGGAAAGACTGCCCCAACGGCTGCTCCACATGCGCGACCGAGGTTGACGATTTCCAAGGAAACGTCGAGTTCGGAGACGTCAGGCTTGGAGACACGGGTCTGCGCTGTCTTCGCATATGCAACGCGGGCGAGGCGGCTCTTAAATGCACGCAAATGGGTTTCGGCCCCAACACTTCAAGCGATTTCCGCTACTTCCCCGAAGCTCTGCCCGAGCTCGACCCGGTAAGCTCCGGCAACGGGAACAACTGCCGCGACGTCGGCTTGTTCTATTCGCCTATCATGTATCCCGGCCCCGACAAAGGCGCTTACTTTCTTATCTGCAACGTTATTGAAGCCGCTTTGCAAAAACGCGAGTTCAACCTCAGAGGAAACGGCATAAGCCCCCGCATCAACATAACGCCGACAGCCGACTGCGGCAGACCGTACAACTTCGGCTCGATGTATAAAAAAGCGACGTCGGAACCGGTTCTTTTCTCCATTACCAACACCGGAACCGGTCTTCTTACAATCTCCGATATTAAAAAAGAAGATTTCGGAGACCCGGACAACTTCAACCTGACGTGCATTTACAATAACCAGCGTTACGCGGCCTGCAACGACGTTCTTCCCGTATCGCTGGTTCCGTACGACGCTCAGCACCCTGACGCTGTATTTTACTTCGAGCTTACGTATTCCCCGAAGGGAGCCATAGCGCGGCACCGCGACACGATTACTATTACCAACAACGACTACGGCCGCGAAAAGACGACCATATGCGTAGAAGGAACGGGCAAGGAGTGCGACGTTCCGTTCTACGAGCTCGACGGATTCGGCCCCGAATCGCAGTGCAGCGGCGTTCCGTGCAAGTGGTGCGAATACTACTGCTCCAACTACCCGCCCTCTCAAGAGAAATGCAACGGCCGCGACGACGACTGCGACAATGTGGTAGATAACGGCTTCCCCATCGGACAGGAATGCTCCGGCGTGGGCGAGTGCCCGGCCGGCCAGTTCGAGTGCGACTCCGCAATGACGGGGGTTCGCTGCTCTACCAATCCCGGCGGAAGCGCTTATCGTTATCACCCCGATTTCTGCGACGGCAAAGACAACGACTGCGACGGCTCAACGGACAACGGAATTTACAATTACCGCGGAATGCCTACCAGCTATAAAATAGGCGATCCGTGTTTCGGCATCGGCGACTGCGGAATCGGAACGCTGGAATGCAAAAATCTCAACGAACTGCGTTGCAGCACCGATCCGGGCGGCTCCAAGGACGCCTCGAAGCCGGAATCCTGCGACGGCAAAGACAACGACTGCAACGGCCTGATAGACGACGGCTCGTTCAACTACGTAGGCAATTTGCCCGACTATTCCAACGATAAGTTCCCGATAGGGTACACTTGTCAGGCGGGCGGATGCGGACGCGGCAAGTTCGAGTGCAAGACGACGGGCGACGGACGCAACGGAGTCATGTGCGACATCGAGCCGGGCGGAAGCCACTACCTCGGCGCCATCGAGTACTGCGACAACATCGACAATAACTGCAACGGCCAGATGGACGAAGGGTACTTCATGTACGAAGACTCTCCCGGCCACGTTACGCCGGCGCAAAAAGGCGAATTCTGCGACGGCAAAGGCGTTTGCGGAGCGGGCGTGCTGGAATGCAACCCAAGAGACCCGACGCGTCTTATATGCAGCACCGACATAGGCGGATCCGCTTACGTGGCGACGGTCGAGATTTGCGACAGTCTGGACAACGACTGCGACGGAAGCATCGACAACGGCTTCAGCATAGGCTCTCCGTGCCAATCCAAATGCCTCTCGACGACGTCGGGCAAATGCGACTGCGGCTGGGGCAAACTTGAGTGCAAATGCAGCCGCGAGAGCTGCGGCGATCCGAAGACCGACCGCAGATGGCAGGATACGATCTGCTCTGCCGATCCGGGCGGCTCCGATTACGCCGGAACCGGCGAAAAGTGCGACGGCATCGACAACGACTGCGACGGCGTAATAGACAACGGCTACATGATAGGTCTGCCGTGCATGGGAAAAGGCGAGTGCGGCTACGGCTTTATCGAATGCGCCACGCCTTACACTACCCGCTGCGACGTTGATCACGGCGGCAGCCATTATCAAGGGCGCCCCGAAGTCTGCGACGGCAAAGACAACGACTGCGACGGCCTTGTGGACGAAGATTATCTAGTCGGTCAGCCGTGCAACGGCATCGGCGAATGCGGTTCCGGAGTTTACGAGTGCAACGGTCCCAACGCGGCGCGCTGCTCGACCGACAGAAACGGCACGCAGCATCAGGACAAACCGGAAGTCTGCGACGGCAAAGACAACGACTGCGACGGCGTAAACGACAACGGCTTTATGATTGGTCAGGCGTGCGACGGCGTAGGCGAGTGCGGAGCCGGAACTTACGAATGCAAGAACTTATCGGCGTCAATCTGCTCGACCGATCCGGGCGGCTCGCAGCATCAAGACGTGCCGGAGATATGCGACGGCAAAGACAACGACTGCGACGGAACCGTTGACGAAGACTTCAACGTTTACGGAACCGATCCTCGCAACTGCGGCGGATGCAACCGCGTATGCAACTGCCCGCACGGCAAAGGGAAGTGCACGGCGGGAGTCTGCTCGTGCACATGCGACCCAGGATGGTACGACCTTAACAACGACGGAGTGGCGGGGCCGTCAAGCGACGGCTGCGAATGTCAGGCCGACACCAACGACGCGGGCGATACTTGCAGTCAAGCGCGCCAGACTAATCCGTTCAGCCTCGCCGACACCGGAAACACGGCGATAATAAAAGCCAAACTCGCGCCCTCCAGCGATATAGACTGGTACACATTCTACGCCTACGATACGCCCGATACGAGCTGCGACAAGTTCTACGTGCGAGTCCGCTTCACCGGACCGGGCAACCCCGGAGACCAATTCAGATTTGCTCTCTTAAAAAGCAGCTGCACCGAGTCGGGCGATTCGGTCGTATGTCAGGAAGGCACCGACTTCAGCTACGCGACCGACTTCTCCAACACTCACGCGGCCTGCATGAACGGCGGCGGAGACGGCTCCAGTCAGCGCGGCGAATGTCCGTGCTACGCGCCTACATCCAATTGCGCGGCTAACAACAGCTACTGCAAAGATACCGGATGCTGCAACGGACAAGGCTCAAACTGCTGGCCGAATTTAACCAACGCCTGCTGCGCGGCTTCCGGCGGCATAAACATGTGCACCGACAACTCCGCGACGTTCTATCTCAAGGTGTTCCGCAAGACGGGCGCAACGGCCACATGCGACTTCTACGAGATTGAAGTTACCAACGGAGTATTCAGCAGCCATTAAAATTTGCGCGTTAAGTTAAAAGGCGGACATTGCGTCCGCCTTTTTTATTTTACGGCTATTTGGCTTTTATAACTATTTGAAAATAATGCCTTTTCCCGTACATCCCCAGTATTTTGCCGAAGGTAAATTTGACGAGAAAAGCCGGCTTATCCCCATTTTCGTTCAACGCTAAAGAGGGGCGTTAGCCGCCCGACTTGTTCTTTCGCTTTTTTTGCGCGCCTAAAAAAAGACCGGCTCCGGCGCGTATTACTTAGCGAGCTTGGGCGTCTCGCCGGGATTTAATTTTGCGACTTTGTAATAAAGCCCGCTTCCCATGTCGTAAAGCGTCGTCTGGTTGTTTTCAAGGCCGGAATTGTTGGCGGCAATCAACGCTTCGCGTCTCTCGTTTTCGTTGTTATATTGGAAGAGCATATTTACGTCGAGGTAAAGTTTTTTCGTCGCCGCATCCGCCCACGTTCCGAAAAAATAAATCTCGGACATGGCGAGAGGATGACCGCAAATAAAGTCGTCAATCGCTTTTACAAGCTCTTCGCACGAAATATTAATATCGACGTTGGTTCCGCCCGCAAGCGAAACGACTATGGCTTTTTCTCCTTTGGAGTAAAATTGGCCGGAGACAACGTCAACGGTCGCGCCGCCGCGTTTTTTGGTTTCGACGGCGATTTTAGTCAACAGCGAGTATTCGACGTTAGACTTTGCCGTGCCCTCGAACGAGCCGCACTGCATAGAAAAATCGGGGAGCGGGTCGTCCTGCTCGATTGCGGGCCGGGCGTGCTCGCATGAGGCGGCGATAAACGCGAAAGAAAGAGCGAAAAGCAAAAAGAATACTTTTTTCATTTGGTCGTCCTTTGGTTTAAAGGGTTAAATCGCCTATCGTTTGTTTTTATTTTTTATGCAACCAACAAACATTATACAACAAAATTAAAAAAAGCGTTATTTTTCTATCGGATATTTTCGGAAATACATGAGACCGATAAATAAAAGAGCTCCCGCAACCGGGCCGCACAGCAAAATGCCGCCGGGATTTTCCTTCGTCGCGCCGAACAAAATAAATAACTGGCTTGAAACTACCCACGCAAGCCCGGAGGCCGAACGGGTGAACAGCCCTTCCATTCCGTTGTACATCGCTTCGCGGCGGTAACCGGTCAGCTTCTCGTCCGCGTCTATAACGTCCGCAATCAGCGGCCTTTGCAAAACGCTTATCGTGGCGACGGGCAAACCGGCGAGCGTGAACAGAATTATGCCCTGCATCATCGGGTCGAAGACGGGCCATTTGCCTATTGTCGCGGTGAGAGGCAATATTACTACGAAGCCGAAACTTCCCCAAAAGAAAACTTTTTTCTTGCCTACTTTTGACGACAACCAGTTTACGAGCGGGAACATCATAATCGCGAAGACGACGATGCCGGCCTGAAGCGCGCCGGCGGTCTCTTCGGTTCCGTTCATTACCGTGGTTACTATAAACGGAATAACGACGATGACGGTGTCAAGCGACAGCCTTAGCGCCGTAACGGCTACCATGTACGGAGTAAACGCCTTGTTGCGGAACGACTCGCGCATTCCCTCCCAGAAGGAATATTTTACTTCCTTAGCCTCGGAATAAGGTTTTTCCTTTACCGTCAACGCGGTAATTAAATAGCATATTAACGTCAGAACGCCGACGCCGACGCCGACGATTTGAAATCCGTTTAAACCGGTCGGCCCTTCGCAGCCTATTTTAAGGCCGCCGATTTCGCCGCAGAAGCCGCCTTTGTAATTTTCGATTATTACCGCCGCGCCGACCGCCGCCACGATGGAGCCCAACACCTCGAAGACCGCCATAATGGACGAGACCGTTACTCGTTCGTCGTCGTAGGGCGTCAACTCCGGCAAAAGCGAAAGATAAGGAGCCACAACCGCCGCAAATCCGACGCAGACTATTGTAAACAAAACCCCCACGTAGGCGGCATTAATATAAGACTCGCAGCGAACGGGGAGAAACCACATTGCTATAAACGCCGCGACCATTAACGGCGCGCCTATTAATATATAAGGTATGCGACGCCCCAGCCGGGTTTTTGTTTTATCCGACCAATGACCAATGAACGGATTGATAAGCGCCTCGCCGAGCCTTCCGACGAAAAGAACGTACCCGACAATCGCCAGCGGAATGTACGGCTTGAGAACCGGGTCGTCCGCCTTGGGCGCGTAGTAGTACATGCCCCACGAACCGACGACCGCGGGGAGCAGGCCCACGCCGAAGTTGCCGATTGAATACGCGAACCGCTGTTTCCAAGTCAACGCTCGCCCCGCCGAAGCTCCCTGATGATTTGCGTTTTCGGACATTTTTTCCTTCCTCGTTGATATTGCCGCGAAAATTACGATTTGTTCCACGTGGAACAAAAAGATTTTGCCGTTCTATGCGCCGCAGCCTGCCAATTCGCCGCCGGAGTCGCCGGAGCGTAAAAATTATATTGAAATTTTATGAGGACTGCCGGATATGTCAAGAAAATACTCGAAAGTTTTGCAAAACGGCGCCGGTTGCATTAAACATAAAAAGGAACAACTAGAGTTGCCGGCGGAACGACGTTTCGCCGCGATAACAGGAGCGGCAGATGTTCATACTCGCAAGCGGTTCTCCGCGCAGAAAGGAACTATTGGGAAAACTCGGCTACGATTTTATCGTAAAACCGGTGGATATAGACGAGATACGCGCCGACAAAGAAGCCCCCGCCGCGTTTGCGGCGCGCATGGCGCGGGAAAAAGCCTTCGCCGCCGCCAAAATTTTCGGCGCAAATAACGTTTACCTTTCCGCCGACACGATTGTGGTTTTGGGCGACGTCGTTTTAGGCAAGCCAAAAAACAAAGACGACGCGCGCCAAATGCTTCGTTCGCTTTCCAATCGAACCCATGAAGTAGTTACCGCCGTCTGTCTTTTGCGCAAATCCGCGCCGGAACTTTTCGCGGAATTTCACGAAATAACGCGCGTAACCTTTAAACCGTTGTCCGACTTCGAGATAGAAAGTTATCTTTCGACGCCGGAGCCGTACGACAAAGCCGGAGCATACGCGGCGCAGGACGTCGGCGCGTTTTTAATTCAATCGGTCGAGGGCTCTTACACGAACGTAATTGGGCTGCCGCTCTCGCAAACCGTAGAGGCTCTTCGCAAATACGGCGTCGCGGAAACGGGTTTCGGCAAAAAGGAGCGCGGCTGATGGCGATGAACGCCGTTGACATAGCTATGGCGGCGCAGGAATTTTCGGACGACCTCGCCGGCGCGACGCTTCTGGCCGCCGCGGAAACGTCTTTTTACGCCGTCGTTCTTCAATTCGAGACGGCGGACGGACGAAGGCTTAAACTGTTGTTATCGGCAAACGACCAATTCAGCCGAGCTCATCTTTTAGCAAGAGATATAAAACCGCCGAAACCTCCGCTGCCGTTCGGCGCGACTCTTGAAAAACGTCTCGCCGGCTCGCGCGTCGAAAAAATAGACGTTAAGCGCGGCGACCGAATCGTGAAAATTTATTTTTTTACGGGTCAAATAATAGCCGCGGAGCTTACCGGCGCGCATGCCAATATTTTTCTTGTAGAATCTGACGGCAAAATTTCCGCATCGCTTCGGCGAAACCGCTCCAACAAACGGAACCTGTCCGTCGGCGCCGCTTACGAAGAAACGTTCGACGCGCCCGACAGAAATGTTGAAAACGTTCCCACCGTTCCCTCGCGGGCGGCGGCAAAACATTCGTTTTTTAACTTTGCCGCGGAAGAATATTACGGCGCGCTTGAAGCGTCGTTCGAGTCCGAACGGCTGGTTAAAGGATTAACCGCGGCGATAGAAGAAAAAATTAAAAAAGCAAAAAGGGCGAAAGAAAGCGCTCTTTGCGACCTTGAAGATAAAAAACGCCTGCGGGAAACGCGCAGGCGTGCGGACGCTCTTGCGGCCGGACTTTATTCCGTCAAAAGAGGGTCGTCTGAAGCCCGGCTTTTTGATTTGGAAACGGGCGACCCCGTTTTAATTAAGCTCGATCCATCGGTTTCGCCTCAGGAAAATTTAACCAGACTTTACGCCAAAGCGGCAAAAGGAGACAGGGGCGTAGAGATAATTCAAAGACGGTTGACTGAGATTGAAGAACGCAAAACGGTTTGGGAAAAAAGAAGAAGCGAATTTATTGACCGCGTCAAATCGTTTTCTCTTGATGAAATAATAAAGTGGGTTGCCGAAAACAATCTTGCCGAAGAGTCTTTAAGCGTTCTCAGGCGCGGGGAGCGCGCAGCGGTCTCCGCCGGCATCCGCGCCAAAGAAAAAAAGGCGACTCTTTTTCGAGAGTTCGTTTCCGCAACCGGCGTAAGGCTTTTAGTGGGGCGTAACGACAAGGTAAACGACAAGCTAACTTTCGGAACTTTGAAAAAAGACGACTTTTGGTTTCACGCCGCGGGAACGGCCGGGCCTCACGTCGCCGCGCCGATGCGGGAAAAAAACAAGACGCTCGACGACGAAACGCTTCTCGACGCCTGCACTCTGGCGGCGAAGTTCGCCGGTTTCAAGACAGGCGACGAAGTGGAAATTATTTACGCCAGAAGAAAAGAGCTTAATAAACCGGGCAAACGAGCCAAACCGGGCGCGGTAGTCGTAGCCAAACCTAAATATAAAACGGTCGTTGTTGAAGAAGAGCGTTTGCGCAGGCTGCTTAAAAAAGACGAGTGATTTTAAAGACAAACCGAAAATGTTCCACGTGGAACATTTTTTAATTATCTAATTTTTAACATTAACCTTTAACATTGCTTCTTTTTATTATAATTTGTTACTGTCGCGGTTTTTACCGTTTTTAATATTGAAAGATTTTCAACATTTTTTTTAAAATCCTAACGTTTTTAAACTCTTCTGTTTTCTTTTTTGTTGAAAACAATTGTTAATACCCTTTGTTTTTTCAACAAATCATCCTCGGCAAGTTCTTTTTCTTTTTACGCTCGTATTTTCTCTTCGACTTTTACCCATTTCTTCCTTTTTATTTCTCTATAATTTCTTTAAACTTTTTTTGTCTTTTCAACAATTCCACCGGCTCTACTATTACTACTATAATTTATAAATTAATTAATATAAAATATCTTCTATCTATGTTCCGTTTTCAATTTGTAAAAATCTTAAAAATCGATGAGAGAAACGCGGAGGTTTTTTTATAATTCATTTACTTTTATAAACCGTCGAACGCATTCAGCTTTTGTTAAAGCCGCGGCGGACAAGCGCGAAAATAAGCGAAAAACAAAAGGGCGAGCGATAAGCTGTTTTAAGCTCAATAATTTTTTTTGCGTTTAACGGAAAAATAATTTAGAAATAATTTGATTTTTATCGCGATTGGCGCTTTTATCGTTTAGGTATATTTATTATTATACTATTATTTTTCCGGGAATGCAGTAATGAGCGACGAGGATACAAAAAAGGCGGCGCCGACGCCCGACGAGATAAAAAAACTAATAGAAAAAGAGGTAGCAAGCCGCACGCGCGAGTTGAACGGTCTGTATTCGGTTATCAAAGATATAATCGACTCGATTCCAGCCGGCATACTTGTCGTAAATTCAAAGAACGACGTTATGCTTGCAAACCTTAAACTGTACGAAATATTCGAACCGGACGCGGATTCCCTTTTGTTTTTAAAAATAAAAGATTCGCTCGGCGCGGAAATATCGGGCATTGTCGAGGACGCGATAAGCTCCGGCGCGGTTTATAAAGAGAAGGAAATTTCGATTCTCGCCAAACAAAGCGGCAAGCGAAAGATTTTGCGCGCGTCTAATTTTCCGTTGCGCGGAGGAGAACGACGGCAGCTTTTTGTTTTCGAGGACGTTACCGAAAGACGAAGGCTGGAGCGCGACCTTAAACTGCGCGAGCGCTTATCGGCTTTAGGCCAGCTCGTCGCGGGGGTGGCGCACGAGGTAAACAATCCGCTGAACGCCATAGTAGGGCTTTTAGAGCTCATGCAAAGGCGGGGCGATATTCCCGCCGACGCGAGAGAAGACGTTCGGATGATGAAAGATTACGCCATGCGCATCGCCTTGATTGTGCAGGACTTGAACAGGTACACCCGCGCCTCCAGAATAGTCGAAAAGTCTCGGCGCGACGCCAACGTTATCATCGCCGAAACTCTTAAATTGGTAAGACAGTCCAATCCGCGGGCGGAAAACGTCGAAATAATCGTGGAAACCGTCGACGACTGCCCCGTCTGCATGATGAACCCGCTGGAAATATCGCAGGTTCTTACGAATTTGCTCAACAACGCGATAGATTCGCTTTACGAAAGGCGTTTGAACGAACCCGAAGCGAAAGCGCAAATAAAAGTTAAAACGGCGGTACGCGCCGATAGAGTTGAAATCAGCGTTGAGGACAACGGTTTGGGAATTCCGAAAGACGCGCTGCCGCAAATATTCAATCCGTTTTTTTCCACAAAAAGGTACGGCAGCGGACTGGGGCTTGCGCTCTCCGAAAAAATAGTAAACGACCACGACGGGGAAATAATCGTCGATACGGAAGAAGGAAAATATACCGTGTTTACGGTTTCTCTTCCCGCGTTGAAATAAACGTTTTTCAGCGCAAAAAGCGGCGTGGGTATCCGTTCGGCGGGCTAAAGCAAAGAACAGGACAAAATTAATTAAAAACTCAGCGTTTCTCCGCGCTCTCCGCGTTTTTTACCAAAATTTGGAACAAGTAAAGGCGCCGCGCCCCGGCCGATTTCTATTTTAATAGAATAGTTGATAATTTTATCGGACATGATAACATAACAAGATAAATTGCGCCTTAATTTTTTGTTAAAAGGAACAAACCCATGATCGGCAAAAAAATCGCGCCGCTTGCGATTGCGGCTTTAATTTTGGTCTTGGCGGCTTTTGAGTCTGGCTGCGGCTCTTCGGGCTCGTGCGACTGCAAACGCGGCGAAAAATGCGTAAGCGGCAAATGCGTAATAGACCCGCTTTGGTGCGACTCCGACTCGATGTGCAGCGCCGGATTTAAGTGCGACCTAAAGGCTAGCCAATGCGTTCAAACGACCGAAACCGAGCTTGACGGCGACCGCGACGAAATCGAAAGAACGGACGAAGAGTTAGAGCCGCTTGAAGAGCTTGAGGCGGAAGAGCCGGAAGAGGCCGGGGAACCCGAAGAGCCGGACGAGCTCGAAGAGGAGGAAAGCGCGGAGATTGCGGACGAAACCGAATCTCCCGAATCGCCGGACGAAGAAACGGTCGAGACAGACGAACAAACCGAAGCGCCGGAATCCGACTCCGGCATATTTTACTACAACCATATGGAAACCCTGCCCAAGTTTAAGCCCGGCGTTCAAACGTATATGTTCTCAAGCCGCGATTTAACGGGCGCCAATTCCGATTACAATCGCACGAACCTTTACCGCGAAGGCTCCGACTACGTTATAGCCGACGTTATGTCGGCGGGATGCGTTACTCGCATGTGGTTTGCCGAGACGAACCAAATCGGAACGCTTAAAATTTTCTTCGACGACGCGGCCGACCCGATGTACGCAATGACGATCGACAAATATTTCGACGGCTTTAATCCGCCTTTCTACAAGCCGCTCGTCGGAAGCTACGGCAGCGGATTTATAAGCTACGTTCCGCTGTGCTTCAAAAAAAGAATCAAAATACAAACGACCGGAATGCCGCGATACTATCAAATACAATACCAAACCTACATGAACGCGGACGCCGTCGCCGCCCATACGGGAAACGAAGATTATAAAACCGCGGTCGATTTGCTGAACGCGGCTGGCAGCCCGCTTATTTCGTGGGAAAACGAGGCGAAAGAGGCGGATACGAAAAAAATCGCTTCCGGAGCCGTTAAAACCGTTTACGCTCTGCCGTCGGAAGGAGTCATAACCCGGCTTTCGCTGCGTCCCTCGCCGTTCGATTCAGAAACGCTGCGCAACGTAAGGCTTAAAATTTATTTCGACGGAATGTCCGATCCGTCGGTTGACGTTCCTATTTCGCACATGTTCCTTTCGGGTTACTCCGAGGAAGAAATCGTTTCCGCGCCCGCCGGAATGAAGACGGGCGGTTATTACTACTTCTTTTTGCCGATGCCGTATTGGAACGGCTTTAAAATCGAGGTCGAGAACGGCTCCGCGCAGGAGCTGACGCTTTCCTACGACATACGTTATACGCTGGAGGCGATGAACAGGGACGCCGGCACTTTTTACGCGGTTTACAAAAAAGAGAACCCGCTGCCGCTCTCCGATTTCGTTTTAGCGGACGTTTCGGGACGGGGTCATTACGTCGGCTCGATGCTGTTTATGCGGTCGGGAACGGAATACACCCGCGATTTTCTTTACGGCGACGATAAAATTTACATTGACGGACGCATAGGGCCGCAGTGGTGGGGAACCGGAACCGACAATTATTTCAACGGACATTTGCGCTTCGTCGGCAACGTTTACATAAACCCGCTTTTCGGCAGGCCGTACGAACCGGCGCTCGGCGGCGGCGTTTACGGTTTTTCCGCCTTCAGATGGCATATCGGCGACTTTATTACTTTCAACAGTTCGTTGAAGTTCGCGCTGGAACACGGCGGAGATCATCCGGTCGCGGCCAACTACGAAGCGGTTTCGTTCTATTATCGCAGCTGTTTGTCGGCGCTGGTGCTCAACGATACGCTAAACGTCGGCAGTCTGGAAGACTGCGCCGCGCACGATTTTGAAATTGCGGCGGAGAGCGACTACGCCGGACATCAGAACGTCTGCGGCTGCTTTGAAGCGGGAAGCGGCTGCCAAGGCTCCGGCTCTTCCTGCGTCGGCGGTTATGCAACGTATTCCGGACGCGGAATAAAACCGCCTTCGCCCGCCGTAAAAGCCTCTATGAAGTTTACGATGAAAGTCGATCCGAACAACGTCGGCGCGAGAATCGTGAGAATTTTGGATTACCGCAAACAAAATCAGAACGCCGAAGTTTACGTTGACGGCTCGCCCGCCGGCAATTGGTACACTCCCGGCTCCGATATAAACGCCATTTGGATGGAAAGCTCGATCGACCTTCCCGCCGCGTTGACTCAGGGAAAAAACAGCGTTTCCATAGAAGTTAAATACAAGGACGGGCAGGAGTGGAACGCCTTTCAGTTCAAATCGTATTCGTACCTGCCGTCGGGCATATCCACCGGTCCCGGCACGCCGCTTAATCTGCGCGCGTTAGACGCGACCGGCGACTCGGTTTCTCTCGCTTGGGACGCGCCGACCAGCGGCACGAACCCGTTGTACTACCACGTTTACCGCGCCAACGACCCGAATATACCGCCTATTGCCGCGACCGAAGTCGGCAAGGTTACTACGACGGCTTTCAAAGATACCGGACTGACGCCGCAGACGAATTACTATTATAAAGTAGTGGCGGAGGACTGCACCGGAGTCAGAGGAACCGCCAGCGACGAGCTTACCGTTAAAACCGGACTTGAGCCGATTTACTTCGAGGCGGAGGATATTGCCGATCTGGACTCTTCGGTTCCGACCGGGAAAACGAAGATAATCGACGACTCAGGCGCCAGCGGCGGAAAGAAAGTCTGTTTGTACGGCGTTTCAAGCTCCGGCTATCTTATTTTAAAGCCAAACGTGAACATGCCGGGGCGCTACCGTATTTCGACTTGGTTTGTGAAGGGGCCGGACGGAGCGACAACCATAGTCGACATCGACAACTCGGCGCTCGGAAGCGAGATAGACTTGTATTCCGCGCAGGTTGAATACGCGCCGGAAATGGAGCTCGGCTCGTACAACGTAACGACCGCCGGAGTTAAAACCCTCAAATACAGAATTTGGGGAAGAAACGCTTCGTCCAACGGCTACGCTATATGCGTTGACAAAGTGTTGTTTAAACAGTAACGCGCGCCGCGGGCTCTTCCGCGATTAACCGCTTAATATTATTACGACAAACGCAAGGAGATTTTGCATGTCCGACGCAGTCAAAGGTTTGAAACCCGCCGCCGTGTGGCGGTATTTCGACGAAATTTCCGCAATACCGCGTCCCAGCAAACGCGAGGAAGCGGTTGTGAAATATCTTGAAAAGTGGGCGAAACAGCGGAAGCTCAAATGCAAAAAAGACGACGCTGGGAACGTCGTAATTTACATTCCGGCGAGCGCCGGGTTCGAGAAATCGCCGACCGCGATATTGCAGGCGCACATGGATATGGTTTGCGAGAAGAACCGCAGCGTCGAGTTCGACTTTTTAAAAGAAGGAATAAAACTCGTCAGAGACGGCGGCAAGCTGCGCGCCGAAGGAACGACGCTGGGCGCGGACAACGGCGTAGGAGTCGCGGCGGCTTTGGCCGCGGCCGAAAGCGAAACGCCGCATCCGCCGCTGGAACTGCTGTTCACAAGCGACGAAGAGACCGGCATGACCGGAGCCTTCGGGCTTGACGCCTCGCTGTTAAAAGGAAAGCTGCTGCTCAACCTCGACACGGAGGAATTCGGTTACATTTACGTAGGCTGCGCCGGCGGCGCCAACGTTGACGCGCATTTTCCGCTTAAATACTCAAAAGCCGAGGCCGGTTATATCGTCGTCGATATTTCTCTCGAAGGGCTGAAAGGCGGGCATTCGGGCTGCGACATTGAAAAGAAGCGCGGAAACGCGGCGCAGCTGCTGGCGCGCGTTCTGCTTGAAGCGGTAAAAACGCTTAAAGCCAGGGTCGTATCGTTGGAGGCGGGCGACAAGCACAACGCCATTCCCCGCGAAGCTTTCGCGAAAATAATAATTCCAAAGAGCAAGTTGGCCGCGCTGCAAAAACTGGCGGACGCAATGAAAGCGCGTTTCGTAACGGAGCTTGCCAAGGGGCATAACCTTTCGATAACGCTCGTCAAATCGGACGAAAAACCGACTAAAGCGCAGGACTTAAAGCTCTCGCTCAACGCTTTGTCCGCTTTGCTGGCCATTCCCAGCGGCCCCATCGCCATGAGCGCGGAAATCCCCGGTTTGGTCGAGACGAGCAATAACGTTTCGGTCGTCCGCACGACGCAAAAAGCGCTCGTAGCGCAATGTATGCCGCGCTCCAGCGTCGAATCGGAGCAGCTTCACGTCATTGAGCGCGTCAGGGCGATCGCGGCGCTGGCGGGCGGGCGTACCGAGAACGAGTCGAGCTACCCCGGCTGGAAGCCGGACGTCGAGTCGCGTCTCGTTAAAACCGCCGAGGCTGTCGGAGAGAGAATGTTCGGCAAAAAATTCGCCGTAACCGCCATTCACGCCGGGCTTGAATGCGGCGTAATCGGGACGAAAATACCGGGGCTGGACAAAATTTCCATCGGTCCCGACATTAAAAATCCGCACTCGCCCGACGAATTCGTCGATATAGCGAGCGTGGAGAAGTTCTACGATTATCTGCTCGGCCTGCTTGAAGAGCTGGCTAAGGGATAGCGCGTCTTCGCGCCGGAGAGCGGCATGCTGAAGCCCAAAAAAAGCTGTAAAGACGCGGCGTTGTCGCTTTTATCGCGAAGGGAGCATTCTAGTGCGGAGCTTAAACGAAAGCTCGCGCAAAAGGGTTACGACAGAGGCGAGATTGAAAAAATAATAGAGTATTGCGGCGAGTTCGGCTACCTGAGCGACGGCAGGTTCGCCGCCGCTTTTGCGCGGGAACTTATAGAGCGCAAACTTGCAAGCGACCGCGCGGCTTTGGCAAAGCTGGCGTCGCGGGGCGCGTCCCGCGGGGATGCCGAGGAGGCGGTAAAGACCGCGTCGGAGCTTTTTCCCGAAGAGCTGCGCGTCGAGGCGCTGCTTGCGAAATGGGGCGTAACGCCGCCGGACGACGACGCCGGCGAAGAAGGCGATTTTACTCCGGACTTTGCCGGCTGGGACGACGAAGAAAAAGGCTCGGAAGGCCGCGAAGCGCGCAAAAAAATTATTGCAAAGCTCTTGCGGCTGGGGTATTCCTATGAAGTCGTAAAAAAGGGGCTAAAAGTTGACGAACGGCGTCGATAAACGCATATTTTATAAGGTTTTTGCGGCGTCGATACGATTTGAATGCGAGGAAGCATATGTTCAGCTCAAAGGAAATACGCGAGAAATTTTTAAGATATTTCGAGTCCCGCGGACACAGACGCATTAAGAGCTCGCCGCTTATACCCGCGGACGACCCGACGCTGCTCTTCGCCAACGCAGGGATGAACCAGTTTAAAGACTATTTCACCGGCGCCCGCAAACCGCCGGTTTCGCGCGCGACCACCTGCCAGAAATGCGTCCGCGCGGGCGGAAAGCACAACGATTTGGAGAACGTAGGCGTAACGGCGCGGCATCATACCTTCTTCGAGATGCTGGGCAACTTCTCGTTCGGCGATTACTTCAAACGCGAGGCGTGCCAATTCGCGTGGGAGTTCGTTACCGGCGAGCTGAGACTGGACGCGGAGCGTATGTGGGTAACGGTCTTCCGCGACGACGACGAGGCGTTCATAATTTGGCGCGACCTTGTGGGCGTGCCGGAGCGGCGCATCGTCCGCATGGGCGAAAAAGACAACTTCTGGGCCATGGGCGACACAGGCCCGTGCGGCCCGTGCAGCGAGATACTCTACGATCAGGGCGACGGCCCCGGCGGCATGTGGAAAGGGCACGACATCTTCGGCGATTCCGACAGGTTTCTCGAAATTTGGAACTTGGTTTTCATGCAGTTCGAGCGCAGAGCGGACGGCCGCATGATAGAGCTGCCCAAACCGTCAATCGACACCGGCGCCGGATTGGAGCGCATTACCGCCATATGCAACGGCGTTTTCAGCAACTACGACACCGACGCGTTCATGCCGATTATCGAGAGCGTAGCCAAAAAGGCCGGAATAAAATACAAAGACGACCCGAAGGCGGACGTAAGCCTGCGCGTTATCGCCGATCACGCGCGCGCCGCCGCGTTCTTAATCGCGGACAACATTTTTCCGTCCAACGACGGACGCGGCTACGTTCTGCGCCGCATCATGCGCCGCGCAATCCGCCACGGCAAACGGCTCGGACTTGAAAAGCCTTTCTTCGCCGACGCCGCGGATAAAGTAATAGAAACTATGGGATGCGTTTACCCGGAGCTAAAAGAAAACCGCGACAGCGCGCTTTCATGGACGGACACCGAGGAAAAATCGTTCAGGCAGACGCTCGACCGCGGTCTTAAAACTCTTTCGGACGAAATCGCCCGCGTTAAAAAGACGGGAGCCGCTTCCATCAGCGGCGAGTTCGCTTTCAAACTTTACGATCAAGACGGATTTCCGCCCGATTTAACGGCTGTAATCGCCGCGGAAGACGGCGTGGCGGTGGATTCCGACGGGTTCGAGCGCGAGATGGAAAAGCAGAGAAACCGGGGACGCGCCTCTTGGAAAGGCGGCGACGCGGAGCTTGAAGAGCTGTTCAAGCGCCTGCGCGACAAATGCGGGCCTACGACTTTTACCGGCTACGACCGCGACGAGGACGAGGGAAAAATACTCGCGATTGCGCTGGCCTACGACGCCGGCGGAGGCGGCGCGGTTTATACTGAAACCGACTGCGCGCAGACCGGCCAGAAAATTTTCTTTATTACCGATAAAACTCCGTTTTACGGCGAGTCCGGCGGCCAGGTCGGCGACGTCGGGACGGCGTCGCAGAACGGAACCGAGATAACGATCGCCGATACCCGCAAACCATTTATCGACTTTCACGTTCACGAGGGAATCGTTAAAAGCGGCTGTCTTAAGGTCGGCGCGTCGGTTAAACTTTCGATAGACGCGGAAAGGCGCGAGCGGATACGCGCTCATCACTCGGCCACCCACGCGCTTCATTACGCGCTGCGAACCGTTCTAGGGACGCACGTCAAACAGGCGGGCAGCTACGTATCGCCCGACAGGCTTCGTTTCGACTTCAACCACTTCAAAGCGGTTTCGCCCGAAGAGCTCGAAAAAATCGAGCGCGTCGCGAACGAGCTTGTAAGGGGCGCAAGCGAAGTTACTACCGCGGTCGTTACTCCCGACGAGGCTAAAGACGCCGGCGCGCTGATGTTCTTCGGCGAGAAGTACGGCGAGCGCGTCCG
>CAYNVS010000008.1:0-114739 GCA_964400725.1 uncultured Myxococcales bacterium
CGATTTACCGCGGCGGCCCAGCGCGGCTAGATTGTCTTTTGCTATTTTAGTCATTGCGCTTTGGCTTTGAAAGGCTATTTTGTCGGTAAGCTGAAAATCCGACTCCGGAGACGGCCTTTGCGTGGCGCCGGAGGGGTGCAGCGCAAGAATGTCGAAGTAATCGCAAAGGTTCGGAACCGTCTTTGCGACCTCGTTCATAAACCACCAGCGCTCGCCCGTTTCATGGGAGAAAGAGCTCTGTCCTCCGAAAAGAACGAGAGCGTCGGGGCAGGCGGCCTTGATTTTGCCGTAAGCCGCGACGAGCATTTTGCCGTAATGTTCCGGATCGGGCGCCGGATGCCAGAAGTTCGGCAAGTCCGGTTCGTTCCATATTTCGTAAGTCTTAATGTCTGCGCAGAAATGTTCCGCCGTTTTGCCGGCATAGTTCGCATAGTCGTCGGGGTTTATGGAGCTTGTGCCGTCCGGCGCAGCCCAGCCGACTTCGTAGGCAAGCATGGCGGTAATTTTCACGCCGTTCTGTTTGGCGAGCGCTACTTGCGTTTCTACGGTCTCGAAGTGAAATTCGCCCTTTAGCGGCTCTATGTTGTGCCAGTGGTAGTCCTCGCGGACGAGAAATTGCCCGAACCCTTTGTACGTTTCAAACTCAAAGTTCCGCTCCGCGTCGTCGCCCGCCCCTTGGCGCATATGCGACGATACGCCGAGATATTCCGCGACGGTTTTCTTCCCGACCGCGGCGTTGAAAATAGGGCGGTAAAAGTCGGGTTTCGCCGAGTCGTCCGGATCGGCCAAATCTATTTGTTCGTCGGCGTCCGCGTCGAAATCAGAGCCGCCGTTCTTCGCCTCTTTGGACGTCGAAGAGCATCCGGCCGGAAGCGTTGAAATAAAGGCCGCCGCAAAAAACGCGGCGATCGCCGCAAGTCGCGCGTTGCTAAGATTCATGGGGCTTCTCCGTCAGAAGTTGAAAATTTTCTTGGTTACGAGAAACGTTATCATTATAAACAAAAGACCAAGAAAAAGTTTGCGCAAAGTTTCGTTTTTGCTTTTAAGCGCCGCGCCTGAGCCGAAGTAAGCCCCCGCGAAGGAGCATAACGCCAGCGGCCATATTTTGGCGATTAAAGGATAAGCCGAATTTCCCATAGCAAGCGCGCTCCCCGCGAAACCGGCCAAAGCCGTAACGCTCAGCGTCAGCGCGGACGTTCCGACCGCAGTTTTCATAGGGTATTTGTAAAAGCGGGTAAGCGCGGGAACGACGACTATTCCGCCGCCGACGCCGAACAGAGAAGAAAGAACGCCCGCAAGCGAGCCTATAAAAACCAGACCGGCGGAACGCGGAGGAACGTAATCGTTCAAATCTTTATCTTCGGTCGATTTGCGCAGCGACAAAGAAGCCGCGAAGACGGCGAAACAGACGAACGACCAGAAACGCAGCTCCTGCGGCAGGCTGGCCGCCGCCGCGCCGACGGATAGCGCCGTAAAGGCGGAGACCGCGCCGATCAGCAGAGCGGTTTTGTAATCGGACGATTTGCTGCGAATATACTTTACCGCGCCGATAGAGCCTCCCGCGACGACGCAAAACAGGCTGCCCGCAATAGCTTCCTCGATTGAGAAACCGGACGCGGCGAGTATAGAGACGTAAAAAAGTCCTCCGCCGACGCCGACCATTATCGCCGCAAAAGACAACGACAAAAAAAGCGCGGCAAGCGCTACGGTCGCCGCGGTCATTTACGACCGCCGTTATTTTGATGAAACGACGCGGCCGCGCTCAAGTCTTCGAGAAAAAATTCCGGGTAGTCCGACGCGCCGCAGGCTTCCGCGAGTTCCGCGACTTCCTTGCTTTTGGCGCAAAAAGCCTCCACTACGCGCCTTGCGACAATACGTCTCGCCTCCGGCTCCATTTCGCGCCGTCTTCGCAGGTAAAGGCGCAAAGTTTCCAAATCGTAGTCGGAAATTTGTTTGGCTGCCTCGCGCGATTTTGCGGAAACCGGACGCGGCTCTCCTGCGGCAATAAAAGCCGGCTCTTCGAGTATCTCCATGCGCGAATTCTCTTTTATAAGAACCGTTCCGGCTACTAAATCGCCCAGCCGCTTGCCGTCGCGGTTGAGCAGCGCGACGGTCAGCCCGACGGCGTAAAGCCCCGGCAAGAAATCAACGGCGCGCATAGTGGAGCGAAGCGCCGCGTGCCTAAAAGAAATCGGCAGTCCGTCGTCCAAAACGACGCGCGCTCCCGTAATCCGCTTGCCGGGAGTCTGCCCGCGCCAAAACGTCTCGAAAAGCGTAAAATAAGCCCAATTGCCGAAATAAACCGACAGCAGCATTATAAGCAGCAGCGTTCTGTTTACTTCGGTTCCTTTTTCCGTGGGCAAAAACAAGTCGGCGAATACGCCGAGATAGTTGACGGCTAAAAGCAGGGTAAGCCAAGAGCCGACCAAAATAAGCCAATCGGCCATATACGCGGCGCTCCGCCCGCCTATCCCCGCTTTGGTAAGAAATAAAGTCGCGCGCGCTCCGGTGGTAATTCCCCTGTCTTCGAAAAGCGGTTTGTCGCGTTGATTCATGGTTTGCGCCTCAAAATAAGGCGGCTCAGCCTTTAGAGTCGATCATGGCGCGCATCTGCTTTTTGTAGGCCGTTCTGACCTTTGTTAAAAAGTCGTCGTAGCGGCCTGACGCAAAATCCGGGAAAGTCCACGGCATAGTTTGCCATTTCCCTTTTTCGTAAACAAGGTTAAGGTCAAGCCACACGCCGTCGCCCGCCGCAAGTTTCTTGCCGGAAGGTTTGTTCGAGGCGAGAACGAGTTTGAAAAAGTCTATGTAACCGGGGTCGATGTTGGCGAGGCGCCTTCCGGCCTCGTCGCGCCAAACGTTTTCCATTTCGTTGGTTATAAGTTTTATCGGGCGCAGTTCTTCCGGCGGAATAAGCGTCTCGAAAGAAAGAATATAGCGCGTAATCGTCTCTCCCATTTCGGGTTCGTAATAGTTCGTTACGTCGAAAGCGTACGGCTTGCTGACCGCATCGCATCGGCCAAAACGCTCCTCTAAAGCGGTCTTCACAACGTCCATAGCCGCGGCGGGCGAGATTAGCAGCCCCATAACCAGCTTTACCGGCCCCATGCGCAGCGCCGTCGTTACGTCTTTAGCCTTTCCGTCCATCGCGTTTCGCTTCCTTCTTTCTTTTTTGAGCGATAGCGTGCGCCTTTTCAACCGCGTCGGCGGGAAGCCCGAAACGTTCGGCGGCGCCGGCTCCCACCGCGTCTTTTAAGTTAGCTTTGACGACCGAGCCGTCACGGTTGGTTACGCGCAAATGACTCTCGTGCATGTAAATCAGTCCGCCGCCGCTTCTTTTAGCTATGAGCAGCGACCTGTTGGTCGACCAGTTGAAGCTGTCCAGCCATCTCTCTACGAAACGCTCCTCTCCGCACGGCTGCATGCCGAAGGCGTAGCGCAGCTTGCGGCCTCCCTCCGGCGCGTCGGAGTAAACCTCTATCCTGCCTTCCGGCAGCCGTTCGACGCTTATATTTCCTATTCTCGCGCTTCGTCCCGCCTCGTCGGGCAGAGGAAGCGGCTCGTCCAAAAGAAACGCCGGATCGACAAGAAAGAGCTTATCGTCCCGCGCAACCATAAGCGCGCTGTGCATGTCTTTTCCGGCTGGCATGTCGGCTGTGAAACGCCTCGCGTCGAAACCGGACAGCGACAGCAGGCTTTCCATAAAGGCGGTCAGGCTGTAACAGGTGCCGCCGAAACCGGCGTCTAGATGATCGCGCAGAACCTCCGCCGACAATCTCCTTGGGTCGTCCCCTTTCGCCGTCCGCTCCGATTTGAGAATTTTAGTTACGTTTTCGTACGGAATTTCAAGAAATCTGCGGTAAAGCCGTTGCAGCGATTCCGCCGAATCGTCAAGCGCGCCCCACGGAGTTAATACTTCGCGCAGAAATTTTTCTTCCCCCGCGTCCTTAATCCATGGGACTGGCTTTTTCGCGATGGTAAGCTCTCCTTGAAATCCCCTGCCGGGCGATGTTTGGCGGATTAAATCATTTATCCGCCTAAACCGTATCTACTCGTCCGAGTCGTCTTCCAACCCGTCTGTGGGAAGGCCCGTTGAGCTCGGCCAGTAATTTTTTGCTTGCTTTGAAATACGGAAGTTTCTTCGGGGTAACTTCAATGCCGCGGCCGTTGCGCGGATCTCTGCCTTTGTAACCCTTGTAGTTTCTGGTGGTGAAGCTGCCGAAGCCTCTGATTTCGATGCGGTCGGACTCGACTAGCGAGTCGGTCATCATTTCGAAGATGACGTTGACTATCCCTTCCGCTCTCTTCTTGGTAACTCCCTTTTGAGAAGCAAGTTTCTCAATCAGATCCGATTTGTTCATCAAATACCTCCGATTGCCTACTGCGATGCAAAATTGGTGCCCCTGAGAGGACTCGAACCTCCGGCTTACAGAGATTAGGAATCTCCAGCTCTGTCCGGCTGAGCTACAGGGGCACGAAACACTGCAAAGAAAATACAGATAAAAACCGTTTTGTCAATTGAAATCTTTATTGTTTTTCATTTAATTAAAATGGATTTTTTGCAATAACTTCTTTTTAATAAGTATAAGGCGCGCTTATGCCGGTTGGTCTGCCTATTAGCGCGGCGAAACCCTTTGCTATTCTAAAAATGAAACAGCGGCTCCGGCGGACACCGGCCCGCTTTAAGCTGTCCGTCGCCTATATAAAACATTATAATTGAGGCGGACTTCGGCAAGTTGAGAACGAACGGCGACCGCTCTTCGTAGTGAAAGTTTAAAAATGTTCTGTCGAACAGCGGATTGCCCAGAAGCGGGACATACGCGCCGTCAATCAATACCGCGGCGCCCGCTGAAAAGTCCGTCGCGTACTGCCCCATGGTAGAGCGTCCGCGAGCCGAAAAATACAGGAAAAGCCTGTCAAAAATATAAAAAGGCGCGGGGTATTCGACGGAGCCTACCTCCACCCATACCGGCTGAGGGTTGGGCGTCGGGCAGCCGTCGGGTTTGCATAAACAAATTCGTTGCTCGTAGCAAAAAAGTTTGTCGCCGTCGCAGGCGTCGCACGAGTCGGGAATGCAGATTCCCATCTTATTTTCTTCCGGTTGGCGAATGTAGCAGTAAAGCCCGCTCCCGCAATTTTTGTCGAAGGCGCACGGATCCAGCTCTACGCCGCCGTGCGTTTCAATCATGGCGGTGGTTAAAACCGGCTGGTCGGTAATCTTCCATGAAGTCAACGTCTCGTCGGTCGACTCCGCTTCGTAAATCGAGTTGTTGGACGCAAAGAAAAGTTTGAGGCCGTCTTTTGTCTCCGCGGCCGCGGGCGAGAACGGATAAAGCGTTTCGCTTTGCGCGATAATTGAGACGGGCTCTCCGTACGGACCGTCCGGCGCCGCGGCTTTGCGGAACGCGACGCTTCCGTCGGCTTCGTTATAAAATACGTAATAGGAGCCCTTGTACGCGGCCAGCTTAGGCTGCGGATATTTATTCTTCGTTTTAAACAACGGAGTAAGGGACTCCATTTTAAGGTAAAAGCTCTTCCAGTCTTTTTCAGGCGCGCCAGCCTTGGCCGCGTAAACCGCGGCTGAGTAGTCGGCGTCTCCGACAAGTTCAAGCGAAAAAAGTATAAATACTTCGTCGCCCGCCGCCGCGCCCGAAGGGGAACTCGGCGCCCTGCCCAACCTTATTACGAGTTTCTCGTAACCTTCGGCGGGTTTGGCGCTTTCGCTTAGTTTTTGAAGTCCGCAAACTTTGCCGTCAGACGAATCGAGACAGCGCTCGCCCGCGTTGCATTCCGAGTCTGCGGCGCAATTTTTAACGCACGCCATCAGCTTGGGCGAGCATATTTCGCCGTTCTTTTTATCGCACGCCTCTTCGTCTATTCCCGGCACGCAGACAGAAAGGCAGCGCCCGTCGGCGCACTTGTCCAGTCCGCAGGTAGAGGGCACTTCAAAGGAGCCGCACGCGCGCGGAACGCAGAACCCGCAATGGCATTCGGTTCGCGCCGGACAATCCGAATTTACAACGCACGCAGGCGGCTTTGTTCCCGTCGGAACCGCCAGCGCCAAATATTCGCTTCTGACCTGAGCCTCTTTGAAACAAACCTCGAACGGCGCGGGCTCGTACGGCCCCATGCCGACAAGATCAAACCCCTGCGGCGTAGTGTTGCGCCCGTTGTTGAATTGACAGGAGAGCGCGAGAGCGAACGAAAGGAACGCCCCCAAAACGAGCGCGCTGCGGCGCGCCGTTACAAATCGGTCAGAATTGCAATACCACATCCGCCGATCCTCCGATGACGAAACCCGAAAACGAAACGTCGTTAATAGGGCTGTATTCTACCGTATGTCTGCTTCCGCTCTTCATGTACTGCCCCTGAACTCCGATATTGATAATGGACTCTTCGGGCAGCAGCGCGTTTTTAGGAATGACGAAACCCGCTCCGGCGGCGAAGACGTGCCTGACCGAGTCGAGCACAACTACGTCTTTAGAAGGCGTTTCCAGAGGGGACGAAACGAACCTGTAACCGAAGCGCGGCAGCAGCTTGAACCCGTCGCCCAGCGGTATTTCGCCTTCTATTCCGCCCGCCGGAATAATTTGATACTTCGTCTTCTGATCGTTATACCTATTAATAATAACGTCAAAGGTGAAATTGGTGGAACCCATGTAAAGGTCGATGTCGGGCGTTATCCGCGGCACGTCCCCTTCGTACGCCGACCAATCGAGATAGAGCAGCGAGAAAAGGATTTTCCAGTTCTTGACCGGACTATACTCGACGCCGAAGCCGTAGGTGTCGGGAGTGAAGTAATTTGCCGCGGCTAACCGGCTCCCCGCGTGGCCGGTAAGCGTAATACCCAACCCCAGGTCCATGTTCATCTTCGCGTCGGTGGCGGTGTAAATTTCAGGCTGGACGCGGCGGATGTAAAAGAAGCCGACCTTCAGCGCGTCCGTCGGTTTCCACATAATTCCGGTCGACGGATAAACCGTGGTTTTAAGCCTTAAAATAAGGTCGGTGTCCGCGGTGTCGGGAGTGCCGGGAGAAGTGCGAAGTTTGAAGAGCGCGCCGCGGCCTCCCGCGCTTGCGAACATGTTTACGCCGACCCCGACGCTTACGCTCTTCCAGCTAAAGGCGTTGTAGAAGCCGCCGACAAGCCTGTGAACGCGGTTGTCGAACTGAAGCGAGCGCGGCGTATACGGCGGCAGCATTCGTATGCGGACGACTCGCTGCTCGGGCACGTAGAGGGATATTCCGGTGCCGGACTTGAATCCGCCGCCGAAGTCGATGGGGTAGATAATTCCCATCGAGAAGCCGCTCACGTCGCCAAGCCCCATGTCTTGATTGTTGAGTTTCATCGACGGATGAAAATATTGATAGCCGAAGCCGAACTGAACGGTATCTGTCAACCCCGCGCCCGCCGGATTGGCGAACCCCGCAGAGTAGTCGGTCGCGGTGCCCAAGTCGGCGCCCGCAAGCGATATGTCGCGCGTTCCCAAACCGAAAACTTCGAGCGGATTTGCAAACGCCTCCCTTGTGGAAAAGCCTGCTAATAAAGCGAACGCCGCGGCGAAAACAGCCGCGCCCCAGAGCGATTTTACAAAACGCCGGTTCACGGGTTACCTCTGTATCGTAAGCATGACGCTGAAGGCGGCGACGTAACCGCCCGACGTGATTTTCGGGTATCCGGGGTTTAGAGTTTGCAACCCGTCTTTTTCGGCGTCTTCGTCGATAATCGACGCGGGGTTTTTATAACTCGTTACCTTGCTTAAAAACTGGAATTGCGAGCCGAAATCGAGCGAAATTCTTTTAAATCCGGCGCCGAGGTCAAACAGACCGGCGGAAAAGCCGAAACCGACTTTGTGCTTGTCGCCGTCCAAAAGGTTGGTTTCGCCCGTCTGTTTGCCTATAGCGGCGTTCTCGAAACCGTAACCGGCCATTAAATCAAGGCCGAACGCGCCGAAGCGGAACTTTTTGACCGCGCCGGCTTTTACTTCAAACGTGTTCTTCGCGCCGGAACTTATTTCCGCCGGATAAAAATGCTTGTTTTGCGGCGTTCCGCTTGGGACGTCGGCTTCAAGAACGGTAAGAGGGCCTGGATAATCCGACCAGAAGCGGTAGGCTAAAGCGCCCGCAAGCGTCAAGCCGATTTCTTTAAAAGTATAAGCCCCGCCGATTTCCAAAACCGCCGGCTCGAACAACGGCGCGCCCTGGATGTCGAGGTCAAGGACGAGGCTGCCAATGCGGTTTTTTGTAATAAAATGGGTGTTGGCGTAGTGCTTCATCCGGTAGAGAAAGCCGAGGCGCAGGTTGTCGATAGGCTCGTATGAAACGGCGAAGTCGGCTGTGAAACTCGACAAAAGTTCGAGATTTGCCGTGGCGTCAAGTCCGCGGTTAGGCCCCTGATGGCTTTCCACGCGCCCCGTAAGGTTGACGTAATAATTTACGCTTACGCCCAAAGAAAGTCTTTCCCATACGCGGTATGCGAGCGTAGGCCGCAGAATGAGCCGTTGAAAACGGTTTTCGTAAAGGGGAAACGACGGATCGTCCCTCATAATAAGGTGCAGCCACATCAGGTCGAGAGTCGGCACGAACATGAGAAGGCCCGCGCCGACGCGGTTTTTCAAATATCCGGTAAACGGAATGATTCCGCCCAGCCCCGCCGTTACGCCGAAATGCTCGTTGAAATCAACCCGTTCGTCGTTTTTTTCGAGGCCGGAATGCAGGTAGTTGAAGGCGAAGCCGATAGTAATGCCTTCGGGCATGAGCGCAAGCGAGGCTGGATTGTCGTAGCAGGAGGCAAAGTCGTCGCTCGTCCCGATAGTCGCGCCCGAAAGAGAGAGCCGCGAAGGGGTTACCCCAGCAAGGTCGGCCATGCTCGCAAGCGCGTTTCGCGGCGCGCATATTACAAGCGAGACCGCCAGACAAATCGCGAGCGCGGCCGTTGATTTTAAAAGGACGGCTTTTCGGGCGCGGCCTGAGTTGGAAAATAAAATCATTTACATTACTGCCAAGAAACAAAAAATATTCGTTTGTCTTGAGATTATGTTTCAATAATTTCAAAAAATATTGAAAACTAATTCTAAATTTAATAAATAAACTAAAAAAATTATTTTTGCAAGAAAATTCTTTGAAAAAAATCGCAATTGTTTGACGCGATGCGCAAATAAGTTATCAGCGCAAGAAAAGCGCCGCCCAAAGCAAAACAGAAGGCGATATTTTTTAAAAACCGTTTTAATCAAGCGGCGCGGCGGACGCTCAAATCCTTAGATTAGCAAAATCGGGGACGCGTCAGGTTTGCTATTTCTATTTTTTCTCGCCTTCGAAAAGATAGTTCGGCGCCGGCGGCGGGTTTTCCAGCCAAGACGGAAACGATTCGGGCAAGCCCATTTTTCGTTGAAGAAAAGGCAGCGCGAAAGCGGAAACAAGCGAAAACTGCACCGCCCTTGTAATCGACGAGTCAAGGTCGGCGTTGAAGCCGTACCAAACGCGGTTGTCGGTGAAAAAACTGTGGTTGCCGCCGCGTATAAGCAGGCGGTATTTCGTTTTTTTAAGCGAAGCGTAAAGCCCGTTGTAATCTTTCGGGCGCGAAAGCCTGTCCTCGCTTGCGCCAACCACCATGGCTGGCACCTGATAATCGAGCCTAGACACCGCAACCGGAGCGAGAAATATCGCGCACGACGCCGACTTGGCAAGCTCTTTGTCGGCGGCTAAAACCGCCGCGAGCCGCTTTCCTCCGTGGCCGTGGGCGATCAGCGCCAGTTTGCCGGAAGTGGAAACGCCGTCAAGCGCCAAAGAAACCGGTTTAAGCTCTTTTGCAAGCAGCGCGGAAATCTTCTTCGCAATAGTCGCCGGGTTTTGCGTTGCAATCGAAACCGAAACGAAACCCCACGTAGCGAGAAACTCGCCGAGATAATTGTAATTAAGGTGCATGCTGTCGTCTTCGTGAAGAATCGCGACCAGCGGATACGTTCCTGCCGCGCCGGGACGTTTAAGCCCGCCGCATTTAGCCGGATAATAAATTCTTAGTAAATTCGAAGAATCGTCAACGTAACCGGCAGCGTAAGGGCCGATTTCAACCGGAGAAAGACCGGGTTTGCCGGACGCCTTCGGCGTGGTTTCATCGCATTCGTAAACGGGGTTTGGGTTTTGTTTTAAAAACATTTCTGTTTTTTTTACAAAACCGCTTTTATTTATAACCGAAACCGGCCCGGAAACGCCTTCCGGAATTTTGAACGCCACGCGGGTGTCTTCGACGAACATGTCGTCCTTCGGAACCTCGTAATCGCCGACTTTTACCGTTATAGTAAGGTATCCGGCAAAAATATTTTGATAAAAATTTTGGCCGTCAACTATAAAATAATCTCCTTTGCCGCCCGAATGCGGCGTCAGATAATATACGACCGGCTGCACGTTGGAGGAAGAGGCTCGCAATTCGCACGCTCCAGACGAGAGGTTGCAGACGAAGTCGGAAGGACAGTCCGACCACCCTTTGCAGAACCCGGCCGGAGCCAGCTGCGCGAACGGTTCGTTTTCGTCGAGGTCGGCGGGCTCGACCGCTAAGTTGTTTGCGGCTTGTTTGGCGTTGTTCGTTTTTGCCGGAACTCCGGCGTTCTGCGCGTCGGTCTCCTTGGCGCACCCGGCGGATAATGCCGACGAGCAAAGCGCTGCCAAAAAAGTAATTGCGGCGAAATATCGTTTCGTCATGCTAAAATGAATTCTCCATCTTCAAATCAGGGTTGTCGAAAGGCGCAATGATGAAGTCTTTGAAGGGTTCCTTCATATAAAAAGCGTGCTGCAAAACGGCGAGCGTCATTGATGCGGCAATAGAATGTTGGTAAGCGCGAGAGACGGAAGGACGTTCGTCAAGACCCAGCCCGACCCATATCTTGTGATCGGTAAAAAGACTGTGATTTCCGCCTTTTATGAGCATCCGCCATTTGGGGGGCTTCTGGGCTTCGTAAATGGCGTCCGCCAAACGCGGAGAGCATTGAAGGTCTCTGTCGCCGGTTATCATTAAAAACATTCCGGGCGCTGATTTTACTTTATCAACCACCGGACCTAAGGCCACGGTGGCGGCGACTAAGTCTTTGAGAGTTTTGTCGCTTGCAATCATCTCGTTTATTCTCGCCATCCCTCTTGAGTGGGCGATGAGCGCGGCTTTGTTTTCCGTAGAAACGCCCTCTAAATGTTTTAAAAGCGCCGACAAATCTTTGCCCAGCAGCGACCTTAGCAGGCCGGCAAGATAGTAATTGTCCTGGCTTCTGGCTGAGATTGAAATAAATCCCCACGTCGCTAAAAATTGAGCGAGATATTCGTATTGAAGATAATGGCCTCCGTCTCCTTGCAGTATAAGCGCAAGCGGAAATTTCCCTTTAATCGGCGGGCGTCTTACTCCTCCGCACTGCGCCGGATAATATACGCGGTACTCCGCGCCGTTGAAATCAACGTAACCGGCGGCGTTAGGACCGACCGTAAACGGATTCGGTCCGTCTTTTCCAGTCGCGTCGGGCGTAACGCCGAAACATTTTACGGTTCCTAGGTTCGTTTCCTTCAGCGGCTCGGTTTGGTATGTAAACGCGCCGACGTCGCTCTCAACTGTAATGAATCCGTTGGTTTGAGCTCCCGCGACGAAGGCGATTCTGTTTTCTCCGGGGAAAATATTTTCTCGTTGTATTTTGGCGCCGCCGATTTTTATAACAAGCGACTCTTTGGCGTCCCAGAAACTCATCATAAGGTTCATTCCGTCCACGATAACGACGTCTCCTTTTGCGGCGACAAGGGGTTTGAACTGGAAAATTTCCATCTTTGCGCCGGGACTTTCAAGCCTTTTTTCGCACCGTCCGGTCGCAAAATCGCAAGTCTCGCCGGCCTCGCATTCGTAAAACGCCCTGCAAAATTTACCGTTTTTGGGGTCGATTATTCGCTTCTCGCCGAACGGATTCAGGCTTCCGGTCGAGAGCGGCTGCTTTTGCGCCTGCGGCGCGGTTTTATTGTCGGGCGTTTTAGCGGACGAGGCTTTGCCCGCGTCTTTTTGTCCGCAGCCGAAGAATAGAATTAAAATTAGAGCCGCCGACGGCGTTAGCGCGGCAATTAGGCTTTTTAATCGCGGCGGCGTTCTTGAGGGCATTAAACTTCTTTGCCTTCCGTTGAGCGAAATTGCTAAATCGTTGCCTCCGGCCCGAGCGCGACACAATTAACAATGTTATGATGAAGCCGGCGTCAAACGAAAAATAACATATTGTAAGTATAATCGCCATTATCTATTGAAGTCAATTTGAAATAGACTTATTATTATTACTGAGGTTAATAAATATAAGATAATCAATTGCCTTAAAATTTTTATATATTAAAATTTATAATTCAAAAACAGTCCAAACGAACCTCCCGCCGCGCGTAAACGCCGAACGGAAAATTTGACTTCTAAAAAAAAGTCTGCCATTCTTTTATGTTAGGAGTTTGTTTATGTATTGTTTGTCGGCCATACGCGAACTTAACTTGAGAGAAATCAACCAAAGACGGGGCTATCATCGGGAGAAGCGGTATGCGAACCATGACTGATCAACCTGTACCCAAGAAAAACGGCGCGGGCGGCGGCGGAGGACGCAGAAAAACAAACGTATCCGAAAAGGTTTTGCGCAACGAAAAAGAAATTTCATTGAAAGAAAAAGGGGAAAAAACCGGCGAAAAGACCGAGGCCTTCGCCGGATCAAACGCGGAAGAGCCCAAACCCGGCGCGTCGGAAGAGGCCAAAACCGAAGTGGCCGCGATGCTCAAAAAGCTCGAACAATCTATAAAATCGGCGGGCAAAAAGCCGAAAACGAACGCCCTGCCCGCGGCGCTAAAGGTTGCGCCTCATCGTTTTATCGGCCGTCCGGGCGAAAAGGAGACGCTCAATTACGAGGGAGTAAAAGAGGAAATCGTTTCCGCGGTTGAGAGCTATCTCAACGATATTTTTATTCTTTTAAATTCCAACGGTTATTCCGGCAAAACGGACGAAATAAAAGAAGCCGCAGCCGTGGCGACCTACTGCCATCAAATTTTAGCGGAGAAGAAAAAGCAGTACCGCAAAAACGGCAAGCCGATGATTACGCATCCGCTCGACGTCGCGCGCAGCATCGCCAACGAAGGGCTCGACGAGCTCACCGTTGTTTACGCCATTCTTCACGACGTTCACGAAGACTGCAAAGAAGAAATTAAAGAAAAGTTCGACATTGAGGGACTTGACTTTCTCAAGCTGTGGTTCGGAGACGTCGTTGCGGGAAGCATGGACAGCCTGACGAAAGTTAAAACGAACTTCGAGCAGGACGAAGAGGACAAAAAGAAAACGCACGATAAAATTCTCGAATTCGCGTCCAAAAAAGATTTGCGCGCCCTTCTTGTAAAAATATTCGACCGTTACGAAAACATGCGCGACGTTTCATCGCACAAAAACCCGGCGACCCGCGCCCGAATCAGCGAAGAGACGCTCGCTTTTTACGTTCCGCTGGCGAAACTTTTACTTATGACCAAAGTCGCCAAAGACCTTGTAAAATGGTCGGTTGACGAGCTGTTCGAGGCTCAGGTAAAAAATCTTGAGATGCGGCTGTGGGACGAAAAGCGCGCCAATACCGAATGGCTCAACGAAGTTCTTAAAAGCGTCCTCGACAAACTGCCGGAAGACGTATCCGCCGAAACGCTTTGGCCGGAAGAGTACGATTTGTACGATTTCCGAGCCGGAGTTCCGCTCAAAGACAGATTCAATCCGTATAAAAAGTTGGTTCCAACGTTCAGGCTGATTTTCAAAAACGTGAACGACATCTACAAAGCTCTCGGCGTCATTCACACTCAATACGAGCACTCGCATAACATGCTGCTGGACACGATAAACACCGACCTCGTAACGAGCGAAAAATCGGTAAGAACGACGATTAAACTAAACGACCGCTTTATAAACTTCGTTTTGCTGACGCAGGAGTTGTTGGAGCGGAACGAAAACGGCATTCTTTACAATTGGCGCGCCGCCAGCATAAAAACCGATCCGTATTTCTCCGAAATATTAACCTATCTTATGACGCTTTCCGGGCAGTCCGACCCGCACGAGCTCGCAAACGCGCAATGCCCCGATCACGCGTCCGCGGTCAACGCTTACACGCCTAAAGCTCAATGTCTTCAGTTTCCCATCGGAGCCACCGCTCTCGATTTCGCGTACGCGATACACCGCGAAATAGGAAACCACGCCGTAAGCGCGCTGATTAACGGCAAAAAACGCGGCGTTGAAGAGCAGCTTAGAGAAGGAGACACCGTCGAGATAAACACCGATCCCGACGCGAAACCCGACTTAAAATGGATAGAATTCGTCAAAACGAGGCGCGCCCGCGAAGCGATAAACGATTACCTAAAGTTTATGTCTATGAACAGTTCGCGCACATACGGCGAGCAAATCGTTAAAGATTACGTTAAATTTGCCGGTTACAACCCGGACGAAATACTTTCCGGCCCCGAATTCTTTCATCTGCTTCAGAAAGCCGAAATGCCCATCGACGAATTTTATTCTAAAGTCGGGCTGCGCCGCATAGCTCTTTGGAGTTTTCTCGCCGACATCGTGGAGCCGCCGCAGTTTGAGGTGGAAAAGGAAAAGCTGCTTCCCTTTAAAATTTACAAGCGCCGCGTAGTAAAAAATTACATTCCGCGCATTATCGTTTCCGACCCGCACGACCGTTTTTTTACGACTCTTAAATGCTGCCACGCTTTGCAGGGAGAGCCGAACCTCGTGGGCGTTATGGGCGAAGGGGACGAGCGGATGTCGCTTCACCGTGAAGACTGCGTAGAACTAAAAGGGATTTCGCACGAACAGATGGCCAGAGTGATATGGCGCATTCCTTCGGTTCTTGAGAGCAAACCGCAGATAATACTGAGAATTACCGACCGCCCGAAAATATTGTTCGAGGTTTTAAGCGCGATTGCGAGCGAAGAGGTAAACATCGAGTCGCTTAAAGCCGACACCATAATACCCGAAGCGAAGCTGGCTTTGACGCTGGACATACGCAAAATGGACAAACTGTTGGCGGTATGCTCGAAGCTGCGCAAAATAAAAGGCGTAACCAAACTGCGCTGGGTAAAATCCGACTGACGCAGAGCCTCAAACGAGCCATGCGCGGGGAAAATTCCTTTAAATTGTTTATCGTTTCGGTTATATTATTCAAACCATGACCCGGCATTTTATAAAATTTAAACGCGCGGCGGCGGTTTTTGCGTCGGCTTTCGCAATATATGCGGCGGTCTGCCTGCGCCTTTACGCCGCGTCCGAGCAAAACGACGCGCCCCACATTTCAAAGCCGAGGGCGGTTGAGGCGTACGCGCTTGCGCGTCAACGCGAACTGCTGGACGAGCGAGTTCTTTCAAACGTTAAAAATATTTTAAGATTGTGGATGGAAGAGGCCGTAAAGGAATTCAAGTCCAACGACGCAAAAAAGAGAAACGCAGCCATAATGACGATTTATTACATCGGAACGCCGCTGCGCCTGCTTGACGAGCGGTACGAAACCCCGCTGTCCATAGACAACGACGTAAGAATGGCGGCCTACTCGTGGGCGGAAGATATGGCGGGCATGAGCGGCGCGTTTGAGAAATCTTTTTTTATTCATCCATCCGATTTAAAGCGCGGCTTCTCTTTCGGTATGAGGGAACTCGCCGTTTGGGCGGACAAAAATCCGCTTGACGCCGAAATCGAATCGCAGCGCGAAATCGCCGGATTTCTTCTGCGCGCCCTTCAAACCAACGCCAAGCTGAAGGCGGAATACGCGGAGTTTTTATCCGCTGCGTCTCTTCTTCAGGAAAAGCCTAACCTCGACGGTTTGGCCTCGGTCGATGCCGCGAAAGGTTTTAAAAAAGGGCGTCTGCGCCTTTTTGCCGAGTACGATACGGCGCAAAGGTTTTTATCGCGCGTTCTAACTTCGCCTAACGTCGCCGACAAGACGACGCTTTCCGTCAACGACCTAGACGCTTTTCTGCTGACGGCTATAAACCCGGACGCATCCGGCTCTCTTAATCATCTGCGGGCCGTCGGACTTTCCGAAAGTTCTATAAAAACCGCCGAGATAGAGCTGTCGCAGTACGTTAAATCGGCCGGGGCGTTTATGGAGCATTTTTTTAAAACGCTGCGAAGGGAGCCGAACGACAAATCTGCCCGGTTGGCTTTGGCCGCGATTTTTTTCTCGAAAGCCGAAAAAGAGTTCAAACGCAAAAGCCCGGAAGAGGCGGCGTGCGAAATAGATTTCTCTTTACAGAGCGAACTGCTTACGCTCGGCGCGCAAATAAAACAGGCTCTTTTACCCGCCGGAGCGTCCGGATGGTCGGATAAGACGCTGTATCCGGTGCTCTCGGCAGCAAGCGCTCTTTCCGGCGAATGCGCCGCTTTCGAGGACGCAAACCTCGCCGCGGCGGCGGACGGGCAAATTGTGGCCAAATTAATAACAGCCTTCGGCAAAGAGACTAAGCCGGAAGACGCAATCGTTTATTACGTTTTTTCTTCCCGCGGAGGCTTTATGGTAAAGGCCGCCGCGCTGCCCAGATGAAGGGCTTAAAACGCGCGCCGATTTACTTTAAAGGACGCTGATAATGAGCGAAAAAACCGCTTTTATATGCCAACAGTGCGGGTACGACAGCCCGAAATGGAGCGGCAAATGCCCGGAATGCGGCGCATGGGGGAGCATGGCGGAGGAACGAGCCCCGAAAGTCAAAAAAGGCTCCGCTGGCAAAACGGGAGCGGAATCCGCCGCCGCGATTCCATCGCCTTTAAGCGAAATCGACGCGGTAAAAGCGCCGCGGATTAAAACCGGCATAGCCGAACTCGACCGCGCAGCCGGAGGCGGCTTCGTTAGATCGAGTCTTCTTCTTCTGGCGGGAGAGCCGGGAATAGGCAAAAGCACGCTTGTTTTACAGGCTCTCGAAAAAATTTCGCAGTCTTACGGCAAAGTTTTATACGCCACCGGCGAAGAGAGCGCGCTGCAAATAAAAATCCGCGCCGACAGACTGGGCGTAAAAGGCGATAATATAATCGTTTACGCGGAAAACGATTTAGAGTCCATACTCGACGCCTTAAGGCGCGAGGCGTACGTTATCGCCGCGATTGATTCCGTTCAGACGCTCGTCGATTCGTCCTTCGATTCCTCGGCGGGCTCGATAAGTCAGGTGCGGCAGTGCGCGTCGAGGCTTCACGCTTACGCCAAACAAACCGGAACTCCTATACTGCTCATAGGCCACGTAACCAAGGACGGAAGCATTGCCGGGCCGCGCGCGCTTGAGCACATCGTCGATGCGACTCTTATGTTCGAAGGAGAAAAAAGCCTTCAATACCGTCTGTTGCGATCGATTAAAAATCGTTACGGCGGCTCCAACGAAGTCGGAGTTTTCGAGATGACGGGCGCCGGTTTGGAGGAAGTCTCAAACCCCAGCGCGCTTTTCGTCTCCCAGCGCCCTTTAGACGCCAACGGAAGCGCCGTCGTCGTTACGATGGAAGGAACGAGACCGTTTCTTGTGGAAGTCCAGTCGCTCGTTTCCAATTGCGGGCTGGCGACGCCGAGGAGGACGACGCTTGGAGTCGATCATCAGAAGGTCGCCATGCTTGCGGCGGCATTGGAAAAAAGGGTCGGGTTCGAGATGAACGGCTTCGATATGTTCGTAAACGTCGCCGGCGGCATGCGCATTACCGAACCCGCGGCTGATTTAGGAATCTGCGCCAGCCTCGCGTCGAGCTTTATTGAAAAGCCGGCGCCCAACGACTGCGCCATTATCGGAGAAGTCGGGCTGGCCGGAGAAGTGAGAGGCGTCTCCGCCGCCGACGAGCGCGTTAAGGAGGCTCTTAGGCTCGGCTTCAAACGCATTGTAGTGCCGCGCCACAACTTCGAGCAGACAAGCTCTCGCAGCGATAAAGAGCTGCTGAGCAAACTTACGCCGGTCGCAAGCCTTACCGAAATGATGGACGCGCTTTTTTAGCCGAGACCTACGGCGTAACCTTGTAAGACTATTTGCCTACCATCGCCAGCCAGTTGACGCTTCCAGCGTGTATCGCCTCGTAGAACTGCGGCATAAGGCCAAGCAGTATCGAGCCCAGCGCCGTTATGGCTAGTATTACGAGCAGAGCGGGGGAAATGGGCAGCTTGCGCGCGTCCGCAAACGTCGGCTCGATATACATCTGACGCACCACTCGCAGGTAATAATACAACGATATTGTGGAGTTGACCGCGGCTACCGCCACGAGCCAGTGGTAACCGGCCTTTGCGCTAACGTTGAACAGGAAGAACTTGCCCACGAAGCCGGAGAAGGGAGGCACGCCGGCAAGCGAGAAGAGGCCGAGCATCATCGCAAGCGCGACGACCGGATTGGTGCGGGACAAACCGCGGTAATCGCCGATGTTTTCTCGTCCGGTTTCGTTGGAGTACCAAATTATTGCGGCGAAGACGGCCAAGTTGCTGAAAATGTAAACCAGCATGTAGAACAGCATCGCCGGAACGCCCTCGTTGAACGGGCCTAAGAAACCGATTAGAATATAACCGGCTTGCGAAACCGCGCTGAACGCCATGAACCGCTTAATGTTATGCTGAACGATGGCGACCGTGTTTCCGACCGTCATTGTGAGCGCCGCAAGCATCGCGATTACCCACGCCAAATCAGGCAGAACGCCGCCGAAAATACGGAAGAAAAGCTGGAAGAAGAACGCGAGCCCCGCGCCCTTGCTGGCGACCGACAGATAGGCCGTAACCGGCGTCGGCGCGCCTTGATAAACGTCGGCGGCCCACATGTGGAACGGAACGATTGTAAGCTTAAAGCCGACTCCGGCGAGAATTACGACGACGGCAAACCACAGCAGCATCGGTTTGTGCCCCATGCTTGTTATTACGCGGCCGATTTGATCGAGGTCGGCGTGGCCGGTAAGGCCGTAAACAAGCCCTAAGCCGTAAAGCATAAACGCGCTGGCGAGAGCTCCCAGAATTACGTATTTAAGCCCGGCCTCGCCCGAAAGAGAGTTGTCGCGCCGCCATGCGGTAAGAATGAAAAGCGGAATGGTGGCGAGCTCTAGGCTGACGTAAAGCGTGATAATGTCGCGCGCCGAGACGAGATACATCATGCCGCATACCGAGAAGAGCAAAACCGCGTAATATTCGCCGCGGAAGCCTATGCCGCTAACCTTGACGCGAGCCCGACCGTCGAGCATGTCCCAGCTGACCATTACGGTAAACGCCGCGGCGACGATAAACAACAATTTGAACCAAAAAGCCGCCGAGTCAACGACGAAGCGTCTGTCAAGCGCTACGCCCGGAGCTCCGGCAGGCCGAACCAGTATTACGAGAGATACGGCGGCGGCGGCCAATCCCAGCAGCGCCATAGGCGCGATTATTTTTCTGCGGCTCTCGCGCATCATAAGGTCGGCGATTAAAATAATAAACGCCGTTCCCATCACTATAAATTCAGGAAGCATGAATTGCATGTTCTTAGCGCTCCAAAAGCAAACGCAAATTGCGTTAGTTAAGCAAAGTCAGCGCGCCCGCGCGGCCTAGCCTGTTAATAAGCGGCATAAGCGAGCTTTCGATTAAATCAATGAAGAACCACGGCGCAATTCCGACAAAGGCAAGAGTAAAGACCAGCGCGCCGGTTCCGATTCTCTCCGGCCAAGTCGCGTCGGTCAACTCCTCGAAGTGATGGTTGGCAATCGGCCCGTGGAAAACTTTCGCCAAACCGCGCAGAACGTAAACGGCCGTAACTACTATGGAAAGCGTCGCGATTATGGTAAGAACGCGCGTAAGCGTCGGGTTCATCCATGCGTTGCCGAAGAACCCGCCGAGAAATACGTTGGACTCCGCGACAAAGCCCGATAATCCGGGAAGACCGAGCGAGGCAAGGCCGGCGACGTAGAAACAAGTCGCAAGCCAAGGCATTTTTTTCGCCAAACCGCCCATTTCCGGAATGACGCGGGTATGCGTTCTGCCGTAAACCATACCGATTAAACCGAAGAAGAGGCCGGTCATAATTCCGTGGCTGAACATTTGCGTTACGGCGCCTTTAAAGCCCATCATGTTCAGGCAGGAAACCCCGAAAAGAACGAACCCGCAATGCGAAACGGACGAATAGGCCGTAAAGTATTTAAGGTCTTTCTGCATAATCGCGCCGAAAGAGCCGTAAAGAATGTTGACGGTGGTAAGAACTAAAAAGAACAATCCCCACATCTGGGCGCCTTCGGGCATAAGGTAAACGGCGATGCGAAGCGCGCCGTAACCGCCCAATTTCATTAAAACTCCAGCGTGAAGCATTGAAACCGCGGTCGGGGCGCTGGAATGGCCGTCGGGGCTCCACGTGTGCAGAGGGTAAAGAGCGCCGATTACGCCGAAACCGATGAAGACTATCGGGAAGACCCAGCGTTGGAAGTCGATGGAATAACTGGTTTTTGACAGTTCGATTAAATCGAAGGTGTGCGACGGGCTCGCCCATGAAAGAGCGAGGAATCCGACCAAAACAAAGGCGCTGCCGACCAGAAGCATCAAGGTGAGCTTCATCGCCGAATATTCCTTCGGGCCGGTTCCCCATACGCCTATGAGCAGGTACATCGGAAGAACCGCGAGCTCGTAGAAGAGGAAAAAGGCGAAGAGGTCGAAGCTGACGAAAACGCCGAAGACGCCGCTGACCAGAACCAGAAGAAGGACGTAAAACTCTTTAGTTCGGTTCTCGACGTACCAGCTCGCCATTACTCCCGTGAATATGATGATGGCCGTTAGTATAACCATCGCCGCAGAAATTCCGTCAACGCCCACGAAGTATTGTATGCCCAGCGACGGAAACCACGCGAAGCGTTCGACCATCGCAAGCACGGTAAAGTTGGAAGCTTTAATCGTCCCGGCGTTTGCCGTCGCAAACTCCCAATATTTAAAGGCTACCGTAAATGCGAGTATGAGCTCGACGAACGTGCCCGCGGCGGCGACCCAGCGTATCGCCTTCCAGCTTTTCGGCGGAATAAAGACGATAACGAGCGCCGTTATGAAAGGTATCGCTATTAATGTGCTGACCAAACCCATTGCAGTTTATCCTCGCTTGTTAATTGGCGCTTAAATCGCCATCGAGAGAACCATTAAAACGACCAGCAGTATGCCGATTGCGTACCAAACGGCGTAAGTCTGAACCTGTCCGGTCTGGGTGAACGACAACATCGTTCCGGTCATTCTCGTAATCCAGGCGCTCAGGTTTACTCCGCCGTCAACCACGTGTCTGTCGAACCACGCTATCGGCCTCGCGATATATGCAAATATTATTTTATGCGTAACAAAGAGATAAATTTCGTCTATGAAAAATTTGCGCTTAATGACGTAGTAAGCCATTCCCATCATTGCGGAAGCCTTGCGGTAAAGCTTCTTGTCGGTTCCGTAAAGCAAATAAGCCGCGCCGATGCCGATAAGGGCTACCAGAACCGCCGGAACGGCTATCGCAAAATTAATCCCGTGATGCTCAAGCGGCGCGCCCTTGCTGACGAATTCAGCCATGGGAATAAAGCCGGCGCCGATTGAAAGAAGAGCCAAAATAATTAATGGTATAAGCATTACAACCGGAGCCTCGTGAGCGTGTTCGGCGTTATGCGTTTTGGCCGGCCCCCAGAAGGTTACGAAGTATATGCGGAACATGTAGAACGCCGTCAGCATCGCGACTATGAAGCCGACGATAAATACGCCGATATGACCGGTTTCCAGCGCCGCGGCGAGAATTTCATCCTTGGAGAAGAAGCCCGCAAGCGGCGGAATGCCCGCAATGGCAAGCGTCGCGATTAGGAACGTAAGGTGGGTTACCGGCATTTTTTTACGCAGGCCGCCCATGTCCCAGATGTCGTTGGAGTGAACCGCGTGAATTATCGCGCCCGCGCCGAGGAATAGCAGAGACTTGAAGAACGCGTGCGTGAATAAGTGAAACATACTCGCCGTGAAACCAAGCGACTTGAGCATTGTGGCGACGCCGAGCGCGAACATCATGTAGCCGAGCTGGGAGAGCGTCGAGAAGGCGAGCACGCGCTTTATGTCGTCCTGAGTGCAGCCAATTATCGCCGCGAAAATGCTGGTAAATGCCCCCACATAGGCGACGACCAGCAGAGCGTCGCCGGAAAAAGCGAACACGTCGAACATTCTAGCCACAAGATAAACGCCGGCGACGACCATCGTGGCGGCGTGAATGAGGGCCGAGACCGGAGTCGGGCCTTCCATCGCGTCGGGAAGCCAAATGTGCAGCGGGAACATGGCGCTCTTTCCTGCGGCGCCCATATAAACCAAAACCATCGCCAACGTTAAAAGTCCCATGCCGATTCCCGCGAATTTCGCGAGCACGGTCGGATGCGAAAGGTATAGGAAGTCGAACGGCTGAGGATTGCTTACGCCCGCTTTGAGCATGTCCGCGGCTACTTGTCCGCTTGTTTCGGCGAAGAACGAGTAGCCGTAATAGCCGAGAATAAGAACGCCGATAAAGAAGCCCAAGTCCGCAAAACGAGTTACTATAAACGCCTTTTTGCCGGCCGAAACGGCGCTGGGCTTGTAATAGTAATAGCCGATTAGAAGGAAGGACGAGACGCCGACGAGTTCCCAGAAGACGTACATCTGAACTATGTTCGGCGCTACAACCAATCCCATCATGCTGAATGTGAACAGGTTGAGGAATGCGAAGTAACGGCCGTAGCCCGGATCGCCGTGCATGTAGCCGATAGAGTATAAGTGAACCAGCGCGCTGACGGTGGTAACCACTACCATTAATAACGCTGAAATCGAGTCAACAAGCACGCCAACGTTCACGGATAAGTTCGTTTGGTAGCGCAGCCACTCGAAGCTCCATGCGACTATCGCCTGACGCGCTCCTTCGCCGTGAGGAATGAGAAAGAAATATTCGTAAGCGACGGCGTAAGCCATAGCCGCGGAGGCGAACACGGCCAGCGTCGCGACGATTCCGGCCAGCTTAGCCGAGAACGGACGTATGAAAAGCCCCACAACGAGGAACGAAATGAAAGGTATCCCCGGCGCCAGATACGAATGGCTGAGGGCAAATCCTAATGAATGACTCATCGTAACCTCTCGTTAAGTTTATATGTTCGGCGCGTGTTACGCGCGGTTGCCGCAATAGTTAGAACTTCATTCTGTCCATCTTGGTAACGTCGACCGTGCGGCGGTACCTGAACAGAGCCACGAAAATAGCCATGCCGACCACGACTTCCGCCGCGGCGACGGCGATAATGAATATCGCCATTATGTGGCCGTCGATTTTCGCGGGAGTTCCGAAAAAGTTAAAAACTACGAAATTAAGCGCGACGCTGTTAAGCATGAGCTCGACGGATATTAGAATCGCAATCGCGTTGCGGCGCGTCAGCAGCCCGTAAAGACCGATGGAAAACAGCAGCGACGAAAAGACTAGCCAATGTTGAACGGTCGGCGCAAAAGAAGAAACGGTATTTAACAGGTTAGCCATTTCCGGCCTCCTTTTCCGCGTTTGAAACGCTCTCAAACGGCTGGTCGGCGGGCGGAGTTTTGCGCGCTATGACTATGCCGCCGATGATGACCGCAAGCAGAAGCAGCGAGATTATTTCAAACGGCAGAACGTACCCGCCGCCTTTGTAGTCCAGCAGAGCCAGACCGATTGCCGCCGTATCGCTTGTCGGCGGCGTTCCGGAGCCGAGCAACGGTTTGAAATCGCCGTAAAGTATCGCCGCCGCGGAAAGCCCGAAAAAGGAAAGGGCCGAAGCGGCGCCCAGCAGTTTGCGCGAAAGCGCGGGTTTGTCTTCAAGCAGATCGGCGCGGGCGGTGAGCATTACCGCAAAGACGATTAGAATGGCTATGCCGCCGACGTAAACCAAAACCTGAACGCCCGCGAGAAACTCCGCGTTAAGCATAAGGTAAAAAGCGGCGGTGCAAACCAAAGCGCCCATCAGGTAAACCGCGGCGCGAAGAATTCTTCTTGATACGACCGCCATTACCGCCAGCGCGACGGAGCAGAGCGCAAACAGGTAAAACAGGAGGGTCGCAACCGCATTTTCATACATCTTTGTCCTCCAATATCATCGGTTTTAACCCCGCAACAGGGTTTGCCGGAACGTCAACGCCCGAAAGAGGAACGGGGCCGCCGTAACGATCGCGCGGTTCCATCATCTTTTTCCGCTCTTCCGCGTTTTCGATTTTTTCTAATACGGAAGCGGCCGGGCCGGCGTATTTATTAAGCGTAAAGACCAGAAGGCGCTTGTCGTAAACGCTCGTCTCAAAGTCGCCTTTCATTTCCAGCGCGTTGACCGTGCACGAAAAAACGCAGTTATTGCAAAAAATGCACGAGTCCATGCGCCAAATGTACCTGTCCAGCTCGATTTTGCCCGTAACCGGCCCCTTGCGGGTTATTACCTTGATTGAGCCGTTGGGGCAGGCGCGCTCGCAAATTTTGCACGCGAAACAGGTATGAAACCCGCGCTCGTCGTATTTCATCGTCAGCTGCGCGCGGTAACGGTCGAACATTTTCAGCGTCGCGCGGTTTTCCGGGTATTGCTGCGTTATGATTTTGGAAGGACGGAAAAAATAACCGCCGGTTATTTTCATTCCGATAAGCAGCGTTTTGAGAGCTTTCGGTATTTCGCGCAGTTTTCCGCCGCGGACCAGCGTCGGAGCTTTTGCGACGGGTATCGTCAACCCGGCGAACGCGGTTTTGTCTTGAATGCTTCGTAAAGCCATAATAACCTCGTCGTGTTACTTATTTATTATCGGGAAGAAATACCACCCGAATAAAACGACTATCGACGCTAGAAAGAGGTTGACGAACCCGATCGGCATCAGGATTTTCCATTCTAGGCGCATCATTTGGTCGATGCGCAGACGCGGGAAAGTCCAGCGGAACCACATGAACACCCAAACGAGGAACGCGCTCTTGGCCGCGAACCATACGCCGCCCGGTATGTAGTCCATTACGGCGTTGAAGGCGTCGAGCCCGCCGATATGGAACGGCATCCAGCCTCCGAGAAACAGCGTCGAGGCGACCGCCGCCGCGACGAACATGTTTAGGAACTCCGCAAGGAAGAAGTAACCGAAGCGCAGACCGGAATACTCGGTGTGGAAGCCTCCGACCAGTTCCGACTCTCCTTCGGGTAGATCGAACGGGGTGCGGTTGAGCTCCGCCGTGCTTGCGATGATGAACAAAACGAAAGTGATTATTCCGACGCCGTGAGCTCGCCATATCCACCAGCCATCCTGCTGGCTGGCTACCACGTCGCGAAGCGACAAGCTGCCGACGAACAGCGCTACTACCAGCATGCACAAGGTAAGCGTAAGCTCGTAGCTGATAAGCTGCGCGCCCGCTCGTATGGCGCCAAGCATCGACCACTTATTGTTTGAGCTCCAACCGCCCAGCAGCAGACCGAGAACTCCGAAGCCGGAAACGGCGCTTAAGAACAGCAAGCCGATGTTCAGATCGGCGAACTGCACGAGCTGCCCCATAGGGAGAACGAGGAACATAAGAACGGTCGCGAGGAACGACAGACCGGGCGCGAGCGTGTGAAGCAGCTTGTCCGCGCCGGTCGGCACGTTGTCTTCTTTGAAGAGCAGCTTGCACGCGTCGGCGCAGGCCTGAATGGTTCCGTGCCAGCCGACTCTCATCGGCCCGAGTCTCAACTGGAAATGCCCCGACACCTTGCGTTCGGCGTATATCAGTATCAGCGCGATAAGCACGATAATAGCCGCCGCCGCGACCATCGCCGCAAGCATTACCAATATTGAAAAAATAACCGAATCGGGAAGAAAATGTTTGCTGTATTCGGCGAAGGTTTTTCCCGCCGTCAAGCCGCCCGAATCCGCGGAAAGCAAGAATAATGGCGCGTTGTGCATGTTTACCTGCTACCTGTCTATATCGGGAATGACAAAGTCAAGGGTTGACATTATCGCGACTAGATCGGCGACTCTGTAACCGACCGCGAGTTTCGTTAAAATTTGCAAATTGCGGAAACACGGAGTCCGCAGATTAATGCGGTACGGCACGTCGGTTCCGTCGGACGCTATAAATATTCCAAGTTCGCCGCGCGACGTCTCGATGCAGTCGTAGTAGTACCCCTTAGGCACCTTAACCTTGGCGTTCTGCTTCAAAACGTAGTGCGGCCCTTCGGGGATATTGTCGATAAGCTGCTCGATAATCCGCAAAGACTGACGCATCTCCTCGATGCGGACGTAATATCTGTCCCATGTGTCGCCGACCGTTCCTACCGCGACGTCGAAATCGACCTTGTCGTAAACGCCGTAATGACCCAGCTTGCGCAAATCGTACGGGATGCCGCTGCCGCGTATTACCGGGCCGGTCGCGCCGTAGGCTATCGCGTCTTCCTTTGATAAAACGCCTATGCCGCGGGTTCGCTCCTGAATTATGTAGTTTCCGCTCACAAGGTCGTCGTATTCGTCTATCATCGGACGGAAATATTTAACGAACTCCTTTACACGTTTTACGAAATTCGGGTGTATGTCGAACATCACGCCGCCGGGAATAATGTAGTTGAGCGTAAGGCGCGCGCCCATCGTCTCCTCGAAGACGTCGCACAGCGTCTCTCTGTCGCGAAATGCGTAAAGGAACGCCGTAAGCGCGCCCAAGTCCATCGCCATGACTCCCCACCAAAGCTGATGGCTCTGAATGCGCTGCAACTCGGCCATAATAGTTCGGATAGTCTCGATGCGCTCGTTCGTCTCGATTCCAGCGGCTTTTTCGACCGCTTTGGCTAAACACCAGTCGTTCATGTGCGCCGAGAGATAGTCGATTCTGTCGGTCATGGTAGTAAACTGGTGATATGTCTGATGCTCGCCGATTTTTTCGACGCCTCTGTGAACGTATCCGGGAACCGGAATAATCTCGCGCACCGTTTCGCCGTCCATGCGGACGACGAGACGCAGAACTCCGTGCGTAGCCGGATGCTGCGGCCCCGTGTTGACGAAGTATTCCTCGGTTTGCAGCGGGCTGTTGGGAGACAGCGGCGGCGTTATTCTCTCTTCGAGAGTGCTGATTTTGACCGTCATATTTATTTACTTTCCGATTTAATAAAACGGTTAGCGTTTAAGAATGAAGTCGTCTTCGTAATCCTTGCGCAGCGGCCATCCGACTTGATCGTCCTCCATAAAGAGGCGGCGCAGGTCGGGGTGGTCGTCGTACAGGACGCCGAAGAAGTCGAACGCTTCGCGCTCCATTAGCTCGGCGTTCGTATAAAGTCCGCTTATCGTGGGAACCACCGGATTATTCCTATCGAGCCTGCAAACGACCATCGCCCGCTCCATCGTTTTGAACGAAACGACGACGTAAACGGCGTCAATCGCTTTTTCGTTGGGGTAATCCACCGCGGTGTGATTTAGAAGATACTCGAATCCTTCTTCGCGCAGCCGTTTCATTACGGCCAACAGCGCGGACGGCGCAACCGTTATGGCCGTCATATTAGTCTCTTCGCGCCGGGCTGCGGAAGCGTCGATTTTCAACAGTTCCGCCAACAGCGTTTCGTTAATGTTAGCCATCTTTTAAACCTGCCGATTTCAGCCTTTTTTATTGACGTTGTAAGTCGCGTTTTGCAGCAGCAGCTCTTCCATTTCCTTTAATATATCCTCGCGTGTTATTCCCGGAGGAAGAACCGCCGTTACCGGCTTTACGCGCCGTCCCGGATGTTTGATAGTCTCGCCTTCGCGAATCAGCTTCTGCAAAGTCATCATGCCGTAAAGCATCCCTTCGGGACGCGGCGGGCAGCCGGGGACGTAAACGTCAACGGGAAGAAGGTTGTCCGCGCCGCGCACGACCGAGTAAGACCAGTGCTTGAACGGACCGCCCGTTATGTTGCACGAGCCGACCGCTACGACGTACCTCGGCTCCGCCATCTGCTCGTAAAGACGCATGAGAACCTTGCCCATCTTTCTGTTAATCGTTCCCGCGATTAATAGAAGATCGGCCTGACGAGGCGAACCGCGGCTGACTTCAAAGCCGAAACGCGACCAGTCGTGGCGGCTGGCGCCGGTGCACATCATCGCGTCGATGCCGCAGCAGCTCGTCGCGAACCACAACGGCCAAATGCTGTTGGAGCGCGCCCACGCGATTACCGCGTCGAAGCTGGTAATCGCGAACCCGCCTCCGGGAACGCCCTGCGCGATTCCGGGAAATTTCTCGGTGATTATACCCATTCAAGGGCTCCTTTCTTCCATGCGTAAGCGAGGCCGAGTATAAGCACGGCGACGAATATTCCCGCCTCGACCAGAGCCATTGCTCCGACCTGTCTGAAGGCGACCGCCCATGGGTAAAGAAACGCGGCCTCGACGTCGAACGCGAGAAACAGCAGGCCGAATAGATAGTACCCAACGTTGTATTGAACCCACGCAGGGCCGAAAGTTTCGACTCCGCACTCGTACGGAAGCCCTTTTACTCCGCCCGGATTATTGGGCGCGAGCAAATGAACGATGATTAGTCCGCCCGCTACGAAAACTACCGTGAGAATGAAAAAGAGAAGTATGTAAAAATATTCCATGCCAAACACCCGTTACAATAGATAGACAAGAAAACGGTTTAAAGAACGAATGCAGCCGCTTTATTTTGTACTTCTTTTATCGAGTGGAGTCAACGCCTTATGATTAACGCTATGCGTCATTATTGATAAATTTAAAACAAACTACAATTTTCTACAAAAAACATTTCTATTCAAATTAGTAATATCAAAGAGTTGAACAATTAATAGACCCTTTATCGATGAGGCACGATACCGCCCCTCCTTCGGACGGAATAAAAGTTGGAAAACGCGCCGAAGCGCGGCATTTTTCAACGCGATAAATCGAATTTATGCCAACGCTTACAATTAGTTGCGTTTTAATCGAGCGTAGAGTAGAGCATTCCGGCGAACCGGTAATTTCTACCAGCTTATAATCGTTGTACAAATTATTGTTAGCAATCTTCTCGCCTGCATTCTGCTGGGCGTATCCCGCAAAGGCTATTTTCTCGCCGTTTACGTCCAACTCGTAAAGCGAAAACGCGTCGTTTTTTTCCACCGCCGTTATTGTTGCACTTCCGGTTATTACAAGCTCTTCCCCCGCGGCGAACGAAAACGCGTCAACCGGCTTCGGCAGTTCCAGCCTCGCTTCTCCTTCCTCGCGAACGGCGCGCTTTTTCTCGGACAAAAGAATCCAAACCGACGGCGTTTCAAGCCCCAGCTTAAAGAGGCTCTTGCGCAGCATTTCGCCTGTAAAACCAAAGTCCGCGCCGTCGATTAAAACCGTTTTGCCGCCGGGGAAACCCAAAACAGCGGCACGGCCGTAACCGGCGTTAAAAAAAACAACGCGCGGTTTGTCGGGAACGGGATAAGGCCGCAGCGCCGCAAACGCCAGCGCGGCGCAAAGAGCCCCCGCCGCCGCCGACTTCCAAGCGCTGAACTTGTATCGCCATAAAATAAAGGCCAGCGCGACTCCCTCCGCGGCGCAGGCCAAAGCCGTAACGACGCCGGGAGAAGCGGTAAAATTCAAAGTCTCGCCCAAAACGCTTTGAATCTGCGTCTCAAACTCCAGCGAAGCCGCAAGCGGCGCGGCTATAAGAGACAGCCCCGGCAGATTGAAAACCGCCGTCAGAGCGGCTGCGAAAGAGAGCGGAACGACGGCCATAGTAACCAGCGGAACGACGATAACGTTCGCGACCAATCCGGCCGCGGTGAAGTTGCAAAAAGCGTAAAGAATTATCGGCGCGGTGGAAACGAAACCGACTAGCGAAACCCACAACAAATCGTAAAAATACTTTGCCGCCGCGTTGAGCAAAACTCCGGCCTTGCCGACGCTTTCGCCGAAGTCGAATCTCCGCCAAAGGTTTTCCATGACCGGAGCGGCTAACAGCAGGCAGCCGACGGCCGCAAACGTGAGTTGAAAAGAAACGTCGTATATCGCCGACGGCGAGACGAGCAAAATAAATAACGCCGACCACGAAAGCGTCGCGAACGATGATGCTTCGCGTCCTACCGTTCTCGCCGCGATAAAGAACGTAATCATAATCGCGCTGCGCAAGGCGGGGGGTTCGCCGCCCGCAATAAGCGCGAAACCCCACACGCTCGCAAGAGTGAAAACGCCCGTCAGTCTGCCGCGCCCCGCCCGATAATTAATTCGCTGCGCAAAAAGCAGCGGCAGCTTGAAAAGAAAAAAGAGCCAAATCGCTATTATGCCTAGGTTTAAGCCGGAAATGGCTATTACGTGCGCGGTTCCGGATTTGCGGAAATTTTCGCTCGTCTTCTCGTCCATATAACTGCGGTCGCCCAGCGACATAGCGAGCGCCAAACCGTAAACGCGCGCCGGAAAATAATTTTTCATTTTTATCGCCGCAAGTTCCCTGACGCGCATAAGAGCGGCTTCCGCGGAAAAAGGAGCGGACGATTCAGCGGCGTTTAGCCGCGTAATCGAGTCTTTCGCCCGAACCGAGAGAATTCCCGACACGCCGCGCCGGTTAAGATAACCTTCCCAATCCAGCGAGCCGGGATTTTTGCCCGGCGAGGGAAGCGCGAGGCGTCCTTCGATTTTTAAAAAATCTCCGGGCAAAACGCCTTCCATCTTAGAGCCGTCCCGAAGCCTTACTCTTACGATTCCGTCGAACGGCAGCCTGCGTCCGCTATCATTAATAGCAATAGAGCTCGTCTTTGCCTCAAAAGCGTACGAGTCGTCCGTCCGCTTATTCCAACGCGTCAATACCGCCTCTACTTCCGCGTCGGCGCCAAGCGTCAAACCGGCTATTTCATCGGGAAGTTTCGGCGTGGATTTTGCCGCCGCAGCCGACGCCGCCAAGCCGAAAAACGCCCAAAAAATTAAAAACGCTAGCGCGGCGGGCAGCCTTTTGCCCAGAGTTTTAAAAGACGCCGAAGCGGTCAGCGCCGCGGCCGACAAGGCGAACGGAAGAAGCGACGAGTCGAAAAGATAAGGAGAAACGACTAAGCCGCAAACGTAGGCGAAAAGCCATACATGAATTTTGTAATAGCCGTAATACGCCCAGGCGTTTTTTGCGTTGACGTACATCTTTGCCGCTTTTTCGTCTAAGTTCCTCGGTATGCCGTCTCAGGACAAGATATACAGCATTTTTCGCCATTAATAAAGAAAACCCCCCGAAATTCGGGGGGCCGCTTACGCAAAAAAACTCGGTTTATATTTCGGAGTCTTCCGCCGCGCCCTTTTGCGGGCCGGCGTGATCGACGCGCTTTTCCTTGTCGCGCCTAAGCTGGCTGATAACTTTATCAACAACTTTATCTATCGAGCTGTAAATGTCTTCGTTGTCGCTTTTTGCGGTAAAATTCTGCCCGTGATAAAAGAAATTTATTTCCGCGATTTCTCTGACTTTATCCTTTTGAATAATCGTATTCAGCGTCGTGTTGGGGGGCAAAAATTTCTTTAATTTGTTGGTTCTGTCAAGAGCGTAGTCTTTAATCGAATCCGAAGGCTCCATTCCCTTGAACGTAATGTTTATGTTCATTCTTTCCTCCATGATATTGATTGTGGATTGTCGTTCCGTTTCCGCGTTAAAACGGCCGATCGGCTCCCGGAAAAGAAAACGTCGCTTATGGTTTTTAACCGCATCTCTTTCTGACTTCATTATGCCATAAATTAAAGGTTATGCAAAATTTTACTTTGTCAAACCCTATAATTTTTTTTGATGAATTGCGCCTTCTATGACGCGGTTTTATTTCTCGATTCTCAGAGCTTTTTCAAGCTCGGAAAAAAAAGCCGGGCCCAGCGGTTTTTCAAAGTATTGACGCACGCCGTACGACATCAGCATCTCGAAGTCTCTGCGGTCGGGTCTGGCCGTTATTACGAAGACCGGCATAGAGCGCGTAGCCTCGTTCTTCCTGCACCAGCCTATCAAATCGACGCCGTTCATGCGCGGCATGACCAAATCCATTATAAGGAGGTCAAAGCGCTGGCTTTCAAGAACTTTTCTCGCTTCCATTCCGTCCTCGACGATTAAGACGTCAACGTCGTATTTTTGCAGCATATACTCAAGCAAAGCCTGCCACACGGAGTCGTCTTCCGCGATAAGTATTCGTTTCGGTCGCGGAATAAAGCCGCTTTTCGTCTTCCATTCTCCTTTGTCGTAAATTATTATGACGCGGTTTTTGCCGTCCTCGCGCTCGTATAAAACCCTGTCCGAATGCGTAAGCATCAAATACCACCCGCGCCCCCGCTCGCGGGTCGCCGATCCCGACGCTTTCGACATGCGAATAAGCTCGTCGTACGAAGGCGGAGAAAACTCCGGGCCCCGGTCTTCGACGATTATTCTCAGCTCTTCGTCGTCTATTTCAAGGCTCAGCGAAACGGGAGTTTGGGCGTGATTTACGGAGTTGATAACCGCCTCGTGCGCCGCCGTTTTTATTTTTTTAAGATGCTTGCTGGCCGGATCAATCCATTCCACGCCGATTTGCACGCGGAAAAGGAGTTCTTGAATAAAGGCGTAAACGCGGCTTTCGTCGGGAGGTATGCTTCCTATCGAGAAGGAAAGCGAATTGCCGTACGAATCTTGTCCGCGTTTGGGGAAAAAAGACATAGCGCGTTACTTTTTCTTGTTCTTTTCCTGAACGATTAAGCGCGCCGCGCCGATGGTCTGAACCATTGGAAACGCTTTTCGCAGTCCCGTGATGCGAAGGATGTCTTTCACGTCGTCGGGGGCGTTCAGCAGTATAAGCTCGCCGTCGAACTCTTTTAATTTTTTAAAAATTGAAATAAAGGCGCCCAAACCGTATGTGTCGATGAACTCGACCTTGCTCAGCTCGAAAATAACGAAACGCTTTTCCGCGTCGATTTCGCCGCCGATTTTTGTCTTTAACTCGGTCGCCTTTTCGTCCGTCGCGATTTTGCCGCTAAGTTTGACGAATAATTCTGAGTCGCTTAGATATTGTCTTTCGATTTGCAGCATATCAATCCCCGTCTTTTCTTTTAATTACCAACAACGTGGCGTCGTCGCCGAACGCGTCGTCGCCCTTCCATTTAGAAGCGTCCGAGGCGATTTCCTGCGCGATTTCGCCGCTATTTTTTTCTCTGGCCGAAGAGGCCTTTTCTATAAGTCTTTCCGCTCCGTAGCGCGCCCACGAAGCGCTAAAAACGTCCGTGATGCCGTCGGTGTACATAATTAAAACGTCGCCCGGCGCCATTTTTCTTTCAATTTTATTGAATTTCGTTTTGCTTGGCATAGGTATTCCGAGCATGGCGTCATCGGTTAAAAGAACCGAGGCGCGTCCGTTTTTGCGGTCGATGAGCAACGCTCCCGGATTGCCCGCGCTTGACAGCGCTATTTTAGCGGGCGCCCCTTCGGACGCCGAAAAAGAAGCGATTTGCATCGCTATAAGCGTGTTCGTTTCGTTTAAAAGCGGTTCGAGTTTTGAATCGACGCGCTCTAAAATCGAAGACGGATTTTTAACTTCGTCAACGGTTATGATTTCGTTGATAATGCTTTTAAGCGTCGGCACGAAAGTCGCGGCGGCGATGCCGTTTCCCATAACGTCGGCGATTACCGAAAAAAATCTGTCTTTCGTTTTGAAAAAATCGAAGTAGTCGCCCGACATTCTTTCGCGCCTGTTATGCCAAAAGGCGACGTCGTAGCCGTCGAAGCGTACGGACTCCTTCGGAAGAATGAGGTTGGAAATTTTTACTGCGTGCGCGAGCTCTCTTTGCAGGCCGTCAATCGAGCTTTTCTGAGCCGTCAGCCTGTCGTCCACAATCGCGAACGAAAGAGGTTTGGCCAGCATCTCCGCAAAGATTTTACTCGTCGAGGAAAAGCCTTTATGCAGCGGGTCGCGTCTTGAAAAGGAGTCGGCGCCGAGAAAAACCAGCAGTCCCAGAAGGCGGCCGTCCAGGGCGAGAGGAACCGAAATCATCTCGCCGTATTTTTCAAACAAAGCCGCGGCGCGCTTGAACCGCTCCGACGCGTGGCTCCAATCGTTGACTACCGCGGGCGAGCCCCATTGCATAAGCTCCTTCAGCGGGGCTTGGTTCAGCGATTCTTCGTCCTCGACGTCTATCCCCGGAACGGGAAGCATCGGCACGAGCTTATCCTTCGTTTCGTCCAGCTCGAAGATAAGACTCAAATTGGCGTCAACAACGCGGCATCCGGCGGAAGCGATAATAGACGCCATCTGCCTCTTGTCCGTCCGTCCGTCGAGGCTGTCGGTAATAGTTTTTAGCTCCGAAAGTTTCATTTCGAGAGTCGAAAGTTCCGCCACCAGCCGCTCGTAACTTCTCCCCTTCTCTTCCGACGTCGTCGGAAGCCTGTTTCTGTACTCGAATTGTTTTTTCATTTTTAAAAAGCGCGGCTTATCGCGTTTGCGCGCCTCGACCGTAAAAAGCGTTAAATTATTAATTCTTGTCCGCCTTTTCGGCTCTTTTTCAATCCGTGCTTCGCCATGCGCCTGTAAAGAGTCGCTCTTCCTACGCCTAAAGCCTTGGCGGCGCGGCCGATGTCTCCGTTGAACGCGTTTACGGCGTGCTCGACGTGAGCGTTTATAACCTCGTCGAGCTTTCTAATCCCCGCGCTCTTGTCGAGGTATTCGTCGGACGACGAAAATTCAGATTTCTGCCCGTTCGGATTCAGAACGGTTTTAACCATTTCCAAAGTTATCAACGAGCCGTCGTAACGCCAAATTATTTTTTCGATAACCGACTTTAATTCGTTGAAGTTAAAATTCCACGGTTGACGCGCCAGCAGGTCGAGAGCCGAAGGCGAAAAGTCCATGAAATACTTTCCCTCCCCTTCCGTTATTTTGCGAAGAAGTTCCATCGCAATGTAAGGAACGTCCTCGCATCTTTCTTTGAGAGGCGGAATTTCGACCGAATTGCCCGCAAAAAGAGCGTAAAATCTATCCGAGACGAGGCCTTCTTCGCGCATCCGTTGAAGACTTAGATTGGAAGCGACGATAAATTTGACCTTTTTTATTTTATACTCGTTTTTCGCAAAATAATCGCATATTTTATTTTGCAGAGCCTTTGAAAGATTTTCCGCGCCCTCGCAGAAAAGCGTCATGTTGCCGCGCTTGCCGATTTGAAGCTCAAGATCGGGGTTCTGCAAAATAACCGACTCGGCTTCAAACAATATTTTATCGACGCGCTCGAACATTCCGTAACCGCCTAGGTCGTGAATGTAGTGAGCGACTTTCATAAGGTGGCTGCCCTGCGGACCGGCGATAAGAACCGGATTAACGCCCGCGGCAAACCTCTCTATTTTTTCGTTGACGGATTTTATTTCCTTCGACGTTCCTAAAAGCTCCGCGGGAAAAGCCTTTTTGCGCGCCGCCGGAGTTTCGTGGATTTTAAGCCACAGCCGGTAGCTTGAGGCGTGCTGCGCCACGGTCTCCTGAAGCAGCTCGAATGTCGGCGATAAAAGCAGATCGGTTACCTTGAGCCGCATAATCTCGACGACCCTTTCCGGGTCTATGGCGCGCTCGGCCAGGACAAGCACGGGAAGCATCTCGCGCTCGGCGAGTATTTTGGCCGCAATTTGCGGCGTCGATTCGGCGTGTCCGTTTAAAATGGCCAAATCGACTTCGTTCGAGACCACGGCGCGCAGCAGATTGCCCATTTTGCTGTATTGCTTCAGAGAGGCGCCTTTTTCTTCCAGCTTGGCCATGTTGTCGTTAAAGGACAAATTGTTCTCCGAAGCGGCCATCAACCCGATTTTAATAGCTTTACTCATGTTTCTACTTCCTCTTTAGGATGATATTTTTATAAATTTATTACAGCCTGTCAAGATAAGTAAAACTTAATTTGTTAATTAATCATAAAACCAATCGCGATTTTAGGCAAGTATTATTAATTATTATTCGGATTGCCTAATTTGACGCGACGCATTAAAAGCCGGTTTTTATAAAATAAAAAGCTCGTTTGACTTCCCGCGGATACATATATACAATCGCAATTGCTTGAAAAAGGGGGAGTTTTTCAACAAATCATCTTAGGAGCCATTAACATGAAAGCGATAAGAAAATTGACGGCGTCGGCGGGCGCGGACGTTTGCGACGTTCCCGTTCCGACTATCGGAGACGACGGAGTCTTGGTAAAGGTTAAGGCCGCCAGCGTTTGCGGCACCGACATTCACATATACGGCTGGGATAAATGGTCGCAGAACCGAATCAAACCGCCCATGACGTTCGGGCACGAATTCTCCGGCGAGGTGGTGGAAAAGGGCAAGAACGTAAAATCCATTAAAATCGGCGACAAGATAAGCGCCGAGACGCATATTCCCTGCGGTTATTGTTACACCTGCCGCACCGGCAACATGCACCTTTGCGAAAATCTTAAAATACTCGGCGTCGATACGGACGGAGCTTTCGCCGAATACGTCGCGCTGCCCGAAATCTGCGCATGGAAAAATCCGCCCGAAATGCCCGATAATTTCGCGTCCATCCAAGAGCCGCTCGGCAACGCCTGCTACACGGTGGCCGAAGGACATGTTCAGGGCAAACAGGTCGTAATCTTTGGAGACGGCCCTATAGGAATATTCGCGACGGCCATTGCGCGCGCGTTCGGCGCGACGAAGATAATAGGCGTCGGCCTCAACGAATACCGCATGAACATGATGAGCAAGATGAATCCCGACTGCGTTCTGTCGGCCAAGGACGAACGCCTGCGCGAAAAAATTCTGGACATAACCCACGGCGGACCGGAAGTGATTTTGGAAATGAGCGGAGCGCCCAAAGCGGTGGAAGATTCTTTCAAGGTTATTAGGCGCATGGGAACTCTCGTCTTCTTCGGCATTCCTTCCGCTCCGCTTACGGTTGACATAGCGGAGGGCGTCATTTTCAAAGGTTTGAAAATGGTCGGCATAAACGGCCGTAAAATGTTCGAGACTTGGTATCAGGTTTCAGGTCTTGTCGCCAACCACAGGCTCGACCTTTCCAGCGTTATGACGCACGAGTTCAAACTCGAACAGATAGACGAGGCGATGAAACTTTTGGATCCGAAAAATCCGCAGGCCGGGAAAATAGTTTTAAGACCTTAAAACAGCCGGAGGAAGGCGATGGAGAGTCAATCGTTGTGCCCGCATTGCGGCAAGGCGCTCGACGTTTCGCGCGCGGTAGGCTTCAACGAATCATGCCCGTTTTGCCGAAACGATCTGCACGTCTGTTTGGCGTGCAGACATTACGATAACCGGTACAACAACGCGTGCAAAGAGCCCAAGGCCGACGTTGTCGTAGATAAAGACAGGCGCAACCTTTGCGAATGGTTTGAATGGAGCGGAGGGCGTTTCGACTCTAAAGAGGCCGACGAGGCCGCAAAAGCTAAGGAAGCGCTGGAAAAACTTTTTAAAAAACTTACTTAACCGCATAAGCGGGCGGTAAATAATCCGCCGAAATTCCCGCGAAAGAGATTGTTTCGGACGGCCTCAAATCCGTCTATCTATATTTTACGCATTGAATTTCACCGCCGAGCGCGGATTGTCGTTTTAAGAACGAACGAGGAGCTAATGTCTTACGAAGACGAAATTATTAAAGAAATCAAACGATTGGAAAAAGAAATTATAGACTCCCGCAACATGAGCATAAAGACCGACGCGGGAATGAAAAACTTGTACGCGGAGCTTAAGCAGATTGTTTATAATCAGCAGAAGCAAAGCCGGTCGGTAAAAATTCACTCGGTTTTCGCCTATCTTTTATTCGTCGCCGTAATCGGAGCCGCCGCTTTTTTAATGTCAACATATTACAACGACGCGGTAAAACAGCAAAACGCGCAGTTGTTGGACAGAATCGCCAAAGTTGAGGCCGAGGCAAAAGAGTTGAGAATGTTCAAAGAGCAAACCGAGGCCGGAGAAGTTCACACTTTCAGCCTTTATGAAAGCGTAAAGAACGGCAAAGACGAAGAGGCGATAAAGCTGTACGCCAACTTGAACCGCAAAGGGGTAAACAAAACGCTTATGTCCATGCTGGACAAAGAGATAGCGGCCATAAGGGAGCGTCTAGCCGAAAAGCATTACTCCGAAGCGGTAAACCTGTACAAAATAGGAAGCTACGCCAACGCGGCCAGAGAATACAAAGCGGCGATAGAGCTCTCGGACGAAATGAAAAAGAAGCCCTCCATCTATTACAATTTAGCGTTCGCGCTGATAGAATCGAAAAATTATAAAGAGGCTCTGCCTATAATAGACGAGGCGATGAAGCAGAACGCGAAAGCCGAAGATTACGCCAAAGCGCAATACATGAAAGGGCTCGCGATAGAAAATACCGGCTCCAAGGAAGAGGCCGTCGCCTACTACGAAGAAGCTATGCAAACCGTTTCGCGCCCGTATTATCGAACGAAAATGAAAGAGCGCTCGAACGCGCTGGTAAAAAAAATCAAAAAAGCGGAGGACGAAGCGGACGAAGGAGGCGAAGAACCCGCAGCCGGCGGAGAGCTTAAAAAGAAAAAGCGCCGAAAGGATTAATAAGTGAAAAGCCTCATGCTTCCGCTGCCGCCCAAACGCAATAAGGCTCTCGCCGTCAGAATTTTCGCCTACTTGTTTGTCGTCGTCTTTCTGCTGCCCGGCGGAGCGGCTTACCGATGGCTTCACATGCCGCGTTTAAAGCCGACTACAAATCCGGCGGAATTCGGATTTTTCTATTACGACGTATATTTTCAAGCTAAGGACGGCGTAAAGCTTTCGGGCTGGGCGGTTTACCCTACGAACTACCTTAACGTTGACGCGCCGGTCTATCCGCCCGTAGTAATATGCCACGGCATAGGCGGCAACAGAGAGCAAATGGCCGCAAACATAGGCATACTTGTAACCGGCGGCGTTCCGGCCTTCGCCTTCGACTTCAGAGGGCACGGAGAATCCGGCGGAGACGTCATTACGGTAGGCTACAACGAAAGGCTCGATTTAGACGCGGCCATAGACGCGGCAAAGGCTGCTTTCAACGCCGAAAAAGTCTTCCTGTGGGGGCTGTCGATGGGCGCGGCGACTTCCGCGCTGGTCGGCCCAAAGCGCGGCGACGTTGCCGGAATGATTCTCGAATCGACTTTCGACAATCTCGCCAACACCATAAATAAGCACGCCGGACTTTATTTCAGGCTGCCGGAATACCCTTTTGCGCCTATAATTAAATTTTGGATAAGGCTGATTGCCGGCGTTAAAATAGAGGATGTTTCGCCGATAGATTCGCTGGCGGCCATAACCAACAACCTGCCGCTTCTGATGATTGGAAGCAAGGAAGACTTCCGTATGCCTCCCGAACTCGTTCAGCGTATATTCGACGCCGCGGCTACCGCAAATAAACGCATTTGGATAGTCGATAAAGGCGGACACGGCGGAATTATGTTCGCCAACCAAGAAATTTACGCGCAGAACGCTCTGAGCTTTATTTACAAATACGGCAAATAGTTAGCCGCGGAAAATCTTATTTACTTTTTTAAATCTTTTTCGTTCGACGTTTTTTGAGTTCTGAACGAAACCGCGCCAAATAGTCTATTCCACCACGACTGCTCCCGCTCGCGGGCGTTGGAAGCCATTCGCTCCAAACGTATTCTCTCTTCCGTGGCCTCGCGCCTCATGCGTATTTCGCGCTCCTCTTGATGTATTCTAAGACGCTCGGCTTTTTCCTCTTTTTGACGCTTCAGCTCCTCAAGCGGATCGGCGGCGGCGTTCTCGCGTTTTACGCATTTTACCTTCGAATCTTCTTTTTTAGCCATATCGGCCAAAAGTTTTTCCCGCTGGCGGACAATGTCCCTTCCGACGACGGGAATCCCCGCTTTTTGCAAAGCCTTTTTTAAAACCAGAGTCGTTTTGCGGACGTCTATTCGGCTGGTTTTTATCCCGGCGGCGTAAGCGCCGGCGTCAACCGCGGACGGCAGAAGCTCAACCTCTACGTACGGCTCTTCTTTTTCAAGGCAGGAGCTCAGCCGCTCGAACAAAGCGGCTCGAACGACCTGCATAACCTCGTCGTCCAGCCTGTACTCCCTCTGCATCCCTTTTGCGATTTCGTACACCTCGTCTGCTTTGCTCATTTTCCATCCCCATGGCAATTGATGTATTGTTGCCGCGCCCTTTGTTTTGCGCGCCCAAAAAAGTTTCGCGGGACGCAAATTAAATCGAAACTGCGCGAAAAAAATTCATCCGTAAAACGTCCCGCGTTCTTTCCCTCTTTGTTTTGGCCTTTAGTCGATTCCTTTGCGCCGCAATACGACGACGGTTTTACCCGGAGCGTCGAACGCGCCGGCTTTATGCCCGGAAACATAAATCTCAGCCCTCCCGACCGAGGCATGTTCTATTACGGCTTCGCCATACCTGTTTGTAAAAGAAGGTTTCGTCAATCCGCCTGGAAAAGCCAGCTCGACTCTCGCTCCAACCGCCGCCGCGCCGTCTTCGTAATCAATAGTAATCGTAGATATTGGCATTTTTCCGCCCGCCTTTAGTTTTATAATAATACTGCGAGAACATACCGCCGCATCATTCTCGTCCTAATTGAAATTTCTTTAACTACCCAACCACATTTTCATTATTGCATAAACGGCAGTGTAGTCAAGATTAAAATCGCTTATACCGAATATACTTCCCGCTCAGTTCCCAGTTTGATAAAAAACCGCCGAAGCCGCGCGGAACAGCGGAGGTTTTTTAATTAATTCCCTTCTCATCCTTGTTTCCAACCGCCGGGAGCATGCGCCCCCTCGATGCAAACGCTTCGCTTTCAATATGAGCGAACGGTTTTAACCGCGTTGTTTAATTCTTCTTCATTCACGGAAAGCGGCCGGGGCGCTCCGTTATTTTATTATTGTTTTTAAGACAGTTGAATTTTATCTAAAAATTGCGTATAAACGCTTATGGGCGCGCTTTACGGCTTCATTGCCGAACGGAAACATAGGTGGATTAGATTCGATGAATTGCTTTGCGCGTTGGAGCGCGAAAGGTCTCTCGACGCGGCGAGCCTTCTCGAATTCGATTCGCTGTACCGCGAAATCAATACCGATTTGGCGCTCGCGCAAAACCGGCACCCCGACGGCGAATACGTCAAACTGCTGCGTTCGCTGCTGCTGCGGGCGCACAACCTTATTTATCCTTCTAAAAAAGAGATTGGAGCGGACGTTTCCGAATTCGCGCAAAAAACGCTTCCGTCCGCCGTCGCCGGGCATAAAAAATTAATACTCGCCGCGCTTGCGATATTTTCTCTGGGGCTTGCGGCAGGAGCGGTCGCGTCGGCTCGCCGTCCGGAAATAGGGGAAATATTTTTAGGCGCGGACAAAATCGCGGGGTTGCGGCGGGGCGAGCTATGGACCAGCCAATTGCAGCAATCCGGATTATGGGCTTACTTTGCAATATTCGGCAACAACGCGGCCGTGGCTTTGCGCATGCTCGCATCAGGAATACTAGCCGGATTCGGCGGTTTTGCAGTTTTGTTGTACAACGGTTTTCATCTTGGGGCGATAGCGGCCGCGTGCGCGCGCTACAATATGCTGGGCGGCATATTGGAATTTATTTCCGCCCACGGTTTTTTAGAGATTTTCTGCGTTTTAATGGCCGGAGCCGCCGGAATTAATTTAGGGCTCGCCCTTTTCGCGCCGGGAAGACATTCCCGCAAAACGGCTTTGGCGAGAGCCGGAGAGCGGAGCGCGCCGATTTTGATAGCGGTTATTCCGCTGCTGGCCGCCGCCGCCGCGATAGAAACTTTCATTTCGCCCAGCCCCGCCGTTCCGCCCGCGTTCAAATTCGCTTTCGGCCCTTCGGTTTTGGCTTTGTTTTTATTTTACGTTTACGCGGCTTCGCAAGATAACCGCGCAAGGAGAACGGCTCAAAAGGTTACTTCGCCTTCGGAATAACCAGCAGGAACTCGCCTTCTTCGTTCACTTCCCCGGACGCTACGTCGTAAGCGCCAAGCCCGTCTTCCGTCATTTCAAGCAGTTCCGCCAACGCTCCCCCCGAAAGAGGCTTTTCGTTCCGGATAATTTTTCCGCTTATGATTTCACCCTTTTCAAGCGGGAAATTCATGTTTACGTCTCCGTAAATCTCAAAATCCGGCACCGTATAGTAGGCTAGCCCCGAAGAAGCGGGCGGTTTGATTACTATAAGGTATTTGCCTTTGTCCAGCGAGGCCGAGAAAGAGCCGTCGGCGCCGGTCGTAAAATGGTAAACGCGGGTTGTTTTTACGATATTGTCCAACATGTAGGTCGCCTCAACCAGCGCGCCCGCGGCGGGTTTGTCTTCCGCGTCAACAACCGCGCCGAAAAGTTTTACCTTCGGCTCCAATATCGCCTCGAAATTGACGTCGTACTCCTGATCGTTTTCCGCGCCGTGGCTTATCGCCGTGCAATCGAGCTTCCACGCCGCGGCTCCGGCCGGCTCCGTCTGATCGGGGACGATGTAAACGTCGTAGTGGCCGGGGTAAAGCATAACTTCAAAACCGCCTTCCGAGGCGGCGGCTCCGCGCTTGTCTTCGATTTGCAGCGTCTTTATAAATTCTCCGTGCTCGGAAACGCTTTTAAATATAAGGCCAGCCTTTTTTACCGGCGCGCAGGCGGCTTGATTTTCTTTTTCCGGCGGCGTTTTGCATAAAGGATTCGATTTGTTGCCTATCAATAGTTTTCCATTAACTCTGCACGCGCCCGAATAAAGTTTTGAATAATCCAGAAGAAGAACCGGCAGTTCGTCTCCGGACGACGCGTCCCAGTATTTTGTTGAATAAAATTCCAAATTCGGATCTTGTTTCTCGACGCTGATAATCGAAGGATAGACGCGCTTCGGAACAAAAGGCCGCGAATCGAACCTCCCGTCGATTTCCAAAGAAAATTTCGCGCCCTCTACGGACGGAAGATAAAGCGTGAACGATCCGCCCGCGTAAATGGAGCCTTCCGTTGAGCGCATGTTGCCGTTTTTAGCGCGGACTTTCAATCCGGCGACCTGCTCGTTGCTAAAACCGGCGATGTAGCCGGCCGCGACGGGATAAGCTCCGGTAAGATCGAATTGAATGAATCCGTCGCCGCTTTTCAACTCCAGTCCGGCGATTTTAAACATCGGCGGAATGAACGGCGGCATAGGTTTGTTTTTAGGATAAAGAAAAATGTCGTACAAACCGGCCAGCAAAGAAGTTTTAAAAGTTCCGTCCAATTCGGATAACGACGCCGTAACCGGCTCCACGCCGAGAATGGCGGGAAGGTTGTTCGGCCTGACCGGCGAAAAGACTATGTCGCCGCCCAATGGCGAAAGTCCTCCTCCTCTGTCCGCCATCGCCGAACCGGAAATATTGTATATCGGCGCGGCCGCAACGGCCATGTTTTTAGGAACCGGCTTGGCTACGGCGAAAACCTGCCCTTGACGTTCGTTGTAAGGGGTAATGCGAAGATATGAAAACTTCTGCGGCTCTCCTTCCATATCGCCGGCAACCTCGGCCGCCTCGGCGAAATCCGCCGCTTCGGAATCGGACGTCTCGACGTCCAAATCTCCGCCCTCGCCGGGAATGTTGGCCTCGGCGTTGAAGTAACGACAGGCTGAAAGCGAGAGAGCCGACGCAAAAAGCGCGACTATTACCGCTAATTGCGCCGCGCCTCCGGTTTTAAAACGAAAAATCGACGAGCTCACTTTTTTATTCTCCGACGTATCCCTGAACGCAGCGCGGGTCGCTGCGCACCGGACTTTCGTCAACTACTTTTACTACCCATCTGGCGTACGTCCAATGGGCGCCTTCCTGAGGTTCCCAATTTATATACGAACCGGAATTGGCGAACTCCTGATCGCTGACCACTACGTCAACCACGTGATAAACGCCGGGTTCGTCCCCCGCGAAAAGCGAGTTAGCCGAGATAATCAGGCTCAGTCCGACGGACAGCGGGTTGAGGTTCGATTTGTAGTAATCGAGGAACCAATTGATTCTGACGTCCTGCGCGTTTAGGTCTTCGCCTTCCGAGTTAATCAGCTTTGTTATTCTGAAGCGGTATCCCTTGCACTTCTTGTCGATTTGAATCACGGCGTCGCCCATCAACGGGTCGGTTGCCTGAATTATCGGCGCAATGCCTTCGGGAGAGAAAGCTCCGCTTCTCTCTTTGATGTCGTCGTACGCGAGACATCCGCAGAACGCGTATGCAAATATTACAAAGAGCGCCGGCGCAAACAAAATTTGCGCCCTTTGCCGACATATAAGCAAAATCGGCGCCCCTTTTAAAGACATGCGTTTAACTCTTTGAAACAACTAAATTTATCCTGCGTTCGTCGGGCTGACCGTAATTTGCGGAAGTTCAGCGTCAAACAATTTTTTCGCGACAAATTAATCATACTAATACATAAATATGTAAAGAGCGTGAAAAAATATATCCGTTAATTAAACCAAATTTTCGGGTTTAAATCAAGTATTATAAATAATTAGCGTCTCGCATATTCGACTTATTCCAAGAATCTAAGAACGCGGAGAAAAATACAATTTCGGTCAATACTTTTTAGAAACGCTTAAGCCGCGACGCGCCGTTAAAACAAATGCGGAGTTTTATTCAAGCATTTGACAGTCAGCGATTTTAACTATATATATGTAATGTTAATTTTATACGGTTTTTAAGCGCCTTAAAAGGAGCATTGCAATGAAAAAATTTTCGTTCGCCGCTCTGGCCTTCTGCCTTACCTTAACGCTTTTTTTCGCGGCGGGCTGCGCGCAGCCGGAAGAGAGCAGGCAGTTTAATATCCGCTGGGCCGCCGACGAGTCGGAATGCGACGGATCGGAAACCTATACCAGCGGCTATCAGGAAGACAAACTTCCGCGCAACGTTACGCAGTTAAAGTTTATTCTCATCGACGATACGACCGCCGAAAAGAGAACCGTAAAAGAAGCTATTATTTACGTTTACGGCGATTGTCAGAACTCCGAAACCTGCATGCTGCCCGACTCGTCCGAATTCCTTTGGAAAGGACTGCCGACCGGAAGGTTTCAGTTAAAAGTTATCGCCTATCAGAACGACAACGACGGTCAGCCGGTTCCGGCGTGGGTCGGCATCAATCCGCGCTTTACCATTGTTGACGATAAGGCTCCGGTTGAAGTCAATATCTTTATGAAACGAATCGGAAAGATTTCGACGACTTTCGGCTGTATGAAAGTCCCCAGAGCGTTCCATCAGGCGGTTAAACTGCGCGACGGCTCCATTCTCGTATTCGGCGGCGTTTCAAGCTACGACTCAGGTTTTCTTTGCGACGGGACCTGCGACCAAATGATAGCGACCGACAGCGTTGAAAAGTTCGACCCGACCACCGGACGTTTTGTGGAACTGGCGCCTATGGCGGTAAGGCGCGCCTTTCACAGGGCGATGCTGCTGGAAGATTCGGGACTCGTTATAATAGTCGGCGGCGCCCAGAACGTTTTATACGATCCGCGGAGTTCCAGCATAGAGCAATTCGGCTCTTTGTTTCATCCCGCGGTCGGAACCATGTCGGCCAGCATGGAAATTTACGACCCCAGCGCCGGCGGCGCCACCAGCGGCGAAATACCGCTTAACGAAGGACGCGCTCTTTTTGATATGGCGCGCATTGTCGCCAATCCCGGCGATCCGCAGAATAAAGGAGAACTGTTCGTGATAAGCGGCGGCCTCAACGACGCCGGGAAACTTCACAGCGCGGAAATTATAAATCACAACTACATGCCTTACGAGTCGGTTTACCCGATAGACTCGCCGGTGCTTATTAAAAACATGATTAACCCCAGAGCGGGGCACTCGCTTGTCGCGCCTTTTACGAACGACACCAAGACCGTAGCCATAGGAGGCGCGCCCAAGGGCGTTGTTTCGATGGAATATTTAGGCAAGCCGATAGTGGATTTCGTGGAAATCGCAAACGTAACCGGCGACCTTCCCAATTCGCTTTACGCTTTAAGCGTTGTGGTTAATCCTGGAGCGTCCGGAGTCTCCAACATTCTGCTTTACGGCGGCATGACCATGGACGCCAACGGTAAAATCTGGGGACCGAACGAAAAAATTTCTTCAACGCTGGTCTCGTTCTCCGTAACCGACGAAACGCCCGAAATTTCCGTTCAACCGGCCAATACCATTGCCGCCACAGCGTTTGCGGCGGGAATCAACCTTTCATCCGACCCGGCCAACCCGCTCGTGATTATATCCGGCGGCGGCTACGGAAGCGATTTAAGCTCCGTTTCAAACAATATCGAATACACGACGGACGGAATAAACTTCGCGCCGATTTTAGGCTCCGGAGGCGTTCCGCTTACGCTGCGAGCCTACATCAATCCGTCGTCTATAAGCGATCCGACGATTCACGGACGAATGGGGCACACCGCAACGATACTTCCCGAAGGCGGAGTAATATTTATCGGCGGACTAGACAAAACGATGGTCAGCCCCCCGCCGCGCCCGACCGCGAAGATAGTTCTCTCCAACGCGGAGATAGTTATAATGCCGTATTAAAAGGCTTTGCGAGAGTAATTACGACGCGCTCCAAACGGGGCGCGTTTTATTTTGTCCGCTCAGTAGGAGTATTTCGTCGGGCCGCCGTATAGATGCCATAATACGTTGCCGTCGCGCCAGGATTTTAGGCTTTCTATTTCTTTTTGATAAATATAAACGATCTGGTCGGCAACTTCAGAGTTTGTGCACCCTTCAATAATTATTTGTTTGTCCGAAAGCGCTAGCGGGTCATAATTTGGATTGTAAATTTCAAATACATAACCCGCGCCAAATAAATAGGAATCAGGATATTGGCATCCAGAAAAAGGAGCAATTCTTGAGTCCAAATCAAATTGCATAATAGGCATGCCTCCCATCCCTGAACTAATTGCCGTAAGACGCGTTTGTACATGCGTTTCAATATTTAATTTTTCAAGTTTTTCGCCATTCAAAATGTACAAAGTTTTGCAGTCGCCGCCGGTCATTGTAGTAAAATATTCCATCTTTACAAACCATAATAGACCGCCGTTTCCATTTAAAATGCCTAAAGAATAATTAGGCTCAAGGCTTTCCTCTATCGCCATTTTCAATGCGCATTCTTTACTTGTGAGACCTATTTTGTATAGTCTCATTCCCGCGCTTGCCCACAGCGTTTGGCCGTCGTAGGCCAGGCCGTACATCCGATTAAGGTCTTCCGGGCAGTTTGTTACCTTATGCCATGTTCCGTCGGTAGTGTTATACAGCGCAAGCGCGTCGGCGGTAAGCGCCGAGATGAAATTTCCGGCAATGTCAATATCAATCACGTCGCCGGTTGCAACCTCCGCGGGAATATCATAAACAGTCCACAGGCCGCCGCGCAATCGCGCGATCTGGCCAGTCAAGCCGACCCAAATTTCGGTCGAGCCGTCCGCAACGCGTCCGTCCATGCTGAATACTCCCTTTACCCGCGAATCGCAGACGAGCGTCCCGCCGTCGCCGATTTCGGTAAAAACCCAAAACTCCGGCCCGCCGAAGTAAACATTACCCGTTCCGTCGCCCCACACCGCGCGGCTGTTTTTAATGCTGTCGCTGTTTTCTCCGCAGGCTGTAGTCTGCACGCCGTCCCACGGCAACTTTTGTATTGTTATTTGCGTTGGCTCGGCATGTTCGACCTCATTTTGCTCGGTTTCAATGTTTTCTTCGCTGCTTTCTTCCGCCGTTTCTGCAATTTCTTCTTCGGGTAATTCCTCCTCGTTTATTTCCTCTTCGTATTCGGTCGGCTCTTCGTCCAATATTTCATTTGAGATTTCCTCTTCTTCCGCAAACTCCTCGGCGGTTTGTTCTGGCTCAAGCTCGGCCTCATCCGCGTATTCGTCCGCGTCTGCATTGTTGGTGCTTACCGGTTTGCTTGAGCAGCCGAAGGCGGCAAATAAAATAATAAAAACCCACAGCCGGCTGAATGTTTTAAAACGCGCGTAAATTTAGCGGTCATATTAAACCTCAAGGTAAAACAACCTCTTTTAAGTTTGTATTTAAAAGCATATTTAAAGAATCTTTCGCAATAAACACCCATATGTGCCTCGATCCGATTAGCATTCTGCGCATTTTGTAAATGCATATGCTTAAAAGCCCTCTTGAAAATTTGCAAACAGGATCAACATACATCAGGCACTGTCCTAAGCTTTCGATTTTGTCTGACATTAAATGATTATCTGCCATTAATAATTTGTCCTCCATCACGCATGCGGAGGTACAAAGAGAACCAGGTTCGTAATAGTTGTCAAAAAAGTATGTCTGAAAACATAAAAGCGGCTCTCCACTCATACCATGTCCCATTGACAACGCTTCGGCTCCGGCTTCGTTTGAGACGGGCAAATTGATTGCGCGCAAGGAAACTCCGTCGTATGTCATTAAAGCTTTGAACGCTAGCTCTATATCTCCAAGCCAGAGAACTCCGTTTTTGTCCGCATTCAGAATGCCTATTTCTTCATACGTTCCCGGCTGCTCGATTACGGTTTTGTGAAATTCACATGTTGCCGCAGCAAGATTGATTGTATAAAGCGAAACGCCCGCCGAAACCCACAGACGCGAGCCGTCCCAGCGCGGCCCGTGGTATTTGTTAAGCGTATCCGGACAGTTTGTTACAATTCGCCATTCCTGCGTCTGCGGGTTATAAAGACCTAACTTTTCTTTCGTGCGAACCGAGAGCAAAGCTCCGGCAAACTCGAGGTCGGTTACATTGTTTTGTTCAATATCCGAGCTTTGCGTAAGCATTGCTTCCGGCAAGGGCAAAACGTTCCACGCGCCGTTCGAGTATATTGATATAGCTCCGTTGTGGCCCAGCCAGACTTCAATTGTTCCTTGAAGTTCGCGTCCCGTCATGCTGATAATCTCTTTGTTGACAAGCGGCTCGCAGACAAGCTTTTGCGAAGGCAGGTCAGTGAATTTCCAAAGTCGAGCCCCTCCAAAATATGTAGTTCCGGCGGAATCTTCCCACACTCCGAATATAAACCTAAGGCTTGCTTTGGCGTCGTCTCCTTTGCATGGTTCTACAGTAACGCCGTCCCACGGCATATCTCTTAAAATTATTGCCGCCGCCTCGGGAGATTCCTCAAATTCCTGATATTCATCTACCTCGGTAATTTCTTCCGCTTCCGAAATCTGATCTTCATCAGGATCAACAAGAGATTCATCTACTTCTTCAACGGATGTCTCGCCGTCTTCAACAATTTCCTCTTCTGAATCAAACAGTTCTTCGTCGAATATTTCATCCGTTGTTTCAGCTTCTTCAAGGTCGCCGTCCGCGCCGTATATTAGCTCTTCTTCGACTTCAGAATCTCCAACTTTTGTACTTGGATAATTGCTTGAGCAGCCGTAACAGGCGAGCAAAAGTATCGGCGCCAATAACGGCGCGGTTCCCCTTACAAGTTTAATAAATTGCGACATTATATATCCCCGTTTCCTTAAATCGCTCCAATACAACCGCGGAGCGTCGTTATTCCCTTCGCAAATAATTGTATTATTTCGGCGTTATTTTGTAAAGAAAAGTTTTGCTCGCGAACCGAACGACCGTAACGGATTGAAATTCCGTCTAATGTTTAATTCTTTATTTTTTCAATTTAAATAAAAGTTGAATTCCCGTAATCAGAACATAAATGCCTACAACTGCCAGCGCTATTAAGTAGATCGCCAGCTCCTTGTCGTAACCGAAAGCAATTTTTACGCTTTCCGTAGATAGCTTATGCGCGCCGTAGAACAATAAGGGCAACAATGTAAGTAAAAAGATGAGATTGAGAAAAAGCGCCTTCAAGCTTCCGGTAAAAAGCTGATGAGCGAGATACGCAAAAACCGCGACAGGGAACAAAAGAAGCATTGTGCCGGTAAACATTATAGCCAACAAAGGAAGAGAAACGCCGCCGTAAAAAATTATGACCGCCGCTATGAACGACTTTCTTCGCCAGTCCGAAAGGTACGGCGTTTTTTCCAGCAATAATGGCATGTAATCAAATGTTTTCGGCATTTTAAATTCTTTCCGTTTCATAAATAGCTTCCATCATTCGCGCGACGCGAACCGCCTGCGCAACGTCGTGAACGCGGAAAAGCCGAACCCCGGCCATATAGCCGTAAGCCTGGCACGCAAGCGTCTCTTCAAGCCTGTCTTCGACCGGCAAATCGAACAGTTTGCCGATGAACGACTTGCGCGAAACGCCCAACAGAACGGGGAAGCGTTCGGCGCTCAACTTGTCGATATGCTTGATTAAAAGCAAGTTTTGCTTAACCGTCTTGCCGAAGCATATACCGGGATCGAGCGCGATTCGCTCTTTTGCAATTCCGCGCGAAACGGCGTATTCCGCCCTGCCGCGAAGGTATTGCGCAACTTCCGAAACGACGTCGGCGTAGTCGGTGCGGGATTGCATTATTTCGGGCTCTGCGCTTGCGTGCATCAGTATAGCGCTCGCTCCGTTAGCCGCAGTTGCTTCGGCCATGCGGTCGTCGTAGGTAAAGGCCGAAACGTCGTTGATAATTTGAGCGCCTTCTTTAACGGCCGCAAGCGCGACCGCGGATTTAACGGTGTCGATGGAAATTATTATTTTGGGAAGTCTGGCGGCAATTTGTTTAATTATCGGGACGACTCGGTCGATTTCCTCTTCCGGCGTAATTCGCTTTGCGCCCGGGCGCGTCGATTCGCCGCCGACGTCGATAATATCGGCGCCTTGAGCGGCCATTTCCTCGGCGCGCGCAATCGCGGCGTCGAGCGAGTTATATTTGCCGCCGTCCGAAAAAGAGTCGGGCGTGGCGTTGAGTATGCCCATAACAAGGCTTTTACGGGTAAGGTCGAAGGTTTTATCGCCGATAATATATACGTCGCTCAAGGTCGCCTCTTTTAGGAATTCGCCCGCTCAACTACGCGCGGCGCGACGGCTTTTCCGCGTCCGTCTCGTTTGCCCGCAAACAGAGCGATGCAAAGCCGTAAGTTTACGACGTGGGAGGTTTAAGGTTGAGGCTCGTCAGCCGTCTGCGCGCCTCCAGCGTCGCTTTGGTTTCCGGATACATCGTTTCAAGGTAGGAGAACCAGCGTTCGGCCTTAGCCGTGTCGGCTATTTGCCGGGTGTATATGTTGATTATCTGCCTTATCGCTTCGGGAGTCTCAAGCGCTTTGGCGTGGTTGTGCGCCATGAACGAGTAAACTTCCACCGCGTCCTCATAAAGGCCGTTCACGCACAGGCCGTTGGCCAGAGCCAGAAGCCGGTCGGGCGGCACGAATAGTTTGAAGTCGTTTTCGACAAGTTTATCGAACGCCGCGGTGAAAAAACCGTTATTAATGGCCTTAATAACCGACTCGTCATACGCGATTCGCTTTTCCAGTCTGGCCTTCATGGAGTAGTAAATTCCGTAAAGCTGCCTGAACTTGGTTTCGTTCGGCCCCATAAGACGGTAATAATTAAGAAACCGCTCTATCGAGTGCATTTCCACGTCGGGCTTGCTAAGCAGCGCTTCGATAAGCCGCGCAAGCACGTCCTCAAGCCCCGAAGCGGTGTTGTCGGATTTAATAAGTCGTATGGTAAGCTCTTTGGCTAAAAACATGTCTCCGACTTCTATGCTTTTATTTACAAGCATAATCAGCTGCCGCGAAGGCGCGCGAAGTTCTCCGAAGGCGTGCTCGACCAGCGCGAAAACCTCTTTCGCCCGCTCGCTTTCCTTGTTGTCAAGGTGCGAAGAAATAAGCGTAATCGCTATTCCGCAGGCGCTTTTATAATCCCCTTTTTCGATATGCTCGGCAAATTGCTTGCTCTGCTCCTCAACGGTAAAATGCAGCGAGGCGTCGCTCAGCGCGTTGAAGCTGGTCGTCGTAAGGCGTTTTCTTTGAGTCGTTTGACGCGGAACGTCGCTGCTCGCTCTCTGCCTTGAGGCGGCGTTTTCGCTCTCGGTCTCTTTGTTCATATTGACTATGGACATGACGCCCGCCAGCGCGACTCCGCTTATAAGACCGCCAAACATGAGCCCCCATCCCGGCGAATGCCCTTTGGTGGAAATGAAAATGTTATACACGGCAAGCAGCGTGAACCACGCAAGAAAAATAGTAAAACCGCTGACGATAAATCTGTCGGTGTGTTTTCGGAAGAAGCGTATTGCCCGGTTGGGCGAGAGAATTATTCCAGCCGCGAACGCCGCGGTGGCGGCTCCTTCGGCGCCCTGAACGGAATAGCGCCCGCCGCCGCTGAACAACACAATTTGAAGCAAGCTTCCAGTTAATCCGCCCGCCAAAGAAATGAGCGCAAAAACCGCAGATCCCATTTTTTGTTCGAGAATTTTGCCGGCGCAGTAAACCCCCAAGGCTGAAATAAATATGTGCGCGACGTCGCGGCAATAAAATAAGTGCGTGAAATACTTCCAGAATTGAGTTTTATTGAGCTCCATTAGCTCGTCGAACTTAACGGAGCGGGCGAAAAGACCGAAAATGGAAACCGCAATCATGGCGAACATGAAAACGTACGCCGCCTTCTCCCTTGATTTTACTATTTGCTCCGTAATCGCCATAAAATAAAGAACGCGCCGAATAGTTTTTGTAAATTACCTGTTATAATTTAACGTTACGGCGAAAATAATACACCAACGCTTAAATTTATGCAAGCCGCTCGCGTCAATAGGTCTTAAGAATCCAGCCGGTCTCCGGTCTTGGCAAAATACCGCTTTTTGCCAAAATGAAATCGTTTTCGGAAAAATTGCTAGAACCGCCATAGAGGCAATCGCCGCCGAATTAAACCGGGATAGAAATACGCATCCTATAATGGAATTTAAAATTCCGCCTTTGCAGTCGAAAGACAAAAGCGCCCTCGCTTGGATTAGGGGTAAGCGGGGATAAGTCGGACATCGGATTGATTTAATAATATTTATATAGAGCTTATTGCTATTGACCGCGGCGCTAACTGATTGTAATGTTATAAGGTTTTAAACACGGCTCTTTTTTTTGCAAAGGCGTTACAAGCATGAGAAAATTTTTCATCGCGGTCTGCTGCATCGCGGTCGTCGCGGGCGCGACAGCCGCCGGATTCTCTCTTTACGGCTTTAACTCAGGGCGTATTCCGGTTTTCTTCGGCAAGGCGTCGGACTATTCCGGCCTTTACAAAGCCGCCGCGTACGGCAAGGATTACGGAAGACAAACGTCGTCTTCCTACGACGAGCGCTTAAAAAAAGAGGCCGAGCTTTCGCGGAATGAAAATTTAATTCTTTCCGTCTTCGGCGCGTTCGACCCGCTGAAAGGATACCCCGAAACAGTCGCGCCCAAGGCTAAACTGTCCGCGGAAATTACGGACGCGATAAACGAAATCAACAAAGGCCGCGCAGTTTATCTTGTTCAATTTAAAAGCAAAATAGGCGCGCTTGACCGCGAAAAGGCGGAGGAGAACGGGGCGAAAATCGCGGCGTACGTTCCCAATAACGCCTTTTTAGTTTATTCTCCTAATTCAAACGTTAAAAAGCTCGCCTCGTACGCCAACGCTAGATTCGTAAAAGAGTTTCCGTCAGGATTGAACGTTTCGCCCAACATTGCGCCCGCAGCAAAAAAAACCGCCGCAAACGGCTTCGTTCCGCTCAAGCTCGAAACGTACCGCGGCGCTAAAATAGCGGAGCTGTCGGCGCTTCTGGCGCTGTTCGGCGAATCGGTCGTTGTCGTCAACGCGACGGACAGAGAGGTCGAAGATTACGGAACGGCGCGCGTTTTTGTAAAAAAAGAGCGGCTTGCGGAATTTTTGGCGGCTGTTTCGTCGCTAAAAATAATCGAGTGGACGGAGTTCGCGCCGACGCCGCGCGCGCTTAACAGCTCGGCAGTATGGCTTTTGCAATGCGGAAGCGCCGCGCTTAAAACGACTCCGCTTTTCGACGCCGGAATAACCGGCGTTGGACAGGTTTACGCAGCGGCGGACAGCGGCCTCGATACGGACGCCTGCCAGTTCCGTTATACCGGCGACGCGGGCGCGCAAACTTTCTCAAACTCCACTCAGCCGCCAAACGTCAACGTAACCAACCCCGACAACAAGGTAATCGCCTATTATACTTTTTCGGGCGCCGAGGCTTACGACGATCGGTCGGGATATTTTCACGGCACGATGACGACCGGCTGCGGGGCCGGCGACGACTATCATCGCCTTGCGACGCCGGACGACCCCGGCCTCGATCCGGAAGACGGCATGGCTCCGGGCGCGAAAATTGTCTTTCAGGACGTCGCGAACGTTAAAGGAGAAATGTACGGCTTGATGACGGTCTCGCAAACCGACATGCACAAGCAGGCGATAGGCTCCGGCGCTCATTCGCACAACAACTCCTACGGCTTGGGCAGCGAGGAGTACGGGCCGTTTAATAATTACGACGGCGATTCGCGGGAAATCGACGATATAATGTGGCGCAACTTCGGCTATATGATTGTGTTCGCCTCCGGCAATTCCGGCCCCGACGAAGGAACGCTCGGCGGCGAAGGAAGCACGGCGAAGAGCACTCTGGCGGTCGGCGCAAGCTTTCCCGGCTGGTCTTCCATGTCAGACGGCGACGACATGCTGTCGTTTTCAAGCCGCGGCCCCACCGACGACGGAAGATTAAAGCCCGACCTCGTCGCGCCCGGCGTAATAAAAAGCGCGGTTGAGTCCGAATGCCAAGAAATGCCCAACATTAAAGACTCCAACGGCAATACGGTATGCGTTTCCATCACGGATCCGGGAAACGACAATTGCGCGACGGCAATGACGGCCGGAACGAGCTTTTCCTCGCCTATAGTTGCGGGCATAACGCTTCTTGTGCGCCAATATTTTACCGACGGTTTCTATCCGACCGGCAAACGCAATTTAATCGACGGCTTCGAGCCGACCAACGCTCTTTTAAAAGCGGTAATGATAAACTCGACTATTAATATGCGCGGAGACGTAATAGAAATCGGACGCAACGCGACGCGCTTAAACAAAATACCCGGACGCCCCGAAACCACGCAGGGATGGGGGCGCATTTCGCTTGACGATACTCTTTATTTAGCGGGCGACAACAGGGATTTCAAAGTTTTCGAGGACGCGCGCAACGACTCTGAAGACGGCGTCGCGACCGGCGAGATTAAGGAATACTCAATTAATGCGATAAGCTCCGCATATCCGCTCAAGATTACGCTTGTTTGGTCGGATCCGGCGTCGTATCGCGGCTCCCGGCGCATTCTCATCAACGACCTCGACCTCTTGGTAATTTCGCCCGACGGCGAAAAATACGTCGGCAATCTCAACTTCGTAGAAGGCGCGTCGGTTCCAGCCGTTGACGCGGAGCTTTTCGACAGGGTGAACCCGCTTGAAAACGTTTTCATCGAGAATCCGAAGACAGGAACGTGGACGATAAAAGTAATCGGCTACAACGTTCCGGGAGGCGGGCAGAAGCTCAACCCTTCTTCGACGTACAAGCAGGGTTTTGCGCTTGTCGCAAGCGGCGACTTCGCGCAGGACGACCCGTCGCAGACCGCGAACTTGTCGCGAATCGAACCTAAAATTACCGGCGGATGCGACAACGACTCCTTTCTCGATCTCACCGAAACGACGACGCTTGCCGTAAACGTCGGCAATACGGGCTCCGGATCGACTAATGACGTATCCGTGGAAATTAAGCTTGCGGACGGAGGCGACCTTGACAAGCGTTTCGTAGTCCCAGTAGGCGAAACCAAGCAAAATCTCGGAATAATATCCGGCAAATCGGGCAAAAAAGCCGAGTTCAAGCTGCGCTTGCGCGAATCGGCGGGCGCGGAAGCCTGCGGAAAGAAAATAAACGTCAACGTCGTCGTCAAAAACGGCGGGGAAACGGTTTACGACAAGCCGTTCGAGGTCGTCGCGCATATGGACGTCAATCCGTACAACGGCAGCGTCCGCTGCCAGAACGACGTTTGCAACCCCGGCGCGATAATTACGTCGCTGACGCCAAACGAGGCGACCGCAGGCGAAACCATTCAGCAAATCGCGGTGGAAGGGGAACACCTGCCGACGCATCTCGCGGTTAAATTCGAGGACGAACGCATTAAGGTAACTGGAGCCATAGTGAGCTTCGGCCAAACTTTCTTCACCGCCAACGCCGTCGTCGTTTCGCCGGAGGTTCCCGCCGGTTACTACGCGCTAATGGTTTTGGACGCGGCGGACGAGTTCGCCGAATGGAGCGGCCTGCCTAACGCTTTGCACGTAAAAGCTCTTCCGGCGGACGGCGACGAGGATGCGGAAGTCGAAACCGAAGCGGAACCGATTGAATTGACTGAAGAAATCGTCGAAGAAGCGGTCGAGACTACTGAAATAATCGAGAGCGTCGAGGACGCCGATACGGCGGACGACGGAGAGAAACAGATTACGAAAATGGTTTACGGCGGAGGATGCGCTGGAACCGGCTCTGCCGGTTTCGCGTTCGCGGCGGCTATGGCCGCTCTTCTGCTGGCCGGAAGAACTGGAATTATATTGCGGAAAGGACGCTAAATGACCGACTATAAAAGAACTCATACCTGCGGAGAACTCCGCGCCGAGAACGCGGGAGAAACCGTTACCCTTACCGGCTGGGCCGCCACATGGCGCGACCACGGCGGCTGCATTTTTATCGACCTGCGCGACAGGTACGGCCGCACGCAGCTCGTCTTCAGACCCGACATCAACGAAGAGGCTTACAAAACAGCCAAACAGATTAGTAAAGAGTCGTCGGTCGCGGCGCGCGGCAAAGTCGTCGACCGGGGCACCAACCGCAATAAAAAAATACCCACGGGCGACATAGAAGTGGAAGTTACGGAAATTGCCGTGCTTTCCGCCTCGGATACCCCGCCGTTCGAGATTGCCGACGAGACAAACGCCAACGAGGAGCTGCGTCTTACGTGGCGCTTCCTAGACCTGCGCCGCAAGCCGCTGCAGGACGCGCTGATTAAGCGGCACAAAGCTTGTCTGGCCGCACGCAATTATTTGGATGAAAACGGCTTTTTAGAGATTGAAACGCCGTTCCTCACCCGCTCCACGCCCGAAGGCGCGCGCGACTTTCTCGTCCCCTCGCGCATCGAGAAAGGCTCGTTCTACGCGCTGCCGCAGTCGCCGCAGATTTTTAAGCAGCTCTTTATGGTGGCGGGGCTGGACAGATATTTCCAAATCGTCCGCTGTTTCCGCGACGAAGACCTGCGCAACGACCGCCAGCCGGAATTTACGCAAATAGACATCGAGCTCTCCTTCGCTGACGAAACTATAATACAAACGCTCGTCGAGGGGCTGCTAAAACGGATATGGAAGGAAGTGCGCGGAGTGGATATTCCCACTCCTTTCGAGCACATAATGTACGACGACGCGATGCTTAAATACGGCGCGGACGCCCCCGACATGCGCTTCGGCCTGCTTATTCACGACGTTACCGATATTTTGCGCGGCGCGGAGTTCGGCGTTACCAAGTCGGCCATAGAGGCGGGCGGAGTAACGCGGGCGATTGTGGTTGAGGGAACCGACCTCTCCCGCAAACAGCTCGACGAGCTTGCCGAGTTCGTAAAAGCGAAAGAAAACGGCGGCCTTTCCGGTCTGCTTTACATGAAAGTCGCGCCGGACGGAGCCATTTCTGGTCCGCTTTCCAAGGCGCTGACGGACGAAGACCGCAAAAACAAGTTGTTCATGGCGCTTTCGCTCAAGCCGGGCGCGATAGTACTGCTTGGCGCGGGCGAGACGGATAAAGTCCGAATGGCGATGGGCAAGCTGCGCAAGAAGCTCGGCGCAAGCATGGGTCTTGCCAAACCCGACCATTACAAATTCGTCTGGGTGGACGAATTCCCGCTGTTCGAGCTGACCGACGAAGGAAAGCCGACCAGCGCGCATCATCCGTTCACGGCGCCCAAACCCGAAGACGTTCATTTGCTGGAAACAAACCCGATAGCCGTAAAGGCCCGCGCTTACGACGTCGTTTTGAACGGAAGCGAAATAGGCGGCGGTTCGGTTCGTATCCACGACTCCGGTTTGCAGAGCAAAATTTTTGAAACGCTCGGTCTTACAAAAGATGAGGCGCAGGAAAAATTCGGGCACCTGCTTAACGCTTTCCGCTTCGGTCCGCCTCCGCACGCGGGGCTGGCTCTGGGGCTCGACAGGCTCGTGATGCTGCTGGTCGGCGCGGAGAGCCTGCGCGACGTAATCGCCTATCCGAAGACGACGCGCGGAGCGTGCCTGATGACCGGAGCGCCCTCGACGGTGGACGCAAAACAGCTTGAAGAACTCGGCGTGGCCGTAATGAAAAAGGAATAGCGGGCGTAGCGGACTAGATCGACAAGTGTGCCCTTCGATACGGTCTGCGGTCTCCTCGCCGACGCGGACGACCGGCGGCGAATTGCATTTGGCTAATTACATGGACGCGACGAATAAATTGCTGAAGCCGATTGAAGGGGTCGGACAGTACGTCATCGACGCGGTAGCTAAGGTCGGCGACTTCTCCATTTTCCTTGGTTCTTTTTTCTCTTGGGCGTTTCGGCCTCCTTACCGATTCGGCCAGCTTATGCTTCAATTGGAGCAAATCGGCGTAAACAGCCTGCCAATTATTATTATGACGGCGCTCTTTTCTGGAATGACCGCGGCGCTGCAAGTCAGCTACGTCGCGCATTTATTCAACGTGCAAAGCCTCGTCGGCGCTTCGGTCGCGCTTGGAGCCGCGCGCGAGGCCGCTCCGGTAATGACGGCGCTGATGCTCACCGCGCGATGCGGCTCTTCCATGGCGGCGGAACTGGGCACGATGCGCGTAACCGAGCAGATTGACGCGTTGGACAGCATGGCTGTAAATCCGGTGCAATACCTAGTCGTTCCGCGCGTCGTCGCGACGCTTATTTTGATGCCTATGCTCGCGATTATAAGCGATTTCTTTTGCATTTTCGGCGCTTACGTGGTGATGGTAAAAATAAATCACGTCGATAGCGGCGTTTTTTTCGAGACGATACGCTGGTACCTCGACCCGATAGACATTTATATCGGTCTTTACAAGGCGGTCGCGTTCGGCTTCGTCCTTGCAAGCGTAAGCTGCTTCATGGGATACTCGACCGAAGGCGGAGCAAAGGGCGTCGGCAAGGCGACGACCGGCGCGGTTGTGGTCAGCAGCGTCGCTATTTTAGCGGTCGATTACCTGCTGACAATGCTTTTGCACGCAATAGATACCGTAATTTGGAAAATAGCATGACGACCGAAGCGGCCGCTAAACAGACCGCGACAAGCGGCGACGGGATTTTGCTTAAGATAGTCGATGTGCGCAAGGCGTTCGGCAGCCAGCAGGTTCTCGACGGCGTGAACTTAGAAATACCGGAAGGTAAAATTACTTTCATAATCGGTCCATCCGGCACCGGAAAAAGCGTTTTGCTCAAACATATCACGGGGTTAATAAAGCCCGACTCCGGCCATATTTATTTGGACGACGTCGATATTCCCGCGCTTTCCGGCTACAAAATGACGGAAGCGCGCAAGCAGATGGGCGTTCTTTTTCAAAGCGCCGCGCTGTTTGACAGTTTCAACGTATTCGACAACGTGGCGTTTCCGTTGGTGGAGCACTCGAAGCTGACTAAGGAAGAAATCGCCGCTAGAGTTAAAGAAAAACTCGAGTTGGTGGGGCTTTTCGACGTCGAGAGGAAAATGCCGAACGAGCTGTCGGGCGGAATGCGGAAACGGGTTGGGCTTGCGCGCGCCATCGCGCTAAACCCGCGCATGATTTTCTACGACGAACCGACTACCGGACTTGATCCGCTGATGGTCGGTCAGGTGAACGAGCTGATAGTAAATACAAATCGGGCGCAGAGCGCCACAAGTCTTGTTATATCGCACGATATACGCGCGATGATGGAAACGGCCGACTTCGCGGCGATTATTCACAAAGGCAAAATAGTCTGTTCCGGTTCTCCGGAGGAAGTCGCCGCCTATCCGGACGAATTCGTGCAAAGGTTTGTCGCGGCGGGGCTTAAGGCGTAAGGCATAAAGCCGCGGCGACAATAAGGCGAATTGTAAGATTAGCCGTATCCATTTACAATTTTGACGAAATCGTTTACCGCCTCAACTAGTCGTTTGCCGCGGTTTATATAGCGTTTGTCAAAAATATTGGCCGAAATTTTCACTGCCGCGCGGCATTAATAAATGAAACGAAAGCGGCATTTGTCAATGTTTTCGAACTGATAGGCTGAGGCTTATCGCCGCCGCACAGACTTAAATAACGGACAATAATTTCGGCAAACGCTATAATATGTAAAATTTAAATAAAGTTGCCCGAAATAAAGTTTCGGAGGGCGGCGAACCGTCTCTGCCTTAATTTAGTCAATTTCCGCGCAAAGAAAAAGGCCGCAAACCTAGTATGGCGGCGGCCTTGAAGAGCTTCATAAATGGTTCCCTTGGCGAGACTCGAACTCGCAACAAACGGATTAAGAGTCCGCTGCTCTACCGATTGAGCTACAAGGGAACAAGGGAACCATAAATGCGCTATTTATCTAATCCGTAAAATGCGCGTTGTCAAGAAAAACAATGCGTTTTTTACGAGTTTATAAAGTTTTTCTCCTCTATTTGCACGTCGTAGGCAAATCATACTCGTCGTCGGAGTTGTAATCGACCCATATCGCGTTCGTTATAGTTAAAACCGCCTGCCCCGGCTGAACGGGCGATAAATCCTTGTCCGGAGCTCCGGCTAAAACTACAAAATAACTATCCTTATCTGCGATTACGTCTATCGTTTTCTCGAAACGGACGCCTCCGTTGGCCGTAAAGTCCCCTTCCGCCGCGCTGTAAACCTCGGCGCCGTTCTGAATGAGTTTTACGTAATTCAGCGCCATCCAAGACGGAGCCTGAACCTTGATATGAACCTTCAACGCGCTTGCTTTAACAGTTTCGCCCATTCCCTTGCCGTTAATATCAAAGGAAACGAACGGCCCGGAAACCGCAAGAGCCTTATGCTCTTTAATCGCCGAAATTATCTGCCCTTCCTTAACCGGACGCTCCGAGCCCAGATAAACGTAAGTGCGCGAATAGCCGGGATCGTTATCGACGTGCGAGTCGGAAACGCCTACGCCCGTAAAGTTTATATGGCAATTAAGAAACGAATACCACGTCGGCAGCATTTTACTCAGGGCGTTCCCGACTCCGTCGGCGTTTATAAGCTCGGCGGCGTCAACTTTCGACGGATCAAATATCTCCGGAGAGATGCTTTTCGGCCCCGCCGAATCGTCGTATTTTATCGCCTCAAAAAAACCTTGCCCCATGCGCGGGTGGTTGAGCTGAAACGTTTTTGATTTGTACTTGTCGAGCGCGATTAAGGCTATTTCTTTTTCCGTAAGAAATTCTACCGGATCCTTATAGCCGTAATCCTTCCACCATTGAACGCCGAAATAAGTTCTATCGTCGTCCGGTTTTGTTACGAAGTGCATATTGTAATGATTGCTCGTCGGGCTTATCTCGCAGCCGGGAAAAACCGACACGAGGCTTGAAGCCTTGCTTTTTCCGTCTAAAAGCATAATCGAATCGGCGAGCGGACGCAGGTCGGTTATTCTATCGTGGTCGGTTACGCTGACCGCCTCAAGCCCCTCGGCCATGAATTGAACTATTCTGCGCTCGACGGGAACCTGAGCGTCAACGGACAATTCCGTGTGCATATGCAAATCAATCGCGCCGTAACCTTCGGCATCTACAACCTTTTTCATCTCGCACGAGAAGTCCGCGGTTTTGCCCGCTTCGAGCGTAAAAGCCTTTCTGCAAACTTCATAGTCCAGTCCGCGGGCTATCGTAACGACGTAATCGCCTGCGGCCACCGCATACGTATCTTCGCCCAGCGAAAACTTGCGGTAAACTATGCCGTCGGTCGTCTTGGCGTCCAAACCTTTTTGGAAAAGAATTTTTACCGGCAGTTTGTCTAGTTTGCCTACGCTCGAATCGCCGCTTGCGGTAAAATGCAAATAAGCGGCCGCATCAAGCGAAACTTCGGCGGAAACCTGTCCGTCGGCGGTTACGGTTGCAGGCGCGCTCTTGGTTCCAAACCCTCTGTCGTCGGTTCCGGCTACAAAGTAATACGTTCCGGGTAGAAGGTGAAAAACTACCTTATGGTTCGCGTCGGCTTTCCCCTCGCTTACGACAAAACCGCCGGCGTTAAGCGCGCGCACAAAGTACGCGCCGGGTTTCTCGTTCGCGTCCGCGGGCTTTACGGCAACTTCGACGGCTCCGAATTCCTCGCCGCGTATTTTATACATTTCCTGCATAACTTCGTCCACGGTCGCCCCGACGACGAAGTATCGAACGAACGAAACCGGAACGTCGGATTTCGCTTCGACCTTTTCGCCGTAAAGCGGAAAGATGTTTGCCTGCGCAATGGGAATTTTAAAGGCTCCGGTCGGCACGACGTAACCGTAGGCGAGCCCGTCTCCGATGACGACGATATATTTCATCTCTCGTCCCATTACGGCGTCGTCGCCGTAACCGACGCCCGGCACGAGCGTGCGCGCTCTGCGCAGCCAGAAGGCGCCGTCGCCCATCTTAATAGTCGTGTCGCCCGCAAGGTTCGTAACCGACGTAACGATTTTAATCGCGCTTGAGTTCTCCTCAAGAATATATTCCTGCTTGACGCTCAAATCCGTGCCGCCCATCGGAATAGCCGCGTCGATGATGCCCACGCCCGCGTCGGTTCCCGTTACCACAACTTTAGCGGTTCCGTCTTTGCCGTCGCTTTCGACGTAGGCGCCGGTCGGTTTGACCGCGCGCAAAAAATCGCACAGAGGGGAAACTTCGACCAGCATATCGCTCGCTTTATCGTCGCCGTCCTTCTGGCCGTCGCGAATAATATCCGCGTCGATAAGCGCCGAGGCGTAGTAAATCCACGACTTAGCCGCGCCGCCGCCCTGAACTACGAAGCGTACTTTTTTGTTTTTAAGCATAAAGTCGCCCGCTCCGCCGTCGCCCGCCGGCCCGCCGAAACGCCAGTTCTTATCGGTTATTTTGTAGGCTATAAACTCGGGCTCCGGAGAGCTTGACGACCCGCATCCGGCGCCAAAAAACAAAAGCGCGGCGAAAACAACGGTAAAAAAGACCGGGTAAAAACGTTTCATAACAGCCTCCTTAATAAAAAACTAACGGCATTCTAACGCCGCGTTGAAATTATTCAACACTTTATTGCCTTAATTGGTTTAAAATCGTCCGCAGTCCGGCGCGTCAATCCCCGGCGCCGCGCCATAAATTTAAAATCGTTTCGGCGTATTTTTGCATTTGCGAATAGTCGTATTTCCAAGTGGTGTACATAAACCCGCGGACGCTTTGGCTGTTTTTCGCGTCGTCAAATTCTTTTAAAGCGGCCTTTTCCGCGTCGGGCGCGTCGTAAAACCCCGCGACAATCTGCGCAAAGCCAAGTTCCTCGAACCATTGCAGAGACTTTATTCTGAAATCGGCCGGAGCCCAGTTTATAATAACCGCGTTAGGCGGCAGACCCGTCCACGAGCCGAAGACGTCGCCTCCTTCTATTAGGTAGGACTTTTGCGTAGGCCGCGTAAAACGCTTGGCGTTGTGATTGCGGTCAAACATGTCGCTCCATATGTAAAAAGGCGCGCCGCCGGATATTTCGCCGTAAGCGCCGCTCATCTTTTTAATGTGCCATGACAAAAGCCCGCCCGGAGATTTTTTCATGGAGACGCACAACGCGCATGAGTTCATGTGCCTCAGCTCGTCGTAATTTAGGAACGCGCCGTTTTCCTTGGGAAACGCCGAAAACAAAAGGCGGAAGTTTTCTTTGTAGTAGTTAAAAACGTCCGGCTCGGACAAACACGTTCCGATTTGATTTCTGCTGCGCGGGCCGTCGATTACAACCAGCGCGTAATAATCGGCGTAAAGCTCCGCATCGCCGCGAGACGCGCCCCGCTCGGTCAGCCTTATCTCGAAGTCGTTATCGCCGGCGGCGGATTTAAAGACGACAAAATCGGTTCCCTCTTCGTAAACCGCGCCGCTTGGCGAATATAATACAAAAGGCGCCCCCGTCCGCCTGATAAGATTGCGCGGTCCTATTTCCGACGCGCGCAAATCGTCGATCCAAAAGCTCCCCTTCGAGTCCGCCGCCATGTAAACGCCCAGCGTAAGCTCGGTTTCTTCTCTGGTATTTATTATGTAAGCGTACTTGGCAAATTCCTTTGCGGCGGAAAAATCGTAATTTTGAAAAGAAATATAATCGGCGCCGTCCGCGCTGCGAACTCCGACCGAGACCGAGCCGGAAAAACTTTCCGTTTTAGCCCAAAAACTTATCTCTATAAGTTTGCGGGTCCCTACCTTCAGTTTGCGCGTCAACGACGCGGCGAAATTTGCTCCTTCAAACTTAAGCGAAGAAGAGCCGGAATGTTTTTGCTTTTCGTCTCGATAAAAGCGGCCGGAAGCAAGAAGCGGCGGATAAGCCGTCCACCCTTTGGGCGTAAAACCGTCGAACGTCTCGAATCCTTCTGCCGCGTTCGGCTCTCCATCAAGCGAGTTTATTATGTTAAGCGTTTTTCCGTCTTCGCCGACTCTGAACTTTGCGCCGCGCACAAGCGCGCCCTCGGCCACGTCCGGATTTTGCGTAAACGCCCCTCCCGCTCTGCCGAGCGTGCAGGTAAACGGAATTATCTTTATTCCCGCGCTCTCGCCAAACGCGGCGACTTCCTTCATTCGAGCTAAAAAAGGCTCTTTATCCTTTCTTATATTCAACCGCTCAAGGTTCGGATCGACCAGAACCATATGAGTGTAACCCATCGCTTTGGCCGCGGCGGCAAACTCCTTGGTTTTATTAATTCCGAATTTGCTCTTCCCGCCGTCGTCCGTCGAAATATCGACCCCGCGCAGCATAGTCCACAGCTGCGGTTTGACCTCTATTTTGACCTTTGCGACCGCCGTTCCTTTCTTCGACGCCGCTTCAAGCGAGTATTCCGTCGTAAAACGGGGCGCGACGACCAGCGTATCGCCCAATGCCGGAAACGTTTCGTCTTTCGTTTTAATTTTTACCGACGACGCGCCTTCGGTCTCGAAATAAAGAACGGTATAGTCTCCCGCGACTATCGCTTTAGCGCCGGCCTCGAACCTTTTGATTAAGGGAAGGCCGCTTTCCTCCGCCGCTTCAAGACGACCGTTATTTTTTGCCTCCGCAAAGAAAAAGAGGCGCTCCGCGCCGGAATAGAGAGCGAGCGATGCGGGAACGATTAAAAGCGCCCAAGCGGCGGCGGCTATTACGCGCAGCTTTTTGTTATTCATTCGCGGCCGCCTTTCTTTCTTCGGCGGAGCCGAAATAAACCGCCGCGCCTACCGACGCCAGCGTTATCGCGCATCCCGCGGCGACCGCCGGCTCCACGCTTTCGCCCAAAACCGCGGCCGTTAAAACAGTAGCGAGCGCCGCCTCTCCGACGACCGCCATGCTTACCTCCGTAGGGGTTGCGCGCCTAAGGCACCACGTTAAAAGGCTGTGTCCTATTACCTGCGGAAAAATTGCGGCGAGAGCCAAAAAAACAAGAGAGCGCGGGCTTGCGACTTTTATTTCCACGCCCGCCGCCGCGGCAGCCGCGAATAAAAGAATAGCGCCTACAAGCGCCGCGACGCCGTTAAACGCCAATATTCTTAAGGAAGAACCAAGCTTTCGCGCGATGAGCATGTAAAAGACGATGGCGAAAGCGCCCAGCAGAGCGAGCGCGTCGCCCGCAAGCGCTCCATGCGCGGTCAAATCGTTTTTGCCAATCAATAAGAGTCCGACGAAGGCGGCGGCGATCGACGCCCACAGCCCGCCGGATGGTTTGTCTTTGCCGGTAAGCGCGCCGATTGCAGCCAGCATAATCGGCGTAGTGGTAACCAAGGTTACCGAGGCCGCGGTGTTGGTAAGAGTTAAAGAGGTTACCCAAGCGCCGAAATGCGCCGCGTAGATTACGCCCGAAATAACCGCGTAATAAAAAATTCTGCGGGAAAACCAGCCTTTCCGCCAAGATAAAAAAACAAACGGAGAAAGAGCGGCCGAGGCGATGAGAAGCCTCGCGGCGGACATGACCAACGGGTGCGTCGGAGCCGCCATTTTAAAAAAAAGCGCGGCGGTAGAAATGCAAAGCACGGCCGCCGTTATGGCCGCGACGAATATAATCCTCTCTTTCTTCCGAGGATGCAAATCGGTTTTTTCGAGCGTCGTCATGCTTAAATTGTATAAGACGCGCGCCGGGCGTTTTCAAGTTATTCGCAACAAAAACGACCTAGCCTCCGACTCATCTCCAATTTTTGCCGAAAACCGCGCAGGCCGCGAAGATACGCGGAGGTTTTTTATTAATTTCGTTCTCATCCTTACGACATTTTCAAAGGATTGAAAGTTAATCGTTCGGCTCGTAAACGGCGAGATTGGTTTAATTCATTCGAGCGGCGCAAGCGCCCTCCCGCAAAAATAGTTTAATCGCCGCTATAAACGACTGGAAAGCCGTTTTGAACGCTAAGCCTCGATATGCGATTGAATTTCTTTAACGAATTTCTGGAAATCGGTAATCGGCTTTTGAATTGCCGCCGCGACCGGCGGTTCTTTTTTTTGAGCGAAATTATATATTATATTCGGGTCGCCGCTCAGAACGATCGCCTTCAACCGAGGGTCGGCGTTACGCAGAGCCGCCAACAGCTCGTAACCTTTGGGTTTTCCTTTTATGTGCCAGTCCAGTATTACGACTTTATAAGCCCCTTTGGCTTCTTTTACCATGGATACGGCCTCTTCGCCGCCGGAGGCGGTTGATACGTTGAAATCTTCTCCTTGAAGGAGCTCGGAAAGAATATCTCTTATGGCAATTTCGTCGTCAATGATAAGAAGACGACTTTTTTCTTCTAACGAATACCCCATTTGCATTCGCCTCGTTTTGTCAAAAGTTCACAGCGCTATAAGCTAGACGCCGCGAATTTATAAAAAAATTTAAGAAAACCTTCAAAGAAGGTTCGCCGACCCGCGACGCCGCCAACTGATGTAATTATATTTTTATATCTGCCGCTAAAAAAAATCAAGCTAATGGAAGCGATATTTTATACGAGGTTCCCGCCGGCCCAGAGCTTATCGTCATGTCTCCCTGAAGAAATTCCGTTAAGATAAAGCGCGCCACGGCAAGTCCGAGCCCTCCTCCCAGTATTTCCTTGTCGGTGGAGAAGAACGGCTCAAAGGCGAGCTGAACCGTTTCCGGCGGCAGAGCGGCGCCGTTGTCTTTCGCTATAATAACGCCGCAGTCGTTTTTTTGCTCGTATGAAATAGACAGCGACGGCTTCCAATCCGCCGGTTTGTCGTCCGAGTTCTCTTTTTCTTTCAGTTTTTCTACGCCGTTGTGAAGAACTTGAAGAAGAACGTGAAGCAGCTGCGGCAAATCGGCGCTTATCATCATATTTTCAAACCTCGGCGACATTGAGACGCGAAGGTCGTTGATTTGGTTGAACGCCGGGTAAGCGCTTGCGAGTTCCAGCGCCTTGTTCATAACTTCCGAGACGCGGTAAGGCTTGCGCTCAAGGTTTTTCTTGCGCGAAAATTCCAGCAGGCCTCCGATTATCTTCGTTACTCGCTCGCTTGCGCGCAAAATGTTTTGAAGCAGCTGATCCGCGCTGTTGCGGGTTAAATAAAGGTCTAGCAGCCTTATATTGTCTTCCGCGTAGCCGAGCTCCGCCAGCCTGCGGCGGATTTTTTCGTTGCGGATGTCGAAGTTGCGGCGCAAAAGCTCCGCGCTTTGTATGATGCCGGAAAGCGGGTTGTTGATTTCGTGCGCCATGCCCGCGGCCAAACCGGCGATAGAATTCATTTTTTCCGCCGCGACCATTATTTTTTGCAGTCTTACTTCGGCGGTCAAATCGTCTATTCTGACGACTATTTGAGCGACTTTTTTATTTTCGAATATCGGGTAGAACGAAACCTTGCGGTATCCCTCCGACTGACCTTTATCTTTAAACTCCTCCCGGTCGCAAAAAACGGCTTTGCCTTCGCGGGAGCATCTGGCGAACTCCTGCTCGTGGGCTATAAGCTGCGGAGCTACGTCGAATAAATACTGCTCCCTCATAATAACGGTGTCCTGGCTTTGAAGAAAGGCGTCGGCAAAAGCCCTGTTGCAAAGGATTATCTTGCCGGTTCCGGCCTCCACCGCGGCGAGCGCCGTTTCCAGCGCATTAATAGTTCCGGCGCTAAGAGCGAACAGGTATTCTTCTTTTGTTACGTCAATGGCTACCGCCATAGAGCCGGAGACGTTGCCCGCCTGATCCCTCAGTTCCGCAAGGTTAATGATAGTCTTGCGAGAAGAGCCGTCTTTGCGCGTGAGGGTAACTTTTCTGTTTTGCGTTTTTCCGTTTGCTTCAAGCTCCCGTTGAAGTTCAAGGAGTTCGTCTTTGTCCTTGTAAAAATCCTTTACGTTCATTTTGCCGACTACTTCGTCTGCTTTGTAGCCGGTAATAGCCTCGGAGCCTTTTGAAAAGAGAAGAACGTCTCCTTTGTTGTCGGTAATCGTTACGGATATTTCGCTGTTGTCGAGCATCGTAAGATGAAAGGGAGACGAGTTGAATATTTTTATGCTGCGGGTTATGTCGCCATGCTCGAAAAAAGACGGCAGGATGACGAGGCGGTAACCTTTGGGCTCGGCTAAAGCCAGCGAAAGAACTTCGTCGCTTGCCCCGTTAATTGCGGCTAAAACTTCTACGTTGAGATTTCCGTTCACGTCGCTGGCTTTTGCGTTCCAGACGATTTGTTTTCCTTTGCCGTCCATAATTACGGCGGGAACTTTAAGGTTTTCCAACAGTTCTTTGAACGAAATCATCATTCCTCCTAATCTAACGGCAGCGTCCCTTTTCCGCCGCCGACTATTTTTCCCGATTCGTCGTAGATTCGAGAAGGCTCGCGTTGAGCGGCGACGTCGATTTTAACCCGCTCCGAATGCGGGAGCAAAATATTTTTAACGGTTTCAAGCGCTTTTTGCGGAGCGTTGTTCTGTTCGGACAAGTGCGACAGCACCAGCCTTTCGATTTGAACGCCTCTTTTCTGCATGGCGAGCAAAGCGAATTTAGCGGCCTGTTCGTTCGATAAATGCCCGAATCGGCTTCTTATGCGCGCCTTCAAATGAGGCGGATAACCGCCGCGCGCAAGCATAAGCAAATCGTGATTCGATTCGAGAAAAAACAGTCTCATATCGGGAAGGTCGTTGAGCAGTCCTAGGCTCGGCTCGCCCAGATCGGTAACGACCGCGGTGGAACCGTGTTCGCTTTCAAACGAATAGGCGGTCGGGTCTGCGGCGTCGTGCCAAACCGGCAGGCTTTTGATTTTTATCTTCCCTATTTCAAAATCTTTTCCGGCTTTGAATTTTTCAAATCCGAAGTAATCTCCGCCCGCGTCGCTCATATAGGCCGCAGTCCCTTCGGTGGCGTAAACCGGAATTTTGAGCTTTCGGCTTAAAACCTCCGCGCCGCGGATATGGTCGGAGTGCTCGTGGGTTATAAGAAGAGCTTTAACGCCCGATAAATCGAGCCCGATTGCGGACGCGCGGTTAAAAATCTCCCTGCACGAAATTCCGGCGTCGAGTAAAAGCGAGTCTTCGCCGCACTTCAAATAAAAGCAGTTCCCCTTGCTGCCGGACGAAAGAAAACCGGCTCTGAAAGAGGGTAGTTTCATTTCTTGAGCCGTTTGCCCGTTTTTTCCGAGGCGCTTTTTTGCGCAGCGTTTTTTTTGCCGGCGTTTGCGGCTTCCGCCGCCGCGGCGTCAATTTCCCGCGGGTCGTCGAAGCGCGACATATCGACAAGCTCGATTCCGGCTTTGGCCGCGAAGTCAAAAATCTTTTGGTCGCGGTAAAATTCGCCGAAATAAATGCGTTTTATTCCGCTGTTGGCTATCAGCTTGAAGCAGTCGAAGCACGGGCTCGCCGTTACGTAAATTTCAGCGCGGTCAATGGCTATGCCGTGTTTGGCCGCCTGCGCTATGGCGTTCGCCTCGGCGTGCACCGTGCGGACGCAGTGGTTGTTTTCAACAAGGCAGCCTTCTTCGTCGCAGTGCGCAAGGCCGCGGATGGAGCCGTTGTAACCGGTTGAAAGAATTGTTTTATCCCGCACTATTACGGCGCCGACGTGCTTGCGGCCGCAGGTTGAGCGGGACGCGACGACCTTTGCGATGTTCATAAAATATTGGCTCCAGCCTATTCTTGCGCCGTCGTTCCGTTTTTCAAAGCATTCGGTTTGCTTATTTCTTTTTGTCATTTATAGCTCCGGCTTTTATCAAAAACCTTTAATAACGTATGCTATTATTATTTGTATTCATAATTTTTGTCAAAAAATGTTGACGAGATTCGGCAAACTTGCCGACTCATCCCCGCTTTGGATAAAGAACCGCGCAGGCCGCAAAGGTACGCGGAGGTTTTTTATAATTATTTTTTCTAATTTCGGCGAGCGCATGCGCCCCTCGATATAAACGCTTGCGCGTTTACTCGGGGCGTACGTTTTTTTAGCTTTTATAACGAGTTGAAAGCAATGCCTTTCCCCGTACGTTCCGAGTATTTTGCCTTTGGCAAAACGCCGGAAATGCACGCGGACGGACGGATTTCATTTCGGCAAAAATTTAAAAGAACCTCTATAAAAATTAAAAATTAATTGGACGACCGCCGTTTTGCGTATTGATTTTTTAAATTGAGCGCTTAAATTTCACGCTCGGCAGTAGCGTTTAAAAAAAATTTTTTTAGCAACATTGCGAAACGATTGTTAAAATGTCCGGCAACGCAGAAGAAAAACAGGATTATTATCAAACGCTTGGAGTCTCCAAAGACGCCTCGGCGGAAGAGATAAAAAAGGCGTTTCGCAAACTCGCCGTTCAGTTCCATCCCGACCGCAACCCCGGCGACAAGAGCGCCGAGGAGAAATTTAAACAGGTGGCGGAGGCGTACGAGGTTTTATCCGACCCTGAAAAACGCGGACGCTACGATTCGTACGGCCACCGCGGATTGAAAGACGCCGGATTCAACGGCTTTTCAGGTTTTTCAGGCGGCGGAATGGACGACATCTTCGGCGAATTTTTCAGCCAGATTTTCGGCGATTCCGCCTTCGGAGGAAGACGGGGCGGCAGAGGCGGCGGTTCTTACGCGCAGCGAGGGGACGACTTGGCGGTTCAGGTCGAGATAACGCTTGCCGAAGCGGCCAAAGGATGCAGGCGCTCCATTAAAGCGACGCGTCAGACGCACTGCGAAGAATGCAACGGCTCCGGCATGAAGCCCGGAACCAAGGAAAGCGTCTGTCCGGTATGCAAAGGCGCGGGGCAGGTGAGAACGCAGCAAGGGTGGTTCGTAATCGCCCGCGACTGCCCGAACTGCCGCGGGACGGGCAAAATAAACCCTAACCCGTGCGAAAAATGCCGGGGCAAGGGGCTTGTAGGCGAAACGACGGAAATCGAAGTGGAAATTCCCGCGGGAATAAACGACGGTCAAAGCCTGCGGCTTTCGCAGCAAGGAAACGCAGGCCCCAAAGGCGGACCGCGCGGCGATCTGTACGTTCAGGCGCGGATTAAGCCTCATCCGTTTTTTCAACGCGAAGGGCTCGATCTTTTATGCTCGGCCCCGATAACGTACCCGCTTGCGGTTCTCGGCGGCTCCATCGACGTTCCGACGCTTGACGGCCTTAAAAAAATCGACGTTCCGCCCGGCTCGGCGAGCGGCTCGACCGTAATAATTCACGGCGAGGGAATGCCCGATTTGCGCTCCAAGCGCAGAGGCGACATAATCGTGGAGCTCGAAATAGAAGTGCCCAAAAAAGTTTCCGACGAAGAGCGCGAGCTGCTTGAGAAATTGAACGAATTTTATCAGTCGCACAAGCCCAAAGGCAAACGCAAAAATTTTCTTGATAAAATCAAGGAGTTGTTCGACGCGGAATAAAAAACAGGGATTGTTCAATCCCTGTTTCAAACAAGCTCGTCTTGAATAAATCGGTTAAAATGTGTAGCGCAGGCCGGCGAAAAGAAACAACTGCTGGAGGTTTCCTTCGTCCAGCGGCATGAAGCTCCATACCGCCTGCGTTGTGAGCGCAAGATTGGAAATGAAGTTCCAGTCGAGGCCGGTCTTTGCGCCGAAATTAACGGTAAGCGGCCAATCTTCTTTGAATATTCCGCTTGACTGCACGCCGTTTGAAATTCCGCCCTTCATGGCGAACATTAAATTGAAAGAACCCAGCGGAATTATGAACTTGAACGCTATGTCGATGTCGGTTATGCCGCGGCCGTACGACCCGTCGGAATCTCCTTCGGCGTTAAGCCTGTAAATAATCGCTTCGGGCGTAATAAAAAAAGTTTTATATACAAGCAAATCGACGTAGAAACCGTACGCCTCCGAAACGTGATGATAATCGCGGCCTCCCTTAAAGGGCATGTTTACGCCGAGCATCATTCCGAGGCTGTTGTCCGCGGCGGCGGCCTTCGCGTCAGCGGCGGATGCGGCGAAAACGGTAGAGCATATGATAACGAGAAGTAGCAGGCGCTTCATATAAACCTCCGGTAAAAAAAGAGCGTTTCAGCCTAAATAAACAAACATAATAAAGGATATTGTATCGAAATTAACCGCGAATGCAAACAAATAAAAACAGATACGAAGAACGAAAAACGCATGGCGCGGCCGACCAGTCCCAGCTTTCGCCCAAGCCGAAATACGGCGCGTTTTGCCGCTCGATTGAATTTATCTAAGTCCGCATCCTCTTCGACAGTCTAAGGAGAAGATTTTTAGACGCTCCGCTCTTCGGGAGTCTGGATATTATCCGCGACGCGGATGCGTTTTTTCTCGAAGGGCGCATGCGCTCGGCGGGTTGAGAACAAGGAAGAAAACGAATTTAATTATAAAAATTTCCGCGCTCTCCGCGGTTTTTAGCGAAAATGGGCGCGTGTCGTTCAAGAAGCGCCATACGAAAAATTGCGCGGCATTAATCGCCGACTTTTAGTTGACAAATAAACGCGATTGATTATATTCAAACTTGAAGCCTATGCTTTAGAGACCCCGGTTCCCCCCTACCGTGGCAGAGTGTAGGCTTCTTTTTTTTATGCGCATAACTTTTCGGCTAGCCAAATTTATCCTTCAACCACTCTGCCGCGTATTTGCCAATCTCCGGCGACGACGTGAAAGCGGGCGATTCAAGCCCTAAGAGGTGCAGCGCGTTAGGCGCGGCTTCGTCGCATAAAAATACGAAATCATCAAGCGTTTCGCCCTGTTCGGTTTGCAGCTTGGTTCGTATTCCAACGTCGCCGCTTCTCAAATGAGAAGGTAAAAGCGACGGCAGCATCGCGCGCGCGGCCTCGTAAAAAGCCGCGGGGTCGGGCTCGAAGTCGAACATTCCGCAAAAGCCGGCGAAGTCGTCGTTGCGCTCGTCCGGCATTACCTCGGCGTCCGGACCGACCAGCAGCTCGCCAAGCGCCGTCTTCGTAAGGTGCGTTCCAAGCCCCAGGCCGTCGCGCGGAACGGGATATATGAGGGCGTTCACAAGCCCCGCCATAGAAGGCGCAACCTTTGCATAGCAGCCGCGCACGAACTTGTTGCGAAGCCCCTTGGCGCATCCCATCTTTTGCGCGGCGAACAGCGAGCCGTAGCCGGCGGCGTTAATCAGCGCGTCGGCCTCAAACTCTCCGCGCCCCGCGACGAATACGGTAAACCCGTCTCCGTTGGGCTCTGCCGATATTACGTCCGCGCCCGTCAGAACCATCGCGCCTTCAGCTTCCGCCAAAGCGCGCGCGGCGGCGACGATTTGAGGCTGGTCTATAACGCCGGTGTCGGGCGAGTAAAGAGCGGCGACGCCGTTTGCGTTCGGCTCTAACCGCTTAATTTCCGCCGCCGTTATCAGCCTTGTTCCATCCGCGCCGTTTGCGCGCGAACGCGCCGACAGCTCGGCGAGACGCTCCTCTTCATGGGCGTTTAGAGCTATAATAAGTTTGCCGCAGCGCTTATGCGTTACGCCGCATTTAGCCGCTATTTGGTACATTTCCGCGTTCCCCTTAGCGCAAAATCGAGCCTTTAGGCCGTTTTCGCGGTAGTAAATGCCGGCGTGCAGCACGCCGCTATTTCGCGTAGAGGCGACTGTCCCGACGCGCTTCTCGCGCTCGAAAAGAACGACGGAGAACCCTGCGCGCGCCGCTTCGTAAGCGCAGAACAAACCTACTATCCCCCCGCCGATAATTGCGACTTCCTTCTGCTTTTTCATTGTATAATCCTTTTTTTTGCAAAAAAAAACGGACAACCATAAAAATGATTGCCCGCAATCGCAAAAAAATCAAATCGCGTTACGATTTTGCGGCGGCCTCTTTTAAAGCCTTCGCTCTGTCGGTCTTTTCCCAGACCATTTTGCGCGCGTTGTGGCCGAAATGTCCGCTGGCGGCGAGCTTGCGGTAAATGGGGCGCAGCAGATCGAGCTGCTCTATCATCGCTTTGGGGCGGCAGTCGAAGATTTCCCAAACCAGCTCTACCAGTTTTTCTTCCGGCAGTTTGCCCGTGCCGAACGTATCGACCATGATGGCTATGGGCTTGGCGACGCCGATGGCGTAGGAAACTTGCACTTCGGCCTTGTCCGCCAATCCGGCGGCGACAATATTTTTAGCGATATAACGAGTGTAGTAGGCCGCGCTTCTGTCAACCTTGCTGGGGTCTTTGCCCGAGAACGCTCCGCCGCCGTGGCGCGCCATGCCGCCGTAGGTGTCCACTATTATTTTCCGTCCGGTCAACCCCGAATCGCCGTGCGGGCCGCCGATAACGAAGCGTCCCGTCGGGTTGACGTGATAAACGGTTTTCTTGTCAAGCAGCTCGGCCGGAACGACCTTTTTAACGACTTCTTCTATAACGCCTTCTTTTATGGCCGACAGCTTGACTTCCGGCGAATGTTGAGTGGAGACGACTATTGTGTCTATTCTGGCGGGCTTGCCGTCGCGGTATTCAATAGTAACCTGACTTTTGCCGTCCGGGCGCATCCAAGGAAGAACGCCCTCGTGGCGGACCTTCGCCATTTGCTGCGTAATTTGGTTGGCGTAATAAATAGGGGCGGGCATCAGGTCATCGGTTTCGTTTGAAGCGTAGCCGAACATCATACCTTGGTCGCCGGCGCCCTGCTCCTTGTGGAGGCCTTCGCCTTCGGTTACGCCCTGAGATATGTCTGGGGATTGGTTGTGAATGCTGGTTACCACCGCGCACGACCGGTAGTCGAAACCGATTTCGGGATGATCGTATCCGATTGTTTTTATTACGTCTCTGGCGACTTCCGAAATTTCTACGTACGCCTTTGTGGTGATTTCGCCGACCGCGGTTACAAGACCGGTGGTCAGCATTATTTCGAGAGCCACGCGGGACTGCGGGTCCTGCGCTATCATCGCGTCCAACACCGCGTCGGAAATCTGATCCGCCACTTTATCGGGATGTCCCTCCGTCACCGACTCCGAGGTGAAAAAATATCTGCCTTTCATTTAAGTTCCTGTTCCTTTTAAAATTGGTAAAAAACGGTAAACCCAAAACAAAAAGGTTTAAAGGTAATATAATTAAAAAGTCGGCGCTGTCAATCAAACTCTTTAATAAATACGACGCATCCGCGATTAAAAATCGGATTGAATTTTTTTTTGCGGCGCGGGCAAAAAAAAGACCGGCCATTCGGCCGATCTTTTAATTTGAAACGCTTGAGTTTAGACGTTACATGCAGTTGGAGTTTCCCGTCAGAGCTTCGGTTCCGCCGTTTCCGCCTACGCCCGGCGCGCCTATAGAGTATTGGTTTCCGTAGAAATACGGATGAGTAACCGCCGAGCAGAAGATGCCCCACGTCGGGCCGCCGGCTCCTCCTCCTCCTCGGCCTCCGTCTCCGCCCGCTCCGCCGTTTCCGCCGTTTCCGCCGTCTCCCGAATCGCCGCCGCCGTTTCCGCCGGAAGCGCCAAAACCGCCCGCTCCGCCCAGTCTTCCCGCGCCGCCGTTTCCGCCGTTTCCGCCGTTTCCGACCGCGATTTCGCATTCGATTATTTTAGAGGAACTCGCCATAAGGAAGACGCCGAACGAACCGCCCGCCGCCTTTCCTCCCGTTCCGCCTGATCCGCCGCAGCCCGCGCCTCCCGCGCCTCCTCCTCCTCCTCCGGTGTCGGATTCGCAGTCGAACCAGTCCAGATGCTTGCCGCCGCCGCCGCCGCCGCCGCCGCAGCCCGGTTTTCCGTCCTCGCCGTTAGAGCCGTTCATTCCGTCGGCTCCGTGGAAGAAATTGCCTATGTAATACCAAACCGCGCCTGTGCCGTTAGCGCCGTCAATGCCTTTTGCGCCGTTTGCGCCGGAATATCCGTCGCCTCCGCGCTCGCCGTAAAGGAACAGACAGTTTCCGCCGTTTCCGCCCTGTCCGGCGCAGTCTTTCGGCGTTCCCCACATTCCGCCGCCGCCTCCGTTTCCTCCTTTTCCTCCGTCGCCTCCCTGCGCGCATTCGGACGCGCCGCCCGCGCCGCCGTTGTTCATGCCGCCGCAATCGCTGCATCCGGCTCCTCCCGCATGCCCGTTGCCGCCGTTTGCGCCGTCGCGCTCTCCTTTTACTCCGTTTTCGCCGTCGAGACCCGACGCCGCCTCGATTTTGCATTTGGTAATCGTAAGATTGTAATTGCAGGAAACCGCCAGCGCGCCGTAGGCCGAATCGCCCGGCTCGGACGGCGCCGTCGCGACGATGTGCAGGTATGAGAACGTCGTCGGCATCGTTATGTTCTCTGCGTAAAGCCCGACCTTTTGGTTGACGATAACCGTCTCGTTATTGCGCGAGTGGCTCCAATTGTCCGCCGGGTCGTAGCCGCCGAACAGACTTACGCCGTTGGACGCTTTAACGTACTCGTAGTAAATTCCTTTGGCGATGTAAACCGACTTAATCGGGCTTGAAGCCGCCGCCGCCGCTATCGCCGCGTTGATTGTTTTAAACGGCGCGCTTCTCGTTCCGGGGTTGGAGTCGTTTCCGGCGGGAGATACGAACAGCGCAAGGCTCATTATTCCGTCCAAGCCGTCGCAGTTTGAATCGCGGTTTTCGTCGTCCGGCATGTCGTTCGGGTCGGTTACCGTGCAGTAATACTCGCAGCCGTCGGCGGGATTCTCGTTGACGTCGAGCCAGCCCTGCGCGCACGAGGCGACGCATTCGTCGTTGTCGCAGCGCGCAATCATGTGCGGCGGAGGGGAGCATTTCTTGCAGGTCGGGCCGCAGTTGTCCGGGTCGGATTCGGCGACGCACGACGCGCCGCATAGGCGGTAATGCTCGTTGCACGTATAGGCGCACTGCCCGTTGACGCAAGAGGCGGTTCCGCTGGCCGGAAGCATGTAGCATGCGACGCACTCGTCGCCGCAGCATCCCGGAATGTTATTCGGCGCGCACTGCCCGCCCGATTTGTGGTAGCCTATTGCGCAGTTGAAGTCGCAAGACTTGTTGTTGCAGAAAGTTTCGGTCGAATGTTCCGGCGCGGCGCACGGCGAGCATCTCGTTCCGCAGCTGTTTACGTCGTTGTCGGAAAGGCACGCGCTTCCGCATTTGTGGTAGCCGTAATCGCAGTAAAAGTTGCATTGATTGTCGGAGCAGACCGGAACGCCGTGAGCCGGAACGTTTTGCGGCAGGCATTGGTCGCACTGCGGGCCGCAGCAATCTATTCCGAGGTTGGGGACGCAGGCTTCGTCAACTTTATGATACCCGGTCGCGCATCCCCAGTCGCATGCGCCGTTATTGCAGAAAGCCGCGGAATTGGGGCGCGTAGAAGAGCATTTTTCGCAGTAAACGCCGCAGTTGGAAGCGTCGTTGTCGGCGAAGCATCCCTGCTTTTGATTGCACGAATGATAGCCGTCCGCGCATACGAATTTGCATTCTCCGTTTTCGCACAGAGCTTTTGTGTAGGGCGGCCTAGACGGATCGATAAGGCAGTTGACGTCGTTAAATCCGCAATGCTGAGGCGTGTCGTTGAGGAGGCATGCGCCGTTTTCCATGTGCGCGCCCAGCGAGCATTCGTAGCCGCATACGTCGTTTACGCAGGTGGAATACGCGTTTGCGGGCGGCTGGCAGACCGCGCAGGACGGGCCGCACGCCGCCGCGGAATTTTTAAGCGTGCAAATTCCGATGCACTTATTAAAATCTTCGTAACAAGCGTAATCGCAGACGCCGTTGTTGCAGAAACGGTAGCCGCCGTCGAGCGCCGGACCGCAGTTTGCGCAGGCCGCTCCGCAGCAAGCCGGGGTGTCGTTTGGCAGGCAAAGCCGCCCTTCCTTGTGATAATTTGAATTGCAGTCGAAGTCGCAGGCGCCCGCGGCGCATTTTGCCGAGCCGTTTGCGACGGCGGGGCATACGGCGTCGGATATTCCGCAGTGCTGCGGCGTGTCGTTGAGCAGGCAGCTTGAGCCCGAAAGGTGATAGCCCGCGGCGCAGACTATTCCGCAGTCGCCGTCGACGCATACCGCCGTTCCGTTGGCCGGCGCGAAACACGGCTCGCAGTTAGAGCCGCACGTTTGAGGACTGTCGTTTTGATAGCATGCTTTTCCGCAGCGGTGCCAGCCCGGATTGCAGTTGAACGAGCATAAAACGCCGTCGCACGCGCCGGTCGAGTTGGCCGGAGCCGTCAGGTCGCAGTTCTTGCAGGTCGAGCCGCAGCAGGCGCTCGTGTTGTTGGGCGAGCAGGTGTTTCCTTCGACGTGATAGCCGCCGTTGCATCCGAAAGAGCATTGCCCGGCCAAACACAGCGGATAACCGTTGTTCGTTCCGGGGCATGGCTCGCATGCGGCGCCGCAGCTCTCCGAGGAATTGTTGTATTTGCATTCGGTTCCGCATTTGTGGTAACCGGTTTGGCAGGTAAAGGAACACTCTAAATTAATGCAGGCGGGCGAAGCGTCCGTCGGCGCGTCCAAGCACTCGCTGCAATCGGGGCCGCAGCAGGAAACGGTGTTGTTCGGAGCGCAGACGTTGCCGGAACGGTGATAATAAGGATTGCAGACGAAGCCGCACTGCAAGTTGTCGCAGGTCGCGGTCGCGTTGGCCGGAGCGGAGCACGGCGAGCAGTTTTCGCCGCAGGAAAGCGGAGAGTCGTTCGCTTTGCACGCCTGACCGCAAAGGTGATAGCCTCCCTCGCAAGTAATTTTGCATACGCCCGACGCGCAAGAGGCCGTTCCATGTTCCGGCAGTCCCGACAAGCAGTTTACGCAGCTGGTTCCGCAGCAGTCGGCGCTTGTGTTGGGAACGCAGTCGCCGTTGGAAAGATGATAGTTTACGTTGCATATAATCGCGCACTGACCGCTGTTGCACGCGGCGTAGCCGTTGCCGCTGGGCGTCGGGCAGGGCTGGCACGACGAGCCGCACGAGGCGGTCGAGAAGTCCGACAAACAGGCGTTTCCGCATTTGTGGTAGGTAAGCTCGCACTCGAAGCCGCACGCGCCGGCTACGCATACGCCGCGCGAGTTGGCGGGGACGCCGGCGGCGCAGTTTTGACAGGCCGCGCCGCAGCAGTCGGGCGATTCGTTGCTTTCGCATTTGCCGCCCGTTTTGTGGAATCCTAACGCGCAGATGAAATCGCACTTTCCGCCAAGGCATACGGCCTCGGAATGTTCCGGCGCGGGGCACGCCTCGCAGGCTTCCCCGCACTTCTCGATTGAATCGTCCGCGGCGCACTCGCCGCCGCATTTATGGTAGCCGGCGGCGCATACGAAACCGCAAACTCCGGCGTCGCATATCGCGACTCCGTTCTGCGGGTCCGCGCCGCAATCTACGGGGGGAGTTCCGCACGCATGCGGATCGGTGTTGGGCAGGCATATGCCGTCCGCCAAATGGTATCCGTCGTTGCACGTAAATCGGCAGGTTTTATTAAAGCACGCCGCCGTCGCGAACGCCGGAGCCCGGCAAGCCTCGCACGAATCTCCGCAGCAATCGACGGTTCCGTTTTCGACGCAGGACTCTCCTTCTAAATGATAGCCCGCGTCGCATTTGATTTTGCATTTATAGCCGCTTCCGTCGTTTTCGCAGGCGGGCGAGGAATTTTGCGGCGAAGGGCAGACGTCGCAGGAGCTTCCGCAGTGCGCGGTAGAGCTGTCGGAGACGCACGCTCCGCCGCAAATATGGTAGCCTAGGTTGCACTGCCAGCCGCAGTTCGCCGCGTTCTCGCATAAAGCGAAGGCGTTGTCGGGCGGATTTACGCATTTGTCGCAGTTTGCTCCGCAGCAGTCTACGCCGGAATTTAAGACGCACGCGCCCGCGAGCTCGTGGTAGTTGGCGTCGCACGTATAGCCGCATACGAAGCCGTTGCAGGTCGGCGCCGCGTGGTCGGGCGGAGCGCACGGCTCGCACGATGTTCCGCAGCTCGATATTGAGTTGTCGGGCGCGCACGAGTCTCCGCACTGGTGGTAGTTGTCGTTGCACAGCCACGCGCAGTATGTTCCCATGCAAATTATTTCCGAGTTCGGCGGGTTCTGGCCCGACAACTTGTCGAGGCAGTTTTCGCATTCGCTTCCGCAGCACGTCGGAATTCCCATCTGCACGCATTGGCCGTTGTAAAGCTCGAAGCCCGGCAGACAGTCGAAGCCGCATTTATAGCCCGTTCCGTCGTTTTTGCACCACTCCGCCGCGTTTTGGCGGGACGGACAGGGCGCGCAGTTGGAGCCGCAGCTGTTAAGGCTTGAGTTTTCTTTGCATTCGCCCGCGCAGTCGTGGTATCCGCCGATGCAGGCGTACTCGCATTTGCCCGCTTGGCAGTAAGCGTATTTGTTTTCTTTCGGCGGGCAATTTTCCACCAGACGCGCGTTTGCCTCGTCCGTTTTGCCGTTGCAGTCGTTGTCTTTGCCGTCGCAGATTTCCGCTCCGCCGTTAGTAACGTAGCAGTTGCAGTATTCGCAGACGCCGTCGTTGTCGTTGTCCCAGCAGCCTTCGGGGCACGCGACCGATTTGCCGAAAAGATTTATCTCTCTTACGCCGGCCTGCCAGTCCGAGCTTTCGACCTGAATTAAAGCGGTGAATTCGCCCGCCGTTTTGGGCGCGAAACAGGCGTCGAAGACAAACGCGGAAGAATCTCCCTCGGCGATGACGAACGGCAAAGAGTAAAGACCCGCGTCGAACTGAATTTTATACGCTCCCGCGGAATCGCCCGAAAGCGTAAGCGATTCAATCGTAAAGCCGCACGTCGTTCCCGTCCGCGTCAGCCTGAACTGCTGGCATACTCTATTCCCCGCGGCGATTTGTCCGAAGTCGAACGGATTTTGAACCGGACGTATAGCAAGCAGAGCGTCGGCGACCTTGGCGGCGAGATTGACGATAGAAGACGAGCCCGCAAGCCCTTGATCGGTCGTAATTATTATTCCGCCGAACTTTTGGCCGGAGTCGGAGCTTGTCGGTTTAAACAGAACGGAAACGGAGTATTCTCCTCCTACCGGTATGGGAGCGTCCGGTTTGGCGGTCAAAAGAACGAACGCCGAAGGCGTTTCCGGCGCTAGAGAAAGGCTTGAAACGGTCAGCGGATAATCGCCGGAGCTTTTAATTTTAAAGGTCAGCGTTTTCTCTTCGTTTACTGCGACGCATCCGAAGTTTATTCCCGACGGCGGAAGCGGAGAGCCGTCGGAGGCGTACAGCGTCATCGCGGCGTCGCCCCCTTTGCCGGTCAGGGGAACGGTTACCGGCTTAACGCCCGGCTCGGAGACGGTAAACGAGACCGACGAGGCGTAGTCGGTTGCGACCGTAGGAGAAAACGAGACGTTTACGGAAATGTAAGAGTTCGCCGGAATCGCCGCGCCTATTAACGAGGCGAGGTTTTCAATCTTAAAGCCGTCCGACGGGCTTTCTATTACCGCGCCCGAAAGGGTTTGCGGCGCATCAAAATAGTTTTCAAGTTTGAGCGTTTTTTGCGCCGAAGAGCCGATGCGGCTCATTCCGAATTGCAAAGACGACGGATTGGCCGTCAGGTAAACTTCGACGCCGCTGCCCGTAAGGCTTATGTATCTGTCGGCGGCCGATCCGCCGGAGTCGCTCCTGATTGTCAGCAGGCCGTTAAAGGACGTCTCCGACGAGGGCGCGAAGCGCAGATAAATAAGAATGGCCTCGTTTTTCGCCAGAGATTTTTGCGCGAACGAAGTAATCGGCTTGTAAGTTTCGTCAAGCAGCGCGAAGGCTCCGCCCCCGTCGTTAAGCGTAAGGCCGCTGATTAGAAGAGGAGCTCCGCCTACGTTTTTCAGCGTAAGCGGTTTGTCTTGATAACCGCCTATCCGGCTGGCCCCGAAGTCGATTAAATCATTGGACGGTTCGGGAATTATTTGCAGCAGCGGCAGTCCGCCGGAGCCGCTTAAAAGAACGGTTGAAACAGGCGTAACCGGATCGTTGCTGTTGATTTTAACCGCGTTCGCAAAGTCTCCTTCGGCCTTCGGCGCAAAGCGGACGACATAATCGCGGTATTCGCCCGAAAGCAGGCTGACCGAAGCGGCAGGCGCGTTCGGCAAGGAGAACGGCGAGCCCGCCGTTTGCAGCTTTATTCCCGTTATCACCAGCACGCATTCCTCGCCGCCGGAGGGACAGACGTTGGCTACGCGGAACGTCATATCTTTAGTTTCGGAGTTTGCGCGCAAAAAGCCGAAAGCGAGCGAGCCGGGCGAAACGCTTATTTCGCCGAACGCGCAGCCGCTGCCGACGCCGGTCAAGCGCGCGGTTTTGGTCGCGCCCGAAACGTCGTTTGACGTAAACACAAAATCGGCCTGCAGGGCGCCGCATTCGAGAGGCGCGAAAATTAAAACCTGCGTCGCGGTCTTTCCGGGATTAATCGTCGCTCCGGCCACGGATCCGCCCATCTCGAAGGACGAGCTTGAGCCGGCGGCAAACTCCGCTTTGCTTATAATAAGGGGCGCGGTTCCGACGTTATGCACTATGATAGTTTTAACTTTGCTTCCTTCTTTCTCGACGACTCCGAAGTCGAGCGATTCGGGCTCAAGCTGCATTATAGGCCCTTGCGGCTGCTGCTCTTCTTCCTCTTCCGCGTCTATTTCCAATTCGGTTTCCGTTTCCGTCGAAATTTCTTCGAGTTCGGGCGCAATATCGGCTTCCTGTTCCGCGTCCTGCTCCGGCTCGAAAAGGTCGGCAAGCTCGTCGGTCTCCGTCTCGTAAGGCGCGTCCTCAATCTCGGTCGTATTTTCAAACTCGTCCGAATCGGGTTCCGGTTCGGGATCTTGCGCGTCAACGGGCTCCGCGTCCGGCTCGGTTTGTTCGTCGCCGTCGGCCAAATCGGCCGGTTCCGTTTCTTCAAGCCGCTCTTCGTCCAATGCGTCGTCGTCCTCGGTCGTAATTTCTACCGCTTCGTCCGAAACCTCGTCGTCAACCGTATCGTCCTCTAATTCATCGTCAAAAAAATCGTCTTCAGGCGTTTCTTCCTCAGGCTCGTCCGCCGTTTCTTCTTCCGCCGGTTCGTCGCCGTCAACCGCGGCTTCGTCGTCAACGTCGGCGGTTTCTTCGTCGAGCGTTTCGCCGTCGTCTTCGCCGGGCTCGTCCGTTTCCGGCTGAATATCTATCGTATCCTTGTCCGCGTTCGGTTTGGATAATCCGCCTCCGCCGCATCCGGCCAAAATCAGCGCGACGAACGCAAAAACGCCCAGCAACAACCTTGTTTTTCCCGACATGTCAGTTTCTCCCTGTCTCGCGTTAAGCGGCGAAAAAGAACGCCTGTAAGCCGGATTCTGTTCCCGCGGTAAAGCGGGCGATAGCCATTCCTCTAGGACTCGGATTGCTCCGAGCCTCAAGCAACCTACCCGGACGCTGAAGCGGGCGACTTCCGCGGCTTTAAAGCCGCTCGCGTCCCTATTTGGTCTTGCGCCTGATGGGGTTTGCAATGCGAAAGACGTCGCCGCCTTCCCGGTGCGCTCTTACCGCGCCTTTTCACCCTTGCCGTCCGGCTTTCGCCGTCTTGGGCGGTTTGTTTTCTGTTGCACTTTCCCTAGGGTTGCCCCCGCTGGACGTTATCCAGCATCATGCCCTGCGGCGTCCGGACTTTCCTCCCGCAAAAACGGGCGGCTATCCGGCGTTCTTTTTCGACGCTGTATTTATCTTATAATTCTTTTTATAAATAGACAATACTTAAGTTGATTTTTACCGCGGAAAAAAGACAAAAAAAGGCAATACTTCTTTAATCTTTCCCTAATTGGGACGCGCCTTATTTTTCGGCGCGGCGTTTTATTTTGCGCGGCAAAATTTTACAAATCGTAAAATTCCTTATTATTTTCTTTGACATATGCTTAACGAGGGGTAAACTTATATCAGAATTATTTTATTATCCGCAGACGGAACGACGAGCTTACATGCGCGCATTAAAATTAAAGTTTGTATTGGTCGCCGCGATAACGCTGTTCGCTTTGCAAACGGCCGCGGCCCCGGAGCCCAAGGGTTATATAATTCCAAAGGAAAACGAACAAAACGTAGCCAAGTATTTCGACGAATTGGTGAAGTCGGCTAAAATTAACGCGACCGCCGAAGAGTTGTCGCTTGGCGGCGGGTTTATAAAAGCGAGGTTCGACTCGAAGGGGAAGAACGCCGGAGCGGTCGTCGTTTACCGCGCAAAAAACGCGCCCGGCTTCGCGGCTTTGGCGGGCGATTTGGCTTTCGCGTCCGACGCCGCCAATCCGCTGGATAAAAAATCGTTCGACGCGCTGGTTGCGGCGGCGAAGAAAGCGCCATTCCCGTTTTTCAAGGGAATCGACGAGGAGGTCGTATCCGATCCGAGCGCCGAATTAAAAAAAGTAGTTAAAAATCTTATCCTCGCCGGAGCGAACGAGCAGGCTGAGTCGCTTCTTAAAATAATGGCCGCCACGGGAACCCCTCAGAAGGAGTTGGAGCCGTTGGCTATACTTCTTCAGGCGGCGTCGGGCAGAGCGGACGCAATCGCCGCAAAATTTAAAGCCCCCAGAGGAGACGATCCAAACTACAACCCCGAACTCCTCTCGGCATACGCCGTCGCTCTTATGGCAGCCGGCAAATTTCAGGAAGCGGCAAACTCCGCAGCCGGACAACAGCTATGCCAAATATATCTTGACGCGGCAAAACTCCTAAATAACCTCAAATTCAAAGAAAGGATAGTTTCGCTGCTGGAATTCGCCGCGGCCAACAGACTCGAATGCGACTCAGCGTGCGTTCCCACGGGCGATTGTCCGGCGCTGGACGGCGAACTCGGCGTCGCGTACGCTGATTTCGGCAGGGTTGACGAAGGCGTCAAGCTGATGCTACTCAGTTTTAACGAAAATCCGCGGGACGAAAAAGTTTTTATACAGCTTGTAACTTCGTTAAAAACGCTAGGCCGAAACAAGGAAGCCGCCGAAGTCGTGGAAAAAGGTTACGATTCCGGCGCGTTTGAGAACAACCACCTTTTAACTATGTACGCCACAATCGCCGCGTACGTAAACGATTTGCCGTGGATGGTCGAACGGCTGAAAAAACGGCTTGAAAAGAACCCGAACGACAAGCTCGCCAACGTCGCCATGCTCGTCGCTCATTACTACGCGGGGAAATACGAGGAAGCCGAGAAGCTCTCGGCCAAAGCGCTGGAAGCCGCCCCCGACAGCGACCGCGTAAGGATTTACGCGGCGATGTCCCGATTTCAATTCGGCAAAATTCAGGAAGCGAAAACGTGGCTTTACTCTATAAAAGAGCATCCGCAGTTCGATTCGGACGTTTACTTTTGCCGCGCATTAGTCGAGTATGCGGACGGCAATCAGGCGGCCGCAGTAGCAAACATGGAAAAATACGTCTCATATCCGGTGGACAAGGGGGAATACCTTCCCAAGCCGATTATCGCCCGTAAAATGCTGCAACAGATGAAAGAAGGGAAGGAGCTGACCGATTTTGTTCCGCTCTTCATTCAAAAAGAGCGCGCAAAAAAGTATTATATCGGCGGAGTTTTGTTTTCCGCCGCGTTTATTTTACTTATAATACTGCGTAAAATGCTGCGCGGACGAAAGGCCAAAACCCTCCTTGCGGTCGCCGCGTCGCTTTTAGCCGCAAACGCCGCCGCAAACGCCGCCGCAAACGACGAGCCGAGCGGTTTGTCGCTGATTAAAAACGAATGCCGCAAAGGGGTTGAAATAAATAATTCAGGCTATTCGTTTACATCCGTCGAACAGACGAACGACAGGATCGCCTTTCTTTTCTCCAACGGAGCCGGCGACTCTTTAAAAATAAATATTATTAGCAAAACAGACGCCGCGCCTTCGTATGCGAAGAGCGCCAATTTTAATATATACTATGAAACTCCAAAAGTTGGCCGCATTGACGATAAAGCCGCAGCATTGCTTGATTATATTGTTGAAATTGTGAGCTCCAACGACGACGGTAAAATCAAGCTCGCCCCTTTTGCTCCGCCTGAAAAAAATAAGGATGAAGGCAAAACCGCAAGCGGTTCGGCGCCGCCTAAGAACGCATATGAAGCCGGAGCAAAAATCCCGAATATCGCAATGAAATCGGAGGTTACACTCGCCTATTTTTTTACGTTGCCGCAATTTTGGGGCTGTTTGTTTTCGCCGCAGTCTGTTTCGCTCAATTAAAAGAACTGACTCAAAGGGAAAAGCGGCTGCTTGCGCTCGCGATAGCGGCCGCGGCTGCGGCTAGGTTTTTGGCTCCGGCGCGGCTCGTGATGGCGTTTTCCGGCTATTCGATAATAGATCAAGCTATTACTCTGACCCCGTATAAGTACGGCGCGGCAGGGCCGGTGTTTTACAATGTTATTTTTAAATTTATTCAGCCGTCCACCGAGGCGTTTTTACGCGTCAACAGCGCGGTCGGAGCGCTTACGGTAATTGCCTCCGCCTTTTTTGCGGGGAAGCTCTTTAAGGAGCGTTACGCCGCTTTGACGGCGGCTGTACTGGTCGGTTTGTCCCCCTTTTTCATCCGCGATCACAACAGCGAATCAAACATAGTCCCCGCCGCGCTTTTTCTTTTAACGGGGCTGACGTTATTCATTCACGCGCTCGACGAAAACAATCTTTTCGTCGCGTTTACGAGCGTATGCGTTTTGGTTTTCTCCGCGATGTTCCGCGAGTGGTTCGCGCTGCTTACGCCGGTCGTATTGCTTTTGCTCTACTGGGGGAGAGATTGCGCGGGAAACTCTAAAGCCTTCCGATTGCTGCGCATAACGCTCGGACTTTACTTGATTTTAATATCCGCGCCCGCGGTTTATCTGTATTATTTCTACGCCGCCGGCTCGTCGTTCGACGGAATGTCTCCAGTGTCGGCGATTCCCGGTTATTTGGCGGCGTTTTTCGATCATACGCGCAATCTTCTTTTTAATCCGCGCCTCACGCCTGCAATATACATCATTCTAATTTTGTTGGCCTTTTTTGCGTCCGACCGGCGGAGAAAAAAAGCGGTCGCCGCGCTTTTCGCAACGGGGGTTTTATTTTTTTCCGTTTATCAAATCGACGAGCCCAGCGTCTCGCGTCCGAGGCTTCAGGCGCCGTACCTGCTTTTCGTCTCGCTTATCGCCGCGCTCGGCTGCGCTTCGCTTTTTACGGCTATTCAAAAAAAATATATCTCCGCGCTTATTATAATTTTCGGAGCTCTTTCATTCGTTCCGCCCGCGTTGACTTTTTTTGAAAAAAACAACGAAGATTACGAAAACGAAATGATCGCCGCCGGTTATTCGCTCCTGCCTAAAAACGCGGTTTTAATAAGAGCCGGTTTGGGCGACGAAGGCTGGCGCAAAGGAATTTTTTATTCGTACCCCGATTACGATTTGAAAATTAAAAGACCGGACGTAAAAGCGGAAACCATTGGCAATTACGAGGCGGCCAAAAGCGAGTATGAAGGAAGACCGAAGGTTTTTTATCTCGGTATGCGCTGTTACGCCGCGCTCAAAGGGCGTCCGTTCGAGACGACGAACGGAATGCTCCCGGCGTGCGCCGCGTTTATGGCGCAGCGCAAATTAAAGCCGCTGCTTGTAAAAGAATTTCCAAACCGCTTCGACGGCGAATTTTTCGATTACCCGCACAGCGAGTCGATTAAACTCGGTTACTATTTGACGGAAAATTGACGGCAAAAAAACTTTGAGCGCGTTTTTCGCGAAAAAAAGCTCTCTCGGCGACGCGCAAAATTCCGCGTCATATTTTTTTTCTTTTTCGCCTGCATTATTTCTTGAAGTTTGCTTTCTATTGATTTAAAGAATTTATGCGAAGGAAAGCAAAAGCAGCCTATCGCGGTTTAGATTATGTTAATAATTTTAACTGTCGGCGCTTTTCTGAAAGGAGAGTTTTAAATGAGCGATATGACCGGTCTTAAAAAGACGCCGTTCTATGATATACACGTCAAATACGGAGCGAAGCTCGTTCCGTTTGCCGGGTATATCATGCCGGTTCAATACGAAGGCATTCTCGACGAGCATAAAACCGTCCGCGAAGCCGTCGGTTTGTTCGACGTAAGCCATATGGGCGAAATTTTCGTTACGGGCGAATTCGCCGTCGATGCGGTAAACCATATTGTAACCAACGACGTCCGCCAGCTTAAAATCGGGCAGGCGCTCTACACGCCTATGATGTACCCGCACGGAGGCATCGTGGACGATCTGCTCGTTTACAAATGCGCCGAAAACAGACTTCTGCTCGTCGTAAACGCCAGCAACGTAGATAAGGACTACGCGTGGATTTGCGAGAACCTTATTAAAGGCGCGAAGGCCGACAATCAAAGCGAAAACTGGGCGCAGCTCGCGCTTCAGGGGCGCTACGCCGAGAAAATAATCAAAAAACTATCCGAATATCCGGTCGAGTCGATAGCCTACTACCACTTTGCGGAAAACGTAACCGTGGCGGGCGCGAACGTTCTGCTCTCCCGCACCGGCTACACCGGAGAAGACGGCTTCGAGCTTTACTTCGACCCCAAAGACGCGGAAAAAGTTTACTTGGCTCTTATGACCGCGGGCGAAGAGTTCGGAATCAAGCCTATAGGCTTAGGCGCGCGAGACACTTTGCGCCTCGAATCGCGCATGGTGCTTTACGGAAACGACATAACCGACAAGACCAACCCCGTCGAAGCCGGAATCGGGTGGACGGTTAAGCTTGACAAAGAAGAGTTTATCGGTAAAGACAAATGTATTGAAGATAAAGCCGCTCCCAAGCGCAGACTGGTCGGCTTAAAAATGTTGGAACCCGGCATACCGCGCCAGCATTATCCGGTATTCGTCGGCGAAGCGGACGAAACGGCTTCCGGAGAGGTTACCAGCGGAACCATGTCGCCGACGCTTAAAGAACCGATAGCTTTGGCTTACGTTCCGTTCGGCAGCCATAAGGAAGGAACGGAAATCTGGGTTGAAATCCACAAGAAACGCCGGAAGGCGGTCGTGGTCAAAACGCCGTTCTACAAACGTTCGTACTAGTTTACAAACAAAAGTTTTTAAGGCATTATAACCAAAACTTTTCACACGCAAGGAGTTTATTTAATGAAGCTGATAATACCGGAAGATTTGCTTTTTACGAAAGACCACGAGTGGGCGAGAGTAGAGGAAGAAATAGTAACGGCCGGCATTTCCGATTTCGCGCAGCAGCAGCTGGGCGACATAGTTTATCTCGAACTCCCGGAGGAAGGCGAGGAAGTAAAGCAGGGAGAGCCGATGGGCGTCGTAGAGTCCACTAAGGGCGCGAACGACATTTACGCTCCGGTCTCCGGCACGATAGTCGAAGTCAACACCGCTCTCATCGACAGCCCTGAAATCATCAACGACGACTCGTACGACGACGGCTGGCTCGTCCGCATTGAAATATCGGACAAAAAAGAGCTTAAAAATCTGCTGACTCCGGAAGAGTACAAAGATTTCTGCGAGCAGGAGGAGCACTAGCGCCCCGAAGCCCCCGATAAACGACTACATTTACAGGCCGCGGGACTGCGGGACGGTCGGGCGAAAGCCTCTGACCCCGTATTCTTGTCGGCTTGTTTTGCTTTAAAAAAAGGAGATGCGCCGCAATGCGTTATTTACCGCACACCGAAGAGGAAATTAAGCAGATGCTTCAAACGGCGGGCGCGGGAAGCGTAGAGGAGCTTTTCGCTTCCATTCCCAAGCCGCTTCAACATGGGAAACCGCTCGCGCTGGGCGAGCCGATGAGCGAGCTTGAGACTTTGCGAAAAGTCGAATCTCTGGCGGACGAAAATAAAAGTTTCGCCATGAAGCGCTTTCTTTCCGCGGGTTATCCCTCGCACTTCGCGCCGTCGTTCATCGACCAGACGCTTCTGCGCAGCGAGTTCTACACAGCATATACTCCGTATCAGCCCGAAATAAGCCAAGGGACGCTTCAAGGAATTTTCGAGTTCCAAAGCATGACCGCCGCGCTGTTAGGTCTCGACGTCGCGAACGCGTCGATGTACGACGGAGCCACGGCGACCGCCGAAGCGGCTCTTATGGCCAAGCGCGTTTTGAAGGACAAACGGAAGAAGGTAATTCTCGTTAAAAACGTTCATCCGGAGTGGCGCGAAGTCGTTCACACCTATTTAGTCGAGTCGGGCGAGCATATCGTCGAGGTTGATTTCGACCATGCGACCGGCTTGACCGACAGAACGGCGATAGCCGCGCAGCTTGACGCCGACGCCGCGTGCGTAATCGCGTCGCTGCCGTCGTTCTTCGGAACCGTCGAAGATTTTACCGATTTGGCGAAAGCCGTTCACGACAACGGCTCGCTCTTAATAATCGCGGTTCCCGAACCCGTAGCGCTGGGCGAGATTAAAAGCCCCGGCCAAATGGGCGCGGACATAGCGGTCGGCGACGGAATCGGCCTGTTGGGCGCGCTTAACTTCGGCGGCCCGGGCGTAGGTCTCTTCGCAACAAAGAAAGAATACGTCCGCCAAATGCCGGGGCGCCTTGCGGGCGTTACTACCGACGCGAACGGCAGACGCGGCTTCGTCCTTACTCTCGCCACGCGCGAGCAGCATATCCGCCGCGAAAAAGCGACGAGCAACATCTGCACCAACCACGGCCTTATGGCTCTCGCCTTCTCGATGGCGCTGGCATGGTGGGGCAAAAACGGGCTGCCCGAACTTTCGCGTCAAAACCGCGCCAAGTTTGAATATCTCAAGGGCGCGCTGGCCGCAAAAGGAGTCAGGCCGGCCTTTACCGGAGCCTGCTACAACGAGGCGGTCTTTAAAATTAACGGCAACGCGCGCGAAACCGTCGAGCGGCTCGCCGAAACCAAAGGCGTAATCGCCGGGTTCCCGCTGTCGTATTACTACCCGCAGCTCGGCGACGACCTCCTGTTGACGGCGGTCAACGAGCTCGCGACGAAAGAAGACATCGACGAACTGATTTCGCTTCTTTAGTCCGCGTTAAACACACTCATTTTTTGGAGCAGAAAAATGACCGAATATAAATCAAGAGGAACCAACGGGCTCGTTATGGAAGAGCCTCTGTTGATAGAAAACAGCCGCGAAGGGCGCTCGTCCTACTGTCTGCCCAAACTAGACGTTCCGGCTCCGGCGCCGCTAGAAGGCTCGCTCGCGAAAGAGAAAGCGGGCCTCGAAGGCCTGCCGCAGCTCTCCGAAGTGGAGATTGTGCGCCATTACTTCAGGCTGTCCCAGTGGAACTACAACCTCGACGGCGGCTTCTATCCGCTGGGCAGCTGCACCATGAAGCACAACCCGAAGGTCAACGAGAAGGTCGCCCGCAACGGCAAGCTGGTCAATACGCATCCGCTCGATCCGCACAGCGCGACGCAGGGAAACCTTCGGCTGGTAGCCGAGCTTGAAAACGCTCTGGCGGAGATTTCCGGCATGGACGCGGTTACCGTATGGCCAGCCGCTGGCGCGCACGGCGAGCTTACCGGCATTATGATAATCCGCGCATATCATATAGATAAAGGCAAGCGCCGCCATAAAATCATCATTCCCGACACCGCGCACGGCACAAACCCCGCATCCTCAGCGCTTGCAGGCTTCGAGGTCGTGGGCGTTAAAACCGGCCCCGACGGTTATTTGCTTCCAGAGACCGTGGCCGAGATAATGGACGAAGACACCGCCGCGATTATGATTACCAACCCCAACACGCTGGGCATATTCGAGGCAAAGATTAAAGAAGTCGCCGAAATCGTTCACGCCAAGGGCGGGCTGGTTTACATGGACGGCGCGAACCTCAACGCGCTGATGGGTTACGTCCGCCCCGGCGACATCGGCGTTGACGTTATGCACTTCAATCTGCACAAAACCTTCTCCACTCCGCACGGCGGCGGCGGCCCCGGCAGCGGCCCGGTAGGCGTTAAAAGCCATTTGGCCGCGTTCCTTCCCACTCCGATAGTTAAAAACGAGGGCGGAAAATTTGTCGTTCATTACCATGCCGAAAAATCAATCGGCCGAGTGCGCGGAGCGTTCGGCAACTTCGGAATAATGCTGCGCGCATACGCGTATATTACCGAGCTTGGCGGCGCGGGGCTTAAAGCCTCCACCGAGATGGCGGTATTGAACGCAAATTACATATGGAACCGCCTGAAAGGGCATTACCACCTCGCTTATACCGGACGGCCGCTGCACGAATGCGTTTTCTCGGATAAAACGCAAAAAGACGAGAACGACATATCGAACCTCGACATAGTGAAGAGGCTTATCGACAAGGGATACCATCCGCCGACGATGAGTTTCCCGCTAATAGTTCACGGCGCGCTTATGATTGAGCCGACCGAAACGGAGAGCAAGCAGGAGATAGACGACTTCTGCGACGCTATGATACAGATTGCGCAAGAAGCCAAGGAAAACGCGCAAACCTTGAAGGACTCGCCTAAAACTGCCTTCAGGAGAAGACTCGACGACGTAAAGGCGGCGCGAAAGCCCGTCCTTACTTGGTTCGATTTGGCGGAAAACGGCTAATTATTTACATACGGCGTCGTTTAAAAACGGCGCCGATTTTATTTTTGACGCTATAAAAGACGGGAAACGATGATGGACAAGACCATTCTGGTCATTAATGCGACGGCCGAGGAAACTCGCGTGGCGCTGCTCGAATCGGGCAACACCGCCGAGTTGCTGATAGAACGCGAGAAGGACAGAGGGCTTTTGGGCAATATTTACAAAGGGCGCGTAGCGCGGGTATTGCCCGGAATGCAGGCCGCCTTTGTGGACATCGGACTTGAGCGCGCGGCCTTCCTTTACGTCGGAGATATAATACAAGACCCGATGGAAGCCGCGGAAGCCGCCGAAAAGCAGGAGGACGCCGAGGACGACCAGAGTCTCGACAGGGTGGAAAAAAGCCGCCGCGAGGAGCCTACGGGGGAAGAGCAGCAATCGCCGACCATTACCGTGAGCGCCGAGGAGGCGGAGAGGCACGGAGCGATTGAAGACCTTTTGGAAGAGGGGCAGGAGCTGCTCGTGCAGGTTGTAAAAGATCCTATAGGCACCAAGGGCTGCCGCGTAAGCACGCACATAAGCCTCGCCGGCAGGCATCTCGTTTACATGCCTCTCGTCGATCACCTTGGCGTATCCCGACGCATCGCGGACAAGCGAGAGCGCGACCGCTTAAGCGCCGTCTTGAACCGTTTCCGCGAGCTCGAGAAAACCCCCGGCGGATTCATCGCCCGCACCGCCAGCGAAGGCGTCAGCGTTAAAAAACTGCGCAACGATATGCAGCTGTTGGTCAACCTTTGGCGCGAAATACAGAACAAGGCGCCAAAACGCCACGCGCCGGAGCTTCTCTATGAGGAGCTCAATCTCGCGCTGCGCGCCGCCCGCGACCTCTTCACCAGCGACATCGACCGCCTTGTGGTGGACGAGCCGCGCACGTACGAAAAAATCGTAAACTTTATCGACCGTTACATGCCCAAACTCAAGCCGCTCGTCGAGCTTTATAAGGGCGTCGATCCGATTTTCGACCATTTCAGCGTCGAGATGGAAATCAACCGCGCGCTAGGGCGCAAGGTTTGGCTGAAAAGCGGCGGCTATATAGTAATCGACCAAACCGAGGCGCTTACCGCGATCGACGTAAACACGGGGCGTTTCGTCGGCAAGCACAATTTGGAAGACACAATCCTCAAGACGAACATGGAGGCGGTGAAGGAGATAGTCGAGCAGCTGCGCCTGCGCAACCTGGGCGGCATAATCATCGTCGATTTCATAGACATGGAGAAAGAGGCGAACCGCCAGAAGGTAATTGAGAGCCTGAAGGAGGAGCTGAAGCTCGACAAGGCGAAGACGCACGTAAGCGAAATATCGGAGCTTGGGCTTGTGCAGATGACCCGCAAGCGCGTGCGCGAGTCAATCGGCCACGTGTTGTGCGAGCCTTGCTTTTATTGCGACGGCAAAGGGTATTTAAAAAGCAAGACGAGCATTTGTTACGAGATATTCCGCGACATTAAGCGGCAGGCGCGCCTTATACGCGGCGACACGATAGTCGTCAACGCTCACCCCGAAATTTGCGACATGATGTCGAACGAGGAGTCGCAGGGGCTCTCGAGGCTCGAGTCGGAGATAGACAAGAAGATATTTTTACGGTCGCTGCCGTACTTTCACGTTGAGCAGTACGAGGTGATGGAGCGCCAGCCGCACCATACCAACCTGTTCCGCAAAACGCGGAATTAGCGTTAATTTGCCCGCAATTTTCTAAAAAAGGAGCCTTTCGGCTCCTTTTTATTTTATGTTACGGCGTTATTTCGTAATCGGTTTTCATCGGCTCGTCGACGGCGTCTTCGTCGCCGCCATAATAATCAAGTTTTTTTACTTGCCAGTTGCACGAGTTGGAAAGCATGCATTCAGCTTCGACGCAGCTAACAGTTTTCGATTTGTCTACAAGCCATTCGGTTTGCAAGTCGTCTATACCGAATTGGCTATAGCAAATACCAGAGCAGTATTCAATGTCGCTATTATCGTGATAGCCTTCATGTAGCAAATCGACAAAAGACTGACAGCGAGCAATTAAATTAGCGCAGGCAATACGGCAGGGATTATCTGCGTCGGGACCTTCGCTTACTGGATTGCCGTCATTTCGGCATTCAGGCAAATCAGCTGTTGCTACGTATTCCATCGTCAGCTCGCGCACCTTTTGATTCATTTCTTCGCAAGTCGAAAATTGAAGATAATCGTAAGAGCCTTTTTTATTGCATACGTTAAGGCACGCTTCGCGAACGAACTGAAAATCGGTCAAACTAGGGTCGTAACCCGCAACTTCGCATTTCAATTCTGCGTCGCATTGAAGCAAGCAATTCACGTTCTTGGACAACGGCAGATCGCGCGTTTTTTTCCATGTCATCGCTTCTTTGCAATAGTCGGGTGGACTGAACTCATAAAAGCTATCGCATAATAGTTCCTCGTACTCAAAATCTTCGTCGCTTTTTAAAGACTGCTTTTTATCTCCTCCGCAACTTGCAATGGACGCAAAAAGAAAAACCAGACTAAAAAGTTCTAAAAATTTCATGTGTCCCATAGATTGTCTCCTTTCCAGCTTTATAAGGTGAAACATTATTATGCCTCAATTGAAAATAATTTTGTAGTTTTTGCGGTAATCTGGCGCGGAAACAATAAAAACATAGTTTGTGTTTCCGCTGTAATCTCTGTTTTTTAATACCAACGGGTTATTGTAGGGGCCGTAATACTTCCACGAGAGATTATTATATCTATCATATCCAGTTGCAGTAGTATATTCCGCATAAACGTCTCCAGGGCCACCTGTTTCTATCCCTTGAATATTAATCCAATTATCCCACATTACATTCCGTGTAATTGGATGTAAATAAAAAATTTCGAGCGGGCTTTGCGTCGTGAAATACATATTGAAAAGTTCTGCTTCAGGCTTCGGGTAAACTATTACTTCGTCAACGAATCCTTTAATTTTTGCTTTAACATAGAAAGTTTTTACTCCGGAAGATGGAATCGTAACAATTCTTCTGCTTGTACCGCGGTTATATGTCGAGTATTGTGTGTAAGTTGAAGAAGTGACTAAGCCCGAACGAGAATTATCAACTCCTCCATAGAGCGATGATATTCCGGTATCTAATTGTGGAAATCCTTTATCACCATCCAGTTCTGCCCACAAGATGGAATCCTCCCAACCTCTATTAGTTTCATTATTGAAGGCTCTATGATAAACTATCCCTTGAGTTTCCACAATGTAATCTCCAGCGTTTAAACTTACTGTCGTTGGCGTATTTAAAGGATAAATACACTCGCCGGGGTTTCCGCCTTGATAACAATCAAACCAGCCTGTTGTTGGTCTATAGGATGCAACAAGGTCCAAACTACCTACTCCGACAACTACTTGTTGAATTGTAGGAGTATGTGTGCCTCTAAACTCAAGCGAATGCCAACCAATAGATGTCAAGTTGGTCTGTAAAAAATAACTCCGATAACGGCCCATACTTGCCGCTCCAGTTATTGTACCAATGAACGCTCCATCAATATAAACTGATAAATTGTCGCTATTAATGCCGTCATTGTAATCGCATTTTGCTCTTATAATTATAGTAATGGGGCCTGTTTGGTAATTTTGAAAACCTTCAGAGAACCAAAAGCCTTCAGGACCTTCTTCGCGCGTTCTCCCAATTGGATGATATTTAGTGATTGTTTTTGATTTGGGTAACGACAAGTCATGGTTATACCAATCATGAGTATAGGCTGGGGTTCCTTCTGTAACATCACCCCACCAATTAAAATCGGCATAAGCAAGCCAAGAACGAACAAATCCGTATGGATACCCCCACCCGCTTGACCAATTCCAGTCATTGAAAGAGTTGGTATCAATTACATCTAACATACTTTGAGTAACACATTTAACAGTAGTTTGGCCGGAATCAAAACTTGGCCACATGACTACGTTTCCACATTGGTTTGCTTGAAGCCTTGAAATAAAAGCTCTAATTCCAATAAATCCGGGGAGGGGAGTGTAAGAGTACATATTATTTGGGTTATAAATATCTGTATATTGGATTGTATAATTGTTTCTATTCCATCCAGCATTAACTTCATACAATCTTTTTGAGTTTATATTTTGTGAAGCCCAAAAATCAAAAAGAAAAGTGTAATAGTGAACGCCGCCGTACCAAATTAAATCCCAACCCATGCCTAAATTAATAAAGTCAAAACTTTGCTTTGCAGTTCTGGTAGGCACTCCAGATAATATTGTACCGGTATTATTTCCATTGAATGTTGGTCCTGCCTCTAAAACAGTAAAGTCAGGAAATCCTAATGGAGCAGTATTTCCTTGAGCGATATGCGTAAGTTCATGTACAATTGTTTGGGGGTCAACTACTATTTCTTGGTATGCTCCACTCACACAAAGAGAATTCCCGGATGACGCACCAGCACTGCCGCCATCCATATACAGAGTAATTTGGGATGGCATGGTGTAGCCAGGACTCGTGCGAGGAGATAAAACATCGTTTAAATCTGTCGGCGGGTTTGTATTGGCATAATTTTGTTGTAAATATTTGGAAGCGGCTTTGATTACTTGAGCATAATTGTAAAGGCCTTGGTAATCAATTACTCCAGGATCTAACGCGTTGCAACCTGCTGGAGGGTTGTATCCTAAGAAAATCTTAAATGTGTTTAAATTAATATCATCAGTCAATATACCCCACCCATCATAATTACTTTCATCGTCCCAACCGCAAGGGCAGTTTATCGAATACCCAACATTTGGAATTATTAATGTTGAAACAAAAATTAATAAAACAAAGAATTTCTCTTTCGATAAAACGTAGCTGTTTCGGGGGGGGGGGTACCAGGTCGCATCATCGTCTCCTTTAGCTATAGTTTCTCACCGTCTACACTAATAATAACGCCAATGCGTTATTATAAATGACAATATACCTAGCTTTATATTGCATTAACAACGCCCGCTTTGTCAATATAAAAAACGCCCCGCCGCAAATTAATATTTTTGTTTCGCCTCCGCAAGCTTGCCTAGCAGCCCGTGCACCGTTTCCGCCCACATCCGCCCGTATTCGGCTTTGTCCTTATCTTTGTAAAAGTCGTCGCCGTAATCGAGGTAGAAGTCGCCCCCCTCAACCATTAGCGAAGTCCACGCCGCAAGGAATATCTTAATATCCTTGTTTATTTCCGCCTCGGTAGGATGTTCGTCCAGCGCCAAAACGCGCTTCATAAAATACGGCATTTCGTTGAGGTTCGCAGGCGGCTTGAGAACCGTCTTCATGCAGTCGTAGTAAACCTGCCCGAACATCAGCGCCGGTTTGCCGCTGATCAGCGCCTCGAACCCGATGGTGCCCGATATTGTGGCGATTAACTCCGCTTTTGCAATTATTTGGCGGCTGTTCACGCGCTCGTTAAGCAAAATTACGTTGGGAAGCGCTTGAATCGCTTGATAAAATTGCTTGTCGTGTATTCCGCCGGCAATCGGGTGATCTTTTACGACTAATCTGTAACCCGCGGGAAGAGAGGCGCTCAGCAGGCGTATAAGCGCAAGCTGGTCAAGGTAGCCGGGGGATGCGCCCAGCAAAACCGCCTCAGGCTGCAAATGCAGAGGGAAAAATACAAACGGCTCGGCCGGCAGGTCGAACGTTTTAACGATGCGTTTTTTATTGAAATCGTTGACCAATCTTCCAAAATACGCCTTGACGGCGGGCGAAGTTTGAATCTTGTAATAAAATTCTTTAGGTTCAGGTTTCGATAATGTAAACCCTCTCAGATTGAGCCTTATTGTTCTTGCCGCGTTTTTCGTCATGCTTTTCCAGTTTTTGCTGTAAAAAAAACCGGGGAATAATTTGCTCGAATCCTTCTCTCTTATTTCGCAAATTTTACGTTCGAGCGCATCCTCTATCGGAGCGACTTTCTCTTCGTAATGAACGCGGTAATATTCGTAAATCTTGGGTAAAACCGTGCATTTGAACGAAACGTGATCCTGCGGATAAAACTTTCCTTTTAGCCAATATGTGCCGAAACCAATGCTGAGAGCCGGTATCCGATAATGCTGGGCAAGCTCGTAAACCGCGTGCGAGTGCATGTTGTCGGAAACTTGGTTGAACGCTGCGGTTATATTGTGTTTTTCTATCACATGTTTGTAAAACAAAACCAGTTCTTTTATAATGTTGTCGATTTCATTAGTAGTATAATGCGAATATGGTTCTACGCCGGTTAAAAAGCTGTAATCCGTAATTCTTCGCTCTACTACGGCAATGCGCCAAAGGTTGCATTCCGGCAGTTCTCTTTCAAGATCGCGTACGTTTGTATTGCGAATAAGTTCTGCGTTTTGCGCAACCCACGTATCGAAATGCTCGAACTTTATATCGGGAAAGTCCGCCTCGTCGGCAAAGCGCGGGCCGTTGTAAACGAAAACGGTTTCGTAACCGCGCTTATCCTGCAGATGCCTGCAAGCCTGAATGTAAACGTCGCGGCGTTTTGTTATGACCGCGAGTTGCGATTGCATCAAAAACAGCAGTTTTTCTTTTTTCATCGCGCCTGGCTCGTTGTGGTTATATTAAATAAAATCGGTGTACGTCGAAGAGACGGAAAAACCGTCGAAGGCGTAAGCGTCGCTCAAGTTCAGGTTGTCGTCGTGCTTGCGGACGATGAACGAAACGGGAGTGCGCGGAATGAAAGCGTTCGCCATAAGCATTGCGCCTTCCATCGAATTGATATTCGCCTTCGCGTAAACGGCGTCGCATTCGCGCGCCGCAATATCCAGAAATTCGGCGATTAAACAGAATCGGGTCGCTTCGTCCGCCGCTACGACGTCGACGAGATGAAGGCAGTTCATTCCCGCTTTGTTTTTTTCCTTTCTTCTGTTCCAGACGGCGTAACCGGAGGGAGCTCCGCCCTTTCCCGCTACGGTCAGGAATTCGTAATTCTGCGAAGGGTTCCTGTTGTACCGCCAATCCGTCCACGGCCAATCCTTTTTAAGCGTTAAAACGGACGAACGCCCGGCGCGCTCCCAAAGAGGAGCTACGAAGCCTTCGGTCAGACTTTGGGCACGCATGAACGAAAGCCGCTTCGCGACGCTTGCCGCGCATCCGAGGAAACCCGTAGGCAGGGCGGCGACGACTCTTTTCATCGCCGCAGGTGCGTTGTTATATTTGTAATTAAACGGTCTGAGCAATTCGTAAACCGGAAGCGGCTCTACGAATTTTAAATTTTTCAAAAAGCCGGGACGGGAGTTCTGGTTCGGAAAACCTATCGTGAATTTTCGTCCGTCTTCCTTGACATGAGCGAAAAGCGCGTCGGCCAGAGCGGTGAATATTCCCTGTTTGCGGTAATTTTCGTGCGTGTAGGTGTCGAGCGAAGTGCACGCCTTATAAGTCTCTCCGCCGGCGTTCAAATCGGTGGGAACGACGACGTACTGACCGGCCACGGTCGCGCCGTCAAGCGCGAGATAGCAGTAAAGCGGCCCGGCGGGGTTTTTATAATAAAGCCATTCGAGATACGACTTGGACCTGTCGGGAAAGAAAGTCTTGTGCGCTTCGTCAAGCAGCGAGCGCTCGGCATGGGGATTAAGCAAATGGGTGCGCCACGCGTATTTCTTCTGATTCATTGAAGCGGCTCCTCTCGTTGTTTGTTTTCGCTATGTTCATTCGATTTTTCCAAACTTTTCTCGCAGCAGCACGTAGCCTACGCTCAGCAGCTCCAGCGCGGCGTCTCCCGAGCTTTCGGGACAGCCGATTACCGGCAAATCGAACCTGTCGCACTTGGCGACGTCGAGCCACGCGTGAACGAGTCCTCGCGCGCTCTTGAAGCCCCCTTTGTCGCAGGCGCGCTTCTCGCGCGGGCCGTAATCGCCGTTGGGGTAGGAAAAGTCGAGAATCGGCGTCTGCAGCTTTTCTTCTAAAATAACCCTGCTCAGCGATATTTCGCTCTCGCATCGGTCGTCGTCGCACATTGTAAGAACAGGGTGATTAACGGTGTGCGCCCCGAAGGAGACCAGGCCGGTCTTCATCATCTTGCGAGCGGTCGCAAGCGACAATGCGGTGGCCGTCTTGTATTCGCGCTCGTTCTCGAAGTCGTAGCGCGCCTTTAAAAGCTCGAGCCTTCTGGCGTCGGGAAGTCGCTTGTAATCCTCCGGATTTCCTCCCGCCTGCCATACGGCCTCGTACCAGAATTTCCGTTTGGTGGCGAACGCCCCGGCTACGAGGTAAATGATTACCGGGGCTTTATAATTTTGAATGGCCGGAAGCAGAGCTTCGTTCTCCCTGTACCCGTCGTCGATTGTAATAAGAAGCGGGCGATCGGGGAGACCGCGTTCGTCGCCGTTTTCTATAGCCTCCCTCAGCGTTTGCATTGAAATCGGATTGAAGTTCTTTCTGTAAAACGCAAGGTGCCTCTCGAAAAGGTCGGGAGCCGGTTTGTGGTAAAAAACCGCGCTGACTTTCTTTTTGCCGATGAGGGCGCGCGCGATCTTGGGAGCCGGGCTGTTCGCCGCGGCGCCTTTAAGCCTGCCTACGATTTCTTTACGCAACGACCTGTAATCCATCTCTCGCTCTTCCGTTTTTACGGAGTATTAATAGCTCAAAAATACCCGGTATGCAAAGTTATCTGTTTTCGCTGCCCGCAAAAAAGGGCGGGAAGCGCCCGCCCGACTCGACGAATTAAACGCCTATTTCTTTTTAGGGCTTGGGTTCCAACCGTAATAATGAGCCGTGTAACTCACTTTAACCTCTTTGCCCGCCGGTACTTTCACCTCGAATACGACGGTGCGGGAATCGGTCTTTTCGAACTTATGCGTTTCCTTCTTTATTTCCCACGTCAGCCAGCGGTAAAGGTTTTCTTTAACCTTTATAACGACGTCCTCTTTTTCCTTGCGATTTTTAAGAGTGATTTCAAAGGTTTCCCAAATGTCGTTTTCTTCGGCGCGAAAGTCGATCTGCTTGCGCTGGCCCGCCAGGTCGAACGCGCTGCCGACCTTAAGCATAACCGTTTCGTCCTTCGGCGTGTGGTCGATATTGTCCTCTCCGATGAACTCAAGGCTGCCGTCCTTCGGATCTTCCTTGAAGAGCCTTACAACCCCTTTGGGAAGAGGCATTCCAAGCCCCGATTCCTTCGAGTTCTTCATCTCGATGTAAACGTCGATCTTCTTATTGGAGTCGCCCGCGTTTAAATCGCGGTCGGATATTGCGTAATAAGTATAAGCGTAGTCGTAAACGCCGCCGTAGTAGGCGTAAACTTTGTTGACTTTCGCTTTCGTTACCGGGTCGAACAGCTCAATCTGCTTCATCGACTTGTCTTCAATCGTCGTCGTCCGCTGCAGCGTGTACATGTGGTAGTCGAAGAGAGCCTGCTCCTTGAAATCATCCGGCTTTTCGCCGTATTTGACGGCCTTTTCCTCTGCCATCATATACAGCGCGCCCGTTGCGAGTTGATTGGCCGGCGTTACGATATTGACGTCTCCGGCGACGAGCTTGAGCCCGGCGTTTTTAAATGCAGCGCCGCTGTTGTTGGTAATGGTAACCCAGCCGGAAAATTTCGCGCTTGTTTCCTTTTCGTCCAAAACCATGCCGTACGCCGCGCTCCACCCGATTGCGTCGGCCTTGTACGCGACTTTTATGTCGTGCTCCCCCGGCTTGTCGGCAAGCACGTCCCATACTAGAGTAGGCTTGGTAATCAGCCCGCCCGGCAGCTCCGAGAACGATATTTTACCGACGTTTTCGCCGCGCGAAATTATCTGAATGGGATTCGTCTTGTCGTTCGTCGCAAGCGTCAACGAGGCGTCGTCGTAACTCAATAACTTCCCTTCAATTTTACCGTCTTTCGCGCTCACGACGATATTCCTCTCGATGTATTTCTCCAGAATTTTGGAGCTCGAAACGAGATCGTATTCGTAATTCTGCTCTATAACGAAAGTGTTTTCCGGGTCTGTGAGCGACTCGAACTTAACCGTGGCCGGATCAATCGTCGCGGCTACGTCGGTAAATTTGTAAACGTCCCGCCCTTTTTTAAGGTTCATTTTGCGAACGTCTTTTACGATGGCGAACCCCGCGCCGCCGTAACCCACGGAACTTTCGCTGTAAATGGTCAAACCAAGGGCTCCCTGCGTTTTGGCGTCGCCTCCCAAGACTGTTCCGACGAGCGCCAGAGCGGCGGCAAAGACCGCAAGAGCCGCCGCCGACCGCGCGTACACAAAAAATTTCTTAATTTTCATTGTATCTTTTCCTACGTTTTAAAAAGAAAACTACTTTTTCTGTTTCGTATTCCATCCCCAATAATGGGCGGTGTACTTTACCTTAACTTCCTTGCCCGCCGGAACTTTAACGTCAAAAGCGACGGTGCGAGCGTCCAGTTTTTCGTATTTTTCCGAGGCGTCTTTTATTTCCCAGTTGAGCCAGCGGTAAAGGTTTTCTTTAACCTTTATAACGACGTCCTCTTTTTCCTTGCGGTTTTTAAGAGTGATTTCAAAGGTTTCCCAAATATCGTTGGGCTCGGATTTGAAATCGAGCTGTTTGCGCTCGCCGACTAAGTCGAACGCGCTGCCGACTTTTAACATAACGGTTTCGTCTTTGGGCGTATGGTCGATTTTATCCTCGCCTATGAACTCCAAACTGCCGTCCTTCGGGTCTTCTTTAAACAGACGAATAACGCCTTTGGGAAGCGGAATGCCGAGACCGGCCTCTTTGGCGTTTTTCATTTCTATATAAACGTCGATTTTGGAATTGCCCGTCGGGCGCAAATCGCGCTCGTTGTAAACGTAGCCGGAATAGCCGTAAGAGTAAACGCCGCCCAGATACGCGTAAATCTTGTTTACCGGAACTTTCATTACCGGGTCGAACAGCTCGATTTGTTTAATCGACTTATCGGCAATCGTCGTGTTGCGCTGCAGCGTGTACATGTGGTAATCAAAGAGCGCCTGCTCCTCAAACCCTTGCGCTCCCCCTCCGCCTCCCCCGTCCATCGCCATTTTCATTTTTGCGTTTTTATAAACCTTGCGCGTGTCGGTTACGACGTTCACGTCTCCCGCAACCAATTTCAGTCCAGCGTCTTTATAAGTCGCGCCGCTGTTGTTGGTAATCGTTACCCAGCCCGAAAATTTAGCCGACTTCTCCGGCTGATCGAGCACGAGGCTGTAAGACGAATCCCATTGAATTCCGGTCGCCTTGTACGCGACCTTTACTTCGTGATCTCCGGCTTTGTTGGCGAGCACGTCCCAAACCAGCGTCGGTCTGGTAATAAGCCCGCCCGGCAGCTCGGCGAAGGCAAGTTTCGCGACGTTTTCGCCGCGGGCGATGATTTGAATAGGATTAACTTTATCGCCGGTCGCCAAAACTATGCTCGCGGCGTCGAAACTTAGCAGTTTTCCTTCGATGCGTCCGTCCTTTGTAATTAAAGCGATGTTGTTGTCGATGTATTTTTCCAAAATTTTCGAGCTGGAAACCAGATCGTACTCGTAGTTTTGCTCGATTACGAAGGTGTTAGCCGGGTCGGTCAGCGACTCGAACTTTACGGTGGCCGGATCGATTGTGGTCGCAACGTCCGAAAATTTATAAATATCGCGCCCTTTCTTGAGGTTCATTTTGCGAATTTCTTTAATAATCGCAAAACCCTGCCGGTTGTAATAATTGCCCGACGAGGCGTTGTAAATCGTAAGAGAAACTCCTTTGCCGCTTTTGTCGTCTCCGCCCGATACGGACGCCGCAAGCGCGATAATTGCCGCCAAACAGGCCGCGCCGATAAAGTGCTTTCCCGCGTGTTTCAAGTTCATTGCGTTCTCCTTTTAATAGTTAATCCTAACGTCAATATTCCTTTGGAAATTTGTCGTATATTACGGTATAGGCGATTTTCGTTTCGGAATTCGGCTTTACATTTACGTTGAAGGTTATAAACCGCGAGTTCTCCTTTGCGTATTTGTGGCTGCTCTTGGCTATCCGCCAACTCTTCCATCTGAACATCGGCTCGGCGACCTTGACCGAAACCGACTGTTTCTCTTTATGGTTCTTTATCGTTATCTCGTAAGTCTCGATAAACTCTTTTTCCTTGACCTCGAATTTGGTCTGAACGCGCCTGCCTACAACGTCGAACGCTTTTCCGACCCGCAGTTTTATTTCTTCATCCTTGGGCGTATGGTCGATTTTATCTTCGCCGACAAATTCATCCGCTCCGTCGTTTGCGGCTTTTTTAAAAATTCTAATCTTACCTTTCGGCAGCGGAATTCCCAAGCCGTTTTCTTTGGCGTTTTTAAACGTCAGATAAATATCGACGCCGCGCAGCGGGTTCTCTTTGTCGTATTCGTCGTCGTTGGGGTAGTCGTCGTAAAAGTCTATTTCCGACCAGTTCGAGCCGTTGTAATAGTAAATTTTTTCAACCGGTATTTTTTTAACCGGCGCAAAAAGCTGAATTTGTTTCATTTGGTTGTTTTTAACGTCCGTCGGCTCGCTGAGCGTATAAAGGTGATATTCGAACATCCCTTGTTCTTGAAATTCGGGCATCGGGCCCGGCGCGTCGTACTCGACGCCCTCATCCCCTCCATAGCCGCCGTAACCGTAGCTTACCGCGGACGTTGCTTTGTTCACGTTTCCGGCGACCAGCTTAAGTTTCGCTTTCGGGTAGCCCGCGCCGCTTTGATTATTTATTGTAACCCACGCCGTCATATCCGCGCTCTTGTCGTCGTCCGACAGCGCGAGGCCGTAAGCGGCGCTCCACGTTATCATTTCGGCGCGGTAGGCGACCTTAATTTTGTGCTCTCCCGCTTTGGCGGCTAAAACGTCCCATTTTAAAGTCGGTTTAACGATTAAACCTTCGGGAAGCTGCGGAAAAACTATTTTTAAAAACGATTTTTTGTCCCATTTTACAATCTGAGCCGGATTGAGCGCGTCTTGCGTATTAAGGACAAAACCGTTTTTATCCACGGCGAGAAGTTTGCCGGTCGTTTCGCCGTTCTTGGTTATTATTTTAACGTCTTTATCTAGATATTTTTTTATCAGCGCGCTCGAATCGACCAAATCGTACTCAAAATTCTGCTCGATTACAAAGGTGTTGGCCGGGTCGGTCAGGGACTCGAAGAAGACCGTGTCCGGCGCTATCGACGCGGCGACGTCGCTGATGGAAACTTGATTTCTTCCTTGGACGAGCTTAATTTTACGCTCGTCTTTAACTATCGCGTAACCGTAAGGGACGGGAAGAGCGCCGGACGATTGATTGTAATCGTATTCGTAGTCGTAATAATCGTCGTTTTCGGAGCTGTATATAGTTACGCTTAAATTTGATTTCGCAGCCGGGTCGCCGCCCTCTGCGGCGTTAAAGGCCAAAAGAAGCGCGAACGCCGCGCAGACAAGCGAAAAATTTCGCGCCGTAAATGCGAGTATAAATTTATTCATCGCCAACCTCGATATTATCTTAATATCTATGCGCTTGTATTTTTGCATAAAACCCGGCGCTTGTATAGACAAAAAAAGGAGAGGTTTCCCTCTCCTTTCGTTTTTAAGCGGAGTAAAAATTATTTTTTTACCGCGGCTTCTTTGGCTTTCTCGCGTTTGTAAATGTAAATAACAAGCGGAGCGGCGATAAATATGGAAGAATACGTGCCGATTATGGAGCCCATAACCATGACGATCGCGAAGTTGCGCACGTCGCCGAAGGTCATAACGGCCAAAATCGTCATCGTAAGAAATACGGTAAACGCCGTAAGCACAGTGCGGGAGAGCGTTTCGTTAATAGCTTTGTTGAAAACCTGCTCGATGGTCATTTTGCGCAGCAAAGGCATGTTCTCGCGGATTCTGTCGTAAATGACTATCGTATCGTTGATGGAATAGCCGATTAGAGTAAGCAGCGCGGCGATGCTCGACATTGTGAATTCAAGTCGAAGCGCGGCCATAACGCCGATGACGATTAAAGTGTCGTGAATAAGAGCCAAAACGCCGCCGGGCGCGAACGCGAATTCAAAGCGCAGAGCTATGTAAAGCAGAATGCCTATCCATGAAATCATCACCGCGATAATCGCGTCCCACTTCAGTTTGGCTCCGACTTTCGCGCCTACGGTGTCGAGCTTGAGAAGCTGATGCGTTCCGGCGCCGTACTTGTCGTCCAGCCCTTTGCGAAGGTTGTCGTATATGCCTTCCAAGGTTATCGTGTAACGGTAGGAGTCGGGGATAACCGACTGCCCGACGTTGACGTCGTAGGCCGGAGCTCCCGCGGCTTTAAACACGCTCTTAACCTCTTCGGGAGAAAAAGCGTCAGCCGGAATTACCTTGCCGTCGGCGTCCGTGGCGGCGGCGGTTTCTTTTTTAACCGGAACTTCCTGAGCGTCCTGTTTTTTCTCTTCGCCTTCGTTCGCGGGCTGCTGCGCCTCGTCCTTCGGAGCTTGTTTCTTGGAAAGGATAAACTCTATTTTATCCGATCCTTCCGTGGATACGATGAAACGCTTAATTTTGTCTTCGCCGAATTTATCGGCAAGAGCTTTTTTAATTCCGTCGGTTTTGGCCTGAGTAATGTGGGTGATTTGCTGCATTTTAAGCAGGTACTCGCCCTGCTTGTCGCCGAAAGTCTGAACTTCGGCGTTCACGTCGGGTATGTTTTTAAGCGCGGCGCGCAGCTCGTCGATGTTCGGCGTTTTGCCGCCCATTTTTTCCGGCATGAATTGTATCGTAATTTCCGTTCCGCCTTTGAAGTCGATGCCGTAATTAAGGCCGCCAGACAAAATGACGACGAGAGAAATTAAGCACAAAATACCAGAAACGGTAATGAATATATTTCTTTTGCCGACAAAGTCGAAGTTTGTTCCGGGCTTTATAATCTCCATTTTCGTAACTCCTTGGTATCAAAAACCTATAGAGGCGCTTATATGCTGAGGCTCTGCGGCTTGAACTTGATGAGAATCCAGTCCTGCAGCAGTCTGGCGACGACGATTGCGGTGTACATCGAGGAGGCCAAACCTATCAGCATCGTGATAGCGAAGCCTTGAATCGGCCCCGATCCGTAGCTCCAGAGGACGAAGCCGGAGATGGCCGTCGTAATATTGGAGTCGAAAATCGTCCAGAAGGCTCGCGCGTAGCCGGTTTCTACCGCCGAACGCGGCGTCTTTCCCATGCGCAGCTCTTCGCGCACGCGCTCGTTGATGATGACGTTGGCGTCAACCGCCATACCGATGGTAAGCGCTATTCCGGCAAGACCGGGCAGCGTAAGGGTGGCCTGAAAAGCCGCCATGCACGCCAGAATGAAAAGCACGTTGAGGACGACCGCGATGGAGGCGAAAACGCCGGCTAACTTATAGTAGAATATCATAAAGGCTATGACGGCGATGGAAGACGCGATAATCGCGTTCTTTCCCTGCTCGATTGAATCGGCTCCTAAGCTCGCCCCTATCTGCCTGATTTCCTCGAATTTTACCGGAGCGGGAAGCGCGCCCGCGCGGAGAACGATGGAAAGGTCTTTCGCGTCTTCGTACATCTTTTGAAGGTTCTTCGCTTCGCCCAAAGTTATCTGGGCGCGGCCGTGCGGAATTTTTTCTTTGATTACGGGCGCGGAGCGCACTTCTTTGTCCAAAATAATGGCCATCCGCTTTCCGACGTTGTCTGCGGTGATGCGGGCGAAAATTCTCGCGCCGTCCGGATTGAACTCGATGGAAACGACCGGTTTGTTGTTGTTGTCGCTCACAACGCGGGCGTCTTCTATCTTGTCGCCGGTCAGCTCCACCTTCTTTTTAAGAGTATAGCTTCTGTATGTGAACTTTCCGGGAACGGTCTTGTCCGGCTCTTTCTCGAACAAAACTTCAAGGCCGGCGGGGACGTTGATTTTTTTAACCAAGTCCATAAGAGCCTTCAAATCGGGGCCGGTAACGTAATCCTGCGTTCTGTCGCTCAGGCGTTTGGCGCCCGGCGGAAGGGAATCTTTTACGGAGGCGAAGAGGGACTGAGCCGCGTCGGACTCGTCAACAAATTGGAATTCCAGCAAGGCGGTCTGCGAAATGAGGTTTTTAGCGCGGTCGATGTTGGAGAAGCCCGGCAGCGCGATTACGAGAGAGCTGTCGCCCTGCCTCGCCAGCGACATTTCGCCGGTTCCCGTCGGGTCGATGCGGCGGTGAATGGTTTCCTGAGCCTGCTTGATGGAATTGTCTTTAATCTGCTTGACTTCCTGCTCGCTCTGGGTAAGCGTTAGAACTTCCGGAGAGGATGAGACGCCTACTAGCTGCGAAAGGCTTTTCCAATTGTCGATTATTTTCGGAGCGTATTTGTTCATCTCTTCTACGCTCTTGAATTTAACGCTGATTTGATTGGTTTCGCCGTCGGTCGTCGCGTCAACGATGGGGATGGAATTGTTTTGGCACCAGTCTTTGAGGTTTGAAGCCTTAAGCGTGGCGTCGTCGATAAGCGCTTTCTCCCATTCGACGCCGAGAACCAAGTGCATTCCGCCTTTCAAATCAAGTCCGGGGCGGATGGTCTTGGAGAACGGGTACCACGAAGGCAGACTGGTTTCGCCGTCCGCTTTCTGCGTGAATGTCGGAATCAAATACAAAATCGACAACGCGACCAGAAATATTATCAGAAGAGTATTGAACCACCATTTGCTGCCCATTTCTTGTGTCTCCTTATTATATTATCCTTGCAGTTTCTTGTCGGATTTTTCTTTTTCGGGTTCGCCGTCGCCCGCGGCCTTCTTAATCGCAATCTGCGATTTTTCAATCGTAATTACGGTGTTCTGGGCAATTTCCAGCTTGATATTGTGAGGCGTTACGGCTTTAATGGTGCCGTGAATTCCGGCGCTGGTAATCACTTCGTCGCCGCGTTTGAGCTCTTCAATCATTTTCGCAAGCTCTTTTTGTTTTTTCTGCTGCGGTCTGATAAGCAAAAAGTAAAACACCACGAAAATAAGCGCGAACGGGACGAGCATTTCTATAAGGCCTCCCGCCGCCGCCTGCGGAGACGCCCCTCCGGCGGGAGCGGCCGCGGCGTCCAACAAAATAAAAGAGCCGTTGAAAAAACTCATGTTTCCTCCGGTAAAAACGCAAAAAGAGCCGATATTTCTATCGCCCCTTGAGTTTAAGATTTAGTGTATTAGCATAAAGCGCCCGCACGGTCAAAAAAATTTTATACATATTTAAATATAATCGCAAACAAACGCGACATGCCCCCGACTCATCCCCGCTTTGTATAAAAAACCGCGCAGGCCGCGGAGAGACGCGGAGGTTTTTCTAATTAATTTCCTTCTTATCCTTATTTTAAACCCGCCGGGCGTATGCGCCTCCCGCGGGAACTAACGAATCTTTTTATCAATTTCAGCCGCTAAATTTACGCCGCAGCGAAAAAAAGCAAATAAATTTTCGTCGCGGCAAAAATTATTGGATAAAAAAAATAAATTTGTTATAATTAACTCGTCGTTTAATTACCGCATTCGGAGGCTCAAAATGTCGGCAGATTGTATTTTTTGTAAAATCGCGAGAAAAGAAATCCCGTCGCATTCGGTCTTTGAAGACGAGCGCTGCCTTGTTTTCCACGACATCAACCCCGTGGCGCCCATTCATTTGGTCGTTATACCTAAAGCGCACGTAAGCGCGCTGAACGACTACGATTCGGCGGAAGACGCCGGTTGGATGCTCGTCGCCGCAAAAGAAGCGGCCAAGAAGCTGGGGTTTGCGGAAGAGGGATACCGCGTGGTTTTCAACGTAAACAGAGCCGCCGGTCAGGAAGTTTTTCACGTTCACGCGCATATTTTAGCCGGACGCAATCTCGGCTGGCCTCCGGGATAGCGCCTTAAAAAACCGATGAGCAAGGACGAAGCCGCCTTTGTCGCCGGGCTTAAAAAAATGATTGAAAACGATATTAAGGGGCGCGGTCTTTTTGACGAAGCCGTTATACGCGCGCTCGAATCGGTTCCGCGGCATATGTTCGTCCCCGAAACTTTCGGCGAAAACGCCTACGGCGACTTTCCTCTTCCCATCGGGTTTAATCAAACGATTTCTCAACCTTACATCGTCGCGCTTATGACGCAGCGGCTCGCGCTTGATAAAGGCTGCAAAGTCCTCGAAATCGGAACCGGCAGCGGCTACCAAACCGCCGTTCTGTCAAAGCTCGCCGGAGAGGTTCACAGCGTAGAAATAATTCCGGAGCTTCACGAGCGGGCGAAAAGTTTGATTTTAAGCCTGCAAACGGGTAATAACGTACGGTTGTACCGCGGCGACGGCTACGACGGCCTGCCGGAAAAGGCGCCGTTCGACAGGATAATTCTCACCGCCGCGCCCGCCGAGGTTCCGGCCGTTTTGGTAGCGCAGCTGGCGGAAGGCGGCAGAATGGTCGTTCCTTACGGCGAAGGGTTTCAGCGTTTGTCGCTGATTGAAAAAAAGCCGGGCGGCCGCATCGTCGAAACTTTCATCGAAAGCGTGCGCTTCGTCCCGATGGTTCGGGAAAGGCGCGAAAGTAAATCAAGGAAATAAAAATGTTTAACGATTACGCGGAAGACTTGCGGACGGCGGGAGAGCGGTTCGCAAGACCGGAAGTTTTAAAGGCTCTCGAATGGGGAAAGCTGATCGGCGCGATTAAAGAGCGCTGCGAAAGCGAACCCGGAAGGCTCGCCGCCGAAAGGCTGCGCTTTTTCGTCGATCCGGCGACGGTGGAATTCAGGCTCGCTCTTGTTCAGGATTCGCGCTTCGCGTCGGAACAGGGAAGAATGCCGTCGCTTTCAGATCTTCAAGACGCGCTGGGCTGCGCCGCAAAAGCAAAAAAGGAAGGGGCGCTCGACATCGAGGAAATTCGGCGCGTTTCTTTTTTAACCAACATTTCTCAGTCGTTCTCGGCGCTTTGCTCCGCCGCCGAGGAGAGCGGCGAGTTTGCGGCTTTAAGGCGTTATCTGGCGCCGATGTCTCCATTGAAGGAGCTGTACGCGGCGTTCCATAAAACGCTCGACGCCCGCGGCCAAATAAGAGACGACGCCAGCCCGCGCCTGAAAGAGCTGCGCAAACGCAAGCGCGAGCTGCAAAACCGAATAAAAGAACGCATTCAGGAATATCTTACGCGGCACGAGTTGTCGGAAATGCTGCAAGAAAATTATTATACCGTACGCGAAGAGCGGTACGTTCTGCCGGTGGCGACGCACTATAAACGGATGGTGCGCGGCATTATTCACGGTTCCAGCGTTACCGGACAAACGGTTTACATCGAACCGGAGGAGCTGGTAGGCTACAACAACGATTTAAAAATGATTGAAGCCGAGGAAGAGCAGGAAATACGGCGTATTTTGCGCGAACTTTCCGGTAAAGTGAAGGAATTTTCGGGAGAGATTGAAACGAATTTTCTGCTTTTGGCCGAGATGGACGCGATTAACGCCTCGGCGCGGCTTTCCGCGGATTTGTCCTCCAACGCCCCAACCGTCGTCGATCCGACGGAGAGCGACGACGAAACGTTTGGATTTTACTTTGAAAAAGCGCGCCACCCGTTGCTTGCGCTTCGCGGGGTTAAAGTTGTCGCCAACGACATACGCCTCGGTTTCGACGAGTACGACACGCTGGTCGTGTCGGGTCCGAACACCGGCGGCAAAACGGTCGCGCTAAAAACCGCCGGGCTGTTGATACTTATGACTCAAGCCGGAATTCCGGTTCCGGCCGGACGCGACTCGCGTTTTACGCCCTACAAACAAATCTGGTGCGACATCGGCGACGATCAAAGCATCGACAAAGATTTAAGCACGTTCTCGGCCAACATAAACAATCTAAACGAGGCTCTGGCAAGCGCCGGAAAGGGAACCGTCGCGTTATTGGACGAAATAATCGTCGGCACCGACCCGATTCAGGGCTCGGCTCTGGCGGTTGCGTACCTTGAAGAGTTTAACAAGCGGCGCGCTCAAGTTATGCTGACCACGCATTACGAGCAGGTTAAAGTGGCCGCGCAGTCGTCCGTCGGCTTTTCAAACGCTGCGGTGGGGCTAGATTCGGCGACCGGCAAACCGAACTATTCGCTCTCGATAGGAGTTCCGGGCGCGTCAAGCGCGTTTACGGTGGCGAGAGAGCTTGGCGTCCCAGATTCGGTTCTGGCGCGAGCCCAAGAACTTACAAGCGGAGCCTCGCGCGCGTTTGAAGAGACTATTAAAAGCCTTAACGTCGCGCTTGCGCAGGCGGAAGAGAAAAAAGCCGCGCTTGACGCAGAAATTGAAAAATACAAAACCGAACGCGAGGCGGTTAAAGAAAAAGAGCGGCAGCTCAAATCTACAATCGCCGCGGCAAACAACGAGAAAATCGCGGGAAGGCGCAAGGCTTACCTCGAAGCGATAGACGAGATGTCGGCGCTGCTTGCGGCCGCTAAAAAACAGGAAACGACGCGCAAGGAAATAGAGGAAAGCATTAAGCAAATAACGGCCAAGGAGCGCGCGCTTCCGCCGCCGGAGGAAGAAAAGAAGGCGGTCAAACCTCCGTTCGACGACCCGACGACCCTAACGTCCGCGTTCAAGGGGCTTGAAGTTTGGGTCGAAACGCTCGCCAAAAAGGGCGTCGTCTTGGAAGACCAAACTAAGGAAGGCCCCGTGCTGGTGGAAATAGGCAAGCTGCAAACCCGCGTGCAAATGAAGAGCCTGCTGGCGAGCAAAGCCGCGCTTGAAAAAAAGAAAAAAGCGGAAGTCAAGAGTTACGCCAGCGTTGACCGAGGCGCGCAGGAAGGCGGCGGGCTGAGTCTCGACTTGCGCGGCGCGAGGGTTGACGAAGCGCTTACGCAGCTTGAAGGATTTCTCGACAGGGCTTTTAGGCGCGACCTGCCCGTAGTGGATATAATCCACGGGCACGGCACCGGCGCGATAAAAAAGGCGGTGCGCGAATACCTTATGAACTGCCCTTACGTGGCGTCGTTTGAGTTCGCGGCGCAGGAAGGCGGCGGAACCGGCGTAACGGTGGTAAAACTAAAGTAAAATGGATTCGGCGCATAACAATATTGCCGCTGTGGGAGCGGGCATTTGTCCCGCGATTGCAGCTAAAAAATTTAACTGGTCGAGGAACGAAGGCCCTCTCCCACTGCATAAGTTGATAACCGGATAAATAATGCTTCCAGCGAGACTATACAATGCTAAGACAACGTAAGCGCGCGTAAAAAAATAACGCAAGAAAAACAATGAACAAACTCGACGAATTCGCATTTATCGCCAAGGCGGCGGCGCTGAGAACCTTAACGCCGCAAAACGCCGTAATCGACAACGGCGACGACTGCTTCGTCTTCGAGGCGGGCGGCAAAAGGCTGTGCGTTACCAAAGATTTGCTCATCGAGGACGTTCATTTTTCATTCGCGTTCGCGACGCCTTACGAAGTCGGGCGCAAGAGCGCGGCGGCTAATATTTCCGATATAGCCGCCATGGCCGCGACTCCGCTTTACGCCTTCGTCGGGCTTTCAATGCCCAAAGGGACGCCGGAATCAGACGCGCTGGCGTTCATGTCGGGGCTGATATTCGAACTTGAAAAACACGGCTGCGCGCTGTGCGGCGGCGACACCACCCGCGGCGCGAAGTGGAGCGTTTCCGTTACGGTAATCGGCGAAGCGCATGACGGGGCGACGCTTGCGCGCAACGCCTTCCGCCCCGGCGATTATATCGCAATAACAGGGAGCGCCGGAGACTCCGCGGCCGGGCTTGAAATTTTTTTAAAAAACATAAATGCCGCAGCGGCGGGTCTGCCGGACGAAACCTCGGAATATCTTAAGCGCAAACATCTTTTGCCGGAACCGCGCGTTGAAGAGGCGAAGTTTCTCGCGGGGTTGGGCGTAACCGGCGGAATGGATTTGTCGGATGGAATTGCGAGCGATTTGCGGCGCGTCGCGGCGTCTTCCCGCGTTGGAGCTTCGATTGAAGAAACCGCGATGCCGGCCAGTCGTCAGCTTCGCGATTTTTGCAAACAACTTCGTCTGCCTTTAAGCGATTTTTCAGTCCGCGGCGGCGAGGATTACGAGCTTATGGTCGCGCTGCCCTCACACAATTATAACGATATAATATCAGCGTTCAACGCGCGTTTTCCGCTTGTCGGCCTTACGGTAATAGGGCGCGTTACGGCCGAACCGCGGCTGAAACTCGTTAAAATTGACGGAAGCGAGGAAATTCTCCCCGGCCCGTCGTTCGAGCACTTTTAGCGCTAAACCGCGCCAAGCCGCAAACTATCAAACTAAAAAATAACCGCCGTACGGATTTGGCTTTGCTTATTAGCGTTTATTGAGGCAAGGCGCGCTGACTCATCCCCAGTTTTGCGAAGAAAAAAGTTGACAATCAGGGAGGGAGTTC